>JAVBMC010000069.1:0-69739 GCA_031552845.1 Kiritimatiellia bacterium
TGTCAACGGCATGCTCAAACTCCTGCGCCGTCATACGCCAGGTGCCATGATCTATTACGCCCACCCCTACAGCTCCTGGGAACGCGGCAGTAACGAAAACAACCACCGCCTCATCCGCCGCTTTGCTCCCAAAGGCAGCCGATTAAGCCTCGTGCCCCACCGTGAACTCGCTGAAGGCGTCGCCTTCATCAACCGGCTTCCCCGCAAACTTTTTGACGGGCAAAGCGCTCTTGAGCGCTGGAATGCCGCTTTGCAAAAAGTCGCCTGAAAGTGAAATCATTTATTGCAATGAACCATCAGTATGCTTATCCATGGTCTAACCCAAACATTGTTAATAAAACCGTAGCTTGACTTCCTTTGTCATTATACGTTCATCAATCCACTCTTGAACAGCACGTCCGCTTTCCTTGTCTGAAGGCGATTCATAGGGAACAAACCATTGCTCAACCAGCTTATCCTTGAGAAAGCGGACTTCCAGCTTGCCAACCGACTCTTCCAGCTTATACCCCTCCACCATTGCCCAAACACTGGTCACATTAAAACCACTCTCATCGACCTCACGCTCAAGACTGCTCCAAGGCGCATAGCCCATTTGAACCAAGCGATTACTTACGGAGGACTCATCGGCACACGACACAAACGGCGGCATTAACGGAATGCCATCAAACTCATCCCATTGGCTGATGGTTTGCTTCCAGTGACGGCAAAACTGAATATTGTAGCCGACAATAAAAACAACCGCCGACAATAACACTGAAACGACAATGAAACACCCAACCTTTACTTCGCTATTCATCGTAGAGTCCTTTTGTTACGGGGCAACGGCACGCGAAACTGACTTATACTAAACTTGCAATACGGGCAACATGTCATACGTGCAGGCGGCTTTTCGGGCAGAAGATAGTACCCGCCCGGAAACGTCGCGTAACCAGGAGCAAACAGTAGATAGCTTAAGCTCTTCCCACAATGCGGACAGAGACACGAACGCTTGACTATAAGATAAACACGCACAAGGATAAAAAATGCTAGAATCCCCGGAGGAGCCATGACGAGCGTCCATATATTCTCAGCAAACTGTACATCTTTAAACGTCCTCATGAAGACCGTGTGCAACATTGCCGCACCAAAACACACGCCCATCAATCTCAACGCAATCTTTTGCTTCGCACGCAAAGGCACGAAAAACTCCTCAGGCGTCATCCAAACAAAATCATTATCAGTATGCTTATCCATTGACCGACTCCATACAACTGCCTACAATATAACCACAACTATTACCCCACTAGGCGGCTTCGGCGAAAGTGCCGCAGGCACCTTTCATCCCCTACCCAACAACCGTATCAGTTGCTCTCCGTGCCTCAGCGTGAGTTTTATTCAAATTCGTCATCGAAATAAATTATTAGAAGTACGCCCTTACTTCAAGCTAAGCGCAGGATGATCTTTCAACAGCGGTTCTCGGATGTTTTGCTGGAGCATGCCGGATGCTTTGTCCAAGACCGCGTGGAAGTGTTCGAGATCTTTTTTCGACTCAAAGGCAATCCCGCTCTCATTGCTTTTCAAATCCGCCAGCCACATCTCAACATAGCTCAACATTTCCAACACCTTCAAGGCATCCTGCTCCGATGTCAATCCAAGTCCAACGTCCTTCCCTTGAGCCTGATTGCTGTCACTCATATCACTCTCCTCTAACCTGTTTAATACCTCTTGCTTATGCTTCGGGCGCTCACTGGACTTATAATAACGCAGAATCGGTGGAATTGATTCCGGATACTGCTTTTCGATCTCCGACAGAATCCTCAACAACAACGCATCCTGAACCCGATACAACTCAACGCCCAACGCACGTGAACGCCGCGACAAAAACTCCGGCCACAGCAAGCTCATCAAGCGGTTATCGATATACACCAATTCCGCCAGCAGCTGCCACGCCACCGCCGGCGATGCCACACGAATTAACGTCATATCGTGCATGTCGCCCCTTCTGAATCTTTCAACGGCTCCGGCGCTTCCAGCTCCGGATATTGTGCAGAAAGCGGCATGTCGATCTCAAAGCACAACATTCCTGCGATATGCGCCAATGCCATCACAAACCGCTTACGGGCTTCCGGCGACTCAAACTTCAATTCATTCTCGCCCCTCGCACAAAGATCCGTCATCTGCACGGTCAAGAATACGTTTGCCGCCAACAACCGCTCCGCATCCCTCCGCGTTTTGACTTTCATATCATTCCTCCTCCCATGGTTCAAATTTCTCCTCGGGCTTAATCTCGAAACGAACACTGGGCTTGGTTTGATTAGGCTTCACCTCTTCATCAAAGATAACCCGCAGTTCTTTATTAAGGCGCGTACCATCATTTTCAAATCCATATGAAATCTCAACCTCATTATCGGACACCCATTTGTAAGGCGTACATCTGACAAGCTCCGGTTTATCAACGTAAAGCCCCAACGCCGGCAGTTCATCAGTCAACTTGATAACAGTCCCCGGATACTTCAAATCAAGAAAGTACGCCTGCCCTTCCATGCACCATAGCTTACGCTGCTCCTTCTCAGACAACTCCTGCACAGATCTACCCTTTAAAATGTCGTTCCAGATCATCCTGAACCCCTCAACAGCCAAATAACGCCCAGTCGGCGACCAAAGGATTTCCGCGCTCTCCAAATTACTAACGCGCAAAGCCATCTGACCGCTTGCGATTTCCTTCACGATCAATTCATTGGCTTCCCTTTTACTACGATACGACTCCACAGTTATTTCGACCCCCGTTGCCAACTCCTCTGCATGGCTCAACCGCTCCACCCACTCAGCAACATGCGTTTGCGCGGGATTAATCTGAACATTGGTCAAGCTCGGGAACCGGCGAAAGAGACGAACCTTCTCGCCCTTGTTCAAACTAAAGACTTGAAATGTTTGTTCAAAACGATCTGCGGTTTCCAGACACTCTTCTTTTCTTTCTTTGGGGACCTGTTGAATACCAGTAGTCGTCGACACATTTGTCGGCATCAATTGCGCAATCTGCCGATAGACATCATACTCGCGTTGGTTCTGTGCCCATATTAGCGCATGGGTATGAATCCAATAATCTTGCCGGTTCGTCGGGTTATTCAAAAAGTACGCGACGGGATCAATCTCCCGTTGATACGCACTCTCCATTTCCTCTACGCTCGGCAGGAACGTACGCATCTTCGGCGGTACCGCTTTAATACGGTCAAGCTTCTCTCTTGCAATCAATCGACACTTTTCAGAAAGAGCACTGTTGAAGATATCATGGTCCCTTCGCAGGCTATCAAACAGCTCCTTACTCGCCTCGACTTTTACTGAAGAAAGAACCCGCAGACTATCGATCTCTTCTTCTCCACATCCCGACAACATCAATAAGACACAGGCGCACGCAGCCAACAACATCGGTGCCCTGTTCCTTTTTCTGCCGTATTGTTGCATTTTCATTTCATCCTCCTTTGCAAATGACTCCTCCAGACACACGACCAAGCACACACGCTATTCAGTCTCAACCGGCACTTCTTTGCCATTGAGCCATAACTCGCGGAAATCTCTATTGACTCGCTTAAAGGACTCCTCATTCCGTTCAAGGCGCTCCGGATAATGTTCCTTCAAATAGTTGTAAATACCGGTGACGAAAGGCTTATCTTTTACGATACCCTCCTCCCATAGACTTTTATCCCAGCGTGCGACAATATCGCCGTTCTGATTGACATGGACAGAATACAATGTCATCAATGAATCATATAGCACAATCTCCAAAGCGAACACCGGCTTCTGGCGGTTGTTAAAAAAGATAATTCCATCCCTCAAGGTGCCAATGAAAGGAAAATCATGTCCGGCATTCTTCGGATCTGTTATTCCTTCAACCCACGATTGAACCTGCGCCGCGCTGACATCAATCTTATCTTTGACTTTGATGACTTGGCAAAACTTCGGGCAAGAATCAGAACGGAACGGATCAACGGCATCGTTCTCCTTCTTCGACGCATCCTCGTTTTCTTCCACCTTTTCAAACGGATCCGGAGACTGCTTTTCTGCTTCAAATCCAGCACAGAATGTATTGCCCTCCGTATGCGGGTCTTTGTTGGTGAATTCAAAAAAATAAGCTGAGGTTACGGCACTCGCATCAATCTGCTCATACCACTTCAACTCCGGCTTGGTGGCACAGCCAATCAATCCCACGATCAACAGAAAACAGAAACACAAGTCTCTCATAGTCTTGTCCTCCCAAATACCGACACCATACTACTTCGCCCAGCCTGAAACTTCTCCGCCATTAATCAATATTTCTCGAAAATCCAAATTGACGCGCCTAAAGAACTCTTCATTTCGCTCAAGCCGTTCCGGATGATATGCCTTCAAATAATTATAAATATCGGTGACGAAGGTTTTATCACGCGACCAGTTATCAAAAATGTCATCCTCATAGCGCATCACAACATCACCGTTTTTGTTGATGTGAATTGGATGCAAGCGCACCAATGAATCAAACCGCAATATTTTAACAGCGAACAGCGGTTCTTGCCGACCGTTGAAGAATAGAATACCTCCATCCAGATAACCGATGAATGGAAAGTTATCCGCAACATTCTTTGGGTCAGTTATCTCTGCCACCCAAGCTTGCACTTGTTCTGTGTTTACGGTAATTTTATTTATGGCTCTGATGACGTGACAATCTTTCTCACAAAAATTAGGGTCGTCCTCCTCAAATCCAGCACAGAAAGTATTACCCTCTGTATGCGGGTCTTTGTTGGTGAACTCAAAGAAATAAGCAGATGTCACAGTCCTCGCATCAATCTGTTCATACCACTTCAGTTCCGGCTTGGTGGCACAGCCAACAAGACCCATGATCAGAATAACGCTAAAAAGTAAAGATTTCACATCCAATCCCCTCAAAAACAACACCGACAGGCAGACGAACAGGTGTATTATAAACCTCCCCATTAAGTTAAGCAAGCGTAGAAGAGGAAACCCCTTAATTATTGCGTGCCGTTGATTCCTTTAAAAAATGGCCCATTTGATTGGAGAGATAAAAACACGCAATGTAGGCAGATGCGCTTTCTTTTCAGGGGAGATTCATCACTAAACTTAAATTGTTCCGCCAATAGAGTGGTAATTTTCTGTGAGCCTTGTCGGATATTTGTATGAGCCGGGCAAGAGTTTTGTGTGAACCCAGTATGTGAAATGTGTGAGCCACGTCAGACTTTTGTACCATGTGCCTCGTACTTTTTCAACATACGCGTTTTTTGAGCGTATTATGCAGTGCCGTCAGCGGCAACACTCGGTTGAAAAACAGGAGATATTTACTGCGTTAACCGATGGTACGTAGCATCGTACCGCGCAGCACGTACTATCCATTTGCGCAGCAGGTGCTGCGTGTTTGGACAGCGGGTGCTGCAGTTTTGTATAGCACGTGCTATCGTACTGAAACATGGAAGGCTTGGGGGTGTTGTAACGACGAAAATTATGTAAAGGGTCTGTTTTAATGCAATCGCCCAAAAACAAAGGGTACATTTTGCCTTTGTTCTTGGGGTGATGGGAATGGGTACGTTTTAATAAAGCTTTTCGACAACCAAGCGCATCGCCTGAATATATAACGTTTCGCCGACGCTCCCGCTTTGTCTTAGCCGAAAATATGTAAATGCAGGCATATCGACATACCAAGACGCCTCAATACATTTACGATCGGCACTGATATGCACACCGTCTTGATTCGCCAGCCGAGTCGTTGGCGTGGTTGTTGGACCAGTCACCAGCTCCAAATTAAGCGTCTGATTGGTGGACATTGCAGTACTGAGGGTATAGCGAACGTCAACACGGTAAAATCCTTTCTTTCGGGCAGTCAGATAGGCTGTTGACCCGGATCCCGTCAAAGTGATGCAATCTGAACTTGCTGCCGGTGCCGGGAACTGCACATCCGTTGGAAATATACACACATTGGTTACCGTCGTCGAAACGGTCATACTAGTAGCACCAGTCCGTCCTGAACGCAGAAAAAAACTATCCTTTAGAGTTATTAGAGGGGCTATGGTGCCTTGAATCTCAACGATCTGTTTTCGAAGCCCTACGGTTACAGGCGGATCATAGAAGGTCGGTATCACTCCATAGTACTTTCCGTTCTGTTCGTCCCAAGGACGCTCACCGATTCCCCGACCTCTTTCTACCTCAACGCGCCCAATGTAAGTATAAACCCCTTCGAAGGACGGGTCATAAAACCCGCCGAAGGCATCTAAATCACAAACGCGCAACACGTCAATATGCCCACCTGTGAAGCAATCATCGCCCAATCGCCCGGTGACCGCTGGCAGTTCCAATAAATCCGTGTGTAACCCGGCAAACGCCTTGTGTTCTATCCAAAAACATTTCGGCAATTCAATTTGTGCACCCTCGGCAAAGATGCTTTCGACCTCTCCGTTAGACCAAATCCCGCCGAAAGCGCCAGCATCAATTGCTAAAACATTTGCACGGAACCTTTTTATCAGCCGCTCATCCGGAGGCATTCGGTCACTAAAACTGTCCCCAATGGCTACGACCTGCTGCCCATCAATCATGTCCGGAATCGTAATCTCATAATCCCAGTCCACCTCTGCACCGACAGCTTCATAAAACGCTTCTAGCAGTGCCCAATTCACACCATCAATTTGTAAACCATCTGGCAACTGGTCTCCGCACAACGCCTGTTTATTAACCGGTGATGCAGTTAGGCACCAGGGCGGTGTTATGCCTTGTTCCCAATAACGTCGAGCCTCGGCTTTGTCAATCGCCTTAGCGGTGACACTGGTGGCGGCGTTGGTAGCGGCCTTGGACGATGCTGCGCTGGCGGCGATAATGGCGGTGCTGACATAGTTGGTGCTGGCTAAGGGTGCCAATTGTGCGGGGATAGCGCTTAGTTGGGTTGATAGCCCGTCGACTGCGCCATGTGTGTATCCACTTAGATCTGTAAGAGCCGTTCGTAGTTCACCGCCCAAGGCATCGAGTTCTGCCGCCCGCGCCAACCCATTGGTTATCTCTGCCGTGACAAAGCCTGCCGCAAATACAGAGTTTGACAAGCTTCCAAGATTGGACTGTACGCCGTCAACACTCGATGCTAGGATAGCCAGTTGATTGGCTGTGAGCGCTATGGCGTCCTGGACATCTTCCATTTTAGCGTACCCTGTCAGCCAGGTCACCGGAACTGGAACTGCCGTGGAAGGGTAGTTAAGACCGGACAACTTCAATTGGCCCGATGCCCGGACGATCCGTGCGGATCCATCCGTGGCGGCCACTTCAAGCGTCCAAGTGCCGGAGGTGAAGTTTGCTGGTAACCATTGTGACGTGTTCACTCGAACACCCACCACGCCCATCCTAATCACCGAACCGCTTACCTGGTAGCTTTGCCCGCCGGGCATATTGTTCGTGGTAGCGTGTAACGTCACCGTGCAGCCATTTAGATCCATCGGTGCCGCATAGCTGGTCAGCTTGCATTCAAGGTCGATCACCTCGCCGCGCCGGAGATCCAGCGTTTTATCGCTGGGTGCCGAAGTCTCAACTGACCAAGACAGCTTGGGAACGGTTTGGGCGGGCAAGTTGATACAACCGCCGAGAAGGCATAACGCCATCAACATCATGTGCAGCATTTTCATCTGTGTTTCCTTTGTTTTGTGTTTATGTTAGCGGTGGCTGTCATGGCGATCAAAAAACCGCGTGAGGCCACCGTCAAAGTTTAACCTGATTTCACCTGTTGGGCCGTTACGCTGTTTGGCAACGTCGACAATCGCCAACAGTTCATCCCCGCATTCCTCATCTCCCGGATACTTGCACGGACGGCGCAACAATAATACCACATCGGCATCCTGCTCGATCGCACCGGAATCGCGCAGATCCGACAGCTTGGGCTTGCCCGTCTTGTTGCCGTGCTGTTCGGAGTTACGGCTCAACTGCGACAGCACAATCACCGGGATATTCAACTCTTTAGCCATCGCTTTGACATTGGCCGAGATCTGCGCCGTCTCAATCTGGCGCCCCTGCCGTGCAAACTCACGATGGTTCATCAGCTGAAGGTAATCGATCACAATCAGTTCGATGTTGTGCTTTTTCTTCATACGGCGTGCCCGTGCCCGCATTTCCATCACATCGATGCCGCCTGTATCGTCCACAAAGATAGGCGCCTTGGACAGCGTAGCCGCGCCCTGCGATAGCTGGTACATGATCTTATTCTGGTTGACCAGCCCCGCATCCAGCTGCCAACCCGCTACGCCGGAAACCCCGCAAAGCATACGCTGCGCCAGCGCTCCCTGGGACATTTCTACGCTGAACACACCCACCGCATGAGGCCGATCGTGTTCACCCTCAAACTTGTTGCCGTCCATATCGCGTCCCAAGGCCACACATTCGGCAATGTTCATCGCCAAAGATGTTTTGCCCTGGGAGGGACGGGCTGCCAGCACGATCATTTCAGCCGGACGCAGCCCCTTCAGCTTTTTGTCGAGGTTCTTTAATCCCGTCGGTAGTCCCATCAGGCCATTGGGCTGTCCAAAGATTTTCTCAACATGTGTGATCGTTTCACGGACCGCACCGCTCCAACTAACACGTGCCTCGGTATTGTCGCCCAAAGCAAGAAAAGCCTGCTCGGCGTGCCCAAGAATCAGATCCGCACTCTCCACCTCATCGTAACACTCGCCCTCAGTCTTACGAACCGCCGATAGGATAGAGCGCAGCAGGTGCTTTTGGCGAACGATGTCAATATAGTACTCCGCATGTGCCGATGTTGGCGTACGATCAATCAGCTCTTCGAGGAACCGCATGCCGCCCACTTCGTTCAGGCGTCCGTTGACAGATAGCCGCTCGACAAGCGTCACAAGGTCGACTGCCTGCATTCCGGCCATCATCTGTTGTATGGTCTTGAACAGTTCAGCGTGTGCCGGCACATAGAACGTTTCTGGGGTAAATCCCTTTTCAAGGCATAGATCCATCACCCGATTGGCATCGAGTAAGATGGATCCCAAAACACCACGTTCGGCTTCCAAGCTCTGGGGCGGCAGTCTCATTGGATTTCCTTTGTGTTGCATATTAAACCGTCATTCCTGCAATCGAAGCGTAAGAGTGCATGGTCGCCCAAGGTGAGGCACAGGCTTGCTCCTGCGTCCAATACAAAATAACGTCATTATTTGACATTCCGTCTGATATTTGATCGCACAAGCAAAAAGGTCCCATAATGCAATTCTCCCAATACCAACCAACGCTAACATCAACATAGCGTGTCGTGTTTAACATGTTGACCACAATATCGGGCATATTCAGATAAATCTTGCCGTTATACATAAAAGTATAATTGCCCATGCCTGCGGCGATTTTACCATTCCCCTGTTGTGCGTTGAGTGACGCCAGATTGACACGGTCAAGCCTGAAAGAATACGTATTGATTCCGTTGCTGACAGTTACGCCCAGCCAAGAATTATTCAACCTGTCCATCCAGTTCGTGCTATGTCCGTAAGGGCCTACTAGATCCACGAAATAACCGTCGAACATATTCAAATATAATCGCGGTGATGTTTCCCGTTCAAAAAAGAACGTATGGAATATCTGTCCGGCATTACCCAGCCATAACTTAGCTGTGGTTACTGTGGACACCTCTGCCGGCAGCGTGAGCCGGCACCGTCCGTCTTGGAGATAGAAATAGTTCTCGCTACGCATGGCGCCATTATATCCACTTGAACCATGACTATGCGCGCTGGTGATTCGTGCTACAGGGGTGCCATTTGAAAAGCCTGTCTTGTTGAGAACCTCGACAACCTCCGGAACAATCTTCACAGAAGAGGTTGCGGAGACATATCTGGCCATATACGCCCACGTAGTCGACAAGCCCGTGCCATTCGATTGGTACCCGGAAGAGCTGCTGCGCGTCCCGGCATTAGACATAATGCACTCATAGACGGGCTCTTTAAATACCAATGCCCCGTTACGCCATGCCAATTTACTGCTGCGAAAACCAAGTGATCCCATTGTTAAACCTGTATCGTTGGCGAGATGATGTACTCATACGCAGTCGAAACACTCAACAACCGCCCGTCTTCACTAAATCTCAACCGACGTTGTTCCGCCAAAAGATTGGGCGTTGTTTTGGAATTGTCGATATAAACACGTGAGACAATATTCAGATACAACCCCTGTCCGCTGACATGTCCGCTAACACCTAAAGCCACCCAGCTGAATGTACTTGGTGCGCTGCCACCCCCAGACGCTCCGGAGAACTCACCCCAAAAAGCAGGCTGTGTTGCATGTGCTGAAGCCGGAGCAGGCGCTAATGGCGATCCTTTGTGAACGTGATCCGCTCGTGCAACATCGGTTGCCGTTCCGACGGCTGCCGAAGCGGCAACATCCTTGGGCGTTGCGCTGGATAATTGGACGCCCTTATGCACGTGATCCGCCCGCGCAGCGGTAGCGGATGTTCCGGCTGTCGCCGTGGTGGCTACGTCTTTTGGCGGTGCATCTGACAGCTCAATATCACTGCCGCCATCACTCACCGGCACCTGTTCCGGAATCTCAAGTACGACCGGATCAAGTTTCGAAGGATTATGAGGTTTTTCTAAAGTAACCCCGCCACGAACACTTAAAGTGTTTAAAAACTTGGCAACGGAATTAAACCACGATGCGGGGACGGCCAAAATTGTGTCCCGTTCAGAGAAATCGTCTTTGATATGAAAACTCATGAATTATTGCGTTGTGGTAGTGGTTATCGTTTCGGTGACAGTAAGCGTCCAGCCCGCCGCCTCATTCACACGCCGTGCTGAGGCTGCCTTTTTGTTTCCATTGATCACCACGCCGACGTAAGTGATGGAGAAAGGTGTCCAACTGCCGAATGTCCTGGAATCTGAATTATACGCCGAATCCTCTGCCAATTGCATAGCCAATGTTTCGGTTAATCCACGGTACTCCGTCACAATGACGATCTGTCTTTCAAAAAGATACTTTGTCGTGCCGTTGGATGTAATGCGCATTTTCTCCACTTTATCGCCACCCTTTTGCAGAGGGATACCTTTGAAGCGCGCATCAGCTTTGTTACTGATCCAGCCCATACTAGCCGCCTCCTTTCATCCGCATCAGCTCATCAAACTTCTCGGCTAACTCAGCGGTATTCTCTTCGATGGCCTTCAAAGTGGCTGAGGCCGCCTTTTCCTCTTCACGCGCGAGAACTACGCGCCGTACAGCCTCATCTTCCAAGGAAAGATTCTTGGCATCGCGCCAACCGCCACGGCGTGTCAAGCTGGCGGCATCCTTGGCAAACTGTCTTTCCGCATCGGCGTTGGCTTTCTCTTCTTCCAGCTGTGCCTTTAGGCTGTCTTTGTTTCTATACCAGCCCCACGCCTGCTGGGATTGCGCCTTGGCGGCGGAAAGGCGTCCTTGGGCGTCCTGCTGCGCTTTGCTTTGTGCAGCCACCTCTTCACGCACCCCGGTAATCCGCTGATCCAGCTCAATGCCAAGCAACCTCTGACGCTCTGCCGCCAACTGAGCTTCGAGCGCACGCCGGGCATCCGCTTCTTTCTGCAAGGCTTCCAGACGTTTGGCTTCCTCTTCTTCGAGCAGTTTCTTAGCCTCTTCAGCCCGCTTGGCGTCAATCTTCTTCTGACCGTCTGCCATCTGCTGGGCAATGCGCTCCTCTTCGGCCACTTCCGCATCTCGCGTTTCCTGCTCTTTGGCAGCGGACTCCATTGCCTGTTGTTTGGCGTGCTTGTCTTTGGATTTGCTGTCGACTTCGTCCCAAACATCGCGCACATCGTTTGTCCAGCCGTGGCGCCCGGAATAGCGCCGAGCGGCGGCATCTGATAAACGCCCTGTGCCCATGCGCGCCAAAAACAGATCCCGGCTATCCCTGAACCCATCCCCTCGCGCCATACCGACCACGCCGTTAAGCATCCCGCCTGCTAACATCGGCAGGTTCCAGGCGTGTTGAAGTAAATTGGTTTGGCCGCGCGAACGATCGAATGCGTCTTTTTTAGCACCGGATCCTTCGTCATTCAACAGGCCATGAAGTTTTCCGACGGCGCTGATTATTCCGGCTATGGCTGCGCTCGCCTTTTCTGCCCATAAAGCCAAGGTGCCATCCTTAACAAGGCTCTCAATTGCTTTGGTCAGTGCGCCAATACCATCCTTCGCCTGATCAAGAAACGCATCGCCAAAAGTGCGCTTGGCGTTGTCCCACTGGGAACCGAGCGCCCCGATCATGCCTTCGCCCGTCTCTTCGGTTTCCTTCATTGCACCGTTGAAACGCCCCAGCTGTTTTTCCAGCGTTTGCCAGATCTCGATATTGGAAGCGCCCGCCGATTGCATAGCCTCTAACTTGGCCGCCACCTCCGGCGTGATCACGCCCATGTTGACCAACTGCATGGTTGCGCGTTGAATAGGTTCGCCATCGCGGATTACGCCATACGCTCGGCCAATTGAATGCGCTAAACCTTCCAACGGCTGACCGGTAGCGGCGGCGGCATCGCCGACCAATTCCAAGGATTTCTTATAACCCAGCGCGCCTTCACTCATCACCAGCATCGCCCTGGACGCAGCGGCGAACTCATCCAGCGAAAACGGTGGCGTGTCGCCAAGTTCTTTGAGCATCTGCATGTGGCGGCGCGCCTCTTCCATCCCGCCGACAAGCATCTTGAACTGCCGCGTTTGCGTTTCAAACTTTAGAGAAGTTTCCAGCACGGAATAAAGCTTGGTTGCCGCGCCTCGTACCATCTCGAACCCGGCTTTAATGTTCATCAAATTGCTAAAGATGCCTTTAGCGAATGACTTCACACCTGAAGCCGCCTTGGACAACCCCGCGCTGAGGTTGTCTTTTAGCTCGATGATAGCCTTTAATGTCAGATTCTTAGCCATTCTGGATTGCCTTATGCTTTTGGACTATGGCTTTCTTCGTGCGTGCCAATGCGCCAAGCGCGGCGTTTAAGTCATCATCCGGAGCCTTCGAGACGCCGCCAAAGATGCCCGCGCGGATCTCCAAGCAATGACGATAGGCCGAAAACACCGCCCGCGCCGATTTCTTCCACAGCCACGTCTCCGCTGGAATACCGCTCTGGACTTCGATGGCGCCAATGATCTTCACCCAAGCATCGCGGATTTCTACGCCTTGCTGTTTCTTGCTGGGCGGCGGCGCATCGCTGCGCCCCAGCACCCAATCCACCGCCGCTTCCAGCTCTGCCCGTGAGCAGGTAACGCCCAGCGCCCAGGCGTGAACCCGTTCATAAGCCTCTTCTTTGTCGGTCAGCGTGGTAAACACGTTTTCCCGGCTATGTGCCAAGGCAAACGCGATTGCCCAAAACATCCACGTGTCGGACGCCTTCCACCAAACCTCTGCATACGTTTCCAGCCAGATTGCCGCGCCCACCGACAGCGGCCACAGATAGACGGCAGTGCTGGCCACCGGACACGGAACGCCAATGAGGTCTAGGCGTTGGCGCGGATCCGGATGCAACACGTTCTCACAGGCGGCATGTAAGCGCAGAATGTCAGCCGTGTCCGGCGTAATCCCGCGCTCACGCAGATCCGCGAGTGTCGCCTCTAAAAGCTGGCTGGGCTGAGAGGTCATGCGGCTGCTTCAGCTGAAATATGTTTGGTGAGGCTGACAGACGCCTTCGTGGCTGCGGTATTACTCTGATCAGAAAGCCCCAGCGAATCCACGTGCCAGTCAGACGCCACCGTGTAATCAGTTGCTGGATCCGCATGGCCTGTCATGTCAACTTGCAAGGTTTCCACGCCATCGTGGTTGTCGCCTGCCAAGTGCCCGCCTTCGCCATCCTGTTCGTCGACGTGCGTGCAGGCCAGCGTATAGTTGTACCCGCGCATGCCCAGCTCGGTTTCATCGTCCAGCTCGAACACCGGTACGCTGCCGTTGCTGGGAATCTGATCGCCCACTCCGAACCGTGCCGGTAACTTGATCGTAGAAGCATATTGACGGCAGGATCCCGCCGTGTGGCCGTTCCCTGCAATGTGCTTGTGTCCGTTGACCGTCAGCGTCGGCCAGCCTGTGGGCGAACCCGCTACGGAAATGCTGTCAATATGCCAGCCCGTGGTGGTCACCATGCCGACTTTCGGCAGCACTAAGCTGCCCGTGGCCTTTTCGCAGATATAGACACAACTGCCGGACGCCGCCTTGCCGTAACCCTGCTGTGCGATCGCGTCACCAGACGAACCCAATGCCACCGCCAACTGTTCAGTTGTGGCCGGGTTTGCGCCTGTTTGGAGTTTCCACTCCGCGCCCGCCAATCCAAAAACATCTGTCGGTGTAAAAAATGGAACTTTCTCGCTCATACCAATGCTCTCCTAATTACAAATGTGATCTTATAACAAGCCAATGTCGTGCCATCCGGTGCGCTGGCCTGCTGTGTGCGTTCATAACAGCTGCGTTTCTCCACCGTGTTGTCATTATTCGGGATCTCCCAGTGCGTCAAAATCCGTTCGATGTGTTCGCAGAGATCAAACAACGTTTGACCATCGCCAAGCTTCTGCGCTGCGCCCGCGTCTGCCGCCAAAGGTGCCCGCTTATACAACCACACCGCAAAGCGCGTGGTCACCGGCACAGCTCCGGCAGGCTGTGTATCAATCCGATCCTGCCCTTCATAAGCCAGAATCATCTCGCCGCCCGCCTTCATCGCCAGAATGCGCGTCAACGGCTCCGTCGGATCGGCGGCAATATGACACTTCATCCGGTTCAGTTCCGCTTCAGACTCTAGGCGCTGTTTCAACGCCTCCAATAAAACTTTAACTCTCATGCCATGAACCCGCCTTTACTCGGCGTTGCTTTTGTCGGCGTGGTGAGACAATCACCGCCGGACGCTTCACCATCCGGACGCTCGACACCCGCCGCCAAATTGATCAGCCGCTTTTCAGCTGCCGCCGCTTGCTGTGAAAAAGGATTCCGATCGCCGGAGTAACCCCTCCGGCGATACAGAATCTCTAAACAGAAGACCTTCAAGGCGTAATCAGAAGCCAGCTTCCACATCTCCGGCGGTTCCCCGCCAAAGGCGTTGATCACACGCTCGCGCGCCGATTGCGTCACCGCAAACCAAGCCGCCTCATCAGCCTCGCCATCGCCGTTATCATCCAATGCTTGAATCAGCGACTCGCGCGGCATTTCACCCTGAAGATCTTCCCAGTCCATTATTCCCCTCCGGTCCCGCCGCCAGACGCCGCATCAGGATCCACCCATGCAGTCACATCCTTGTCAGGATTGCCCATGTAAGCCAGGAACGGCAGCGTCATAAACGCCTCGCCACGCGCATCCGTCCCGTAGAGGAACTTGTTGCCATTGAAGACGTTTGCGTCTGTGTCCTTGTCCAGGCGCGTCAGCACCGGCTCTTTGCGCTTTTGGACGCAGACGGCCTTGATACCGTTCTTCTCGCCCACGATAAACCACGACTTTTCGTGTGTGCCGACCAGATCCTCTGCCACACGCACCTTCAGGTTAATGGCAGGGGAAGTGTTGGAAACGCTCGTGGTGCCGTCGCTGATCAGTGTCGCCTCGCAGATCCGCTTGGCCAGCGATTCCAACGCAGGACCAACGACCAACACAACCGGACGGACGCCTGCCGTCTGATCGCCATTCAGCTGCCAGCCGCGCATCGTTGCCATCGCTGCTTCAACGGCACTCTGCGACAAAGCCGCTTTGGAAGCGTTGGTGACCGTATTCCTGCCGAACTTACGCCCGGAACAGAAAAACTTGTTGCCGTCCGCCCAAAGATCATTGGCAACCATCGCGCCAACCGTCAGTTGTAGCCACAGCTTTGCAGCCGCTGCGCCCATGCTGGCGATCAACTGCGCGTAGACGCCATAGGCATCATCTTCGATTGCATTACGCGGCACCTCAACCGTGCTCTCAAAAGGCCGGTTGACTACGGTCAGCAGTCCCAACTCCAAGGTGTTGATTACACGATCGCCAGCCCATTCCTTCATGGAGGGCAGCTGATTCAGCCACGCATGATTGGTAGCGGCACCGCCGGAGGGGACCAGCATAGCCACATCTTCAACCAGCAAGTCATTTGCATTGACCCGCTCATCAGCAGGCGCCATTGCGGCATTAAACTTGGCGTTGAATGTCTGAAACAAGGCATCCATCGTTGCTTTATTCGTATCCATAGATTTATAAAAACCTTTCTTGTTTGTTTCTACCCGGACTTACTTGGCTTTCGTCGGCCAAACCTTATCCGGATCCATCCCGCAGCTCAACGCGATCGTACGCGCCTCCGGCGTGATGCCTTCCGTCAAAGATGTTTCCTTGACGTTGCCCGGCGTGCGTGCATGCAGCGGCACGGTCACAGCCAACGCCTTCACGTGCTCTTGGAGGGATGCCAGCGACATCTCGCCAACCGCCGTTGCGGACAGCGCCACAACCTTACCCTCGGCCTTGGCAGCATCCAAGACCGCTTGCTTATCGCGTTTAAGCAGCTCGCCCTGCAAACTGACAAGACCAGCCGACAACGGTGCTACTGCCGCCTGAACGGCTTCCTGAATGGCGTCCGTTGCGTCCGGCGCCGTCTTAGCTGCCGCATCAAGCGCAGCCTGAATGTCTTCATCGCTTGCATCGGACGCAAGGCCCAGCAGCGCGATCAACTTGGATTTGTAATCCATGTGTGATGTTCCTTTATTGTTGTTAAAATGCGGCCACGCATTCAGCGGCGCCGCCGTGAACTCCATATCCGGCACTGCGCCCGTACGGCAGAGTGCCACCGACATGATCCCAACTGCCTCACCTGCCTTGTCGACGATAGGTGCGGCCGAAACATCGATATAATTGTGGGCGCTCTCAATGCCCAACGGCGTCCAGCTAACCATGGACAGATAGACGCCATCACCCGGAACGATCTCAATATGACCATAACCCGCCACCGGACGCGGCTCTTTGCTTTCTTTCCAGGCGGGCGTGCCCTCGACTGTGTTATGCTCGAAGTCCAAGGGAACCGTTCGGAAAGGATATTCCGGCGCAATGGAACTTTTCAAAAGCTTGTCACCGATAAAAATCCGCGTCTTGCGCGCATTAGGGTTTTCGCCCCAGTTCAAAACCTTAATCCGCTTCGGCAGCTTGCCCGGCTCCAAAACCGTGGGCACCGCCGCCGCCAAAACCAGTGAAAATAGATGTTGTTTGTGCATGGGCAAAAGTCTACCATAACACAAGCTTTACCACTCGCGGGTGCGGGGCGTGTGAGCGACAAAAAAAGCCGCCCCAGTGACGGGACGGCTTCGTTTTAAATTTGAAAGACGGTTGGTTATTTTAGCAGATGGTTCACCATCGCTTCAACTGCGTCTTGGATTACATCTAAGGCTTGTGGGGCGATTTCGCCACTCGTATCTACCGGGAAGTAAGGCCGTGCCGGGAGATTGCGTGGTTCATAGCCATAATTCTGTGCGCAGGCATACGGGCGGTCTGTGCCGACCGCGATTGCATCCACGCTCAAAGGTTCCAGTTGAAGGCTCTTACACAGCAGACCCTCTTTTTGGAGTGTTGCCTCCGAACCATCTTTCTTCGGCGGCCATGGTGTAAGGCGGCGTACAGGGTCAGTCCAAGACAGCTCCGATTCGCTTTGCAGTGCCATTCCAGACGCAATCAAGATCGGTGTTTTATCCCGCAGCTTGTAGATCAGCCGCGCCAGTTCCGGAGAAACTTCATCAATGAGGTTCATCAGCCGATTCCTCCCGCAGCCATTTCAAAATACGCGGCCACCGTTCCTCAGATGGAATCAGCCGACCCCGTGCCTCGTTCTCACGGTGCCACCGGTTCACTGCGTCAATCAATTCGCTCAGGCGGGCTGACTGCTCCGGTGTCGGACGCGTCTTGCCATCCGTGGGCAGATTCAGCTTGCGGACCTCCGCCTCAAATTCATCCTGGTCAATGATACGTTCGTCCATGGCTAAAATGTCCTTTTGATTTCAGTGTAACGGATGAGACCCGCATCTTCAAGCTTTTTAAGCGCGTCACGGTAGTTTTTTCGGAAGTGAGCCAACAGCAGTACCATCTCATCGGCATCCAAGCGGATCGGTTCCAAAACCTCCACCACGCTGTACCGCGTCTCCCCCACCACCGTCAGCCGCTGGCAGGCATCGCTATTCGCCAGCGTGGTCGCCAGATCCTGCGGACTGACCAGATGGTCGCCGCCCGGATGATTGTGCAGCACCGCCATCCGCACCTGCGCCGCCCGCGCCACGTCAAAGATGTTGCCTTCGCTCACGTAATCATTTGTGCCGTGGCTGCGGGCAACCACATCGCCTGTAGCATAATCCCGGGCAATCAGCCGTTCGGTCTTCAATCCCTTCACCTCCGCCAGATCCTTCCGGTCGTAATCCTGCCACAGCCAATCCCAAGCCGTCTGTTCAGGGTTGCCATACGTCTGCACCGGCGTCTTACGCATCGCCGCACAAAAACACATCCACTCCGCAGGCAGATACTTTTCTTTCACCTGATCCAGATTCACCGTCAGGTTCTTCGGATGAAAGCCATACCCTGACTTCGCTGGCGCTCCCGGTAGTTTACTCACGTCACACACGCCGCCCAAACCCTCAGCTTGCCTTTTTGTCAGCTGCGTAACCATGCAACGACACCCCCATTCCCACGGCGGATAGTGAGTATCCCACCACGGATCATCCGCCGGAACAATCTTGCCGTCCAGCTCTTTATGCCCGTCACGCACCCTATCGTCATTCATGCAGCTATACCGCCAATACGGAAAAATAACAGCCATGTACTGTTGTTGCGAATACCGTCCGGCGGAATAAGCTTGAAAGCCGTTGACACGCAAAAGTAGCTCTGCCCGCGCCTTTGCGCCTTGCTGGTCGCCGCCGATCACAGCGGCAATACCGTTTTTGATTTTGCTCCAATCGCCCCCTGCTGGCAGCTCGGCAATCATATCGCGGATCCGCGCTAACGCCTGCAAGTCCTCAATTCCGGATGCCGTGAAAGCGCGCACCTTCAACGCCGCTGGCAGTTGTCCGAATGCTTCCGGATTGATTGCTGCCTTCCCGCGAATATAGCGGATGGCCACTTCATTATCGACTACGTCTAACATTTATGCCTCCTATGCAGTGAATACGCCTACCTTACCAAGACCGCTTGCTTCCAATTGACGAAGTAAAGATGCCTCTTGCTCTGAAAATGCCACAAGGCACGATGGCGCATTGGCAGAATTGCCCTGTTGGCCGTCGACGTAATGAAATCGAAGCCGCCCCTTAATAAACAAGATGGTTGCGCCAGCTTGAAAAATATCCTCTTGAAAGCCACGTGTTTCTGTCCGTGCAAAAATCAATGCCAATCCACTGCCGCCTGTTTGGCAATGTTCACGGAGGCGTTTAATCCAGTTAAATGTTTCACGGTCATACGGCGGATTCAGCCACACGCGCCCAATCCACGGATGCGCGAGGCCGTCCTCTTCTTTGGTGTAATGATATGTAGCCGTATCCCAAGGCCTGTTAATCGGCACACAGGGATCTAAGTCAAACTTACCAAGCTGTTTCAACAGGCTGGGCGGCGTAAGCCATTCGTCATTGTTCACAGTATTGGTATTAAAGTTTTTCATCCTATTCCTTCCGCTTCCATCCGCCCATGCCATTGGCCTCTAAGTAATGGCGCCGCTCATCGCCATCCTCATCCCAGAAATCCGGATCATCTGCACAGGCTGCCAGATGACGGAACCAACTGTCCAACTCCAACAACCAACACCCCGGCGACACGTGGTGCATTTCGATATAACCGGCACGGTTCAACCGTTTCAATGTTTCATACTTCCGGCCTCGATCGAGATCACGAAAGCCAAGCTCTGTACAAAGGCTAATCGATAACCGAATATATTTGCCCCCCAGCGGGATCGGTACAAAGCCGCCTTCGTTTTTTTTCTCCACCCAACGGCAAAGCGTATAGGTTGGCGGCTGTTGACCATTCTTAGGCGTCCAGACAAGTTTATCCGGTGCAATTCGCACCATCACCGGCTCGGCCAACTCTCGGAACTTTTTTGAGGCCGCTTCCACATCGGGCGACTTTTTAGGTTTCACCTCCTCATCGCCATCCCAAAAGGTCTGTTGAACGATATTTTTACTCATCTTGCACCTCCGCTTGTCGGTTATCGGCTTAACAGCCACGAGAAGCCACGGGAAACGAGGGGGAAATGACTTTAAGAGGGCGGACATAAAAATATAGCCCCCCTCCCCATCCCCCCATCTTAAAACGCACGAAAACACTGTTTTTAGAATCGCGCTGCGGACGCGGATATGACCCTGCGGTTTGCACCGCCGTGAATTGCGGCTGTAAAAAAATCATTTGCGCTTCTTTCCGCCACGATTGCGTAAAGTAAACAGCACACTCCACACCTGTTTGGCGGTTGCTTGTTTGCGGGTTGTCTTGTGGATCTTCACAAACAACGAATCAACGTACCGCGCCACGCCATCGACGCCACCGAACGCATCCACCCAAACCTTCTCTTCGTTCGATAGCGCATTGTTCGCCCGGCGCCATTCATCGGCGGATTGCATCGCCTCCGGACTTGCGGGAACACCCCGCGCCGCCACCGTCCCGGCCAGCTTGGCAAAGTAGATGCGGACTTTCGAGTACTCACGTTGGTTGATCAGCTTAAAGCTGGTCTTGTGGCAAGCATCCCACAGCGCGCCTTTGCGGAACACGTCGAAACTCTCATCGTCCACCAACCCCAGCCGTTTCTGTTCATCATAGGCTTTATGCGCCACGATGATCAGATCCCGCTTCTGCGTGTTGGTGATAAAGCAATCACCTTGCCCTCGCACCGCCTGATCTGCTTTGTTGTCATCCTTTTTCATCGTCACTCCTCTCTTCCTCTCCGCGCCTCCGCGTCTCCGCGTGAGCTTCACCCACCTACTCGCGTTAGCCTCTCAACTTATTACCTATTACTTCTTACTTCGCTCTCGTCTTGGCTTCAAATATCCGAGGCGGTGTTACCCGCCCCGGCGGTTTCCATGCTAACCCTTTTTCTTGCGCGTTTTCTTCGGCTTATCCGCTGCGGGCGTCTTCGGCTCTTCAGCCGGAGTTTCCGCTGCTGTGCCCGAAGGAATCGGCAATCCCTTCGGCGGTTTAACCGCCGTGCTCTTAACGGCAGTACTCCTGCGTTGCGTCCATTTAACTGGCATTCTATTCACCTCCTCCCTCTTTGGCTGGGCTGACATAAAAGCTTTCCTGCCGCTCAATACGCAGCCCAACTTTCCGTAAATCTTCGACGGTCAACTTACCGCCTTGAAAATCACCAAGGATCCGTTCTTTGTCTAACTCGACCTTCTCGCGGGTGTAAATCTGCAAATCCGGATCCGTCTGCACCAGTCCCAGCGTATACTCAACCTTGACGCCCGTCAGCTGCTTAACCGCCGGAGTACCGGAACGAAAGCCGATGGATCCGTGAATCAGATCCAGCCGCTTCTTATCGCCGAACTCACCGAGGTTCAGCGACGCCCAAGCCATCATGTCATTGTACAGCTCATCGACTTGGCGTTTCAATTCTGTCAAAGGTGCCTCATACTTGGTACGAAGTTCAGTGATCTGTTCTTCCAAGCTCAACTGTTGCTTGTTGTACTCAATCAGAATTGAACAGTACTCGCCAAACACGCCCTCCAACTGCTCGCGGGTACTGATTGTTGTCTTTGTAGGTTTCTTTGCCATTGTCTTATCTCCTAGTATTTGAGCCGCATCCCAAGTTTAATGTCCCAGACATCACGATCGGTAATGCCAAGGTCATTCTTGCAAATGTGGCGTTTGATTGATACAATCCTGAACTTCAGGTTAAACTGGGTATAGCCGCGAGCGAAACAAACCTTGGTGAACTTCTTTTGAGACAGCAGTTTGTTCCAGTGGCCCGAAGTCTCGCGGTACTCGTGGTCCTTTTCGCCGCTCTCCATCTGATCATACCACTTGTGTTTCAGCACCATGTAGAGTGTGGAGTTATCATCGAGCAGTATGCCATCGCCACAAGCCGTCCGCGGATAGAAGTGATTAAGCAGCCGTCCCGTTTCCGGCTGCTTCTCGATATTATCGTCAATCCCCAGCACATCATGAAGCAGGGTGAAGCCATCCGCATCCAAAAGCCTTTCAAAGTCAATCGCGGCACCGTAGCCATGACAGGCCAACAGGCTCATGTGGAGTTCTTTGCGTGAAGGCGGCTTGCACCCGGACGACCGAATCAGCTGCATCACCTTCGTGATACAGCGTGAAGCCAGCCGCAAATCCTTGGCACTCATCTTCTCGCGGAGTAAAGCAAAGTCAATCATAGCACCTCCCTAGATTTTCGCCGTCCGCCGCATGGACACATCCGATACCGCCTGCGAGACCGCTTGAATCGACAGCCCCGCGCCGATCAGCTGTTTGGACACGTCCCGAACAAACGCCAGGGCGCCGTTATTCTGTGCAGCCGGGCGGATCATCTTGGCCGCCGCGTGCAGCTCTGCCTTTTCGGCCTCCGGGAAGATGTTCTTTAAGTAGCCTTCAACATCTTTCACATCCAAACCCAGCTTGACACGTGCGCTGATCCGATTGGTCGACAGCTGACGCGCCTCAGAGAAAGCGGCTTTGTACAACTTTGCCCACATCTCCGGGATGCCAATTAAGACGAACTCACCGGGTGTGCGGTTGACAAGCGTCTTGATCACGTTGAGGCACTTCGGTCCCATATGATGTGCCTCATCGATGATGATGCAACGCCGGGAAACCTTCAGCAGTTCCATGACGCGCGATAAACGGCTCACGCCACGGAAAGGCGGTGTCAGTTCGCCGAGTTCCACCAGCAGATCCCCCAACAATGCCGCAGGCGAATCGTTCCACATGCAGTTGGCTTCGATCATCAAAACACGCTTGCCGTACTTTCCGCAGAGGATCCGCGCCGAGGTTGTCTTGCCGCATCCGCTTTCACCGTCAACGAACACCACCCGGTCAGTGCCCCAGCTCTTCATCGCACCAACCGCCGCCAAACGTACCGCATCCACGCCCGGCAGGTTGTCGTACTGCTCTTCGGCCGAACCCTCGCCCGTCAACGCCTGGATCAACGCCGCCGCCGCGCGGTAGTTCGCCAGCTGGGCATCAACGTCATAGCCTGCTGTTTTGCCCGCTTTCATATCGCGGAAGGTTTTCTCACTGCCCAGTCCTGGATACTCTTTTACAAGCTTGGCGATGCCGATGCCCTTACGGGTAGCGTAATCGCTCATCACCGTTGCCAACTCCATCAGTTCTTTATTCTGTTCCATACTCTCTCTCCTTTTCGTTTGTTACTGTTACTTCAACCATGCGATGATTCTCAACACCGCCAAAATTATCATTCCTGCCACACTCACAAAAAACAACACGCCCGCCGAAAAATCCACCCGATCCCCTGTGTCTTCGTCTCTCATGGTTCAGCCCCTTCGCTAATACAAAACAACGCCGCTTTCCTCGCGTGCCCAATCAATCGGCTTGGGCGCAGCCTCCGGCTTCGGTTTCGGTAGCGTCACCACGGGCGCCACCTTGACCGGCTTAATCCGCCCGCGCTTGTCATAAGCGCGCGCCGTGCGACCGATCAGCGCGGCAGACGCTTTCTTGACCGCCGTACCCAGCACTCGGCCATCAGTAGAGAACGCCCGCCACCCGTCACCGCTGCGCTCGACGCACGGCGCCACAGAAACACACGTGGCCGCCTCTGCTATTACGTGCCCCTTCGGCCATTCGCAAAACTTCTTGGCCAAGGTCAGCTGCGCGCCGTTGCCGATCTCCGCCGGATCAAAAGCAACCATGACCCGCGCACCCTCAAACAAATACCCCTCCTCACAAGCAAACTGATAGGGCAGCTTAGTTTCCAGCCCAAACGGTGCCTCAGTTTTAACCTCGATCATCCCGCCACGTAGCATCGTGCGCACCTCACGGACTGGCAGAGCGTAAGCGGCCATACCATCCGGTAAGCGGTGACCTTTGTGCAGCTGCGCGCCGTAAACCTCTGACGGCACCCAGCGCCCATAAGTAGCGGACTGCATCACCTCATCATTCAAGTACCGCACGCTCTTATCAATCAGCTCCAAGGTTTCGCTGAGGGATAAAAACAGCGTCCGCGGATCCCGCGCACCTTCCCGGCAGGCCGTCCAGTTCGCCGTCTCTTTGACCAGCTCACCGCGGAACCGCCCAACATGCCCGCGCGGCTCTAGCGCGGACTGAACCGTCCAAAGGCGGTTGAAGTAACCCTCCACCAGCTTTTGGTTAGGACGCCCCTTAGCCGAGATTGAGGAAACGCCTGCCGCCTTCACAAACGCCTTCACGCGCTCGCTCTGCCACACGCCGCCCTCAACTACCAACTCATTAGGGGCGTAACCAATATCCCGCCAGCAGCGCTGCAAGGCCGAAGCTACGTCCGCCGCACGGTAAGCATCATTCGCACGGCGCACGTAAGACCAGCCCACGCAGAAATCGGTGGCGCAGTCAATCCCCAGCAGTAGCTGATAGCGCGCCAAACGGACACCGAACTTATCACTGCACTTATCCCCACCCTGCGGCCAAGGCACGTAGCACCCAAAGTTGATACTGGCGTCATCCCACACCTGCCGCTCGCCCGGCACCAAGCGGCGGGAACCATCCTGCACCATCCGCAAAAAGCCCGGTACGTAAATCCCGTCATTCTGGCCTGCCTTGGGATTGCGATACTTCGCCACCACCGCACGGCCCAGACGCATGGCGCGTTTGATCGCGGTGGGCAAAGCGTGTTTATTAGACAGCCCAAGAATCACTTGGCGGGTTTCCGGGCGAAGCGGTGACTGCTCATCCTTCGCCGCGATACGCGCCGCGGCTGTCATGCTGCCTGCCTCTTTGCCGCGATTCGAGCGGATGTAAACCTCAGCCAAATACTTCGCCTCGGCATCGTTCAGCTCCACCTTGGGCGGACGCCCCGCGCGCGGTAATTCCTGCGCACCATGCAATCCAGCCGCTTCTATTCGCTCAGTCCACCGACGATACCAGGCTTTCGAGACATCCACCCGGCGCAACGCCTCATCCAGCGTCAGCCCGTGGCCTTGCCAAGTGCGGATCAGATTCAGTGTTGCAACCGGATCTTTCATTTGCGGCGTCCTTTGCTCTTGCCTGCCTTTTGCAGTTCGTCTGTTTCCATGATCGTCTTTAGGAGGTTCCAGACATCCATCGGTGCCGACCGAAGCGCTGCGTCCAATTCCTTCAAAATCTTTTCCCGCGTTTCCTGGGTAATTTCACGGCACCAAATGACATCATCTTCAACCTCAAACGTGCGGCGCAATGCGGTTGCAGCCCTCAGCACAATTCCGCCATAATCGGTGGCGGCACGCTCGGTTCCCTCCGTTGCTGACCGTCCCTTGAGTGCAGCCGCCCATCGCCGGATTGGCGTGCGCCCGCCCATCACGTCTAGGTAAGTGCGGTTGATATGATCGCTCACCGCTGGATCATCTGCCGGAATAATCACGGTGCGTCCATCGGTCAAGCGCTTCGGCAGCCCCCCTTCAATCCTTGCAGCCGCCAACTCAATCCCTTTTGACACATCCTTTCGGGAACACCCTAGGCGGGCGGCGATTACGCCCGCCGAAAAGACTGGGTCATGTGACTCACCCTTTGCCGGGGAGGGGTAGTCACGTGACGAACCCTCCCCATTGTGCTTTCCGCGGGCACCTGTGGCGGCTGGGTTTTGATCCGCCTTCCACGTTTTCAAAATAGCATCGCAGTGTAAATCAATGTACCGCATAATTCGTTCCCCGGCAGTGATACGGCGGCGAAAAGCGTTTTTGGAAAGGGCGATGTGGCGGACTTTGTCGATGTCGATCTCATAGATGCTACATGCAACTACCTCCAATCCAGCATACCGCGCAGCCTTTAGACGCCCACAACCATCCAGCACCCAGTACTCATCCGTCGAGCTAAACTTTAGGCTCACCATCAGCGGTTCCAACAGGCCATGCTCGCGAATATCATTGACCAATGCCGCGCTATCCTCTTCCTCATCCTTCTCACGATGCAACCCCCAAAAAGCGGCAGCATCCGGATGCGCCTCTAGTTTGTCCAATGCAATCATTTCCGTGCGGATAAACTCAGGCCGGACGGGTTCGTATTGTGTTGCTTTCTTCATGGTCATTTTCCTTTCGATTTACTAGCCGCCAAATCGGCAATCAGTTTATCAAACACCGTCCTCGCATACTCGCGCGACCACTCGCAGCCATCTGCTGCGCCATGCAATTGCAACATCAACAGGGTCAGTAGATGCCGCTCAGACTTTTGCGTGGATCGAAAAGCCAGCAGCGCATAGGTTTCGAACCGATATTGTTCGCTATTGACAAAGAGCCACTTAGCTTGTTCTTGGCTCATGCGTTTTCTTCCTTCAAACTCATCCTGCTTCTGTTGCAGTTGCTTTGTCATCGGCTTTTTTCCAGTCAGCAGATAGTCAGTGCTCACCTGAAAATACTCAGCCATCCTTTTGAGGTGTTTCGGCATTATCGTCCCGCCATTTTTCCAGCGATTCAGATTCTGGGGCGATACTCCACAAATATCTGCAAGCTGGGCAAGAGACAGGTCACACGTGCTTCGGAGTTGATCAATTCGTGCAAAAATATCGACCATGTCAGAATCATCTTGCTCTGGTTCTTTCCCGGTCAAAAGCCAATCCATCGAGACATTGCACTTCTGGGATATAACATGCAAATTTTCAGCATGGGGCACTGATCCATTCTTCCATCGTTGGTATACTGGTGTTGATATGCCGAGGAAACGGCAGAAATCAGCGATATTACGGTCGCCTTGCAAAAAAAGCACCCGCTCAAAGAAATTCTTAGATACCGCTGGAATTGACGCATCTTTAGATCTTACTAGCTCGACCGACTCCACCACCACTTGAACTTGTTCGCTCATGGGTTTCTCCTTTCGATTCAGCTACTTCGCCGCCAACAGCTTGGCCGCATGCCGCCGGTATTGCTGGGCTAAACCATACGGATCATTTCGCTGGCCGTTCAGAATATACCACAAGTGAGACGGGGAAACTCCACACTCAATGGCAATTAGTTTCACCCCCGGAAACTTCGCATTTGGCCTGAAAAATGGCCGTTTTTCGCTCTCTTTTTCACTCTTCATCTCGCTTCCTTTCGTTTGCTTTTTGCTCGATTTTGTGATACAATTATAAGGTTGTGTGCGCAACTGGCAGACATTCTACTCCTTTTGGATTAGATAGTCAACTCCAAAAGGAGTAGTTATGGAAAATGATTTATCCGATCGGATTAAGATACTTTGTGGCGATATGTCTGTGGCGGCGTTTGCCCGGAAAGTCGGCTTGAACCAAGCTGCATTGGACAGGTATATCAAAAAGATACGCGAACCTAATAATCACGCCATTGTTACAATCGCAAAATCGTGCGGAGTCTCCACTGACTGGTTGTTAGGCTTAACTACGGAGCAGGCGACACTGGAGGTGGAATCGGAGTGGAAAGTACGTGCTTTGCAGGCCGAAAAAAAACTCGAACAAGTTCGTAAAGCCTTTCGCAAGGTCGCAAGTGCTGTTGACGACTTGGAAGAGGCTTTATAAGACAAACTTGCGAAAACAAAAAAGAAAAACTCATGCACTATTTTCAAATACAATTTGAGCCAAATGATGAGGCACTTGCACAGAAGTTTGCAGATGAGATGAATACCAAGCTTGGGAAAGAAATATTTTTCGTCGGATGCCCTTGTCCGTTAAGCGTAGTGACTGACTTTGTTCAGTTTTTTTATGTTTTTTCAAAGTTGTGTGCTGAGTGGGCAACAGTGCTTGGATTTATTTGGAAGGTTGCAGAAACAATAAACGCAAAAATCAAGGTTTCTTTGCCCGATGAGAAGGAAACTCAGACTTGTCAATCTTTGGCTGAGCTTACCCAAAAGTGTGATAAATATCCAACTGACCGAATTGATATTGTGATTTCAAAATCCATTTCTGACAAGTAACCTCATGAGTAATCTTCCGCGAGACAAATCTGATGATGCCGGGCAGTTGAGGCTGTATTGCTTGGCTTTTTTGGCCGAACGTGCGCCCCGACGTTTAACCGCGCAGGCGATTCGGACGCGGCTGATTGCGAGTACGATTTTGGATGCAGTGCCAACGCAGGCCGAGCTAAATCAGGTTTTAGTGGATCTACAGAAAAATGGCGCCTGGGTGGAGGTAGAGATTGAGCCCGTCACCAAAGAAGTATTGTGGTATGCCACCGATGCCGGCAAGCGTCAATGGGTGTTGGACGGTCAGCCACAGATCGGAGGCAAGCCCAATGAAGTGCAGTGATGTGGAAGAAATGTGGGCTGCTCCGCCCGTACCCGACTTCACCGATTTTCACCGACTTCATCGCTCCCTTCCCCCCCCCCGGCAGAGTAATTTGTTTGATTTTGATTGATTAACACAGGATTGATGAATGAGTGTTTTCTCAGATGCCGCATCCACAAAGGCAAGCAACAAGAAACTGTCAAGTGAAGCAACGGAACGTTTGTTGATTGCTCAGGCAAAGGCCAAGGGACGGTTGTGGGCAAAAATAGCTGACTGCATCAAAAGCGGATTTTGCTGCGTTACGATTTTTTCAGTTGTATTTGTGCTGGCAAACGCGGCGGTACGCATGGTTGAGGCAAACCCGAATGTGGAAACTGTTGATGCAGTGACACGCTTGATTCATGCATTCTTTCTGGACAAGGTCCTCTATGCAGTCAGCTTATGCGTAATGGGTGGGGTGGCTTGGAGTTATCGGGATAGTGCAGTAACCGCGAAGCTACGGTTAAAAGAACGGACCCAACAGCTGGAAGACTTGAAAACCGCGCTTGAAAATGTTAAACTAATTAAGCAGGAGAAGTAAATATGGACAAGGTAGTGTCTTTTTTGTTCTTTTTTGTTTGTACGATTTTTGCCATCAAGGCGTTTGCCGTAGCGATAAGGTCGCTGACTGATGAGTTGATGGGTAAAGAGTTTGATAAGATGCTCCAGCTCTGGCTGGACGGCAAACTGACAGATTACGAGTACAAGGTATTGTCGGAGTTAAAAGAGCGTTGTTCGCGTGCCTTGACCCGCATCCGTTTTGTAGGATTCATTGCGTTCTCGGCATCGTTGGATCGTGGCGGGGTTGAGCTAACGCCACACAACTATTTTGCCGATTTCTCAGATGAAGCCCGTGTGATCGCTGAAGAATACTACGGCCAGCTGCTTGATTATGTAAGGGTCTATATGGTCATGACTTCATTTTTCTTGATTCCCGTGCTGATTGCAGGTTGCGTACTGTTGGCTAAGACGTTTGTGGATGAAAAACTGCCCAAGCTGTTGCGCGCGTGCTCCGACTGGCTGCCGGCCGGAGTAACAGTCCCAGCGGTTTGCAGTGTGGTGATCTTGGCGGTGGCCCAGCAATGTACGCATAAATCCATGCAGTTGTTCCGATGTGATGACCCTGTTCAGTTTGAAAATCGGGTAGCAGCATTAGGCGGATCGCCTACCGAATGTTAATCGCTAGCGATTTGAGGGCTCAATTTCCGTCCTCTCAAAATTAGTCCAAGAAAGCTAAAACATCATGTCTGGACTTAGTGCAAGTGATTGGTTAAGCGCTATTGTTAACCTTGTCGGTGTTGCTGCCGGTCTTGGAATTGGTTCGTGGTTGATTCAGCGGCACTTGAATCGGATGGAGCGTGAAGCGGACGATTTGAAGGATTTGGTAGCCTTGCTGGATCGCTTTTACGAGCAATTTTGCAATGCCCTTTTCCTTCGCGATGCCCACCAACGAATAAGAGGCCTTGCTACAGTTGTATATACGTTCGTTTGGCTCAAAGCGGAGTTGACGGATCGTTACAATATTGAGGATGCGCTTGCAGAAGAGTTAGAAAATCTTCATGAAATCGTAAAAATGAGCAATGACGCGCTTAGGCAAGATTTTAATTTAGAAAGTGCCATTGACATACAGTCACAAGGCATGGATCCTTACCTCACAATACGTCACTTGTTAAAAGCTTGGCCTCCTCGCTTGAAGAAAACAAGTCAATTAGGTGAGTATGTCATTGAGCTGCCAGATTCTTCAATGTTCGACGAAAATGCCTCGCAGAAAGATAATGACGCCCCCGTGCCCGAAAAACCACCAACCCCCGCCGACACCCCCGAACCACAGGGCACCTAGCCGCCCGTACTCGACCTCGCCGATCTCATCGGCCTCATCGATCCACTCCCGCCCCCGCTCTGTGCCCGACTTCGCCGATTTTCACCGACTTCCCCGCTGTATCATCAAGCCTTCTGCTGGGTTCCGTTGTAAGCGTAAACCGTCAGCGCCTGTTCCAACAACTCCGCCGAATCATTCCGCCCGTTGCCTTCCGCCCAGGCGCGGACGCGTCTAATGCAATCTTCCGGCGAGGTCGACGCCGTGATCAATGCTTGTAGCTCTTTGTAACGCTCGCCCAGCGCCGCCGCCAGCTTGTCGGTGTGTTTCGCCTCCACTGGATCCGCTGGAGCATTGAGCGGTAAGGCCGACAGCCCGCCAAAGGGTGAAGGCGAAGGCGATGCCTTCCGCCGGATCGTGAAGCCCACACGTTCCCCCAACGCATCCAGTCCATCATCATCCGGCTCGAATCCTGCGGCGCCGAGCTTGGCCACTACATTCATGGCGGCGTTGAGTTCCGCAGCCGAATCAGTCCCGAACAGAATCAGCGGTGTTTTACCGGGCAAGGCGTTGATTTGACAGAGCTGCTGAAACAGCCCGCCGCGGATTGTTGCCGCCAACATCTTGGCATCCATCTTCCGCAGATCCTCACGAACCTCGCCTTGCAGGTTAGCCGTGCCGCCGCCCAGTTCGCCAGTTGGCTGTGCTTGGCCGGATAGCGTTTGACCGACAATCAACTTGGAAATCTCGCGGTTGCACAGTTCGATAAACCGTTCATGACTGTTCGAGGTGTCTCCGGTGGCGGCTTGGATAATCTCGACCTCGGTCTTTTTGTTGATCACGATTGCACCCAGCCTAACCGCCGTTTGGAATGCCCGTGTCAAAACGCCGCGCCCGGCATCGTCGCCAACGTCGAACTTTCCAACCATAAACGGCACGCCGAACCGCTCAATGAAGTCCGCCCACCACTGCCGGGACATCGTCCGCAACAACCACCAAAAGAGCAGCGCCCGCATCGGCCCACCCCAATTATCCGGCGTGGGCATGAGGTGGCCACGGTGAACAATATACCGCGCCGGATCCGGCACGTGTGACGTTGACAGCGGCCTGCCGTTTGCGTCCGTATCAAAGATGCGCAAAGCCCCGCTGGAATAATCCAACAGTTGATACGGCACTGACACAATATCCTTCAACGTGTAACCTGTGGCCGTTGTGGCGTAAACTTTCTCCACCACCGCCACCGGGTAAAGCGTGGCATTGAGCAGCCAAGATACCATGTTGACAAATGCCGTGCTGTCTGTGATCACAAAGCAGAGGTCTTTCGTGGCCAAGTCTGCCGGATTGCGTTTATCCCAGGGAACCACGGTGGCACCATCCCCCAGAATCGCCGCTTTGCGTTTGGTAAACTCAGTCAGAATCTGGTTGTCAGATGCCACGACATCGCGGTAAAGTGCGAACAGTTCGCGGGTATCTCCGGCCTCCGCTTGCCGGATGATGCTCATAAGCCGGTCAGCCGACAAGGCAGGCAATACGCTGGCGGGTTCATAGGCAGGGTTGAGAATGGTAATTGGATCTTCGGGTTGTGGTTTCATGTTACTCCTATGCGTAAAAGGTAGAGGTGGCGGCAGGGTCATCATCGGTTGGACGTAGCGGCATCCGATCAGGCGCGGAACCTCCGCTGGTTGGGTGAGCCGTGCGCATGCCGAGCGGAACTGCCTCGGCTTCCGCCGGACCGCTCGCCGCCGTCAGCGAATAGATCGAGTTTTTCCACGCATCGAACAAATCGCCGTGCCGTCCGGTGGCGGTATCCAAGACATTATCAAAGCCACCTTTGAACCGCCGCACTAGGCGGAAGTCATCTTTAACCTCATTGGACGCCGGGATGGCTGCCGTCTGGTCTTCAAAGGGATTGGTGCCAAGGTGCCCCAGATACGATTTGAACAGGATGCGCTCACCGTTGTATTCGATTCGCTCCGAAGCCTTCACAAGGATAACTTCGCAGATGCCTTGCAATTCCTGTTTGACCTCGGCGCACCAGTAGGTTTCCCCTGTGGCGTCAAGCGTGATTGCCTCCGGTTTCAAGCGCTGCGCCAGTTCTTTCAAGATAGCCTTGGGCTTTCGCGGATCCGCAGACTTCATCGACAGAATCAGCTTGGCAACATACACGCCATCAATCCGCTGTGTGACGCAAATGCCAAAGGGATTGGAGGTCTCGCCATCGGTTGTGGCCGGATCGCCGCCGATCCCGATGGGCGCGCCCGGCTTGAACAGGCTTGCCCATTCTTCCGGCAAATCATCCTTCGCATAAACACACCCCAGACGTTCCCCTGCCTGCTGGGCATCGAGCAAGGCCATTAAACCAATCGCTGCGGATCCGCCCGTAACGAAGATGCACCCGTAGTTACGATCCCACGCCTCTTTGTCATAAGCCATACGCCTGGACTCTGCCGGGGACATTGGCTTACCCGTCTTTAGATCATACAAGGGCACGTTGTCAGCGTAAGCGTCAAAAGCGTCCACCCGCAACACAGTAACGCCTTTGACAGACTCATAAATGTTGCCTTCCGGATTGACTCCAAAGATCGTGCCCGGCGGCGGCGCCAGCTGTTCAAACGAATAGTGGGTATCATCCGGTGGTGGCGTGGTCGAAAGTAGCAGCCTAAACTCCGGATTGCTGGACACAATCGGTTCGATCGCTTCCCACGTCTCGCGCCAGTTCCCGATACGGCCAACTTCGTCCGCCATCAGATCGCCCGTTTCACCAACGGTATCAGGCCGTAGCGCAACCACTTTGGTACGGCTGTATCGGTTCCTGTCATGGTAGTAACGGAACTCCAATCGCGAAGCCTCGAATAACTCCGCAAAATCATCATGCGTCAATCGATCAGGAATCCGCCCATCCCGTGCATCCGCCACCAACAGCTTGCCGGTCTTGGCACGGCGAATAGCTTCAGCAATAGCGCTTTCAATTACCGACGATTCCTTGCGAACGATTTCCCGTGATAGATTCAGCTTGGCGCTACCAAAGATTACCGTGTGGTCTTTTCGGCGCATCATCTTACTCATGGCTATATTGCCAAAGGTGGTTGTCTTGCCAAATTGCCGACGTGCCAAAAATGCCAGCAGTCGAATATCTTCCACCAGCTCAAAGACACGCCTTTGACCGGCTCGCATCTGAATGAGTGGGCGCTGCTCGACAATCTCAAGTTGACCTATTGACTTTTCCATAAATCGCCAAACATTAACTTACCGAGCGCTTCGGTCTTGGCATCATTATCCAGAGTTCGATCTCCGGCAATCTGTTGTGCATCTTGTGACGCCGACCACTTGACAAACAGCTCACAGGTAACACGCTGGAACTTCATCTTTTCGAGTTCTAACGCTTCCCGCGAAATAGCCACCTTATTCTTGGCCAGATCCAACCGCCGCGCCGAGGTTTCTTGTGCTTGGAGGCGGGTAATCGCGTTGACCAAATCACCGACCTTCTCATCCGGCACCCGCTCCAATATATCCAGCAGTTGACCTGCAACGATATTCGCGCCAACCGTGGCAACAGATCCACCGGACGCGGTGACAATCTGCATTGACTGTTCGGCCAGCTTGCGGATCCGTTCCGAATGCGCCTGGTCATCCAGCCAGTCTTTGTATCCAGTTCCGCGCCAATCGGTCAGATTCTGCGCGCTGATCGCGCCGCACTTCTCGGTGCGCATGACAGACTTGTATTCCTTCCGACCGTTGAGCCAATCCACCAGCTTGCCGCTAGTCTCGCCATCGCGGATCCGTTCGTTGAGTTCATTTCTGATCACGAACGGCAAGCGGCCAATCTTTGAACGATAGTACCTTGTGTTCATGGTTACCTCACACAAAGGCGGCCTGATAACTGCCACTGTTTGACACCAGCGTCCGTGGCATACCAGGCGGTGGCCTTAGTGACAGGATCCACGACGACATCGACAAGTTTACCCATCCGCTCAGACGCCAAATAATTTAACTCACTGCCAAGCGAAATCAGCGGATTGTCCAACAACCCGCTGGCCTCAACGCGGAGCTTGATTGTGTCTTCGCAAAAAGCCGCAGGCGAACGCCCGGCCAGAAACGCTAGAATAACCTCACGTGTATTCATTTTTTATCGCCTATGTTTACGCTGATTGCCGGGCCTAAAAGCCTCACCAGCATTTCAAGATTACCGTCAATGCGTGCCAATTGGCTTTGGACGCCGCGGCTTAGATCAAAGAGCTGATTGTGATCCTGCCTGTTTTCATCCTTGTGCTTGTTGAACTCTTCCCGTGTAACTGGTTGCTGATCAATGTGGATGCGCTGCGAAATCTTGGATTGGAGTGCTTTTACCAGAAGACCGGAAAGCACTCCAAAAAATCCGCTTGACGCCGAAATAGTAAATGTTTCGACATCCATTTTAAGCAGCGTTTACGCGGTTTTTAATCGTAGTGTAGACAACCTGCAAAACGGTGTCCAGCAGATTCTGTTCCCCGCAGGCAATGCCGCTGGCTTCTAAGCGTTCTTTGAACACTTCCATGGCGGCATCCCACGCGTCATCACCGCGTAATCCGGCTTGAATCGCAGCCACTACGCCATCTTTGGCGCAGTCTTGCACATCCTCATTGTTGATAAAGTCAACAATCTCACGCTTGACGCCGTCTAAGGCGAGCGAAAAAAGCCGTTTGCCAACGGTTGTAATCCAGTTCCAAAAACGTTTGTACCAAGGCGTTGTGGGGTTTGCTTGTGTGTCTATTGTAGGCATAGTCTGTTTCCTTTGTGTGTTGTTTACAGTCAATCGCGTTTCTTTGCCGCCTTTGCTTCTTCCAGCTCATTCAGCATTCGATCCATAAGAGCATTAGACAGCCACCATCCTTGCATCTTAACCGTGTTGGTTACTGCTGGTGCATGGGGATCGTCCGGAACAGTCACAAACTGATAATCATACCACATCGGTATCGCTTCCATGCACGATGGAACATAAACAGTGGCTGCTTTCTCGGTGGTGCATCCGGCCAGCATCGCCAAGCCGCCGACAATCACGCATTTAGTCAGTTTTTGGATCCGGCCATTAACCGCATCAGCGTTCCCCTCATAAACAGCGGTGGTGTTCGCCTCTTTTTGCTTCTCGACCTTCGTTTCGCGCCGATCCGAAGACGTCCACCACTTCAAAAGATATTCGCCTATCTTCGCCAACCCGCCCAAAATAGTTTTCATGCCATACCTCGCTTCTTAAAAGCCGCGCGGGAAGTAACCGAAAGGAGTAAGCGAAAACCCCCGCGCGGCACGGTTTACAGTAACGGCGTCTAGTATAGCAAAACGTACCCTATATAACGCGCGGGTGCGGGGTGTGTGGGCACGGGTTTTTGTGTAAAAGGTACCCTTTACAAAATAATATCTTGTACCCTTCGGCGGCTTTTCGGCCTAAATGTTAATATCGCCCTTTAAAATCAAGGCATTTCAAGGCTCATCAAGCCTCATCAGCACACATCAAGACTTTTCTTCGGGGTGGTGTTCGAAAGCAGGGATTATGTTACTTTACTCTCGTTGCAGGGGGGCTATGTTTTCAAGACGGCGGCTTCGACGAGGTGCCGCAAGCACCTTCATACCCTACCTGCTGATGCGCACACAATGTCGGCGAGGATTTTTTGCGGGGCACTCCCAAAGTAGATACAAACACGGCTTCACCGATTTTCGTCGACTTCATCAGCAATGCGGGCAGGAATACCCGCACTCCCAAGGCCGTACGCGATCTCATCGACCTCAACGGTCTCATCGACGCGCAAAGCAGCGCAATAACAAGGGTAATAACAATGGCAGAGAATGTGAGCATGATAAAAGAGTCCTTTTGTGTTTTCAATGGACTGCTCGCCGACCAACGGGCTTGTCATAGTTGATGGCTCCTTGGAGCTTGGGCTCCGATATGCGTCAAAGCGTCAGGGATCGGTCACCCAATGGGGTCAACGGAACGCAGTTTAGCAAAATGCAGGAATAAGTCAAGAGGGAAAATTAGCGAACAAGAAAACCTTAATAAAACAAGGGGTAAGAGTGGAATAATCTAGAGAAGGCTGACGTTGGGTGCCAATTCCGGCACTATTCCTGTCAATCCTAAGCTTCAGCCTACAGCGCCGGAGAGTTCGCGGGCGCGGATGAGGGCTTCGTCGATGTGGCCAAAGATGTTGTCTTGGCCGAGTTCGTCAAAGAAGCCGGATTTTTGCATGATGATGAGGGGTTGGCTGTGGACGCCGGAGAGGAGGAGAGTAACGCTGTGTTTGCGGGCGTCTTTGAGCATTTCGCGCAGGGAGTGGAGTGCCGTGGCGTCGAGCACCCGTACATGGCGCATGCGGAGGATGAGAATGCGTTTTTGGTGGCCGTCGATGGGTACGATGTTGCGGAATTTGTCGGCGGCGCCGAAGAAGAGCGCGCCTTGGATTTCGAAGACTTCGACATTGGGGGGGACGTCACGGGAGGAGAGGCTGAGGGGGTCGTTTTCGCTGGCGGCGTCGCTGGCTTCATCGGTGATGAGTTTGGTGACGTTGACTGCCGCACTGACTTCGGACATGCGTTTGATGAAGAGTCCGGCAGCGACGAGCATTCCGGCCTGAATGGCAACGGTGAGGTCGACGAGGATGGTAAGGAAGAAGGTGAGCAGTAGCACGAGCACATCGCCGGAGGTGCTGCGGAAGAGTCCCACAAAGGTGCGCCATTCGCTCATGTTGTAGGCGACAACGACCACAATGCCGGCGAGCACGGCGAGCGGAATCATGGCCGCCCATTTGCCGAGGAAGAGCATGATGAGCAGGAGCAAGGCGGCATGCACTAAGCCGGAGACAGAGGAGGCTGCTGAGGATTTGACGTTCGCGGCGGTGCGGGCGAATGCCCCTGTACAAGGTATGCCGCCAAAGATGGCGGAGCCGATGTTGGCGACGCCTTGTCCGATGAGTTCGGTGTTGGAGTTGCTGCGCTGGCCGGTCATGCCGTCGGCCACAACCATCGAAAGGAGCGATTCTAGTCCGGCGAGCACAGCGATGGCAATGGCGGGCGAGATGAGTTCGCGCACGGCTTCCGGGCTGATGCGGGGGAAGACGGGCATGGGGATGGTCATACCGCCGGCCACGGCAGGGAAGCGGTCGCCGATGGTTTCAACGGGGATGCCGAAGAGTTGGACAATGGCTGTCAGTGCAACGATGGCAATCAATGAGCCGGGAATCTTTTGGGTGACGTTTTTCCAATAGATGCAGATGCAGACGGAAATGCCGCTGACGACTGTCGCGGCTAAAACTTTGGGGACGTCTTGCGCCGGCAGGTGAATGATGTATTGTCCGTAGGCGATGAGTTTGGCGGCAATGTCCGGCGGGACCTTGTCCATTTGAAAACCGAAGAACTCGCGGATTTGCCCAATGGCGATGATGAGTGCCAGGCCGGCGGTGAGGCCGACGACCACAGGGTACGGAATGAACTTGATGATGGAGCCCATACGGCAAATGCCGAGCACAACAAGAATTACCCCGGCCATGATGGTGGCAACCATCAATCCGGCGTAGCCGTATTGCGAAATGATGCCGTAGATGATGACGATGAAGGCACCCGTCGGGCCGCCGATTTGAACTTTGCTGCCGCTGAGCATGGAGATCAGGAAGCCGCCGATGACTGCCGTTGTGAGGCCCTGCACCGGATTGGCTCCCGAAGCAATACCGAAGGCAATCGCCAACGGCAGTGCCACTACCGCGACGACCACGCCTGCAACCAAATCACGGAAGAACATCTTGAACGAATATTCGCGCAAGATTGAAAGCGACGCCGGATAAAATGTTTTGGAAAGCTTGCTGTTCATTTATTGATTGGACACTTCTGCCATAATTATACAGCGCGGAGGGCCGGAGCCATCCGCGCTGCGGAGAATCGTACTCGATGCTAGGGAGTTGTGATGACCTTGAGCGGATCGGCCGGGTCGACCTCAAAGTCGCCATTGGGCACCGCCACTCCGGCAGCCTGCAAACGGCGGCTCCACTTGGCCATCAGATCGCGGCGCACCGTCGCGGGCGAATCATCACCCTCGGCATTCTTCAGCGGCGAGAACTCCTCGGCACGGTCAAACGCCAGATTCACAACGGTGTCAGCATCCGGCAGTACATCGAAGATGAACTTTTCGAACTTATACCCGTTCGGCGTGTCGGGCTTGATGAGCTTGCCCGCGGCATCGCAATACGGAATCTTCTTGTGAGCAATGTGCAAGGGCATATTACCCAGCGCTTCACGCTTCAAAAACTCGCGGTCAAACACATGAATGGCCACGCTGCCGTACTTGTAGTACAGCTCGCCATCCGGCGTGCGCTGTTCCATCTGCTCCGGGGTGAGCTCGGAGTATTCCACCATGGCGAACTTACCGCCTCGCTTGACGACGATGCCCAAACCTTCCTTGGCGTTGCGCTTGGCGCAGACTTTAACAGAGATGCCTGCCTTACGTTGAGCGTGTAGCCCCATGAAAGCAGGGTCGCAGATTTCAACCAGCGGATTATCCACCTGGAAAAAGAAAAGGGAGGTGACGTTGCGCTTCTCCATATCCGCCACAGCGCCGGAGGCGGCCAATGCGGAGAGCATGCCGCCATGTCCGTCAGGATTCATGAAGATGTGTCCAGGTTCGTCCAACATGATCTTACCGTCGGCCGTCAGCGCGGGCCACATGCCTTGCTTGAAGAAGAAAACGTCTTCAGGGTTCAGTCCCAGATAGTTCCAACGTGCGAAGTGGGCGCGGGTCGCTTCGTCATTCGTCTCGCTGGTCATGATGTAAAACGGAATGCGTACGTTGTACTTCCGCGAGAGCGCGATGATCTGGTGGGCGTGGAAAAAGAAAATGCAGCGCTCGGTGACCGGTGCGATAGGATACATCCCCTTGGGACCATCGTAACCCAAGCGCGAGCCCTGTCCGCCCGCCACCATCAACACGCCCGCCCTGCCGGCACGCAGGAGGTCTTCACCCGCAGCAACGGCCTGTGCACGCTGGTCGTCCGACAAAATCTCAACCGGTGCAGGTTCGCCGACTTCGCGCACAGCATCGGCTTTGGGGGCAGAGGCATCTTTCAACATCGCCTGCATGCGGCCGATTGCTTTAAAGTCCAGCGTGGCAATCTGCGCCAGCAGCGCCGCCTGCCCTGCAGTATCCAACGTACTCCAGAATTGCAGGACATGGGCTTGTCCGTTGCGTTCCAATAAATCTTTCGCCGCTTCAAACGTCATATCAGCCTCCAAATTCAAAAGAGCATTACTATAGCAAATCCCTAACAGGGAAACAACACCAAATGCAGTTTCGGGCGGGAAGCCGTCCGGCGCTAGTAGCGGCGCAGGAGTTCCAGCATCTGCCGGTCGAGCTTATGTCCGCGAAAATCTTCATACCGCACGTCGGTACGCTCGCTGTCCAAGATCCCAAAACCGCCGCGCAGAGTCCATAACGCCCAGCCCCAGTTGGCTTCCTTCCAGACTTTGAGATTATCCTCCATCCAGCGCAGGACAACGTCGTGCGGCGTCTTGTTAAACGCGCCGAACTCGCCAACCATCACGCTCACATCGTTTTCGACTGCAGGCTGCCAAGGTTTAATCATATGCTCCCGCAAATCCTCCAGCGCGTTCTTGCCCTCCGGCGGCCAGACAGGTTTTTCGGACGGCGAACCTACCCACGACGCCAAGTAGTGGGAAATACTGAAGGGATAGTAGCCGCGCGCGCCTTGGCTGATTTTCAGATCAAAAAGCTGCTTGACGGGATAACGCCCCCATGAGAGGCCATCCGCACAAATTGGACGGTACGGGCTTTCTTCACGGATGGCCTTGACCAACTCCACGGCCACGCGGCGGTACTGCTCGGGCGTGATCTTATCATCCGGTTCGTTGAACAAGTTAAAGCTCAGATCCTCAGGCGAGACGTCTTTATACCGCCGAGCCAACGCCCGCCAATGCAGGCAGGCAACAGTCAGCGCATCGTCGTCAGCAAACAGGTTGCGGGACTCCGGTGGCTGTGCAACCGTGTAACCGGGAATGCGGTGCAGGCACATTTGAATATGTATCTTATGCTTTTGCCCCAGCTTCAGCACATCATCCAACGGCTTGAGTTTGTCGGCATCAATTTCATTCCATTTGCCGTCCTTAATCCAGAAACGATAGTCCATCGGCAGGCGTGCAAAGTTGAAGCCCCACTCCTGCATCAATTCAAAATCCTCCGCACGGAAGCTTGCCGGCTCGCCTTTATATTTAGCTAGGTCCGTCAGATTGAATCCGCGGAACCGCGGCGCAGCTATTGTCGAACAGGCGGCCAAGACAAGTCCTAACATGATCGCTTTACGCATATCCCCTCCTTGCGAATGTCACTTGACGCCGTGAGAAAACCGATCCATCCAATACGGAAGCACCATGTTTTCCGGCATATTACTGTCGAACTGTTTGGCAATCCGCTCTACGCGCTCCAAATTCATCAAAGCCTGAGCTCGGGTCAATCCGGCAGCGCGCAGGCTGTAGACCTCCGCATACTGCGGATAAAATAAAACACCGTCATCACCGCCGGAAACAGCCACCAGCAAGTCGCGGAACCATTTATTCAACGTCATCAAAAAGTTAGACCGCTGTTCGCGGTAACGCGCACTGATCTTGGCATCCAGCACATCATCGTCCTCGTCCACGTGCTGGGTTTCCTGCTGCGCTTTGTTCTCGGCCATAACCTCTGTCTCGGCGGCATCCTTCATTTCCTTCAGCAACGTCACCAGCTGCAGTGCTGCGGCAGTACGGCCCGCCAAAGAATTTAAAGGAGAATTCGCCAATACCTCCAGCACCTGCTCCCGCCACTCATCAGGCAAGTCGCGCACATCCTGCAAATCAATCCGCTGACAGCGGGACAGGATCGTCGGCAAGATTTCTTGTGGAGTATCCGACAGCAATAAAAACATCGAATCCGGGCTGGGTTCCTCCAGCGTTTTCAACAACGCATTGGCCGCGGCATCTTTCATACGGTCAGCACCGACCAGCACAGCGACTTTCCAGCCGCCGATCAACGACGTTTGCTGCATGACCGGCAGGAGTTCTCTGCGGATTTGTTCGACGCTGAAGATACGGGACTTCTTCTCCGGATGCAGCCAATGCACATCGGCAAATACGCGGCGTTCAATCTGCTCGCACATCTGACACGTACCGCACGGCTTCTCATTACCGGTGCAAAACAAGTACTGTACAATGCGCAACGCCAGTGCCATTGCTTCGCCGCGGATTGAGCCCGTGATCAAATACGCCTGCGCCGGACGTCCGCTGTCAATTGCGCGGCGTACCATGGCGAACTTATCTGCAACCGCGGCAGCGGCTTTCACATCACTGGCCGCATCCGCACACATCGTCTGTCACCTTCCTGATATCCGCCGCAACCACATCGGTCTCGCGGTCGACATTCACCACGCGGAAACGCTGCGGTTCGCCTGCGGCCAAATCTAAGAATCCCTGACGCAAACGGCAATGGAACGCGAGCTCTTCCTTTTCAAAACGGTCTTGTCCTGCCCCGCGGTCATTCACCCGGCACAACCCGGCCTCGGGCGGTAAATCCAAGAGCACCGTTAAATCCGGCACGAGCCCACCCGTCGCAAAGCGGCTGAGACGGCGCAATTCATCCACAGCCCAACCTCGTCCTGCGCCTTGATACGCCAGCGTCGAATCTTCAAAGCGGTCACACAACACCCAAGCGCCTCGCGCTAAAGCGGGTTCAATCACTGCGGCGACCAATTGCGCCCGGCTGGCGCAGAACAGCAGCACCTCTGCCCGCGGCAGGGGCGCTTCGCCTGCGGCATCATGCTGCAGCAGATTACGCACAGCTTCGCCTAACAGCGTGCCGCCGGGTTCGCGCGTCATGACAACTTCAATTCCGCGCTCTTGCAAATGCGCGGCCAGCAAACGGATGTGTGTACTTTTACCGGCACCTTCACCGCCTTCAAATGTGATGAAGCGTCCTCTCATGGTTCTGTCCTTGGCTGAATAAACGTCCGGTCGATCGCGGCCAGCGTCTCGTCCGACAAAACATACACTAGTTCACGCCCGCGCAGCATGGCATAACGTCCGCCGCCACGCGCCTTTGCGCCAATCAGCAACACCCGGCGCAGTGCGTCGTCACCGGTTAAATCAAACCGCACCTCCAGCATCGGCGAGGAGAGTCCATACAATGTCAACGCTTGCGGCGGCGGATTCAACTGCTCGACATATTGCGCCCGCAAATCCACGAACTGCCCCAGCCACTCTTTGAACGCCGGCACGTCCAATACGCCGGATTCCGTCTGCCAAACACCATTGGGCGACGGCAGTGTACAACTCACTGAGTTAGTGACGCCATTAGGCTCGTAACGCGTCACAGCAACCGCCTTGACCGCCGCAGACGGAACAGAAAGAACGGTCCGATCAGCAAAGCGTCGAACATCCAAATTACCCCGCAGCTCGGGCGGCAGATTTGTCGCGGCCACCACGCACACATTACTTGCGGCCCCCGGCAGGCGAAGGCAATAGTCACGCGCACTGTCCTCCAGTGCAAAAACTTCCAGTTCAAACGGCGTCTGCTTGCCGGTCAAAGTAACCTTAGCGATCGGCTGTCCCAACGGCAACACAACCGCAGGCAGGTTCAGCTCCGGACGCAGCCGGACAATGGAGGTGAGCCACGTGTTGATATACTCGCTGTCGGCACGGCGGCCATCGACTCCCGCCAGCATCCAGCCGCCTCCGGCATTGCGCACCACATCCACAGTTTGGTCGCCCACCACCAAATGCAGCTGTTGGATTTCATCGGGGTCGCCGTTATAGAACCGCGCTCCGGCGAAGACTTCCTGCAAGCTAGACTCTAATGCTGTCCAATACGCATTAGTCACCGTCACCAGCACATCGTCGTTCTCAAACAAAGCATACACCTGTCCCGGCTGAGAAGCGGACAGCCGTCCCAAACGCAAACGCAACGGCTGTTCGCGTCCACGCTCACTCACCCAAATCCGTATAGCGTGTTCATCATCCAAGCCGTATTGGTTCAAGCGTGGCGTGGAGGCCAGCAACACCTCGGCGGCAGTGTTTGTCGTCTGAGCGGAAATCTCCGGCATGGCGGACTGCGCAAAGCTATCGGCACGGAACTCATACAAACGGGCCAGCAACGCTTGCACCGTCCGCGGATCGGCGACGCGTCCCACCGGTTGCCGCAAGATCCACGTGCCGGACTCCAATGCCAACTGCACGCTACCCGATTCCGGCCTGCGGATTTCTACCGCCGTTGCGCGCTCCGCCGCAGCACCTAAGAAAGTACGAGAGCGTGCATCAACAGCGGTCTTCGGCAAGGCATCCCAAAAAGCCCGCGGCATCAGCTCGATACGTGAAGTGCCGGCACGTCCGACGTAGATTTCCGTTTCATCCGCCGTCAGGCGGCCCAATAGAACCGACTCGCTGGTACCATCGGCATACTCAAGCGTGATGGATGCGGCCGGCGGTTCCAAGCCGAAGGTCTCGCGTGAAACGCGCCGCTGTTCAGCCTCTTGCGGCATAATCACATCGGTCGCCCGCGTATGCTCCAGCTCCGACAAAAGACGTTCGATGATCGCTCCATCGGCTTCACAAGCAACGGGCTTCAACAAGCGCCAGCGTCCTCCGCTATTGGCCGCAGCAACCGTCTCGGCTCCCCGTTGCCACGTCAAAGAGACAACTTCATCAAAGCGCGGCGAGAACATGCCGCCTCCATCATGCTCAACGCTCGGCAAACCGGATTCCCGACGGTAAACCACCAACAGCAGAATCGAGAACAAACCAATCCAGAACAACCATCGGATGAGTGATTTAACGGGGTTCATGCGCGCCTCCACAAAACCAACAGACGCAGCAGCAAAAAGGCCGCAATCAATCCGGCCGATGAAACACCCAAATAAGCCAGCCATTGCAAGCGGGTAAAGTTCAGCAGCAGCACCGCATCCTGTCCGCTTGCCGCACCGCCGCCGGTCGAATCATAACCTGCCAGCCAATTCATCGTATTTAGCAGGAAATCCATATTGGCGGCCGCGCGATGGTTCAGCGTTCCATTACTGGCACAAGCCGCATTACCGATAATCACCGCACGGGCAGAACGATACGCCAACCCCGTCGCTACATTACCACCACGTTCAATTGCCACAGCCAGCACAAACGGTCCTCGTTTGTCATTGGCGCCGATTTGGGCGGATTCATCCGTTTTGACCAGCGGCAATACGCTCAGCGCCTCCGATTCATTCTTTAGAACCGCCTCCGACAGCTCCAACGCACGGGATGGCCCGAAGTGCAGCGTCAAATCGCCCAAGCTCCGCGTAATCTCGTGGTCAGCAAAATCCCGCACGACGATTTCAGCGCCGGACAGTGTTCGCGGCGATGTCACTGTTGATCCGGATATCCGTACGCCCCAGCGCAAAAACAAATCACTTGCCACCGCCGGCGCCATCGCATTAGCAAAGTAAAGCACCCGCCCGCCGCGGTTGAGGAACTTATCAATCCACTCCCGTTCTTCAACGGCAAACGCGGTCCGCGGCCCGACCACCGCCAGAATATCACACTCCTGCGGAACGCCCTGTTCTTGCACTAAGTCGCATAACGACAGCTCAAATCCGTGGCGTCGAAGGGCATCTGCAAAAATAGAACACCCGCTCCAAACATCAAAATCATCCGGCCGCAATTCGCCATGGCCCGTCAGCCAGCCCACCTGCATCGTCCCACCCCGCAACAGCCGCTGGATTGCCGAAGCACAGGCCGACTCGTTGTGAAATATCTCTACATACTTGGCGTGCCGCTCGCGTCCGCTCATCAAGAACCCCGCCGTCGGTGTCGGCGTTTTTCCCTCCAAAGGTACCGCCACATGCCGCCAGCCTGATTCGAAGACGATTGTCCCCGGACGCACGCCCATCTTCACAAAACGCAGGGCCGCATCAATGTCACGCCGCGGGTCGACATAGGCCAAATCAATCCGAGCACCCGCCACTCGGCGCGAGGCCGCTTGAATACCCCGCAACAGCCGGGACGCTGCACGATAACGCGGGTCGGTGGAGGATAGAAAACAGGTGACTTTCAAACTGCCCTGCGTCTCCGCGAGCGCATTCTCCATCCGGACAGAGGCAACCCGGCGATGCCCCAAGCTCAGCTCGTGCGTGGGATTGATCCGCCATGCCAGCAGGTTCACCAGCACCGCCAGCACAACCGCCAGCACGCCGGTCAAGCAGCGGTAAGCGGCTAGCGTGCGCGGGGGAAGCATAAAGGATATTTTCTTTGAACCGTGCGGCATTTCAAAACCTCTTACCGCCCGCTCAGGCGCAAATTACTCAAGCGGATGACCGCCAGCCATAACATGACCACGATCACCGACACATCAAAGACAACCGGGAACAACGCCAGAAGTCCCGTCGACACATCATAAATATGTGACAACGGCGAAATCCATCCCAACAAACTCCGCGCCGTCGGGAACCACAACCGCATCACGCCGATGGAGGCCAACGGCAATCCACAGCACACAAACAACATCAACGTGCCCGTCGCAGCGATCTGTTTGAAAAAGAGAGAAAGGAACACCGAGATGGAACACCATACCCCCGCCTGCAGAATCAAAACACACATCACGCTGGTCAGCTCAAAGAACGACACGCGAGGCACGCCTGAACCGGCCATCATCTGCGGCAGGAAGATGAGAGGGCTTAACGCTGTCACCAGAATAAACAAAACCATTGCCAGCCATACCGCGAGGAACTTGCCCAGCACCAAATACCCCTCGCTTATCGGCGAACTGAAAAATAACTCCAGCATCCCGGACGCACGGTCCTCCGCAAACAATCGGACAGACAGCAACACTGCCAAGATCGGCAGGCACAACGCTAGCGAAAAGCCCCATACCGCCTGCAGCGGCAGCTCGCCCACGCCATTACGCTGAAGCAGCCAGACAAACAATGCCGCCGACCCCACCAACGCCGACACTAATGACACCACGCCGGACGAGGGCCACTGAATCAACAACCGCCACTCACGCCGGCAGGTCACCCACACGCCGCTCATGCTGCCCCCTTTCCGGCGCCGGACGACAGCTCAATCAATTTAGCCGTCAGCTCCGCCGGTTGAAAGTCGCGGACATTCAGCATTGCGGCCAAACGTCCCTCGTGCAACACGGCAAACCGCGTGCAAAAAGTCTTCATCATTTCCAACGCATGACCGCTCAACACGATCGCCGCATTCGTCGACAGGTCAGTCAAGGCGCTCCCGATGCGCTTTTGCGTCACAGGGTCAACTCCGGCTAGAGGATCGTCTAAGAAAACCGCTTGAGGCGACAGCAATAACGCATCTGCAATGGCCACACGCTTCCGGCAGCCCAGCGACAGCTCGCGCATCGGCCTATCCGCAAAAGCATCCAAATCCAATCGATCAGACGCCTCCCTCAAACGGCGGCGCAAACGCAGCCAACGCTCCCGCTTCAAACGCGCCCGGTAGCGCAGATAGTCGGTTGGCGTCATGTCTCCATAAACAGGACACGACTCCGGCAGAAAGGCGATATGCTTGCGGTATTCCAATGAGTTGCGGTAACAATCCAACCCATCCAATACCACCTTGCCCTTCGACGGCACCAACACCCCCGCCAGCAGCTTCAATAGAGTACTCTTACCCGCACCATTCGCGCCGACCACTCCGACAATCTCGCCAGGCGAAACGTCAAACGAAACATCCCGCACCGCCGGCCGGCGTCCATAAGCAAAGTAGAGTCCCTCTGCCGTCAGCATAGGTCAATAATCTCCCGCGGCAATTCCGTCAAACACTCCGTCCCCGACTCGGTGATCAAAAACGTATCTTCCGTGCCCACGGCACCGACTCCCGGCAACACAAACTTCGGCTCCACCGCGATACACATACCCGCCTCGAGCACATCCTTCGAACGCGCCCCCAGCACCGGCAGCTCGTTAATCACCAGCCCCGTGCCATGCCCGACAAACTTGGCCTTCTGCGCCAAGCCCATGAAACAATCTGCGCCGCCCGCATCAGCCGCCATCTGCAAGGCCAAATCATACAGCTCTTCGCACCGCACGCCGGGCCGCATTCGCTTCGCGACCTCCTGCTCAATCGCCACAGCCGCATCATGCAGGCGATACGCCTCACCCGATAGCCGCCCGCACGAATAAATCCGGCTCATGTCGGTCAAATAGCCCGCCGTATTCCACGACAAGTCCGCCATTACCGACATCCCAGATGCAATCACCGTGCCATTCTCGCCGACAGGAATCGAACGATCCTCACCCGCGCCACCCAACGCAAAATCATACGGCGAAGGCTCCCCGGCATTATCCCCGGCCAGCACCAAGCCCACAAAAATCTCCATGCTCTGCCCGAACACGCGGAACATCCCCAAAGACCCCGCCTTACGCAACGTATGCTCTGCCTCAATAGAAAAGTCGCGATCCGTCATCCCCGGCTTATACAGCCCCGGAAACTCCGCATAAGCCGCTGCATGCCGCCGTCCGGCCTCCCGCATGATCTCAATCTCACCCGGCGTACGCACCGCCCGCAGCCGCCGCAGCGTCAGCGAACCATTCACGCAGACAGCCGACGAAAACGCCGCGGCAATCCGCATGCAATCGCTATACGCCAGCTCATCCTGTTCCAGCGCCAGCCGCTTCGGCAAAGTCACGCCCTGCGCCGCCAACAGCTCCGGAATCTGCTCCACCTTACGGATCGACAGCACATGCCCGCCCGACAACCCGCACGGACGCTTCACAAAAAACCACGGTTCTCCCACGGCAGGCACATACACATACCCTAGAAAAATCCGCCCCGACAGATACAAAATATTCACCGTCGAGACAATCAACATCCCCTCGGCCTCCAGCCGCGGCAACTCCGCCTGCACTCTTTTCCAGCGCAGCGCCAAATCCAACTTCACATTATCAGAAACATCACTCAGCATCGCAGGCCTCACAAAAATGAAGCCCAAAGTATAACACAGCCCAGACTAAAAACAAAGGAAAAACCCCCACCCGTTTCCCCTTCCATCCACACGATTTGACGTGCTCTGCAACAATCAATGCAAGCAAACTAGAGCCACGCATGCCTGAAGGCATTTTAAGCTTTGCGTACGACGTTTTTAATGTATTGCGTATGAATGTGCCCGTCGGCGTGAAGGATATGATAGCCGACGTTGAGTAGGAGTCCCAACGCAAGGAAGTCGGTTAGGATGCTTGATCCGCCCGAACTGATGAAGGGCAGCGCGAGGCCTTTCGGAGGAAAGAGTCCGGATACCACCGCCATGTTGAATGCCCCTTGAAAGACGAGCAGCAGCGTCGCCCCCAATGCCAGATAGCGTCCCAAGCGGTCGGGCGCATTGAGCGAGATGGTGATGCCGCAGGCAAGTATCACCGCGAAGAGGACAACCATCCCGAGCGTGGCGGGCAAGCCGAGCTCTTCACCGACAATTGCAAAGATATAGTCGGTATGGGCCTCCGGCAGATATTGGTGCTTTTGCATGCTCTGGCCGAGTCCCACGCCCCAAAGTCCACCCGCTTTGAAGGCCAAGCGCGCCTGCCGAGGCTGATGAGCTTTTTCGGATGTTGCGCTGCTGCCATCCAAGTGCGCACGGATGCGCTCCATGCGGTTTTCATTGTTCACCACCAAAACGGCTACACCGATACATGCCGCTACAGCCAACGCGATTAAATACGGTAACGGCACCCGCCCGACCAGCAGGATGCTGCCGCCGAGAACCAACAAAACCAGCGCACATCCAAAGTCCGGCTGCGCCAGCACCGGCAAGACAAACGCCGCAGGCGCCAGACAGGCCAGCACCGCACCTTTCCAAAACTTGTTAATCGACGGCCCTAACCGCACCACCCATACGCTGGTGACAATCACTGTCACTAATTTGGCCAGTTCGCTTGGCTGAAAGCTCACCCCTGCAACCACCAGCCAGCGATAACTGCCTTTCATAAACCTACCGATCCCCGGCACCCACACCATCATCAACAAAATCAACATCGCGACAAACATCGGAATGATGACATACTTCTTCTTATACCAATGGTAGTCGAACTTATAGAGGACAGCCGCCCCGATAATGCCGATGCCGAAGAACCCGAGCTGCGAAGTCCAAATACTCGCCCCGCGCGGACTGGCGGCTGACGTTAGAATCAAAATGCCCAACCCGCACAGCAATATTACGGAAAGAATCAAACACGTTACAACTTTTCTCACGCCAACCTCCTTTCTGGATAATCACCATCACTAACGCACGTCTGCGGCAGGTTCGTTCGTGCTCACCGGCACTAGCAGCTTGACCTCCGAAGTCAGGGGAATCGGCTTCGCGACACGTTCATCCACGTTGATCGGCACCAGCAGCTTCGGCAAATTCTTCAACGCCTGCTGCACGGCCGTTTTGTGCTCGGCAGCCGCCTGCGGCGTAAACGAACACTCATGCCCGACCGGACCGCCCTCGACTTCATACAGTACATTGTTCTCGATCTTCCGCGCCAGTTCGATCTTGAACTCCGGACACGTAAACACACACGCCGCACCGCTAAACTCCACAACCAGCCCATTTTGATTGAAGGGCTTCTCGCACGAATTCAACTCACTCCGCAACGAACGCTCAAACCGTGAACTCAACGCGCTCAATCCGTTGGTTGCATACGGCTGCAACCCCGTTTCAACTTCCACCGTAAAAGTATCATACCGTTGCCGCTCCCGACGTACGCGGGTATACAGGCCGTTTTGGAAGGTATAGACCGAAAAAATCTTCTCTGCCCAACCGCACTTATAAACGTCGACAATCTGATACCACCCGCCCGACTTCTCCGCCAGCATCGGGAAGCCAAAAAACTCTCCGACATCCTCCCACTTCTGGGAGGGCCGTATCCGCTGAATCCGCCACGCATTACCGCCAGAACCACCGGTGCTATCGCAAACCACTGTTTCGGCGATACCGTCGTCGTTGAAGTCAAACTTCATCGACCGTGAACCATCCACCCGCTGTTGGTTCGCAGGCAGAATCTTCGGCAGCTGGTAGCCATCCTCCGGCAGCATGCGATATGTCGGGATTTCATCCGGCGCCTTTGCGATAGGGCACCCAACTTTCGCCGTCTCGGCTGCGCCGGCCCACAACACTGCCAGCGCAAGCCCGCCTAAAAAGTGACCCCGTTTCATCTCACAGCACCTTCTTGAGGCGCTTCATCGCCTCACGGACATTCTCACGTGAATTGAACGCGCTGATGCGGATGAATCCCTCGCCGCACTTGCCGAATCCTGCGCCTGGTGTCGTCACGATCTGCGCCTCGTTCAACAGCTTGTCGAAGAACTTCCACGAATCCTGCTTCACGTTCACCCAGATATACGGACTGTTCTCGCCGCCCGTGCAAGTGTAACCAAACTTCGTCAGCGTCTCGCGGATGATCTTGGCATTGGCCAGATAATAATCCACCTGCGCCTTCGTCTGCTTCTTGCCTTCCTTTGAATAAACCGCCTCGGCTGCACGCTGCACCGGATACGACACGCCATTGAACTTCGTCGTATGACGGCGGTTCCACAATGCATGCAATGACACCGGCTTACCCTGCGCGGTATAAGCAATCACATCCTTCGGCACCACCGAGAACGCACAGCGCGTCCCCGTGAAACCGGCTGTCTTCGAAAAGCTGCGGAACTCAATCGCCACCTCACGCGCGCCGGGAATCTCATAGATCGACTTCGGCAACGACGGGTCGCGCACGAATGCCTCATACGCCGCATCAAACAAAATCAGCGCCTTGTTCGCCTTCGCATACTTCACCCAAGCCGCCAGCTCCTTACGCGTCGCGGTCGCGCCCGTCGGGTTGTTCGGGAAGCACAGGTAAATTAAATCCACCTTCTCCTTCGGCGGCGCCGGCACGAACTTGTTCTTCGGCGTAGACTCCAAATACACGAGCCCGTCATACCGCCCCGTCTTCGACGCGCCCGTGCGCCCGGCCATCACGTTGGTATCGACATACACCGGATACACCGGATCCGGCACCGCAATCACCAGCTTCTGCGCAAACAGCTCTTGGATATTCGCCGTGTCGCACTTCGCGCCGTCCGATACGAAAATCTCATCCGCCGCGACATCCACATTCGCATAGTCATTCTTCGCAATCGCCTCACGCAGGAAGTCATACCCCTGCTCAGGCCCATACCCGCGAAAAGCCCCCTCCGTCGCCATCTCATCCACCGCCTTGTGCAGCGCCTTGATACAAGCCGGCGCGAGCGGCATCGTCACATCGCCAATACCCAAGCGGATGACCTTCTTATCCGGATTAGCCGCGGTATAAGCCTTGATGCGCTTAGCGATCTCAGCAAACAAATAAGACGATTGTAATTTAGCGTAATGCTCGTTGACGCGAATCATGCCTCTTCTCCTTTGGTGGTGATAAAATCCAACGCTTGTTAAACCAAAACCATTGCCCCGGGTCATTACGGATCGCCTTATCAAACCCGCTCATGACCTCCTGCGCAATCCGCTTCACCTCATCCTCCTCAGGTGCCTGCAAATCCGGATGCGCAACCCCCAACACCTCAAAATGAAACTTCGTCCAGCCCACCCGATGCGGCGCCGCATACACCACCGGTACATTCGACGTATACGCAAACCGCCCGATCCCCTCGCCGATGTTCGCCTTACCCCCCAAGAAATCCACCGACACCCCATGATGCTTCATGCTGATATCCGCCAGAATCGCCACCGCCCCGCCCGTGCGCAGGAACTCCGTCACCCGCCGCAGCGAACTCGGCGTATTGCGCTCCACAATCTGCGTCCCATGCGTGCGCGTACGATTAATCCAAGCATTCAACAGCGGATTACGCTGCCGCGCCGAGATCGCAATCATCTTAATATCATACGTCCGACACGCAATCGCCGCCAAATCCCAGTTGCCGAAATGCGGCACCGTAATCACCGCCCCGCCGAACTTCTCAATCAACCCAATCACTCGCGGAATCTGCGGCCCAAAATCCGGCATATTCCGATCCACCCACGCCCGGTCAAAACGGTTCGCGCGCATCATCTCAATCATGTTAAACGCCATGTTCCGCAACGACAGCCATGCAATCCGATTCACCTCCGCCTCCGGCACCTCCGCCCCGAACACTTCACGCACCCGCTCCGCCACCAGCCGCCGCTTCTTCCCGAAGCCCAGCCAGAAAACCCCCTTCATCACCACCCACGCAAAAGCAAACGCCAGCCGCAGCGGCAGTAGCCCCAACAACGTTTGCACCGTCCGTACAAACCCATATTCAACCATGTCACGGACAGAATACTTCATGCGCCCCAAATCTAAAAAAGCCCCCAAACACCAAACAGGCCCGCGCCAAACGACGCAGGCCTGCCTACACAAGCCGCACCGGATTACTTCGTCTCGTCGTGCAACAGCGCCATGATCTTATTAATCATCTGCACCTGGTCATTATGCGACCGGATCAACGTATTACACACGCTGATCGCCTCCGCCGTACGCCGCAACGTCTGCGCATGCGAGACCTCCTGCTGCGTGCGCGAATCGCGCAGACTCTTCAACGTCGCTCCAAGCTCCGCCACCTGCTGCTCAGACTTCTGCAACAGCTGCCGCGTGTGGAACAACTGCGACAACACCTCGCCCGGCTCCAAATCCAAATCCGACACCCGCATTCCCTCCGGAATCGGCGCCAAGATCTGATTCCCGCACTCCGAGCACGGCACTTGCAAGCCCGCCCCGCGATAATCAATCACCAGATTATGGCCGCACACCGGACAATCAAACACGATATCCGTCGAACGGATCTCTTCAATGCCCTCCTGCTCCGGGGTCGTATCATCCAAATCCTGAACCTCTTCAATACCTTCGCTCATAGCTAAACTCCTTCAGAAAACCACCCCGTTACAACGAAAAAAGGCGATGCCCGTCACCGGGCGCCGCCTTTTCCAAAAACACCTGCGTAAGCCTACCTCTGCCTACGCTTTCGTCACGGCGCCCGACTTCAAACAAGACGCGCACACCGTCATTCGACGGCTGTTCGGCCCATCCTTCACCCGCACGGAACGCAAATTCGGCATAAAACGACGCTTCGAAATCCCGGTGGTATGCAAGCCGATACCGCCCTTATACTTCTCGAGACCATGACGGACAATCTTACATCCTGTCATCGGACCCTTACTACAAACTTCACACACTCTCGACATAGTTATAACTCCTGAAAGGACACCATCTTATCATGAACCCCACCCCATATCAAGCCCAAAGCATATCCCCGCCCGAGTTTTTACATCCATGTAAAGTGTAAAATATCTTTTCCCTGCAGATGGGGGGTGCCCGGGCACGCTCTCTTTCAGGGAAGCCCCCCATGGGGGGCGCGAAAATCTAACCGCCGGTTGAGACGTTTAGTGTTCCATCGGCGGGTCGATTTTCGTATCATTTTGATGACTAAACCAAACACCCGAAAGGAACCGCCGATGGAACGCCGCCAGCATACAAAACCCCGCCGTAAGAATCAACCCTTAACTCAGCTTGACCGCCAGCGTCTTGAACAATGGCACGCAGAAGCCCGCAAGCAAGCTCCCGGACGCCGGGTGCAGGTTGCTGCGTTCTGCAAAGAAATGGCCGTGCGCTTGTGCTGTTGCACACGCACGATTCGCAATGAACTCAAACGGGGGTACTACGCTCATCAGCTTTCGGACTTAACAACAGTTCCGGCCTATTCGTGGCACTGCGCGCAGACCTGGATCAATGCGAACAAGCTCAAACGAGGACGTAACCCGCTTGAAAAGCAGGATAAGCAGTTCAAAATCTTCCGGGGTATCGTGATCGACCTATTGCAAAGCAGGGAGGCGCACCAGCGTTACTTCATTTATGCCGCCACCCAAATAGCCAATCAGTGCACCGGCCTTCATATCAGTGCTAAAACCGTCTATAACATGTTGATGCAAGGCCGCTTAGGCAACCTGACCCCCGAGAAAGTCCTCTTCTTCCGCAAGCCCAAACGCAAGGCTCCGCGCAAAGCCACCACCCCCCATAAAGCCAAACTCGGCCACAGTATTGACCAACGCCCGCAGCACATCGATCTGCGCGAAGAGTTCGGGCATTTTGAAGGCGATACCATCTGCAGCCGCCGGGGCGATAAAACCGTCATCTTCTCCTTCATCGAACGCTCCACCCGCATGCAGTTCTGCTACAAAATGTCCCGCAATACCATCAAATGCGCCCGCAAAGCCCTGCGCCTGCTGCTCAAAGACTGCCCCTACATCAAAACAATCACTTTCGACAACGGCAGCGAGTTCTCCATGTCAAAGGGATGCTCAAACTCCTGCGCCGTCATACCCCAGGTGCCATGAGCTATTACGCCCACCCCTACAGCTCCTGGGAACGCGGCAGTAACGAAAACAACAACCGCCTCATCCGCCGCTTTGCTCCCAAAGGCAGCCGGCTAAGCCAGATCAGCCACCGCGAACTCGCCGAAGGCATTAGCTTCATCAACCAGCTTCCTCGCAAGATCTTTGACGGGCAAAGCGCTCTTGAGCTCTGGCACGCCGCTTTGCAAAAAGTCGCCTGAAAGTGAAATCATTTATTGCAATGAACCTTAGGTATCAAAACACCTCGCGTCTTGCGATGCGTGCAAGATTCACCTGTAGAGAGGGCATGGGTGCTACCACTTATGGAGCATCGATGGGAGCTCTCGTGGGGTATGAGTGGCAGCATCCATAGGGCATGTGTGGTAGCAGGTATGGGGTATGAGTGATAGCATCGTGGAGCTGTTGAGGGGACGTCTTCTGGGGTGTTGGTGGGACGTCGAACGTTGCTGCTCAGGGAACAAAAAGGGACGCTGGGGGTGAACCTGCGCCCTTTGAGGGATGTGTTATTCCCGCTCTGCTGTCAGTCAACCGCGCTGAGTGTCTCGGTCAAGCTGCCGATAGCGAGGTGCTTGCTGCCGTTGATGCGGTTGCGCACTTCGACTCGATAGCGTTGCCCCACCTGCAGCTCTGTCGGAATGAGGAAGCTCAGGCGGGCGGGGTTATTATCTAGAAAGTCCGTCACACGCAGGGTTTCATCATCGGGAGTCTCCGGAATGAGCCAAACGCCTTCGTCCTCGGCGGAGAGATCGACGCGCAGGTATTTGCCATGTAACGCCGCCATCTTGCCGCGCGTAAGCTGCGTATTGATGGTGCCACTGCGGGCGTCCTCGAAGCGTGTGGGCTTCGGAGTTTTTGCCTTGAAGTCCACCAGCTCGGCCGAGAGGTTGTCCGTGCTGATGGTGAGATTAAGCAGTGCCTTTTTAAAGGTCATCTTCATACGGTAACGGCGTCCTTTAGGGGCGATGTCGTTGCCGTCTTTATCCATCACGCCATTGGCAAACAGATGGATGCTGCCCAGCCCCGGAATCTCCACGGCCATACCGTGCATGACTTCATCGATAATGACGTCGCCAAGGTTGTTCAGCACCGCCAGCACATCGGCCTTCGACACGGTAGTGCCGGAGACGGCAATGCGTTTGGCGAGCTTGTCGACAGGGAGCTTCTGGCCCATTTTCGTGGCGTAGATGTATTCGCCGCGTGCCTTCTGATCGGCGCATAATGCAGGCCGCTTGATGAGTGTGATCTTTGACATGATGTCATTTCCTAACTGCCGCCTTGCGTATGATATTGGCAGCCGGCGGCGTCTGTCAACCCGACGCTACGGCGATTCCGAATAAACAATGCAACGCACTCGCGTCACTAGTGGATCTCCGCCTCCTGCTTTCCCCATTGACTTTATCATCCAATCTGCTAAACTGCGCCCTGTTGACCCCATTGGGTTACCGATCTCTGACGCTTAGACGCATATCGGAGCCCAAGCTCGGAAGGAGCCATCAACATATAGACTGCCCGTTTGGTCGGCGTGCAGTTCAGATGCCAGGGGAAGGTACGATGCTCATACACACGAAAGATGTACACGGGGGGAGTTTGGAGTTGCCCCCGTCTTTAAAATATGATACTCTACTCCGCTTCGAATTTGACTACGATTTGTTTTCGGGGGTTTCCATGAGCACCACCACTCCTACGCCTTTTAATGATATTATCAAAAGTTCAGCCGTCCGCATTAACTTACGCGCGACGAACATGCACTACGCCATCGCCGAGCTGATTGAGGCTTTGGTTGAGGAGAAGCTGATTGCGGAGTCTGTCCGCGAACAGGTAACCCAAGCGGTTTTGAAGCGCGAAATGAGCGCCTCGACTGCTATGCCTGATGGGATTGCGCTGCCGCACGGCCGCTCCGATGTAATAGATCATTTGATCTGTGCGATTGGCACGAGCGAAGGTTTTGACGGCGGTGCGCCTGATGGTTTGCCGACACGGATCGTGCTGCTACTCTTAGTCCCCTCGAAGGTCGGCTGTGACCACATCCATTTCTTGGCGCGCATCAGCCCGAAACTGCTGGTCGCGGAGACGTATGAGAAGGTTCTGGCCGCAACGCAACCGCAAGATATCCGTGATGCGTTAATTCAGGCTTGACCTGTCCGCCTGAAAATGGTAAGCTTCACCCCGTTTGTTTTGCATCCTAAGCCGGTTTAGCTCAGTTGGTAGAGCAGCTGATTTGTAATCAGCAGGTCGTCGGTTCGAGTCCGTCTGCCGGCTCCATATTTTATGCCGCCCGCATTGATTTGCGTGGCGGTTTTTTTGTGCCCCGATACCGCGCGGGGATGTTGGCGGGGTGTGTGGCGGAAAAGCGGTTGCATCTTGGAGGAGAAGCCTGTATAATAGGGTTGTTTCGATGTACTGTATTCGGAGGTTTGCTATGTATAGTTTACTTTGGCGCGGTTTGGCGGTGGTAGGGGTGACGGCGTGTTTGGGTTTGGTGGTGGGGTGTACCACGGCTCCAGATGTAAAGGTGGAGCCACCGGATATTAAGAATGCAAAGGCTAAAGCACCGGGGGGTAGGAATGCAATTGCTTTGCAGTTGAAAAGTGAGGGAGAATTGGGTATCGTCGTCCAGCGGAAATCTATAGTCTCGAGAGAACTCAAATTGGAAGATGTGACGCTGGTGCGCGTCAGGGACATGTCCTTGATACTGGCTGATGGGCGCGTATTGGGTAAGGAGCCACGAATCAAGTCAATCACGAAGACACCGGTGAATAAATGGTTCAACGCGTCAGTCTATAAGAAGTCCACGGTGGAGATGCAGGGGGAATTCACGCGCGTGGAGTTTGAGGGCGGTTATGCGATTACGCTGGCGGCGTTTGAGGATGGCGTAGCATATCGGTGGGAGACGAGTCTGCCGGGCGAGATTAATATTGTGAGTGAGTCGGCAGACTTAGATGTATTCCATAATAGTGAAGGTTTCTTCTCTTATGGCAATGGCGAGTATAAGGGGGACCCAATGCAGAACTCGTGGGAGACGCCGCATAGCTTCTCAAAGGTGGAAGACTTGAATCCGAATAAGTTGGTGCTGTTACCGATGTATTTGCAGACACCGTTTGGGGTAGTGGTGGTATCGGAGACTGATTTGTGGGATTATCCGGGGTTGAATTACGTCCGATCGAATGACCGTAAAGGGCTCACGACACGTCAGGCCAAGTTACCGGCAGAGGAGGAGTTGGAGAAGGGACGGTATCTGCGGGTGACCAAGCGTCAGGATATTATTGCCAAGACAAAAGGTACGCGCACGTTTCCGTGGCGGACGTTTACAATCGCTAAAGAGCCTATCGACCTGCTGAATGCGGACTTGAACTATAAGTTGGCGGCCCCCTGTACAATGGAGGATACGAGCTGGATTAAGCCCGGCATCGTAGCATGGGATTGGTGGAACAACTGGAACTTGACGGATGTAGACTTCAAGGCGGGGTGCAACACCAAGACGTACATCAACTTCATCGACTTTGCGGCATCGAACAAGATCCCCTATGTCATTCTCGATGCAGGCTGGTCGAAGCGCGAGGATGTGTTGTCGCTGAATCCGGAGGTGGATTTGCAGGCGTTGTTCAAGTATGCCGAGGAGAAGAAGGTCGGCTTGATCCTGTGGTGCACCTATGCGCAGCTGCTTAATCGCGAAGATCAGATTCTCGGACACTATGCCAAGATGGGCGCGAAGGGGTTTAAGATTGATTACTTTGAGCGCGATGACCAAACGGTGTTGCAGGCGATGGAGCGCATCGCCCAAGCGGGAGCGAAGCATAAGCTGTTGCTGGATTATCACGGCATCTTCAAACCGGTGGGACACCAGCGCAAGTATCCGCACATCCTCACGATTGAGGGTGTGTTTGGGTTGGAACAGGCGAAATGGAACGGCAAGGTGGACTTTGCACGCAACGACACCATCCTCCCCTTCACCCGCATGGTGGCCGGGCCGATGGACTACACCCCCGGCGCGATGGGCAACCAGACGCTGGAACAGTTCAAGCCCAACTACAACGCCCCCACTGCGCAAGGCACCCGTGTGCATCAGATGGCGTTGATGATGATGTTTGAGTCACCGTTGCAAATGATGTGTGACTCCCCTTCCAAGTACCGCGCTAACCCGGAGTGCACCGACTTCATGGCGAAGATTCCGACAGTGTGGGATGAAACAATCGGCCTAGAAGGAAAACCCGGCGAGTATCTCGTCATGGCACGGCGTAAAGGCGATGCGTGGTATATCGCCGGCATTAATAATTGGGATACCGAGAGAAGCTGCGGAATTGAGTTGAAGCGCTTCCTGCAAGACTGGAACTGGACGTGTGAGGCCTTCGCTGATGGTAATGTTGCGCTCGGGAGGAAAGAAGCTGGCACAGATAGAAGCAAAGCGAGTACTGACCCAAGCGATTGGAAGCGCGAAACTGATATCAGAAACCTGTTGCACTCTTCAATGGGAGTTGCCGTACACATGGCACCAGGCGGGGGTTGGATTGGCCGTTTCGAGCGCAAGAAATAGCAAATCATAGGGAGACGGTATGAGGTTCAAACTAGCGGGATTTTGCGTGCTGCTGGCAGTGGGGGCGTTTGCCATGCAGGCTTACGAGCGGACGTTCAAGGGCACTTATACGGTGACATCGCCCGATGGGCGAAATCGATTTGTGCTTGAGGCCAGCGAGGATCTGATCACCTACTCGGTATATCACGGTGAGCAGGCAGTCATCCTCGCTAATCCGATCAGCATGACACTCGATGGCGGGGTTGTCCTTGGGGTTGGCTCGAAGGTACTCAGCACCAAGCGCACCCGCTTGAACGAGACGGTCAAGTCGCCGTTCTATAAGAAGTCGGAGGTCGTCATTCAAGGCGAACAGCGCACAATTACCTTTGGGGGCGGTTATGCGATTACGATTGCCGCGTTCGACGATGGCGTGGCTTACCGTTGGGAGACCGCCCTGCCCGGCGAAATCACCATCATCAATGAGCAAGCAGGCATCAAACCCGCGCTTGATTATCAGGGGTTCTTCTCTTACGGTAACGGCATGTTTGAGGGGGATGTTTTTCAGAACTCGTGGGAAACGACCTATGAGCATTGCAAGGTATCCGAACTCGACCACAAGAAGTTGGTGATGCTGCCCTTTTATCTCAGCTTGCCTAACGGTGGTGCCATGGTGATGTCGGAGACTGACTTGGTGGATTATCCCGGCCTCAACTTCTTCCGTAATATGCTTGACCCGCAGAAGCTGGACTCTGTTTTTGCGTTATTCCCGGACTTGAAGACGATTGAGCGGACGCCGCTTCATCTGCGCGTGCACAACCGTTTGGGATATATTGCCAAGACCAAAGGTACGCGGACGTTTCCGTGGCGCACGTTTACCCTCGTGAAGCATCCGCCGGAAGTGATGAATGCCGACTTGAATTACAAGCTGGCCTCAGCGTGCGCATTGGCGGATACCAGCTGGATCAAGCCAGGCAAGGTCGCATGGGAGTGGTGGCATTCGTGCAATTTGACAGATGTCGAATTCAAGCCCGGGTGCAACACGCCGACCTATAAGCACTATATCGACTTTGCGGCGGCGAACGGTATTGAGTATATCATTCTCGATGGCGGCTGGACGGGCGAGAAGGATATCATCAATCCCAGCAAGAATGTCGATTTGCCGGAGCTGATCCGCTATGGCAACGCGAAGAATGTCGGGCTGATTCTGTGGGCGGCGTGGCCGCAGCTTTACGGACGGCAGGAGGCCGTCATCGGCCATTATGCGCAGATGGGCGCGAAGGGATTCAAGATCGACTTCTTTGACCGCGACGATCAGGACGTGATGCGATGCATCGACCTCATCGCCCAAGCGGGAGCAAAGCATAAGATGCTGATTGACCTGCACGGCATATTCAAACCCGCCGGGTTTCAACGCACCTATCCAAACGTCATTAACTTTGAAGGCGTGTTCGGGCTGGAGCAGGCGAAGTGGGACGACAAAGCCGACTTCATGCGCCACGATACCATCCTCCCCTTCACCCGTATGGTGGCCGGACCGATGGACTACACGCCCGGCGCGATGGGCAACGTGACCAAAGCCAACTTCAAACCGAACTACGACGCCCCCGTGGCGCAAGGCACCCGCGTGCATCAAATGGCGTTGATGATGATGCTGGAGGCACCGCTGCAGATGTTCTGCGACTCTCCTTCCAAATACCGCGCCAGCCCGGAGTGCACCGAGTTCATGGCGAAGATTCCAACAGTGTGGGATGAAACAATCGGCTTAAAAGGCGAGCCCGGCAAGTATGCCGTCATCGCGCGCCGCAAAGGTAATGTGTGGTATGTCGCAGCCGTTAATAACTGGGAGGAGCGGACAGTCACGGTCGGGCTCAACACTATCCTCAAAGACGATCAGTGGAACAGTGAGGTCTTTCAAGACGGCGATGATGCTGCAATCAATTCTACAGTTTGGAAACGCAGGACTGACTTGCAAACGCAGATGCAGAGCATCGAGCTCGCACCCGGCGGCGGTTGGATCGGCCGCTTTGAACGCCGGTGAGCAAAGACCGCAGTTTATACCTGATTCCAAGGACTGAGGTCACCTGACCTCAGACTCGCAGGTGCTTAGACCTCATCCGTTGAGGTCGCCTGACCTCTAAGTATGAGGTCAAGTGACCTTGCAAAGGAATTACTAGAGGTGCCCATTAGAAGTGGCCTGCGCGATGGCGCGAAGAGCCGTTTTCCTGTCTGTGAGGCGTTTTTGGTTGCAACGGCAAGCGGGTTGGGTGTATAATGCAGAGACATTGTTTGTAGTCGATTAAATAGGGGATTATTATGAAGTTGAAATTAGGGGGTGCCTGCGCGTTGATTGCCGCAGCGGGTTGTTTTGCCATGCAGTCGTTCGAGAAGATGCCGGAGGGAATGTATGCGGCAACTTCGCCGGATGGGCAGAATAAGATTGTGCTCGACACCGCCGGTGATGTGATTACTTTCTCCGTGCTGCGCGGCGGCGTGCCGGTGGTGGCGGTATCTGAAATCAACATGACGCTGGCCGATGGCAAAGTATTAGGTAAAGCCCCAAAAGTCACAGATACGAAGCGTACCCGCCTGAATGAAACAGTCAAATCGCCTTTCTATAAGAAGGCCGAGGTTGCCATCAAGGGCGAGCAAAGGACAATCACCTTTGAAGGCGGTTATGCCCTCACGCTGGCGGCGTTTGACGATGGCGTGGCTTACCGCTGGGAAACCGCCCTCCCCGGCGAAATCACAATCATCGGCGAACAGGCGAGCATCAAGCCCGCAGGCGACTTAGAAGGCTTCTTCTCCTACGGCAATGGCGCATGGGAAGGCGACCCCGCTCAGAACTCATGGGAGACCACTTACGAAGGCTGTCCGGTTTCCAAGCTCGACCCGAAGCAGCTGGTGATGATGCCGTTCTATCTGAAGGCGTCCAACTGCGTCGTGGCAATGTCCGAGACCGACTTGGTGGATTACCCGGGGCTCAACTTCTTCCGCAGCAAGACGCATCCGCAGAACTTGGACTCCTTCTTTGCGGCGTTCCCCGACCTGAAGAAAATTGAAAACGACCAACGCCAGCTCCGCATCCGCGGCCGCTTGAACTACCTTGCCAAGACGCAAGGCACGCGGACCTTCCCCTGGCGCACGTTCACCCTCGCCGCAAATCCGGCTCAGCTGATGAACGCCGACCTGAACTACAAGCTTGCAACGCCCTGCGTGTTGGAAGACATCAGCTGGATCAAGCCCGGCAAGGTCGCGTGGGACTGGTGGAATGCGTGGAACCTGACCGACGTTGATTTCAAGGCCGGCTGCAACACGAAGACTTATGAGAACTATATCGATTTTGCCGCAAAGAATGGTATTGAGTATGTGATCTTGGATGAGGGCTGGTCGGTGAAGCTCAAAATCATGGAGCTGAATCCTGAAGTTGACCTCGTACACTTGCTCAAGTATGCCGAAGAGCGCAATGTCGGTTTGATTCTCTGGGCCGCTTGGCCGCAGCTGTATAACCGCCAGGAGGAAATCATCAGCCACTACGCCAAGATGGGCGCCAAGGGTTTCAAGATCGACTTCTTCGACCGCGACGACCAAGAGGTATTGCAGTATATGGAGACCACGGCCAAGGTTGCCGCCAAATACAAGGTGCTTGTTGACTACCATGGCATATTCAAACCCGCCGGCATGCAGCGCACCTATCCCAACGTCATCAACTTCGAAGGCGTGTACGGACTTGAACAGGCCAAGTGGGATGCCAAGCAGGACTTCATGCGCCACGACACAATCCTCCCCTTCACCCGCATGGTGGCTGGGCCGTTGGATTACACGCCCGGCGCAATGCACAATCAAACCAAGGCTGAGTTCAAACCCAACTTCGACGATCCGACAGCACAGGGTACCCGCGTGCATCAAATGGCGCTGTTGGTGTTGTTTGAAGCGCCCCTCCAAATGCTCTGCGACTCTCCCTCCAAATACCGCGCCAACCAAACCTGTGCGACATTCATGGCGGGCATTCCGACTGTGTGGGACGAGACCATCGGCATTGATGGCGAGCCCGGCAAGTTCGTCGTCATCGCACGCCGCTTGGGCAAGACGTGGTATATCGCGGCTGTCAACAACTGGACGGCTATGGATTATGATTTGAACTTGGCGGCTATCCTCAAGAAGGGCAAGTGGCAGGCTGAAATCTTCGCCGATGCGGCCGATGCCGGCACCAAGCCGATGAACTACACAACGGAATCCAAGGAAGTCTCCGGCAGCCAATTGCTCAACATCAAGCTGGTTCCCGGCGGCGGTTGGGTGGCAAAGTTCACTGAGAAATAATCTTAAGGCGGGAGCGCCACGGTTGGCCCGGACGCTCCTGCAATCCATAAGCAATGATTTTTACACGACGTTCATTTCTGCGGACGGCGCCCTTGAGTGCGGCGCCTTTGCTGTTGCCTGGTTGCATGACCGGCGGAGAACAGCAGCGGTTCGCAGCTAATGCCCCCTTGCGCATCGGCATCATCGGATGCGGACGCATGGCGGGCAACCATATCCGCACATTGTTGACACTGCCGGAGGCGGTGCGTATCACGGCATTGTGCGATGTGGACGCTCTGCGCCTCCAGCGCACGGGCGAAACGATTGCAGAAGCCGGATTGTATCCCAAGCCGGCTCTTTTTTCAGATGTGCGCTTGATGGTGCGCGATGAGAATGTGGATATTGTACTGGTAGCAACACCGGACTTTCAGCATGGATATTGCGCTGCCGCCGCTTTGCTGGCCGGCAAGGATGTCTATCTCGAAAAGCCCACGACTTATACGGTTGAAGAAGGTCGCCTCCTGCTGAAGCTGGCGAAAGCGAAGAACTTGATTGTTCAGATCGGCTCACAACAACGTTCGCAAAAAGAGTTTTACACCGCGGCCGAGTTGGTTCGCGCCGGACGCATTGGCAAGATCAAGACGATCAAGGTTGGTTTGCCGTCCGACGTTGAGGGCGGTTCTGCAGCACCGATGCCGGTACCGGAGACGTTGGATTACGACCGCTGGCTGGGGCCCCTGCCCTTTAGTCCTTACACCGAAGACCGCGTACACCCGCAGGCTGATTTGGGCCGTCCGGGCTGGATGCGCTGGGAACCGGCTGACTTGGGCATGGTCGCCAACTGGGGCGCACACCATATCGACATCGCACAATGGGCGATGGATTCCGGCGTGCCCGTACAAGCTGTCGGACAGGCCGAGTTTCTCAAGCAGGGTCTTTGGAATGTTCACCGCACGATGGATGTACTGCTCACCTACCGTAACGGCGTGACGCTGCATCTGTGCGACAAATACTACAACGGTATCTTGTTTGAGGGTGAGAAGGGCTGGCTGTTTGCCTCGCGCGATAACATCCGCCTGCCCGCCGACAGTCCGTTTGCACCGCGCAAGGTTTTGAAGGCGCTCGACGCTTCCGATCCGGCGATCTTGGCTCCATTGGGCAAAAACGAGAAAGTGCTTCATCATGAGGGCTTCTCTCACATAGAGGATTGGTTCAACGCCGTCCGTACCCGCACGCAGCCGGTCGCTCCGCTGGCCGCCGGGCACGCCGCGAATACGGCATGCGTCATTGCCTGGGCGGCCATGAAGACCGGCAAGCTGCTGCACTGGAATCCCGAGACTGAAATGTTCGTTGATAATCCGCGCGCCAATACGCTGATCGCTTATACGCCGCGCCGTCAATTTTCGATTCGTTCACTTATTAAAAACAACTAACCCCTAAGGCTACTATGAAAAGTTCACGCCGTCAATTCTTGCAGACTACGACCGCCGCAGGCGCTGTTGCAGCCACTGCCTCCATCCTTCCCGCTTGCTGCACCTGTTCGGGTGGCCGTAAAAAACATGCCGATGGAAAGATTCATGTGGGTATCATCGGCCTTGGCCGCATCTCCAACGAGTTCGAGATGCCAAACCTCTTCAAGCAGTCCGACAAGGCCATCATTGTCGCGGTCTCGGACTTTGACAAGAACCGTCTCGACGCCGGACAGAAGCGCGTCAACGACCAATATAAGAATGAAACTTGCAAAGCTTATTCCAACTACAAAGACCTGATCAACGACCCGAACGTCGACGCCGTGATGGTTTGTACGCCCGACCACTGGCATGCCTTGGCTTGCGTCGAAACCGCCATTGCCGGCAAGGACATCTGGGTGCAGAAGCCCCTCGCACAGACCATCGCCGAGAGCCGCCTGATTGCCGACCTCGTTGAGAAGAAGAAACTCGTCATGCAAGTCGGCGCGCAGCAGCGCTCCTGGTGGCAGTTCCGCCGTACGTGTGAACTCGTGCGCAACGGGCGTATCGGCAAAATCACCCGCGTGGAAATTGGCTTGGCAAAGGATCCGAGCGGCGGCAGCTTGGAGAAAATTCCCGTGCCGACAGGCTTTAACTACGACGGCTGGCTGGGGCCGATTGGCGTGCAGAAGGACTATCCTTATACATCCGACCGCTGCCATCCGCAAGGCAAGCCCGGCAAGCCGAGCTTTGGCCGCCCGGGCTGGATTGTGATTGAGCCCTTTGGCTGGGGCATGATCACCAACTGGGGTGCCCATCACTTGGACATCGCACAGTGGGGCTTGGGCATGACCGATGCCGGCCCAATTGCTGTTGAAGGCACCTGCAAGCCTCTCGGCGGCCCTGGCCTCTGGAACGTGCATGGCGATTACGACATCACCTACACCTATCCTAACGGCACAATCCTGAGCCTGTGCAGCGACCACCGCAACGGCATCAAGTTCATCGGCGAGAAGGGTTGGATTTTCGTGACGCGTGCCGGCGGCCCGGCCACCAAGAACGACCCCGCAGGTGCGGCGGCTAAGCTCGATCCGAAGACGTTGAAGGATCCGACCTCACCACAGAACGGCATCTCCTTCGGCATTGAAGTCAGCGACCCCGAGCTGTTGAACATTGTCTATAGCAAGGAGAAAGACGACGTAATCTTGAAGGACAGTCCTTACCCGGACAAGGGTGAATGCTTCCGTCACGTGGCCGACTGGCTGCAATGCATCGAGACCCGCGAAAAGCCGATTGCACATGCAGAGAGCAGCCACCGCACGAACATCGTTTGCATTCAAGGCCTTGCCGCGATGAAGCTGAAGCGTCCGCTCAAGTGGAACAACCAGACCGAGATGTTTGATGATGATGAGGCGAATCTGCGCTTCAACAAACTCTTCTTCGAGCAGCCCGGTTATAGCATCACCGAGGCCATCAAGAAGGCCGGTCTCACGTCGATGCTGCGCTCGTAAGTCACACACGGGGCGGTTCTGCGGAGCCGCCCCTCTCATTTCAAGAAGGAGTCTCCATGACAAAAACTACTCTCCGCCTGCTGCCGTTAGCCTTGTGCGTGCCGGCCGCTCTGATGTTAGGCTGCGGCCTGTTCAATATGAAATCCAAAGCCCCGCAAATCAGCTTGATTACCCTCGATCCCGGCCACTTCCACGCCTACCTCGTGCAGAAGCAGATGTATCCGGAGATCAATCCCGTGGTGCATGTTTACGCACCCAAAGGCTCCGAGGTCAAAGCGCACCTAAAGCAGATTGAAAACTTCAACCACCGCGCCGACAATCCGACATCGTGGAAGGAAGAGGTATTTGTCGGAACCAATTACCTCTCCAAGATGCTGGCAGACAAAGCCGGCAATGTCGTCGTCATGGCCGGTAACAACGCGCGCAAAGCCGAATACATCGCGGCCTGTGTGAACGCCGGTTTGAACGTACACTCCGATAAGCCGATGGCCATTACTCCCGAGGATTACGTGGTGCTCAAGCAGGCTCTGATTGATGCAGATCAAAAGGGCGTGCTCGTGCGCGACATCATGACCGAGCGTTATGAAATCACCACCATCCTGCAAGCCGCCCTCTCCCGTTATCCCGAGCTCTACGGCACGCAAGATATCGGCACGCCCGAGAATCCGGCCATCACCAAGGAAAGCGTCCACCACTTCTGCAAGGTCGTAGCAGGCAAGCCGCTCCAACGCCCGGCGTGGTTTTACGATACCACCCAGCAAGGACAAGGCATTGTTGACGTTACCACGCACTTGGTCGACCTCATTCAAATCGCCCTCTTCCCGGATGCCAACCTCAAGCCGGAAGATGTGGCAATCCTCAGCGCCAAGAAATGGGCGACAGACCTCACGCCGGAGCAATTCAAGCTCTCCACAGGCGACACGCCCTATCCCGACATGCTCAGGTCGTATGTTGATAACAAAGGCACGTTGAAGGTCGATGCCAATGGCGAATTCACCTACACGCTGCGCGGCGTTCATGCCAAAGTTTCGGTCATCTGGAACTTCCAAGCACCTGCCGGTGCGGGCGATACGCACTACTCGCAAATGCGCGGCAGCAAAGCCACTTTGATCATCCGCCAAGGCGCTGATCAAGGCTACAAACCCCGACTCTACGTTGAGCCTGCCGCCGGTGCCAGCAAAGTCGCCGCCGAAGCCGCCCTGCGCGATGCATTGGCCGAGCAGAACAAAATCTACCCCGGCATCAGCTACAAGCCTGTCGCCACCGGCTGGGAGATCATCATCAACGACAAGTACGACGTCGGCCACGAAGCCCACTTCATCGCCTCCACCCAGCAGTATATCGAATACTTCAAACTCGGCAAAATGCCCCGCTGGGAAACCGACTACATGCTCACCAAATACTACACCACCACCGAAGCCTATAAGCTGGCCAACGCGAAAAAGTAGTATTTACCCTAAACGGCATTTATTCCGTTCTAACTCGCCCGCCCGTTGCATGCAGCTGGCGGGTTTTTCGTGCCTCCCGTCTACGAGTAGAATTCACTCGTAGGCACGAGTGACCCTGAGTCGTACCTACGAGCAAACTTCACTCGTAGGTACGAGTCGACCTTACTCGCGCCTGCGAGTGAGATTGAAGATACCCCCTACCACAACAACAAACAGGGAAACAGGGGGCAAATAAGGAAATAGGCTAAATCAGGAAGCCGCCTTATACGGTCGGGGGCTGTTGTGCCGCTTGGAGCCATGCCGCTATTTTATCGCGGTCGTTGGCGGCGAGGGCTTCTTGGAGTTCGGCTAGGCGGGCGGACATTTGCGTCACGGTTTGGGCGAGTGCTGAGGTGTTGGAGGCGAATATATCGGCCCAGAGTGCAACGGGGCTTTTGGACACGCGTGTCATATCCGCCAAGCTGCCGCCGGAGAGTTCTGCCGCAATCGGCGGCTGAGCCGTCACGACTAATGTCTGTAACGCATAGGCGAGCACGTGCGGCAGGTGGGAGACATAAGCGACGTGTCGGTCGTGTTCTTCGGAGGTCATTTCGGCTGAGGTCATTCCGCAAATATCGGTGAGAAAGCCTTTGACGGTCTGCACATGTTCCGGCGCTGATTGGCCGAGGTCGCAGTAGATGCAAGGACTGCCTTTGAAGAGTCCTGTTATTGCGACTTGCGGTCCGCCCTGCTCGCGCCCGGCCATCGGGTGCGCGGCGACATAGCGGGAGCGTTGCGGGTGATTGGCAACGGCTTGCGTTAAGAGGCCTTTAACAGAGGCGACGTCAAATACCGCGCCTTGTGCGTGATCGAGGAGTGTCGGCAACAGCTGTGCCGATGCGAACGGCGGAATGCAAAGCGCAATCAGGTCGGCATCCCACAGGGCTTTCATGCTGTCAGTGACTTCATCCACAAAGGCAGCCGCCTGTTGCAAATGCTGCGGGTTGGCATCATAGCCGACAACGCGCCAGCCTGCGGCGCGCGCATCTTTGGCTAACGAACCGCCAATCAAACCAAGGCCGATAACTCCGAGCTTCACGCACCCTCCTTCGGCCACTTTCTGCGGCAGTAAAAGAATAGGCACACGGCCAGCGTGAACAGGCAGACGGAAATGAATTGGCTGATGGAGAAAATTCCTGCGACCACGCGCATGCGGTCATCACCGCGCGTGAGCTCGACGCAGTAGCGGATGATGGCATATCCTGCAAGGTAGCCCATCGTTGAACTGCCGGGACGTTTGCGCAGCCAGTCAAAGCCGAGGAATAGCAGTAAGAACAGGCCGAAGTCTGCAATCGATTCGAGCAGCTGCGACGGAATCACCGGCAGGCTCTGCAAGGCCGCGGATGAGAGTTTGCCTTCGCTCACTTGCAAGTGCCACGCAGGCGAGCCCTTCGGAAAACAGACACCCCACTCGGCCATCTTGCCGTGGCAGCAGCCATGCAGAAAGCAGCCCAAGCGTCCGAACGCCTGACCAATCGGCACGGCGGTGAGCGCGATGTCGAACATCTCGATATAGTTCTCACGCTTGATGCGCAGGTAAATCGAGCCGGCTAGGATCGCGCCAATCAGGCCGCCGTAGAACATCAGCCCGCCGCTATCTACACGGAAGATCTGCATGGGATTGTCGGCAAACTCGCGCGTCCAATGTTCGAGCACATACGCCACGCGCGCGCCGACAATTCCGGAGATCATCGTCCAAGTGACCAGCACCGATAAATCATCGGGATTGCGTTTGGTTTTACGGTACAAGCGCGCGGCGGCTTGCCATGCCGCGAGGAACCCCAGCGCCAAGCAAAGGCCAAATCCGTGCACGGGAATGCCGCCAATATGAAACAGTGTGGAATACATCCGTAAATCCTTGACAAAAACCGTGAAATACGGCATTATTATAGCTTTTAGTGGGCAAGAGGTCAACAGCAATGAGCGAATCTGAAGTCACCATTTTAACGCATCCCGTAGAGCAAATCACATGTCCGTCTTGCAACCACAGTTTTAAGAACGAGGGGAACGCGCCATTTACCCAGATTACCTGCCCGAACTGCAAGCACGCATTC
>JAVBMC010000081.1:0-20729 GCA_031552845.1 Kiritimatiellia bacterium
GCGGGGTTTTGTATGCTGGCGGCGTTCCATTGGCGGCTCCTTTCGGTTGTTTGGTTTGGTTATCAAAATGATACGAAAATCGACCCGCCGATGGAACACTAAACGTCTGCATGGCGGTTAGATTTTCGCGCCCCGCCCCCCATGGGGGGCTCCCCTGAAAGAGAGCGTGCCCGGGCACCCCTATCTGCAGGGAAAAGATATTTTACACTTTACATGCGAAATCGGGAGCCGCTTTTTGTAATGGCTTGACTTTTTCCCATGAGAGTTCTATGATTACATGAGTTGTGAGGTGCAGGCATTTTATAAGGAGGGTGTCTTATGAAGAAGTTCGTGTCGGTCGTCGCTGTGGTGAGTTTGCTGTGTGTGTTTTCGGCGAGGGCGTGGGAGCCGTTGCCGGCTATTTCGAGCGGGTATTATCAGGTGTTGCTGCATCTGGGGGCTAATTTTAATACGGAGTATCTGTATTCGTCCGGTGGGGCTGCGTTGGATGTGGATCAGCTGGCGGTTTTTGGCGGGGAGACGCAGCAGGCGCCTTATCCGGGGTTGGTTTATAATGGGCTGACGGGGCCGGGGGTGGGGCAGACGTGTAACCTGGCGTGGACGGTCACGACGAATACGGCCGCGAACGGGCTTTGGGCGACTGCTCCTAATAAGGATAATTATATTAAGTATTGGCATATTTATGTGCGTAATCCGACGGAGGAGAATCGGAGTGTCAAAATTTATTATCGTGTCGATGATGGGCTGTATATCTGGCGCAATGGTACGCGGATTGTCTCGATGACTTCGAACGATGGCGGCACCGAGAGGAATGTCGCGGCGATGCTCCTGCCCGGCACGAACAGCTTGACGATTAAACTGCGCGAGGGAACGGTGAATGATTGGATGGGGTTCCGTATTTGTAATACGGATGGTTCGGCGATCACGGATTTGGAGTATTCGTTTTATAACAGGGTGCTGGTTGGCTCGGCTCGGCCGATTGAGGTGCTGAAGACCTATGATTCGGTGTCGGTTGATCCGAACTTTGTGAATCATACCGGCGAGCTGTTTGATCTGTATGTGGTGTGTGACAGCGTGGATCGGGGGGGCGTGCTGGCGGACTGGCTGGATTCGCCGACGTGCTGCTTTCAGGAGGCGGCGGCACTGAGCGCGCCGCCGGCACTGGTGACTGTCGGCGGTTTGCCTGAGTATAGTACAACGTATGCCGCGAGGCTTTTTGTTGTTCACGCGGGCGGGGAGACGGAGTCGGTGTCGTTTTCAGTCTCCACGAGCGGACGGGAGCCGGGGATTTTGACGCTTCCGGCGACGTCGGTTGATAATCTGAGCGCAACGGCGAATGGGAATCTGTTCACCTCAGGGCCGGCTCCTGAAGGGACAGAGGTGCGGTTTTATTGGGGCACGCAGGATGGCGGCGAGGATCCGGAGGCTTGGGAGCATCTCGTTGAATTGCCTGTGTCAGCTTTGGGGCTCGTGGAGGTGCCGCTGGAAGGGCTTTGGTATAACACGACCTACTATTACCGCTTTGCCGCGGAAAACAGCTTTGGCACCTCTTGGAGTTCTGAGTCGGTTGAGTTTACAACGTTGGGGCTGCCGATTTTTGATGTTCCCTCGGCTCGGATTATCTCGGCTGAAGGCTTGCTGATGAGTGTGGGGATTCTCAGTCCCGGTGCCGGAACGGCTACTGCCGAATGTCTGTGGGGAACGTCCCCGGATGAACTTTCGGTAGTGCGGACTTGGGATAGCTTGGAGGGTGTCTCAGAGCTGGCCTATACGCAGACGGTGTTTAATGTTGAAGCACCCAACTCCTACTATGCCTTCCGAATTCATGGAGTTGTCGATGAGGACACGCAGTGGACTGTCTCAACGCCGACGAACCTCTTCGCGACAACCGGGACAAATACGTGGACAGCCGGTGGAGGAGAGAATACGGATTGGTATAATCCGGCTAACTGGGACAAGGGCGTCCCGGGACCTTTTGCCATGGCATTGTTCCCGGTCGCTGAGATTGCCGTGACGGCTACCGAGGATATTACGGTTGGCAACGTCCTCGTGCGTGCTGGAAACGGTTCGGTTGCCTTTGACTTCGGAACATCGACTTTGAACGTGAGCAGTAACTTCGTCGCGGGTGCCGGGCATACCGGTGTTTTGACCTTGAGCGGCAAGATCAATGCGGGGCTCTTTATGGTCTCCACCAACACAAGTGCCAACACCGTGACGTTGACCGCCGGAAGCAGTTTGTCCGCCGGACGGCTGATTGTCGGGTTTGGCAGCAAAGTCGGCTCAGGAGATAATAACCGGCTTACTGTCAGTCCCGGTGCGTTGCTGACGGTGACAGGTTCGACGACCATCAGTCAACGGTATGAGGATTATTCAACCCGAAACAATGAGCTGCTCATTCAGGGGCTCTTCTTGGCGAATGGAATCGGCTTGGGGCCAACGAGCGGTTCGGGCGGCAACGCCACCGGGCTTTTGACGATTGACGGAGGCGTGACGACGAATCAAGGAACCCTTGTGCTCAGTCAAACCGCCGGAACCGGCCACACTGTGACCTTGCGTAATGAAGCGGTGCTCCAGCAAAATGGAAAAGTGACAATCGGTCAGCGTGCCACCCTTTGCTGTATGATGGTCACTGAGGGGTCGGTTGCCAATGTCGTAGGCGATATCAATATGTATGATTACGGTGACAACCCCGGTAACAGTGGCCGCCTGATCGTCAGCAACGCGACGCTTGCGGTCACCGGCAAGCTCACCAGCGGTTACAAAAACACTGGCCACAGCAACCAGATACTGATATTCGAAGACCCCGGACAGACAACGACTGTCTCCTTTGGGGGGAGTGTCGGGCTGGGACGAACCGCACCCAACAATAAGCTTGTGCTAGATGGCGGATCCTTTACCGCAACGGCCTTAACCATGGCTACGGATAGCACGACAACTTCGACCAATAATCAAGTCATTGTTGCCGGCGCGACGGCTAAACTATCCGTGACCAACCTCACGCTCCGCGGCCAAGGGGTTCTCCGCTTTGACATACCCGACTCCGGCTTTGCCCAAACGCCTGTCGCGTTAACAGGCGGTGCAATCGCGAACCTTGCAGCGGATACCCGCGTCGAGATTAACGCATCCGGGTTCATTGGTAAAGCACGGCTCCTGCAAGCCAACACCATCAGTGCGCTGCCAGACGAAAACTTCGTCGTGACACTCCCTGCCGATATGATTTATAGACTTACGCGCACTGATCAAATCATTGAGATAAATATTCGTAAAAAACCCACTGCATTGCTTTTACAGTAACCATAGCAACCCAATTGTCTCATGTACCCCCTGCAGAAATGCAGGGGGTGTTTGCTTTACATACGGGGTTGTGTGCGCCAGCTGGTAGGGCGACGCACGCCGTTGTTAGTAGAGGAGGATGTTGGTGGAGAAACCTCGCACGCCGGTGAGAACAAGGGTTTTCCCCTCAAGGAGGACTTGTGCCCCGCTGACGTTGAGTACCTTGGGCGTGCTGGTGGTGATGTGGATGTTGGCCGCATTATAGTTGTCGATGGTAGAGTGGGTAACTTCGGCAATTACGTAGCGATCGCTTGAACGATAGCGGGCATCGGGAGCGATGCCGACAAGGTTGACCTCTAACGGTCCTGTAGGCAGGATGAGTTTGTAGTTGGTGCCGGTGACGAGCAGTTTGTCGGCACTAGTGCCGTCCAGCTTGATAGTGAAACCGCCGCCTTCGCCGAGAGTCACGGAGCGAGTAGCGGTAAGGGTGCCAATAGCATTGGTGCTGCCGGGGGCAATGGTGAGGCAGGAGTCGCTTTCACGCAGGTAGGTGTTGCGAATTTGATTGTGCCCGGCAATGGTGGCCGGACCGTAGATCCCGATATCGTTATTGAGGATAGCGTTGGCTTCAACGGTTCCGTTGGTGTAGAGGTTGATGTTTTTGCCAATGTCCGTTTCGAAGATGGCTCGCCCGTCGCTGATATAGAGGCTGCCGGCACGGGTGAGGTTTTGGCCTTTAAATGTGAGGGTGCCGGTGCCAGCCTTCATGAGGGATCCATCGCCGTAGATGTTGCCGTGAATGATGCGGTCCGAAGGGCCGCCGAGGCGGAGGACTTTGTCTTGGCTAAACATGGCGATATGCTCGTAATCACGGATGGTGTCTTCGCCTTCAAGCGCGATGGTGCCGCCGTTTCTTGCAATAACGAGACTGGGGCGTTGCCCTGGCACAGGCGGATCCCAAGCTAGGGATGCTGTGATGCTGAACACTCCGCTGTTGGCGTAAGCTATGCAGACATCCTCGCCGCTGAAGATGAGCCGTCCGCCGGCAGAGTCGATCTCTTTTACATTGTGACCGCGGGCATAGAGTGCGCCGGAACCAAGGCGCAGGTCGTAGGAGCCAAGATGGAGGAATTGTTCCTTTGTGTAGTCGAGAATGAGTCCCCAAATGTCGGTGTTCTCGGCAAGGAAAAGCTCATTAGTGCCGGTGGGAAGGGCAGCAGGCTGGCGCATGATATAGACTTCGTCGGGGAGATTACCGGAGCCCGTCAAGTCCCGGCTGCGGTCGTCGGAGGGGAAGGTGAGGGTGGTGATGGCGTTATCCTCATCAAGGGTGCTGAGGTAGGTGCCATCCATGACGCACCAAGGCCTCCAGAGGGTATTGAGAGCTGTTTCGTTGGGAACAATGATGCGGGAATTGTTAGCGGCTTTGAGGTTGCGGATGCAGGTGCCGGACTGACGGACAATGTTGCTGATGACGATATCGGTAGGCTCAAAGCCGGAGTCGCCGTCGTTAACGGTAATACTGAACGCACCTTCCTCAAGAGCCAAAGTGTTAAAGTTCTGGCAGACCGGTACTGTTTTATTGCCATGGAAGATGATTCCGCCGCCGCAGCGGAGCGTCACCAAGGGGATGTTTGGAGCAATGCGGTCGTTGATGGCTTCTGGACGGTTGTCGATGCGCATCGTCATTAGATTGTTGTTGCTCCATGTTTGCTGTAGGTAAACACCGGAGGCGTTTGTGATGATGCCGCCGTTCATGAGCGTGAAGGAGAAGTGGTCGAGAATGATTTTCCCGGTCACATCAAGGATAGAGTAGGCCTGCACGTTTCGGTTTTGATTGTCATTAAAGGTGAGCGAACAGCCTGCTCCATTGTCAGTGATGGAACCCTCAAGATAGAGTTGGGTGTTCCAAGCAGCACGCGGACGAATGGTTGTATCACGTGTGACTACAATCGGACAGGCTAAGTGTACGCCGGAGCCGCCGCTGTCGGCATCGTCGATAGTGGTGCCCAGCAGCGTCAGAACAGACCCATCTGTTGCTTCAAGCGTGTAGTTTTGTCCGGCAAGGCCGAGATTAAGAATTGTTTGACTGGCATCTAGGAAAAGCTTGCCATCAATCAAACCATTGGCATTGAGAATAGGGCGGTCACCTTCTCCAGGTAATTTTTCGCCTGTCCAGTTAAGAGGATTGCTCCAAAGGGCATCACCCGCGGCGCCTGTCCAGCGGATGTCAGCGGCATGGAGTGAGAAAAATGCAACGACAGTGGCGAAAACGCCAAGAGACAAACTATGCAGTTTCATACCAGACCTCCTAAAACATACGGGCGGGTGCTTTTTAGCAACCGCCCGTGTAATTGATTATTGGATGAAGAGTTTTGTGACTATATTCTTTTGAAGAACCAGTCGATTGCCGCTGTGGATGTTGAATACCCATTGAGAGTTCGGTGAAATGAATTTGCCATTGATTCCGCCTGCGGCGGTCATGACAAGCACCTTCTCTAGTGCATTAGTCGGGATGGCACAATCGACGGGCACTGGTGCGGCTGCGGTGACGCTGCCACTGAGGGTAAGGACGCCATTTGTGTTAAAGGCGTATTGAGAACCTTCCGCAAAAGTGAGGCTGTCTTGCAGTTCACAGGAGCCTTCAACGCGCAGGAGCGTATCCGCTGCCGCGTTGATTCCGCAAAGCGTGGTGTTAGCTACCAGCGTGATACCGCCTGCGTTGAGGTCAATCCCGCCTGTAAGGCTGTTGGTTGGAGCACTTAAGCCCAGCACGCCGGGGCCTTCTTTAACGAGTCTGCCGGGTATAGTGCCGTCGACAAGGCTGGGCTGGATTTCGAGATCAGTTTCGGCGGAATTGTCTTCAATATTAAAAACGGTCTCGCCGGAGAGTGCGATGACTGGGTAAGCGGTTGTCCCGACTGTGTAAGCACTGATGAGGCCGCAACCGAGAGGCGCATATTCGTTGACGTAGTAGCTGAGCGAGGAGCCGAGGTTGAGGGTGGCTGTTCGTCCGATGTTCGCGGCTGTGTATTTGTAGGTCGCATTAGCAGCGTAGTTGGCCGGGTTGGAGATGATGGTCGCACCTTGGACGGTGAGGCTGCCGAGAGAGGCACTTCCCATGTCGAGCAGGCCTCCTGCCAGAGTGAGGTCGCCCGTCAGGGTGGCGACGGCTTTGCCGGAGACGATGTACTTGCCTCTAAAAAGCGTGGCGTTACGGTGGGTGGAAGTGGCTGGGTCACCGTTGCCAAGCCTGTGCAGTCCGCCGCCGTAGACGGTGAGGTCTCGGAATGTTTGATTCCCAGTTTTGCCGGAGCCTAGGACGATTTCGGAGGTGCCTTCATGAACAATGACATCGGCGGTCGTTGCAAGTTGGTCACTGTAACGGCAGGTGCCGCCGTTGACTGTGAGCGTACTTTGTATGGCCGTGTTTGGAATGCTGCGATTGAGTTGGACGTTGGCACCGTTGCCAACAGTGATGTTGCCCATGTAGGTGTTGGGCTGGCTACCGGTTATGCGTGCGTAGCCGCTACCGTAAAAACCGATACCTTTGGGGCCGACGTTTTGCGGAATGCTTTGGATTGTCACAGGACCATTCCACGTGGTTGTATTGTAGGTGGTACCTGAAGTTGAGATGCCTGCGAGGAATATGCGTCCATCGGTTCCGTTGAAGTCCAACGCGGGAATCGTGAATTTGATCCCGTCGTTGGCCGTTATTCCGGTCGCAGTCTGCTTGCAGAATATTGTGCCGCTGTTGATTCGGAGTGCAGTGCCGTCGTTGCCGGCGATTGTAATACCGGAGGCGTTTGCACCGCCGGAGGATTCAAGCGATAGTGAATTGACTGTCGTGAGCGGATCAGCTAGGGTAATGTTTTGAGCACCCGCGCCTGTGGTGAGAATGCGAACGTTGTCGAGAGCTGTTGATCCGTCGGTGATGGTGCTTATGTATTCGGTTTCCGGATCCAACGGACGTACGCCGCGGTCGGTATCGTAGGTTGTCAGACCATCGGCTACAGACGCTCCTGTATTATTTGTTGCGACAATAACCCCAAGCAGGATGGGGCGCAATGATCCTGTTCCGTCATTTTGTCCGCTGAGTACGGGCGGGATATCAAAGATGCAACCTGTAGACGGGATGTCCTCTGTTTCTGAATTAATGGTCGTGAAGTTGTTGCCGCGGAAGAAGACTGCACCTTCATTAATGACGAGCGTGTTGGCCTGCCAAAGTCCGCGGTAGTTGGGTTTTTGAGTGGACGTGAAGGACATGAGGGTCCCATTGTTGATGGTGATATCGCCGCTGATGCGATGGGTTCCGTTGGCGGAGGTGCTGTTCTCGAAACGAAGATCGCCGGGGTTGTTGGCCGTGACGCTTCTCATAGAGTCCGTACCGGGAGTGGACTTATAACTGTAGAAATAGTGCGTTGTGTTTCCGCGTCCGTAAATCATATCAATGTCTGTCGCAAGGGTTGAGTTGGATTGATAGAACCAACTTTCGTGCCGAATTTCAAGGGTGCCGGGGCCGGCCATAGCAAATTTAATTTCTTGTTTGTTTCCTGCACCTTGCCAGAGGAGATTGTAACCGTTGAGGCGAATGGCGGGGGTCGGTTGCCCCGTTTGGTTGGCACCGCCGCCGGAGAATGTCCAGACTTGATCTGCTGCGAGCTGTATGCCTGAAAGCGTCTTTTGTGCTGTACTGTACATGGCAAGACCATAACGTCCGAGGTAGAGCTTGCCGCCGCCTGAAACATTGGCTGTTCCGGAGGAGGTGTAAATATAAATGCCGCCAAGCTGGGTATCCTGCGAAAAAGACAGGGAGACGTTGCCTGATCCCTCTACACAAGCGATGTCATTTGACCCAGGGACGATCCCTCCAATCCAACGGGTGGTATCGTGCACGCTTCCGGAGCCATTGTTATCATAAACGATAACTGCTGCCTGTAAGACAATTGAAAACAACACGGCAAAGGCCGCGATAACGAACTGTTTCGTATTCATAATGCTACTCCTCCACAATCGGGGGCGCTCTGTGGTCACGCCTCCATCTCATAACAACAAACCCGCCATAAGCAAGCATTCGTATAATACATTACTTTGGCGGTTGAAACAAGCCTCTTTTGTGATTTTGATTGACTAAATGGCTCTTGCTGTTCATATTCATTGAAGTCGCTAGCGAAATCAATAGATTAAGATTTGGGCGGGCATCGGCTTGAGATAGAGGTCTGTCCCTGCGACAATGCTACAAACCCAACCGGGCAATTCTGTCTTAAACCTTTGGGTGATTCCCTCTGACGCATGCATGAGATGAACTTGTTTAACATCGCCTGCTGGCACGGGAGTCGTAACCCAGGTTGTTCCCGTTCCGTTGACTGCACCATTGACAACTGTTTTAGCTAAGAGCATTGTCACGGCATAACCAGAGCTGTCCGCAAATGTAAGATCACCGTTAATCTCGACAGCTGCGGTGTCTGCACGGAGGATTGCATCTTCGGCCACCGACATGCCGCTGGCACAAGTTCCGGAGATGCCCAAGGTGCCGGTCTTGATTTCAATGCCGCCTGTGAGGGAGTTGCTGGGGGCTGTAATCATCAGCGTGCCAGCACCTTCTTTGATAAGCTTGCCGATCATCGGGGTCTTCGGCACAAATGTATCATCTGCAAAGTTGAGGTCAATGCACAGGTCATTCTCTGCCGCTCCGTCGCCAATGTCAAATGTCACGTTTCCGCTGAGCCTGCATTCGGACATAAAAGCTGCATTATCGGTTGTGCTCGTGATGAGCACGCTGTTTGTATTAAAGGTGTTTCCTGCGAAAGTCAAGCGATTGCTCAGCGTAACCGCATTGGCATTCCCAACGAGAGAATGGTTGACCGTCAACGGTACATAGGATACATCCTCAAGGATGTTGGATATGATGAGGTTATTGCCCACCGTTAAGATGGGGCCGCTACGATTGCTTGATGTATTCCTTGAAAGCACCATCGTTGTTCCGGCAAACACGGCATCGTTTGCCACATTGTCACGACCGCTCGACCCAATGGTATAAGTCCCGCCATAAAGATAGAGGTTTTGATTGTTTTGCACGCCGCCGCCTCCCCCTCCATGTTCGTGGGAGCCCCCATACATGATCAGGTTGCGGAATGTTTCTGCACCGCCGTTACCGGAGTTTCCGGCACCTGTCTTAAGACGCGATGTTCCGGAGTAAATAATAATATCGGCAGTTTCATCATTTAACTGATGATCGTATTGCACTACGCCGCCGTCAATTACCAATTGACCCTGAATTGCGGTGTTGGCTGTCGAACGTGCCAGGCGTAGATAAGCACCTCTTCCGACGGTAATGCGCCCTGTGTAAGTGTTTTCATACGCGCCATCCAGTTGAACCAGCGACCAGCTTGATGGATTACCAAAAAAAGAAACGCCTTCCGGTGCGACGTTTGTAAAGATTGACGAGATGTTTACAGATCCCTTTGCAACCCCGTTATCTATCCCTTTTGTATCGCGCAAATAGAACAGTCCGGAACTTCCGCTGAAATCAAGCAAGGGCACTTTCAGAACAATCACATCATTTGTTGTGGGGGTGCCGCTAACTGTTTGCTGCGCATAAATCATGCCGCTGGCCACCCGCAGGGTGGTCTCGGCAAGAGCGTTATCATTACTGATGGTAATCCCCATGTCGTTTCCTGTGCCGGTGTTCAGCAGCATGAGTGAGTTAACAGTCGTCATTGGATCGGTTAAGGTGACCGCAATAGGGGCGTCGGTGGTGGGGAGGCGAACGTTGTTCAGAGCGGTTGATCCGGATTCGAGCGTATCCGTGTATTCTGTTGTACTGTCGAGCAAACGGATGCCATATGTGCTGTTGTAGGTGGCAAACCCCATGCCATATCCCGCGGTTGTGGTGTCGGCAATGGTGCCCTTCATAATGGGGGTTTGGGCCTCTAGGCCATCGGCTGTGCCCAAGAGAATGGGCGCGGCATCAAATATCACATTTGCGGCTTGCCCTGCGGTGGTTGCCATATCCACTGTTCCTAGATTAGTGCCTTTGAAGAGGGTGACTCCTCCATTATGGTTGTAGGCAGTGGCGGTGAGCGTATGCTTGAAGGCTTTTCCTGCGAGGAGGTTTACGCTGAGTATTCCCGAGTTACAGGTCAAAGATCCATCGATTTTCGTTGTAACCGGGCGCGATTCGGTACTTTGATTCAAGTATAATGTTGCGTAGCCCAAGTCCTGCGAGACATTCTTCATCCGCGGAACCGTACTGTATCCCAAAAACTCAGCAGTTCCGCCGGTACTGCTGCGCAAGGAAATGTCGGTGTCAATGGCACCCGAGCCGGAGTTGACTTTGAAGCCCCCCTCCATGAATATCGTTCCCGGGCCGATAAACCCTCCCTTAAATTCTTTTGTGCCGTTTGCAGTCGCCAACGTTAGAGCATGCTCTTGTAGATAGACCGAACTGGCTGCGGTGGTTGTTCCGGAGCGCAATAACCATGACTGATCGGTTGTTAACCGAATTGTGGGGGTAATTTCCCATGCCTTCATATTGCCGGCGGAAGTGGTTAATCCTTGTCTTCCCAAGTAAAGGTTTTGAGCAGCTGTACCGGTGAGCTTAACAGTGAAGTCCTTGTTCGTGCTTGCATCAGCGATAAAACCTGCCCATGTCAAGTCACTAGGAGCGGCGACAGTGAGACTTTGAGGAGAAATTTGGGCCTGCATGAGGACAGTGTCAGCCGCAGCAGGAACTGCCCCGCCAACCCAGCTTGTAGGGCTGTCTAATGGACCTTTCACAGTCATATCGTACTCGATAGTCGCAGCTTGCAGGGCAAACCCGAGAAATCCGGCGGAAGCCAGAGTCAATGTGCGTGTCTTTTTCATATTAGTTTCCTTCCGTTATTACATGGAATTTGTTTGCATTGTCGCGTATTAAACAATAACTGTTTTCACAGTACAATCAATAGACTAGAATCGTGGCGGGCATCGGCTTGAGGTATAGATCTGTTCCGCCTACAACACTGCAATGCCATCCGGGCAACTCCGTCTTGAACTTTTGAGTCATTCCTCCGGAAGCATGCATGAGATGCACTTGAGAAACATTGCTTGCCGGCATTGGAGAAGTAACCCACGTTATTCCAGTTCCGCTGACCGCACCATTGACAACTGTCTTTGCCCCAAGCGTTGAGACGGCATACGTGGAATTGTGTTCAAACATAAGGTCACCGTTAATTTCAACAGTAGCGGTGTCTACGCGGAGAGTTGCTTCCTCGGCGACAGACATACCACTGGCGAAATATCCGGAGACTGCCAGAGTGCCAGCATTGATTTCAATGCCGCCGGTGAGCGTGTTGGTTGCCGATGTAATCATCAGCGTGCCTGCACCTTCCTTGACAAGCCTCCCTGGAACAGCAGAGGAGCCAGTAGCATCATCTGCGAAAGTCAAATCCATTTCAAGATCATTGACGGCAGCACCGTCGCCGATATCAAAGACTACAGTGCCGTTGAGAGCACATTCGGCATGCTTGGCTGTTTCCTCGGCGAGATTGTACTCGCGCTTGATCAACGTGCTGTTAGTGTTAATTGCATTGCCGACAAACACTAGCTGATTACTTAGGACAAGCGTAGGGGCATTACGATAAGTCGACCATCCGATTGTCATTGGGATGTATTGCGCCGTTTCCACTGTATTGGAGATTGTCAGCGTATCGCCTATAGTGAATATCGGTCCGCTGCGGTCACTGGCAGAGTTGCTTCGGATGGTCATAACAGTTCCGGCCAGCATTACGTCATGCGCGACATTCATGCGCGTTGATCGATACATAGTAAACGTGCCGCCATAAAGATAGAGATTTTGATTGCCTTGTGTTCCTCCGGAATCAGCACCAAGGGTGTGACCTCCTCCAAACATGGTAAAATTCCTGAATACTTCGCTTCCTCCGCTGCCGGAATTACTGTCACCTGCTCTGATTAATGAGCTTCCGCAGTAGAGAATTATGTCTGATGTATCATCATCCAGCTGGTTATAGTATTGTGCCCCGCCACCATTAATCACCAGTGTGCCTCGAATTGCCGTGTTTGCAGTGGCCGCCTGTGGACGTAAATAAACGCCTCTGCCAACTGTGATGCGGCCCGTATAGGAGTTTTCGGTTGAGTTTTCCAGGTAAACAGGCCATGAGGCATCTATTGGTCCATGGAACGTAATGCCTTCAGGGGCAACATTGGTGAAGATGGACTTAATACGAAGCGCACCTTTTGCATTGCCATTTGATGTGCCTTTTGTATCACGTACAAAAATTAATCCAGCCTGATTGTTGAAATCCAAAAACGGTACTTGTAGAATAATAGCGTCATTTGTGGTGGCGGTACCGCTCACAGTCTGTTGCGCATAAATCATGCCGCTGGCGACTCGCAATGTACTGTTAGGCAGATCGCCATTAATTGTAATGCCTGTCAAGTCTCCCGGACCGGTATTAATCAGTGTAAGGGAGTTGACTGTGGTTAACGCATCGGTTAACGTTGTTACAAGCGGTGCGTCTGCTGTTGTCAATCGGACGTTGTTCAAAGCATCCTGTCCTGATATTAACTCTGCATCGTATTCTGTCTCGAAATCAAGTAAACGAACGCCATATGTTTCGTCATAGGTTGCAAAGCCCATTCCTCTGCCTGCTGTGGTCGTGTCTGCAACAGCACCCTTCATGATAGGCATCTGTGAGCCAATTCCCTCCTGATCGCCCAGTAGTGTAGGCGGTGTGTGGAAAATTATATTTGCCGACTGCCCCGTCGTGGTGTCTAAGTCAATAGTTCCAAGGTTGGTCCCCTTGAATAATGTCATGCCCCCAGTATGATTATAGGCCATCGAATTAAGTATGTGTTTGTACGCAGCACTTTGCGAGACGTTGACATAAAGCAATCCAAAATTACAGTAGAGTGATCCATCCATTTGAGTCGTGGCGAGTTGTTTGAACCCTGCATCGTTTTGAGATAGGTCAAAGGTGTTGTATCCCAGATCTTGAGAAACATTGTTCACGCGTGGCACGGTGCTATATCCCAAAAACTGTGCCGTGGCATTGGCTATGCTACGGAGCGAAAGATCGGTCGCTACCGCACTTTGCTTTGAGTAAACTCTAAACCCCGCTTCGCCGATGATTGTTCCTGGACCCACAAACCCCATCTTAAAGTCTTTTGTTGCCCCACCGCTCGCCAGTGTCAAAGTATGCTCCTGTAAGTTTACACGATTGGTAAAAGCAACGGTGCCGGATTGCAATGTCCATGTCTGATCAGCTGTTAGGCGAACCGTTGGTTGGATTTCGGAGGAGCTTGACATGTTCGTGGCTATGTTTAAGCCCTCTTTGCCCAAGTAAAGGCTTTGAGCACCGGTGCCGGTAAGTTTAACCGTGAAGGTCTTGTTTGAGCCTGCATCAACAGCGAATCCACCCCATGTTAGATCACCTGGAGCCGCAAGACTGATGCTTTGGCTCGTTTGCTCGGCCTGAACGAGAACCGTATCATCCGCCGTTGGAATTACGCCACCAACCCAGCTGGTTGGGCTATCCAATGGACCTTTGACGGTCATGTCGTACTCTATTGTCGCAGCTTGTAGAACAAGCCCAAGTAATCCGGCCAACGCCAGAGTCAATGCATGTATCTTATTCATGGTTATTCCTTTCGTTCTTTTCTTGTAGCGCGCAAATAGTGTGATGGAAAGTTAACGCTTAAAACAATTGGATGCGCGTGGGCATGTTTTTCCGCAACCAAAGTTGATTGCCGCCAGTAACGATTGCTTTCCACTTAGGATCGGGATAGGTGAATGTGGCATTGATGCCGCCGGAGGCGGTCATTAATAACACTCGCTCAATACTGTCATCAGTAGGCGCCGGATAGGTGACCGGCACGGGGGCTTCGGCGGTGACAGCACCGTTGACAGTCAAAAGACTGCCTTGCACTCCGGCATAGGCCGCGCCGGCTTTGAAAATCAGGTTCCCGTTGATTTCGGCGGTGTCGGAGTCAACGCGTAACTCGGTCTCGCTCTCAACCTCAAAACCGCTGGCGAAGTAGCCCGTGATGGCCAATGTGCCCGCGTTGATTGTAACACCTCCTGTAAGGGTATTGGTGGAGGCAGAGAGGAGCAGGGTGCCTGCGCCGGTTTTAATGAGCCGTCCTGCTGTCGTCCCATTGTCAACAAGCGAGAGGTCCATTTCCAGATCGTTTACTGCCGCACCATCACTGATATTGAACGTTATATCACCTGTGAGGCGGCATTCCGCTAGCCAGTAAGTCGCCGGGGGTGCGCTTGGGTAAGTGCGTGAAATGAGTACGCTGTTGGTGTTGAGGTCGTTTCCGTAAACGTTGAGTCCCCCGAAGGGAGCCAAGAATGCAGGACCACTATTGCCGGCCCATGCGATGTTGATCGGGTTATATTGCGTTGTTGAGAGCGTGTTGGAGATGGTCATATCGCTGCCGACAACAATTGAAGGCGAGCCTCGTCCGGAACTGGGTGCGTTATGGCTCAATCCAATTGTTGTTCCGGTCATCAGAAGGTTGGTGGCCGTTAAACGAGCTGCCCGAGAAAGTGTCATGGTTCCGGCATAAAGTTTGACATCCCGGCAGGTTTGTGCCCCGCCACCATCGGAACCAACGGTATGTGAGCCGCCGAACATAGTGAAGTCCCGGAACGTTTCGCCACCGTAACTTCCGGAATTCCATGCACCGTCTCTAATCAAGGTGTTGCCGGAATAAAGGATTACATCAGCCGTATAGTCATCGAGATTGTTATTCCATTGAGTCATACCGCCGTCAATAATCAATGTGCCGCGTACCGCTGTGTTTGCTGTTCCGCCAGCACTGGCAAGCCGTAGAAAGGCACCTTTGGCAACGGTAATGCGGCCTGTATAGGTGTTGGCGGCATTACCTTCAAGATAAATGGGATAGTTTGCGTTAATGGGACCGCAAAGTAAAATACCTTCCGGTGCGACATTGGTAAAGGCGGATTTAATCCGTAGCGGAGCACTTAGTGCATAATTGTTGGCGCCCTTCATGTCGCGTACATAAATGATGCCAGGTTGATTGTTGAAGTCCAATGCAGACATTTGCAGGCTGATCGTGTTGGTGACAGTAGGAGTGACGACCACACTCTGTTGCGCATAAATCATACCGCTGTTGATTCGAAGAGTCTCATTCCCGCTTGAGCCCGCGATAGTGATGCCAGCAGCGTTGGTTGTCGAGGTATTAATCAGAGTCAGTGAATTGATGGTGCTGAGCTCGTCTTCCAAAGTAATTGAAATCGGCTGATCGTCTGTAATGGCTAGCCGTACATTGGTGAGGTCTGCCTGTGCAGAGGTGATTGTATCGGTGTACTCTGTTTCAAAGTCGAGCAGGCGGACGCCATAGTCTGTGTCGTACGTCGCAAATCCCATACCATAACCGCCGGTTGTCGTATCTGCAACTGCGCCTTTCATGATTGGGACCGTCGCGCCGGTGCCATCTACCTCTCCTAAAAGAACAGGGGCTGACTGGGTGAATATTAGATTGGCGGAAACTCCAGTGGTTGTTGTCAGGTTGGTTAAGCCGAAATCAGATCCCCTGAAAAGCGTGATGCCTCCCTCATGAATATAGGAGGCGGCTTGAAGAAGATGTTTGTAGGCGCGCGAACCGGCCTGTGTAATTTGCATGATGAGGCCGCCGCTCTCGCAGGTGATTGGCCCCGCAATCGTATTTGTTACCGACCTATTATACGTGGTGGTGTTGTTCGAAAACTCAATGCCTACATATCCCTTGTTCATGATGATGGACTTAGCACGCGATGTTGCACCTGCTTGTCCTAGAAATTGCATGTTATACGTGAAGTTATAAGCCTCTGAGGTCAGGTCTACATCATCTAGCACACATCCATCAACAAGCGTCATATAGGAGTGCAGGACGCTGAGTGTCCCTGGGCCATACAATGAGCTCTTGATCTCTTTCTTGGCTCCACCGTTGATTTCGAGCGTGTGATTTTGGAGCGTGACTGTGCCTTCAACGCCGAGTCCACCGGATCCGGCATTCCAAATTTGATCGGTTGTGAGGTAGGTTGGTGCCTTGAGGACGACGTTTTTTATGTTGCCGGATGATGTCTGAAATCCCAGCGCGCCTAAGTAGAGCTTGAATCCCGTAGAGATGGTGATGCTGAAGTCTTTGTCCAACGCATTGATGTAGGCACCGCCCCATGTGGTGTCTTCACCAAGATTGACCGTTATAGTCTGGCTCGTCTTAGTAGACTCAAACCATGCTTGGTCATTGGCACCTGGAACAATACCGCCTTCCCAGCTCTCGGGACTATTTAAAGGTCCGTTGTCCAAGGTTTTGTAGCGGATGATGTCGGAGTAACCAATGCAGGCCATAGAGGCCGTCAGAGCAATAACGATCAATCTTGATGTTTTCATGACACTCCTTTATCGTAGCTTCTTGTTTTCGAATTGTTTGCCGTTGAGGGCGTCTTTGGCGTGCACGCCCCAGTATTCGGTGGGTTCGTAGTTCCAGTTTTTGAGGAGGCAGGGAGAGGATTTGGGGTGGAAGCACCAGGCTGTCCAGTTGAGGCGGTATTTTTGCATGATGCCGAGCATGTCTGCATACCAGGTCTCGGGGCCTTCCCAGGCGGATTCGGGGATGAAGGGCATACGGTCGGGTTGGCAGCCGACTTCGCCGACGAGAATGGGGTACTTTTCTGCCGCGTCGAGGAAGGATTTCTGCCAGCCGCGTTTCCAGGGGTAGACGTGGGTTTCGTACATGATACCATTGCCTTGGGGGGTATCGGTGAGGGCGAAGCCTTTGAGAATGCCGGAGAGGTCATAGGCCCAGTCGAGTGCGCCGGCGGAGAGGAGGTTGCGGGCGCCGTTCTTGCGGATGATTTCGACGAGTTTCTGGGTGCCGATGGAGTGGAACTTGCGGACGGCTTCGGTGTTCTCGGAGAAGACGCCTTCTTTCTGCTTGGGCTTGTCGCTGACCCAGCCGCCATCGCGCCAGACTTCCCAACTGATGCCGTGGGGCTCGTTGAGGAGGCCGAAGATCACGCCGGGGTGGTTGCGGTAACGGGTGGAGACGTCGAGCCAGAAGTCGGCATGGTTCTGCGTGGGGGCGCGGTATTCGTGGAGGTCGATGACGACGTAGACGCCGCGTTTTTGGCAGGTGTCGACGACATTGTCAACGAGCGCGCGGTATTTGACGCCTTTGTCGTTCTGCCACGGACCTACACCGAACCAGAACTTAGCCGCGACTGCGAGGCGGATGACGTTGGCATTCCATTGTTTGGTGCAGACTTCGACGGATTCCATGATGTGTTCGCCACCGGCGGACCATTCCATGGAGCAGAGCGCGACGCCTTGGAGCCAGACTTCCTTACCGGTCTTTTTGGAGACGAGGCGGTTGCCTTTGACCATGAGTTCATCGAGCTTATACTCGGGGCTGATGGGCATGGGCTCGCAGCGTTTATAGTCAACGAAAGCAGCCTCCTCAAGCGGGATGACTTCTAGGACGAGGTCGTCGAGGTCAAGAACGCCTTCAGCGGTGTTGAACTGGCAGGGCATGATTTCGAGTATCTTGGCACCTTCGGGGATGGGCATGCCGAACTTGATCTCGCGCCATTCGCCTTTGCTGGTACCTTTGAATGCGGGGGCTTTGCCGCCGGGGAGCTTCTTGCCGTCGGCGTCTTTGAAGTCCATGATGATGCGGGCGTCATGCCACTTTTCTTTACCTTGCTTGACCTTGTCATACCGGACGCGCGCGGTGAATTTGAATGCCTTGGCATCTTTGGCGATGTTGATCTGTTTGTAGAACATCGGCATCTTGGAGGTTCCGCCGGAATTGAGGCGCAGGAAGTGGTTGCCGCCTTCTTCGAGGTACTCGGCGAACTCGGACTTGCTCCAGTCTTTGGCGAATCCGTCGACTGCGGTTTCCATATTGCCGTTGGCAATGAAGTTTGGCCCCGCGTGGAGCAGGGTGGCGGTTGAGATAAGGAGGGCGGCAAGTTTGCCGGTGATGTTCTTCATGCTATCCTTTTGATGACGGATTTACGTTTGATGAGTTCAACGGGCAACGCGATGCTTTCGCTCGCGGTCCCTTTGCCTTCAATTTGTTTTTGCAACAGCTCCATTGCCCGTATGCCCATTTCTTCGAAGGGCTGGCGGACGGTGGTCAGCGCGGGGGAGAGCCATTGCGCCAAGGGGTCGTCGTCGAAGCTGATGATGCTGAGTTCATCGGGGACGATGATGTTTTTGGCCTGAGCGAAGCGGTAAAGCACGCGCGCCACAGCATCGCAGCTGCAGAAGATGGCGGTGGGGTGGTGCTTGCCTTGGCGGAAGAGCTTGTCGAGCGCTTGGGTCACCTCCGCCCCCCAATCGCTGAAGCGGTCATGCGGCTCGAAGTTAGCAACCTGCTTGCGGGGCAGGGGAATGCCATAGTCTGCCAGCGCATCGCGGAACCCATCTAAGCGCAAACGGACGGTGGAGGTGTTGATATCGCCCACGAAGGCCACATGCTGGTGATTCATTTTGGCAAGGTGTTCGCCGGCGAGGTAACCGCCTTGGTAATTGTCCGCCGCAACGCTCGGCACGAGCAGTTCCATGGCGTGATGGTCGATGATGACGATGGGGATGCCGGTCTTCTTCATCTCAAAGGCGAGCTCGAAGAATGTCGGCGTATGCCACGCCATGAGGATGATGCCGTCAATGCCGTCCGGGTCGAGGGAGAGCTTCTTCAGCAGGCGGATGTTCGTCTCCTGCTCGCCGTGGCCGTCGGAGATATGAATGTCCCAGCCGGAGGTCTTGGCGAAGTTCTTGGCCGCGTGGGACAACCGCACGCAAGGCTCCCACATCAGATTGTCAGCAATCAATAGTACAGTCTGGCGGTGCTCGGTATACTTCTGCCGCAGGTAGAGCCCCTTGCCGGGATAGCGCACAACGAAGCCCTGTTCAATCAAATGCGCGGACGCCCGCCGCACCGTATCGCGCGAGACGCCATAACGCCGCACGAGTTCATGCTCCGAAGCAATAAACCCATCCCCCGCGACCTTTCCGCCGCGGATTTGCCGTAAGAGATCATCGGCCAAACGCCGATAAACCGGCTCCTCTGTGGTATGCATACCAGTTGACATATCGGTAGTATACCACAGAACCTCCCCCACGTCAAGGGGGGTAAGGGTGGCGCGGGGGATAAAAATAGAACACAATTATTCTAACCATCCCAAACGCGAACGGTGCATTGTCTGATTCATGCGCTGTGACGCCTCGTTCAGGTCTTTGACGGCTCTATGGTAGCGGTGAAAGCTGGCTGTCAGATGCATGACAGCTGGCTCTCACAATTGTGACAGCTGGCTTTCAGAAGTGTGACAGGCGGCTGTCATAAAGTTAACAGCCCCCTGTGTCCGGCCAGGCATTATAATAGAAAAGGCGCGGCAGGTTCACCCGCCGCGCCTTGTGCAAAACTCTTTACCGCTTAGTAGAGGAACAGTCGAGTTGCTTCTCCACGGTATGTAGCGATAATTGTCCAGCCTTTCGCTTCGTCATACGTTGTTTTGAAGCCAAACTGCGGAGTTTTCTTTGCGAAGTTCACCGTTAGATTTGTTACGGTTACAGGTGCGGTAATAATCGCAAACTCTGTTTTGGGAGGAACATCATCCAGTTTGACGAATTCAATGGTATTGGTCAGGGCTAGACTGGTGTAAACAGTGGGCGTGGCTGTTCCGAAGGTCGTGTTGAGCACGAGTTTGTCGTTCCTTGGTGTGGCGTTATTACCACCAACTTTGAATTGGAGCGTCGACGCGGGGTCAAGTTCAAGCTTCGAGGAGGTGATGGTGAGTTGATTCACCTCATCTCCCTCGCCGGGAGCGATGAGAGCGTCAGGCCCCAGTGTCAATCCTCTGTAGCGGTTTTGGTTGGCTAGGTCGTTTTGGTAGTTGTCTTGCCAGACGCGGCGGAGAACGCCATAACCGAGCAGATGGCGGTTGAATGTGAAGTCTAAGGTATCGTTACGATGGATGATCAGTTGTCCATTGCGACGTAGGATAATCTGGTTGGCAGGGTTACCGAACATGCCGTCGTTTGCGTCTACATTGATGTATCCGCTTTGCCCCGCACTGCTGTTACGGCCAATGTAGAGATTGGGCGAGCCAACGGTACTGCCGACGTAGATGTCACCGATGAAGGTATTGCCCGGGTTGAGCAGCGCCACATCCGTGTTGTTGTTATAACAGGTAATGGTGCTAGGGTTTTCTGCCGTGCCGCCTTCAATAGCACTATAGAAGATTGCGGCCGTGGCGTTGTTGCCGGACTTGCGGATCTCCAGCGGGGTATTCAGCCGCACCCGCAGGTTTTCTTGTGCAGAGACGTTATAGCCAACGCGGAAGTTTTGCAGCGTGTAGAGCTGCAGTAACGCAGGCGTATTTGCACTGTCACTTTCAAAGATGAGCTTGGCAGGGGATTCATTTGTGGCGAGAATGGAAA
>JAVBMC010000019.1:0-41960 GCA_031552845.1 Kiritimatiellia bacterium
CCCCCCTCAGCCCCTTCCAACGCGAAAACAACCGCGCCAGCAGCAAAATCAACGCCAGCTTAGCACACTCCGACGGCTGCATTCCAAAAATCCACCGCCGCGCCCCCATGATCTCCTTGCCCAAAAACAACACCGCCACCAGCAAGACAAACACCCCCACATACGCCAGCCACGACCACCGCAGCAACAGCCGATAATCCAGCCAAGCCAGCACTGCGGCCACCATCATCCCCCGCAGCAGAAACTTCAAATGCTCCAGCCACTGATTCTGCACCGCCTCCAAAGCCCGGGCCGAACACGCGCTATACACAAAAAACACGCCAATCACCGACAGCACGATCGCCGTCACAAACGGCAGCCAATTCGCGCGCCAAAACGGCTTTCTCACCACACTCTCACTCATTCCTGCTCGGCCTGCCTCCCCTTCCGCCCCTCAAACTCCGGCATCGACGCATGTCCCACAGCCGAAATCCCCTCGCGGCGCCACACCAAACCAACCGTCCGCGCCAAAATCCACAAATCCACGCCAAACGACCGATTATCCACATACCACACATCCAAAGCGAACCTCCGCTCCCAACTCAAACTATTCCGCCCCAACACCTGCGCCACCCCCGTAATCCCCGGCAACACCTCCAGCCGCCGCCGCTGCAGCCTCGAATACAACGGCAAATACTTCGACAGCAACGGCCGCGGCCCTACCAGCGACATCTCCCCTCTCAACACATTCCACAACTCCGGCAGCTCATCCAAACTCGACGCTCTTAGCCGCCGCCCAAATCCCGTCAGCCGCACCTCATCACTCCCCTCACCCGCACGCATCGAGCGGAACTTCACCAAATTAAACGGCACCCCATTCCTGCCCGACCGCTCCTGCACGAAAAATACAGGACTCCCCAGCTTCACCCGCACCAGCAAAGCCAACAACGCCACCACCGGCACCACCACCGGCAGCGCCACCATCACCATTACAATATCAAACAACCTCTTCACGGCACACCATCATACCACAATACCCGCCCCCAAGTATAGAACAAACCCAAAACGCTCCCACAAAGAAAGCAGGTTCGTCCATTAGATATAACAGCGGCTAGTTTAAATTAAACCTCTTCTTCGCATCCTCATGCCCCTGAAGAGCCGCCTTCGCAAACCACTTTTCAGCCTCATCTGCATCTGCCTTCACGCCCTCACCCTTCTCATAACAGCACGCCAACTGATATTGTGCGTGAACAAACCCCTGCTCAGCCGCTTTACGAAACCATCCCGCCGCCTCAACCGCATTTCGCTCGATCCCCGTACCATTTGAATAACACAAACCCAAATTATGCTGCGCCTCCGCTAATCCCAATTCAGCTGCCAAACGATACCACCGCACAGCCTCCTGCACATTTTTTTCGACACCAGTTCCCTTCTGATAATAAAATCCTAACCAACACTGTGCAAGCGAATGGCCTTGCTCCGCTGCCTTTCGAAACCACTGCGCCGCCTCAACCGCATCCGCTTGAACGATCAGTCCATTTGCATAACGCTCGCCGATCTCATATTGCGCACGAGAATCACCCCCGGCAGCAGCTTGCTGCAACCACTGCAAGGAACGCTTTTCATTTTTCGCCACGCCCACACCCGTTGCATGCATCGCCGACAAATAACTCTGGGCAACAGCAGACCCCAGCTCTGCTGCACGTTGAAACCATTGCGCAGCCTCCAAAGCATTCTTCTCGACCCCTGTCCCATTAAAATAACACTCCCCCAATGCGGTCACCGCCCAAACATCATTCTTTGTTGCCGCCTTCTTATATAAACGCACTGCTTCGCCCCAATCTTGCGGCACACCCAATCCCTTGCTGTAACAGATTGCTAAGCAGGTCTCTCCCTGGGCTTCTCCCTGTTTGGCAGCCAAGCGATATAAACGAATAGCCTCGGCAACATCCTTTTCCACTCCCGCGCCATTCAAATAGGCACACCCCAAATTCACATGCCCCATGGTACACCCTTTATCTGACGACCGCCGATACCACTTCACCGACTCCTGCAAATTACTTGCCACGCCAACGCCCCGTTGATAACATGCCCCCAAATTATTTTCGCCAACAGCACTGCCATGCTCCGCAGCCAATCGACTCCACCGAAACGCCTCATCCGAATTCCCATCGGCACCTTTTTCTCCCATGTAATGAAAACCAAGCCACGCCTCCGCCTCGACACACCCCTGCTCGGCAGCCAAACGGCTCCAGCGAAGCCCCTCATCCAAATTCTTCTTAAGTCCGATTCCATTTCGATAACACAGCCCCAGCAGGAACTGCCCCTCCGGATAACCCTTATCCGCCGACAGCCGAAACCACCGCACCGCCTCCCCCCGATTTCGCGACACGCCAACACCCCGCAAATAAATTAACCCTGCCAGACATTCCGCGAATGGATCCCCGCGTAACGCCGCCTTACCAAGCCATATTCCCCCTTCAAACTCATCTTTCTTAACGCCAATTCCCTCAATATAACAAATCCCTAACAAACGCTGTGCTCTAGCATCCCCCCATTTTGCTGCCCGCCAAAACCAATCGACAGCCTCTACCTGATTCTCCTTCGCTCCATCAACACCATCCAACACATACCAAACACCCAAATCCCCCTGCACCTCCGCATAACTCTGATTAGGTGTTTTCCTCGCCCAATACATCGTTTCCGTTGTTGCCGGCAAAGCTTTCTTTCCACTCAAATAATACAGCCCCATCTTACACTGCGCATCCGCACTCCCCCGCCGCGCTTCCCGACGGCACGCTGTGACATCCGCGCTCTCACCCGCCACATCATCCGAGACACACCCCGTCAACCCGCCCAGCAGGATCCCCGCCAACGCCATATAAAGAATACGCTTCATCACAGATCTCCTTGAGTTTTCCTCACCTGCTCCAAACGCCTCTTAGCATCCTCATGCCCTTGCGCGGCAGCCCCCTCAACCGCATTCTGCTCCATGCCCACGTCATCCAAATAACACAACCACCACAATATCAAACAACCGCTTCACAGCACTCCATCATACCACAACACCCGCCCCCAAGTATAGAACAAACCCGCGCCCCCCCAACCAATCCCCCTCTGTCCTCGGAAGAAGCTCCGGAAACATACAAAAGGGTGCTTCTAATAATTGTTGTTTCAAAAGGTAGGGCAGGTCTCGCCGAGACCGCCGTACCGCGTTTAGCCTTCCTGCAACACAACACACAACTATTACCCCACTCGGCGGTTTCGGCGAAAGTGCCACAGGCACCTTTATAGCCCTACCCAACAACGGTGTCAGTTTCTTTCCGCGACTCCGCGTCTCCGCGTGAGCTTTATCCTGCCTTGTCGCCGAATGTGAATTATTAGAGACACTCAAAACACGTTACGCCCTCTCCTCACCTCCTGCCCGTTCCCGATATGCATCTCCCCTCGCGCCTCTGCGCGAACGCTCCCCACACCCATCCACCACCACCGGCAACCCTCATCGAGCAAGAGGGGCTGCAACCATTTCAAGCCTGACGCAAGGGTTGAGCTTTCAAAAACACCAATCCACCGCAAAATCTCGAAATGCCCCCGTCCCTCCACCCCGGCACCTGCTCGGCCGACGATTTTCCGACCCCAAAACTGCGTTCACTCAACGCAAATATCGCTTTCTTCCGGGGTACGGTACCACTTGATTTACGAGTACGATATCAAGTGATATACGAGTACGAAATCACTTGATATGCGAGTACGGTACCACGTGGTACCGTACCCCGAAAGAAAACGCACTTCGTTCCCGATACATTACATCTCACATCGCTCATCGCAAACAACAGCAAAACATCGCGCCATTTTTTAATACAAACCATCCCTTAAAGGAAATCCCGCTATAGGCGCCATCCACTAAAATCACGCCCATAAAACCCCCTGCTGCGCTACGGCAAAACTTGCCGGGGCAGTTACGTTTTACGGAAAAGGGGTTGAATTTTGTGCTTGCCAAAGACCGCCAAAAGAAGTATCATCACTGGTTGCGCAGCGGCCTCAGCCGCAGAAAAAGCACATGCGGGTGAACGCATTTTTTGATCCCCGGCAGGAACTTATGCCCGCTGTGCTTTAAGGGCACTTCTAATATTCCATGTGGGGCTGTCCCAGATGTTTGACTCATTGCAACAACTCTTTGCTCTTTGCAACCGGAAGATTTTTCAAAGCCGCACAAGTTTCGCAGTTGCATTTCGCCCCAAAACAACGTATACTCCCCGTAAAGAGCGGTCGTTTCCCGGCACCGCCACAAGGAGCGTAGACCTATGCATACTAAGACCCTGCTGACCTTATCCCTCCTCTTCACCGCCATGGCTGCCACTGCAGAACTCTGGCTCAAAGATGAAGTTGACCCCATGGGAACCGGCGGCTACGGCCATAACTCCTCAATCTACAACCAAGGCAAAGCCGCGCTCGGCCTCAGTACCACTTGGACATCCGGCGAAAGCACCGGCGTATTCCTGACAATGACCGCCATGCGTGACGGATTGGGGGCAACTGCATCATCCGGCGGATTAAACTACCTCAACGTCCCCGCGCCCCTCATAGCCTCCCCCACCTCCGGCACCTACGCATTGTACCACACTGCAACCTCCCTGACCAGCGAGTACATGCGGCATGTCTGCCGCACGCTCACCCTCCTGCCGGCACAGACAAACGTCTATTTCAGCGCACTCATGGCCTACGAATCCACAACCGCCTTCACGGGAATACCGAACAACTTTTGGGCCGGCGTCGGACTCTCCTCCGATAACAACACCAGCAAACTGCGCTACAGCGAACCGAATGGCTTCTTCGTAGGCTTCCAAAAGATCAACAGCAGCGGCACCACCATCGTACGCCTCATCGCCGGCGGTGGCACCACCCTCTACACCGCGCCGCTCGTATTGCTCGACGCTGTCGAGCCGCAACGCACCTATATGGTCGTTGTCAAAGTCGAATACAATGCCGACGGTGCCGAGACGCTGCACTTTGCCGTCAACCCCGTGCCCGGCGCGGAAGCCTACACCCACTCCTTCAGCACAGAGCTGCTCTCCGCCGACAAAAGCTTCCGTTACCTCAAACTCAGCGGCTGCTACGCCACCAGCAGCAAAGCCATCTGCTTCGACCAATTCCTCGCCGGCAGCACTTACGAAGACGTTGTCGGCGAAGCCTCAGCCGCCACAACCTTCATCGGCCACGCCGCCGTCACCGCACGCGATAATGCCGACTTCTGGATCAGCTACCAGCTCGCCACACTCAAAGCAAACTCTACCCTCAGCCTCCTCCTTGGCACCGAGCCTGACGTATGGACCACCACCAACAGCCTCAGCGACACCACGCTCCTGCAACCCATCTCCGTTCCAGTGCCTGCGCTCCCCGCCGATACCACCTACTACTACAACATCGTCGCTCAAGACGCCCCCGACGAACTCATTTACTCCGGCGCATCGCCCGCCACCTTCCTCAATGGCGAACTCACCATCAGCACCCCCACGGCACACGGGTCGGAAATAGACCTCACGCCCGCCACCATCACCGTCAGCCGCGCCTCCTCCGCAGTACAAGCCCCGCTCCTCGTACGCTACACGCTGATCGACGAAACCGCCGAAGCCGGCAAAGACTACGCCCCCAGCCATGCCGCCGGTGCCATCACCATCCCCGCCGGTGCCGACCATGCCGACATCCTCATCCAACCCATCGTCAACAACAAAAAACGCTTCGACACCACCCTGCGCGTCGTACTCACCCCCGGTGCCTACCTCCTCAACGACAACACCAACTGCGTCGTCACCCTGCAAGACAAGCCGCCCCAAGCCGGTTATAGCATCTGGATCGGCACAGGCGACGCCTCCATCGCCGTCAATTGGTATCCCCCCCACGTCCCGGGGCCTGCCGATCACGTACTCCTTGCCGACTACTCCAACGGCACCCTCCTCATCCCCTCCTCATCCCCCCTCACCGTTGCCAGCTGGACCCAAACCGCCGACTACACCGGTGAAGTCACCATCAACGCTCCCTTTGCCGGAACCACCCCCCACCTCACCATCCTCGGCGATTGCACCATTGCCGCCACAAGCGGACTCTGGTCACACACCCAATCCAAAACCAGTGAAGACTACAAACTCCACGCCGAAATCAAAGGCAACATGACCCTCACCGGCAACGCCACCCTCAGCGTCTACGCCCGCGGCTACGGCAGTAGCAACTTCGGCCCCGGCGCAACCCCCGCCTCCGGTGCCGCCCACGCCGGAGAAAACTCCGACTACGAAACCGTTGCAGGCCAAACCTACGGCTCCATCTTCAAACCCCTCCGCTACGGCAGTGCCGGTTCAAGCAGCATGACCGCCGGCGGCTGCATCCAGCTCACCGTCGGCGGCACCCTCCATCTCGACGCCAACACCGCCATCAAGGCCGACGGCAACCTCCGCTCCAGCGGCGGCAGCATACTCATCACCGCCGGCAAACTCACCGGCACCGGCACCATCTCCTCCGACGCCGCTGGCGAAGGATTAGTCACCAACACCGGTGTAGGCAGCGGCGGCCGTGTTGCCATTCACCTCACCCACCCCGACTCCGCCCCAAGCGACTTCCGCGGCAAATGGCACGCCCACGGTGCCGCAGGCTCCAAATCCGGCAACCTCCCCGCAGGCGGCGGCGGCACCCTCTACTGGCAGACTGCCGGGCAAGCCCACGGCGAAGGCACCATCTACATCAAAGACGACTTCAACATCAGCCACGGCCCGAGCTACGGCCGCCGCTCCACCATCCTCCCCCCCGAACTCGACTGCACCGACGACTACCGCCAATCCAACTGCATCATCCAAGAAAACGGCAACCTCAAGCTACGCGCCAACGTACGCATCAACAGCCTCTGGATCAACACCCAAGTCAGCAACGCCGAATCCATCCCCACCCTACGCCTCAACGGCCGCAGACTCTCCACTGCGGCACTCAAGATTGGTAGCCAAACCTATCCCCCCGGCATCTACACCGCCGCGCAGCTCGGTCCCCACGTCGTTGACAACCCCGAAGCACTCGGCACAGTCGAAATAACCACGCCCGGAATCACCCTGTTCGTACACTAGGGCACTTCTAATAATTCATTTTGGGTTAGTAAGCTCACGCGGAGACGCGGGGGCACGGTGAGAAGAATGGATTGTCCTCGGGAGTTTTGTGTGCCTCAGCGGGTAGGGCGGGCTCGCCGAGCGCGCCGAGCGGGGTAATGTATTGTGTGTGGGTTTGTGGGAAGGCGAAACCGCCCTACCTTTTGGGAACAGCAATTATTAGAGGTGCCCACTAAAACGACACGCACACACACACCGAGTCAGCCCATCCTCTTCCCCTCTGTGCGGTACCCCACCGTATCAGTTCCTCTCTGCGTCTCTGCGTCTGTGCGTGAGCTTTATTCGACTTCGTCCTCAAAGTGAATTAATAAAGCGCCCTTACTTCTTAAAGATAAAAAACACCGCAGCAATCAACAGCACAAACCCAATCAAATGATTCATCCGGAACGACTCATTCTTAAACAGCAGCGTCGTAAACAACGTAAACACCACCAACGTCAACACCTCCTGCAACACCTTCAACTGCCATAAATTAAACGGTCCCCCATTCTCACTATAACCGATCCGATTCGCCGGCACCTGAAAACAATACTCCGCCAGCGCAATCCCCCAACTCAACAAAATAATTGCCGGCAGCCCCAGCTTCACAAACCACGACGCCTCCCGAAACTTCAAATGCCCATACCAAGCAAACGTCATAAACACATTCGCCAGCGCCAACAAAAAAACAGTCGTAAAAGCCTTCATAAAACAACAACCTGCAAAACCTCAACTCAAGGGGAACTCAATCCCGCCATCATAGCACAACCCCGCCCCAAAAGCACAACAAAAGAACCGCTTTGCAGAACCTCTTAGAGTACGCACATATTAAAAGAGTCCATGTCCCGCTCTTAAGCTTGGGCATGAACTCTCTGCACGCATAGAAAAAACCAGTTCAAAGGCGCAGGATATTAAGACGTTAGCTCCTGAATCCACTTGGCGTCACTCGGGCAATCCGAGAGACGGAACTTTTTACCCTTCACATATTTGATTGGAAATGATGGGCTTTTGGTGCCAAATGGTCCCGTACCCCAGGAATTATAAACAAGGTCTTCCATTCTTGCTGAATAAACACCGTTGCAAATCAAACGCAGCATCGTTTTCCCTTTGCGAACTGAATGCGCAGAGATGTCAATCCATGAAGGAACAAAGCGCTCTTCCCTACAAAGCAGCTTAACAACATCATCCTCGCTGAGGTAAAAAAACACCTTGGGCTTCTCTTCTGGAAAATAAACGTACTGCCTGTCTGGATCTTTTTCGACAGGCGGCTTGTCATACATCGCAATCACATAATACTCAAAATCATATTCTAGTTTGTCTTTTACAAACTCCGATGCAAACCGAACAGCCCGATAACTCGCCGCAACCAAGTATGTGCGAAAATCCAAAACATTCATTCAACATCTCTCCTTATGTTGCTACGTATTCAAAATTCAAACTTCTTGCCGATATCGCACCTATCAGATGGATACCACTGCACTTGAGATTACCCTTACAACACCACCGGAATAAACCCGCCTGTCCGGAACGGCATTGCCATCATCTAAGTTGACAAACTCGCAACGGTCAAACCCAATAAAGACAAGGTCATTGCCGCAGGTTGCAACGGCCTTAAGCCCCTCAAAGCACAAACTCACACCATCAGCTAACACCACCGTCAGCGAGGATGGTGTTTCTGTCACCGCGACCAACATATGAATGTTATCATAAGGACGCCCAAACCAGCCATCGGGTAAATACAACGTTCCGCCACCATGCTTCCGGAACCATGCCCTCACCTTACTCTTCATCGACTTCTGCGGAAGAAATTGATTGAACAGGCGCGTCACAAATGGTTTCGACTCAAAGCGTATGCTCCCTATCAAAAATTTATCATCCGCCATGACTGGAAAAAGTTCGTTGATGATCGTACTATCATCGAGACTAGGGCTTCCCTTTAAATAATAAAAATTCACCCCTGCCGATTTCTTTGTAATCAACGTCTGCAAGAGGTCTCGCTGCGCTGTGCAGTACCTGTTCACCGCGACGACTTCACAATAGCTCGTGCCACGAAAATCAAACTCCTCAACAATACACCGGATAATCAGAACACCGTTCTCAGTGGTCGGAATTGATGTGATTACGCCCCTCAACAGCCCAACGCCAGCCCTTGACTCAAAGTCCCACGGCTCGCCAATGCTCGCAAACATTTCAGTGCCGACAAGGTGATCATAGGTAGGATTAGACATTGATTATTCCCGCGAGAATTGTTGAGAAAGCAGTGAAGACCAAAGACATCTTATTATCCCATTGACTGCCCCGCCTCATCCGGCGGCCAGATTACAACCGAATTGTCTTGCGTGCAATTTGCAAGAGCACCTTTTTCTTTTGTGTATTTGACATCCTTGATCTGTTCAACAAATTTTGTCAGTTTAAGAACTCCCGGCCAATCCATATCAAGCCAATAACTCAGAGGTGGCGACGACTTGTCCCCTAACACAAAGAAGTAATCCGGAAACCAAGGTCCGCCGGATGTTGTCGCATATCCGATGCGCCGGATGTTCTCCCAAGGCAATGTACATTTCTCGACATCATTTTCGAAGATATGCACAGCGTCATTATCGAATTTGACATAAGCATAGACAACAGGACGGCGGCGTGTAACACGCTCCCAAACATCCATCCACTTGCCCAAGAAGCGGAAGCACCCGCCACCGCAAAACACCTTCTTCAAACATGCTTTAACTTTTTCGAGCATCACAGAAGCCCTCCATCATCCTCCGCGCAATCGCCGACACATTCATCTGCGTCATAGGGCGGCATACCTCTTTTAACAGATTGCACGAAACAACGGAACCACCATCCCGTGCGTAGATGATACTTCTTTTCATCACCGATAGCAAGACTAATTTCAGGTTCCCCGAAAGGCTGGCAACAAAGCCGGGTGGGCTCTTCACCGTAAAAAAATGTCGGCAAGAAAACAGATGCTCCCAAAACAAGAATAACCTAAAAGAGGTAAGGCGCTCATTGAGCCTTGCGATGGATATGATGGCAAGAGCCGATGGGGATGATGCTAAATTTGGCGCGGTTTCTATAATACCGATTTCTCCGACTTCTTCGAGGCTGTTGCCTGTACATCCCACAACGACATGCTCCATACGCATTCAATCTTTGTCCCCTTCTCCCGCTACAACGTCGGTTGACGGGCATGGAGTATCGATACGCAATGTTGCATCGCGTTGCAAGTAATGTTACTGTCTGGCATCAGTAACGTTACGGACTGTTGGGAGTAATATTACTGTCAGGTGGGAGTAATGTTGCTTCGGGTTGGGAGTAACGTTACTCCCGGACGGGCGCAATGTTGCGCAACGCTGTGTCTAACGTTAGGCAAGTGGGTGCGCAATACTTGGCGGCGGCGTGCGTAATGTTAGGCAGGTGGGTGCATAACGTTAGACACGGTGGTGCGTAACGTTGTGCAGGGCGGTGTCTAGTGTTGGGCACATCGGTGCGTAACGTTGTGCACGTTCCTATTACGGGCGTTGGGGAATGGCGTGAGGGTAATAAAAAAGGCGGCCCGGGGTTGCGCCCCCGAACCGCCCTGAACGGAATATTTCTTATTTATCTCTGGTCAACACGAAGCTTGAAGAACTTCATATCAGTTGCGCCGAACGGAATCGTCACCGCGTTGGTTAACGCAGGGCGAACGGATTCGATGTTCGTCTGATATGTTTTCCAGGTCTTCAGGTCGATGCTGCCAAGAATGGTGTACTTCTGGCCCCAGTAGTTGTTCCACTGGAGTAGGATGCCATTGCTGTCAATCGCGATGGACATGCGGATGAGGTCGAGCTCATACACGGCCGTGAGCTGGTTGTTGCCGCGTGAGAGTTCCGCCGTGATTTCCGCACTGTTGACGTAAGCGCGCAGGTGGAAGGTTCCGGCTTTGTTGCCGGCCACGAGGTTCTCGATGGTGTAGGTCTTTTCTTCACCCACAGCGAGCGTGCCGACTTCAACCGAGACTTGTCCGGCGGTGCCGGGGGCTACGGTGTTGACGGCGTCGGTGTAGATGGTGAGCAGGCCTGCATCACCCGCGACTTCACCGGAGTTGACCACGGTGACGGTGACGGAGAATACTTCGCCGGTCGTCGTGGGCTTGGTGAGGAATTCAACTGCTGTGACTTCGAAGTCGGCACGTGGCGTGTAGCTGTAGATGCTGGCCGGGGGCGTGTCTGTGCCACTGCTTGTGCCGGTGCTGCCGTTATTGCCGCCAGTGCTGCTTTCGCTGCCGCCGGTGGTTGTGCCATCGCCGGGCTGAGCGGGATCCTTCGTGTCGCCTGTGCCGGCTGTTTCAGCCGCAGGCAGGTCTTCGAAGGGCGGGCAGTCGAGTGCGTGGTTCGGGAAGTTGTGGAACTCGAACCCGACCGTCGTGGTCACATCGCCGCCGAAGATGCCAGCGCCGTTGATCGAACCGCCGCTGAGCGTGGCCGATGCGTAGATGGCCAACACCGTACCTTCGTGGTAGATGCTGCTGAGGGTGATGTTCTTGGCGTCGACGTAGTTGACCAGAATCTGGCTGCCCGTGAGGCCGTTCAACAGGTTGAAGGCGGAGTTGGAGATGGCAATCTGCTCGCCTGTCACGTTGATGATGACGCGGCTGCCCGCGGGGACATCAATGGTGAGGCTGGAGCTGCTCATGTTCCACTCTTCTGCAGTGACGTTGAAGACGTTGCGGAAAGCGTTCGTGCCGGCGAGCACGCGCTCGGTGCCGAACTCTTTACGGGTGACGCCTGTGTCGGTCAGCGTGGCCAGAATCTTGGAGACGTCGGTCAGTTGTTCAAGCATTTCCTTGCCGGTCAAACCTGTCTCGGAGACGGCGTTGCCGTATTTATCGAGCGTCAGGTTGGGGACTTGGCGGATGGTGTAGGGCTCAATGCCGTAGCGCACAGGGCCTTGGCGGGTGCCGCCGTAGGCGATGTTGCCATTGACGCTGACGTAGGCGTTGCCTTCATACAGGTTGCCGGCCACAATCAGGGCATCACGGTTGGCAGGAGCTTCACCGAAGACTTCACCGATGAACGGATCGGGACGGCCGACGGTGTAACCGCTGGTGAGGTAAGCATCGCCCCAGACGAGGATGTTGTTCTCGCTCTCAGCGCCCATCGGCTTGAAGTCGCCGAAGACGATGGCGTTGAAGAACTGTCCGAAGTCGAGCAGGATGCAGACGTCGTCTTCCGGCATCCAATCGGTGCGGACAACTACTTCAGCATCGTCGCTGGAGGTGACAGGATCAGCACCCGTGGGCTTGCCGCTTTCGTCAGCAGGCGTGCCGCTGACAATGGCGATGTTGACAACGCTCTCGTTGATGACAGCGTCCTTCGTGAGCGTTTCGCTCGCGCCGGGAGCCATCGGGCCGGCAATCGTGCCGATCTCGCCGAGCTTGTCGTCCGTGACGATCAGGTTGATCAGGTGGGTCTCGCCGATGTTGGTAACCAAGTAGGTGTAGGTGACTACGGTGTTGGTCTCGCTCAGCGTCAGCACGGTTCCATCAGGAGCGTTGCCGGCGGTCTTGATGATCTTGACCGCAGCGTTCAGGTCGACCACAACCTTGGCGTCGTCGTTATCGGTGACGGGGTCCTTGCCGGGCAACGGATCGCCGTTCTCGTTCGTAGGCGTACCGGTGACCGTACCGATGTTCACAACGTCAGCTTCAATCACAGCGCTCTTTGTGAGCGTGGCAGAAGCGCCGGGAGCCAGCGGACCGGGAATGACACCCACGTCGCCGAGCTTGTCGTCAGTGACAGTCAGGTTGACGAGGTAGGTTTCGCCGATGTTCTTCACCACATAGGTGTAGACAACCGTCGCGCCCTTTTCAACCGTCAACGTCGTGCCATCAGCGGCATCACCGGCGGTCTTGATGATCTCAACAGCAGGCTTGAGGTCAACAACCACCTTGGCGTCATCGTTATCGGTAACGGGGTTCTTGCCGGGCAACGGATCGCCATCCTTATCAGCAGGCGTCGCAACGACGGTACCGATGTTGACCACATCTGCATTGATCGCGGTGGCGGTCTTCTTCAGCGTGGCCGAAGCGCCGGGAGCCAGCGGACCGGGGATGACACCCACGTCGCCGAGCTTGTCGTCGGTAACAGTCAGGTTGACGAGGTAGGTCTCGCCGATGTTCTTCACGGTATAGATGTACTCAACAGCATCGCCCTTGTTCACCGTCAGCGTTTCGCCATCAGCGGCACCGGCGGCGGTCTTGATGATTTCGACAGCGGGCTTGAGGTCAATCACGACCTTGGCGTCGTCGTTATCAGTGACGGGATTCTTGCCGGGCAGCGGGTCGCCATATTGATCAGCCGGCGTACCGACAACCGTACCGATGTTCACGACATCAGCGTCGATAGCGGGAGCCGTCTTCTTCAGCGTGGCCGAAGCGCCGGGAGCCAGCGGACCAGGGATGACGCCCACGTCGCCGAGTTTGTCGTCGGTGACAGTCAGGTTGATCAGATGGGTCTCGCCGATGTTCTGCACCACGTAGGTGTAGGTGACGGCTTCGCCCTTGTCAATCGTGAGCGTGGCGCCGTCAGCAGCGGTACCGGCGGTCTTGATGATCCGCACGCCGGGGGTCAGGTTAACGACCACTTCAGCATCGTCGGCATCGTCCACCTCAGGTCCCTTGAGCGTGCCGCCGTCGGGATAGCAGGGGGTGGCCATGACTGTGCCGATGTTGATGACGTCTTCATTGATGACAACGGTCTTCTTCAGATCAGCGCTTGCGCCGGGAGCCAGTGGCCCCGGGATAACGCCGAGGTAACCAAGGACGTCGTCAACGATGCGCAGATTCTTAAGATAGGTGTTACCGGTGTTGGTCACGTGATAGGTATAAGTGACTGCGGAACCCTTGCCAACCGTCAGAACGGTTCCGTCCGGAGCTTCGCCGGCGGTCTTGACGATCTTAACGGCGGGACGCTTGTCGATTTCGACCACGGCGTCGTCCTTGGCGGTGACGGGCTGCAGGCCGTCAATCGGTTTGCCGGTTTCGTCAGTCGGCGTAGCGATAACGGTACCGATGTTGGTCGTGGGGTTCGCGACTTCGACAGTCTTCGTCAGCGTGGCGGACGCGCCGGGAGCCAGCGGACCGGCAACCGTGCCGATGAAACCGATGATGTCGTCCGTCACGGTCAGATCCTTAAGGAAGGTCGCGCCGGTGTTGGTGACGAGGTAGTGATAGGTCACCATGTTGTCCAGCGTCGTCACGGTCAGCACCGTACCATCTGCGGCATGGCCGGAGGTGGGATTGCTGGCGGTTTTGACGATGCTCACGCTGGCGTTCGGCAGCGTCACGACGACTTGTGCATCGTCCTGAGCCTGAACAGCCTCGCCGTCGACATCGCCCTTGGCGTCCGTAGCGATTGCATCGACCATGCCGATGTTGATGACGTCTTCCAGCGCCTTATCGAGCGTCTTGGTCAGCGTAGCCGAGGCTCCAGGAGCCAGCGGGCCGGGGATCGTGCCCACCACGCCAAGCTTGTCGTCGGTGACAAGCAAATTCTTCAGGTAAGTGCTGCCGGTATTCTTAATAACGTAGGTATAAACCACGGGAGCCGCGTAGGGGGCAGACAAAACTGAGCCATCCGGAGCATCACCGGCGGTCTTGACAATGGAAACGACGGCAGGAATGTGTACCGTGTCAACGACGACGGCCTCGACACCGCGGTCGGCGGCTTCGATGTTGTAAAACACGCCCATCGTGTCGTTATAGTCGAAGTCCATGTTCGGATTGTTCGCGAGCAGGTCCTCAAAACCGATAAAGTAAGCGGTGCTGACCTCGGCCTTGCCGTCGCGTGCGTTGTTCCAGTTGGCCAAATCGGTAATATCCAACGCCAAGATGTGGACGTAGCCGTCCTTGTTCAGCGAGGGGTCCGAGTAGAAGATATCGTGGGCATTGGCAGGCGTATAGATGCTGTCAAAGCGGAACATGAACTCGCCGGAATAGCCAATCGGCTGAGCCATGCCATCGATTTGCTTGAATTGGCCGTTTGCGGTGTTATCAGCCGGCGTGAGCGTGCGGCCGATTTGGCGGATGATGTCCTTGGTGTTCGGGTCAGCCACGTACAAGTTGTGGCTTGCGGCTGCTTGGCGGAAATAGGAATCCCAATATGAGTTTGTGGTCGCCACAAACGTCGTATTATTGATATCCACGCCAAACATCCGATACAGCTGGTCGCCGGTGGTGATCTGCATTCCATACAGGGCTTGGACGGCATCGCCGTAAACCGAGTTGAAGTGCTGGATGAGAGGCATTTCCGAATAACGGGAAACATCGCTGATATAATCAAACGTGTTGCTGCCCCATTTACCGGGATTCAGCTTCTCTGAGCCCGAGCCTGCATGCAGGCCGTTATTGGTCACCCGGGCGACATTGCGCAATTCTGCCGTGGGCTGGTTGTTGAATTCGGCCGCATCGCCGATAAGCACCTGATAGGTGATGATCCACGTGCCCCCCGGTTGTAATATCATATTCGGGAAAGCTGCGTTGGTCTTGTTGGAATCGAAAATCCAAGGTTCCGGGTTGAACGGGAAACCCGTCACGCCACGGTCAGGGATCACGTCATAAGCACCGCCAATCAGGCGCGTGCTGTTGGGCACATAAGTGACCCCCGCAGGCAACACATCCGAGAGCTGCAGATAGCGTACAGGGTTCTTGGGCTCCAAGCTCTTAACCGTTAATGTATATTCCAACACATCGCCGGGGCTCAGGATCCCATTGCCGTCATTATCTTCGACTAACCGAGAAGCCTTGGTCAGTTCGAAGTCGCTGCCGGATGCAGGTTCAGCTACCATAACCGCGAGGGCGGAGGTGGCCGTAGTGAGGACTGCCGCTAAAGCAGTCAGTATGCGCAAAGACTTCATCAATACTCCGTTCATCTTTACTATGATTTTTTGCTCCGATCCGCCGTCTCGAGCGGATAGTGCAAATTGTGTTTTGGTCAGGTCTAGCCTCTTCTGGCAGATATCGCAAAACTGTTTTCTACGCAAAGTCGGCCATTTCGGGCAGACGTTATTATTTGGAAAGCGCGGAAGTATACCAATCCGCCCCTCACTGCGCAACAGAAAAATTCAATTTAAGGCAACTATTTTTTCAAGCGCCCCTAGACAAGGGTCAAAAAACCCGTTTTCCTGCCAAATATATTCAAGAGAATAACTAAAACTTTTCTATTATCTCATTGAAGAGTAACAAATTGGTGATAAACGAAGACCTCATCCACCGCAAAGATGTGCGTGGAATACATCGGCCGCCAAACGCAAGTGCTTTTACTCTCAAAAACACCCGGACGGAGGCAGTATGAGCTAAACCTGCCTTTTGACGGGGCATGTTTTCGCCTCTTGTCCGCGCAAAACACTCCCCACCCCCCAACAACAACAACCACGCCAACCCTATCACCCACCCATGCCCAAAACCACAACCCATTCCGCTATTTCGCGCCAACATATACAATCCATCCTCACACGCCTCATCCTCCACATCGCGTTGAGCCACTGGGAGTGCCGACGTCCCCGTCGGTATTCTCAACTTATTACCTATTACTTACTATTTATTACTTCTTTCCCGCAACCCCATTCCCCTCAAAATCTCAGCCACCCCCCACCTTCGGCAACAGCCCCTCCAACTCCCGAAACGCCGGGGCATACCCTCCATCAGCTGCCTGCTCGAACAAAACCAGCGCCCGCGCCTCATCCCGCTCAACGCCGATACCCGCCCGATAACACTGCGCCAACGCATACTGCGCCTCGGCAAACCCCTGCTCCGCGCTCTTCCGATACCACTCCACCGCCCTTTTCACATCCCTCTCGACGCCAACCCCATTAAAATAACACCGCCCCGCATTAAACTGCCCCACCGAAATCCCCTCCTCCGCTGCCGCCAAATACAACCGCACCGCTTCCTTCAAATCCTTCGCCGTCCCGACGCCATTCTCACAGCAGATCCCCCAAGCGTTCAACGCACCCGGCAAATTCTGCTCCTTCGCCAGCTTAAACCACCGCGCCGCCTCCAACACATCCTTCTGCACCAACCGCCCCTCCCAATACACGCCCCCCAGCCAAAGCTGCGCCTCGGCAAACCCCTGCTCCGCCGCACGCCGCGCCCAAACCAACCCCAACAACGGATCCGCCTTCACCCCCTGCCCCCGCACATAACAAATCCCCACATTATGCTGCGCCGCCGCCAACCCCTGCACCGCCGCCGCCAAAAACAGCCGAAACGCCTCCGCAAAATCCCTCTCCACCACCCCATCGTCCCCCTGATAATACAACCCGCCCAAATCCTGCAACGCCGCCCCAACCCCTTGCTCCGCCGCGCGCTTCAACCAAACAACCCCCTCCGTCTGATCAACCTCCACGCCCCTCCCGGCACGATAACAGTTCCCCAACATATACTCCGCATCGGCAAATCCCTGCTCCGCACTCCTCCTAAACCACCTCACCGCCTCCTCCAAATCCACCTCCACTCCCACGCCATGCAAATACGCACACCCCAACTCATACTGCGCCCCCGCATGCCCCGACTCCGCCGCCTCGCGCAAATACTTCACCGCCAGCTTCAAATCACGCCGCACCCCCGTCCCCCGCACATAACAAATCCCCACCGCATACACCCCATCCACATCCCCCTGCTCCGCCGCCCGCCGAAACCACTTCATCGCCGCCACCGAATTCCGCCGCACCCCCTCCCCATTCACATACAAATCCCCCAACCCCCTCTGCGCCGGCGCATACCCCCCATCCGCCGACCGCCTAAACCACCTCACCGCCTCCTTCAAATCCCTCTCCACCCCCCAGCCAAAATAAAAACACCGCCCCAAATCATACTGCGCCGACGCACTCCCCTGCTCCGCCGCCAGCCGCAGCCACTTCACCCCCGCCTGCAAATTCGTCCCCACCCCGCAGCCGCCCGTCAACAACCACCCCCCCAGCTGATGCTGCGCCTCCGCATACCCCTGCGCCGCCGCCTTACGCATCCAACCCACTCCCCGCGCCAACTCCTCCGCCGACTCCCCCCGCTCCACCACCAACAACGCCCCCAACTGATACTGGGCCTGCACCACCCCCTCACGTGCCGCCAACCTAAACAACCGCTCCGCCTCCTCTACATCCCTCTCCACCCCATCCCCAAACCAATAACACAACCCCAACCCATACTCCCCCAAACAATACCCCTGCTCCGCGCTCCTCCGATACCACCTCACCGCCTCCCCAAAATTACACTCCACCCCATCCCCCACCGCATACCGCCGCCCCAACTCATACTGCGCCCCCGCATTACCCCCCTCCGCATCCGCCTGCAAACGCTTCACCGACCCCCGCCCGCAGCCCGCCGCTGCAACACACACCACAGCCAACACAAGCAGCAGACACCCCCGCCCCCGCAAAAACCCGGCCCACGCCACGCTCAAACCACGCCCCAACATAAACTCCCTATACACCCGCTAAAACGGATAAACCCTCCGCCCCAACGGCATCAACGCCACAATCGCCAGCTTAATATGCGCCCAGCCAAACGGAATCCCCACAACCGTCATACAACAACAAACCGCCAGCCACACATGCGCCAACCCCAACCACAACCCCGCCAGCAAAAACCACAACACATTCGCCACCGCCGTCCCGCGCACCTTCTCCAACCCCACCTCATCCGCCTCCACCAACGTACGCCCGAACGGCGCAAACGCAAACCACCCCACCCGCCAACACGCGATCGAAAACGGCAACAACAACCCAAATGACACCAAAAACACCCACACCCCCAACAACCACCACGTCAAACCCACCATCCACCCCTGCACCAAAAACCACAAAATATTCCCCGCCGTCGCCAACAAACTCATCTCGCTGCTACCCTGCAACATACCCAAGCCTCCTTTCGATTTCAGACGTTCTGAGCACAACCCATTCCGCTACTCCGCGCCAACATATATAAAGGCACCTGTGGCACTTCGCCGAGCGCATTGCATCGGGCTTAGCCACTTTTTTCCTTCTCTCTCCGCGACTCCGCGCCTCCGCGTGACATCTCATCCACTTGTTTGCGTCAGCCTCCCCACTTATTACCTATCACCTATTACTTATGACTTGGTCTTTCGTCTCCGCGTGAGCCTTATCCAGCCTTGTCGCCGAAAGTGAATGATTAGAGGTTTTTCAAACTGAATAGCACGCTTCTCCTCATGCTCAAAGAGGCCCACCAAAGCCTACAGGAGTTCATGAAGAGAAGCGTGCCAAAACGGCAACGCCTCCTCCCATGTCGCTCCTGTTAGAATACTTGGTGGTTTCTTTGAACGAACGGCCGCGCGGTTAAACGCGGAATATGGTAACCGCTGTCTTCCAACAGGAGAAACGCCCATCGACTGATAAACTTTCACCTACTTGAGACAACACCACAATGGTATCAGAAATCCCCTACCCAAAGCAAGCAAAAAAGTTAAAGCGAGCAAACACAACTTTAAACCCCCGCTATATCTCCCCTCGCACCCCCACATTTCAGCCAAACCGGTCCCTGCCCCTCACCTCATTCTCCGCGTGAGACTCCCCACACACCCGCGCCCGGCATGAGCTTTTCCCCCTCTCCACCGGCCGATAAAAAAACAAAGGTTCGTCCGTACTGCGCGGGGCATGCTTTTCTGTACGTTTGTGTATCGGGTTTAGTACGTTCAAAGGTTCGCGCGTACTGTTTTGCGGGCAGAGTTGCGTACGTTCGTGTATTGAGTTGTGTACGTTCAAACGTTTGTGCGTACTGCTTCGAAGGTGTGAACGGGTTGGGAGACGGGTTCGCACGTACTGGGACGAAGGTTCGTGCGGGTTGCGACAAAGGTGGCAGATGGGGGGCTAAAAGGCACAAAAAAAGACGGCGAAGCTCTTGCGAACTTTGCCGTCGAAAAGTAAACCTTGGGGCAGCGTTAGGCTGCCGTGAACAATAAGTGATGGGTCAGATCAGACGGATTTGTCCGATAGATAGTATACCCCTCACGGCGCGCCCTACTCAACAACTGCGTCAGCCCAACCATACGCGGCCTCGTCGACCTCAACGGTCTCATCGACAATGCAAGCAGGAACACCCGCGTTGCCAGCGACGGCACGAGCACGACTTCACCGATTTTCGCCGACTTCATCGACAACGCAGCCGAGAACTCCGACATTTTCATCGAAGCGAAAAGCAGCGCAATAGCAAAAGTAATAACAATGGTGAATAATATGAACATGATGGAAAGCCCTTTGTGTTTTGTTGTGGACTGCACGCCGGCCAAACGGACAGTCTCTTATAGTTGATGGCTCCTTGGAGCTTAAGCTCCCGTATGTCGGGGGGCGGAGATTCGCGTTGGAACTCCGAGCCACAAGTATCCGAATCAGTGACGGGTCACTCAATGGGGTCAACGGGGATGCAGTTTAGCAGATTGGCGGGATAAGTCAAGTGGCAAAATGCGACCTCACCGATTTCGCCGATTTCATCGACAGCGTACACCTCCACACACATCTAAAAGGCTTGCACTGCAAGGCTCGGTAGTGTATAGTGCGCCTGGATGACCACGAAACAGCAAATGTACACTCCAACGCCTGACGATTACGCCGAACTTACCGCCTTGTGGGAAGCATCCGTCCGTGCCACCCATACATTTTTGACGGAAAACGGCATCGTCGAGATCCGCAGCGAACTCCCCAACTATTTCAACGCCGTGACGTTACTCGCCCTCAAGAATAACGATGGACAGATCACCGCCTTCATGGGCACCTCCGGCAACAAGCTCGAAATGCTCTTTGTCCACCCCGCATATTTCCGCCAAGGCCTCGGCAAGCAACTCCTCAATCACGCCATCGACAAACTCAATATAACCGAAGTCGACGTCAACGAAGCCAACCCCGGCGCCGCCGAATTCTACCGCCGCTGCGGCTTCAACCAATACGCCCGCTCACCCCTCGACTCCGCCGGCCGCCCCTTCCCCATCCTCCACCTGCGCCGCCGCGCCACGTGACATTTTATCCACCTGTGTGCGTTAGCCTCCCCACTTATTACTTATCACCTATTACCTATTACTTCTCTTCCGCCGAGTCCGCTTGCAACTGCGTAAACTGTTTGCTATGCTGATCCCTATTATCATGAACACCCCATACGTCCAGAGTCTAACCCGACCCAGCACCGTCATTCTCGCGCATGGCGCATTTCCCACGCACGCCATTCCCCTACTCGCGCTCCAAAACGCCACGCCCGTCATCTGCTGTGATGGCGCCGCGCAAGACCTCATCAACTACGGACGCCAGCCTGACGCCGTCATCGGCGATTGCGACAGCCTCCCCCCCGCACTCCAGCAAACCCTTGCCGACCGCCTCATCAAAGTCGACGAGCAAGACACCAATGACCTCGCCAAAGCCCTCCGCTACGCCACTGCCCGCCACCCCGGCGCCATCACCATCCTCGGCGCCAGCGGCAAACGCGAAGACCACCTCCTCGGCAACCTCGCGCAATTCGCCGACTTCGCGCAGCACCACTCCACCCTCACCCTCCTCACCGACACCGGTTCCTTCCGCTATGTCGCGGACGGTACAGAAACAACCCTCCCCGCCTACGTAGGCCAACCCGTCTCACTCTTTCCCCTTGCGCCCGATACCGAGCTGCGCTCCCAAGGACTGCGCTATCCCCTCGACAACATCCGCTTGACCCGCTGGTGGCAAGCCACCCTGAACACTGCCGACAGCGAGACCATCACTCTTCGCGCACAAAACGGCGGCGCACTTATTTACCAACGCTACCCCAACTGATTATGCACACCTGCATCTACGAAATCATCATGCTCATCTGCTTCGGCGCCAGCTGGCCCTTCTCCATCGCCAAAGCCCTCCGCACGCGCGTCGTCGCCGGCAAAAGCCCTCTCTTCCTCGGCCTCGTGATTACCGGCTACGCGGCCGGCATCTGCCACAAACTCGCCAACCCCGTCACCAACGGCAACCCCATCGCCCCCTACATCGTCTGGTTCTACGCGCTCAATCTCCTCATGGTCGCGCTCGATCTCGGGCTCTACCTCAAATATAAACAGCGCGCCTAAACTACTCCACGCGTACAAAGTCGAACGAGTTACCCGCCGCGCGATAAAGTCCATGCGGCGCCTTGAACGTCACATCGACAAGATCATCGCCCGCGTAACGAATATCAAAGCACCACTCCGGTGCCAGCGGACAAAAGCTTAGCGTACGAATCGCTTGGACGTTATTCTCCTCTGCCGACGTAGTGATTCCGCGATCAACCAACTCCTGTTTATACGGCACATAACAAAAGTGATACGTGCCCGGCGGTTGTCCTTCAACCTGCGACAGCTCCAATTCACCATAACCCAATTCAGATGGCTGCAACCGCGAATTGCTGATAAGGAAGAAAAAGCAAAACAGCCCCAATAGATTGAGACTCAGAAAAACATTCAGCAAGAATAGTTTCATTGCGCACCTCCGTTATACATGTCACGATACGATTTGAAAACAAAGGTGCCATTGGTGAGCCCGCCTGTATAAACACCTTTCGGCGCACGGATGGAGAAGTCGATGATCTGCGGCTGCGCATCACGGTCAATCACATAATGTGCTTCAAAGCCGTAGTTAAACCCACGCTTGGGAAATGCGAGCGCCAGGCGAAGTGTATTCGTCGACCCTTGCACATCGACGTCATTAACAAGCAGATAGCCCAAGCTCTCCGGATCACGCGAACGACAGGAAAACAAATAAGAGTCGAGCGTCCGCTCCTTTTTAAATGACGCCCCCAATATGAAGTCTTCGGTAATGCGCAACGGCGTATAGTGGGCGCGGCAGGTTTTAAAGTCTTCTTGCAAACAGACAAGCGTCCCCCACGGCAAGCCGAATCCCCAGCACAAGATATTCGCACCAAGCAGCACGCAGTTGAAAATCAACAACCCACGCGTGTTCACCAAAAGACGGTTCCACAATTGCCCGAGGCGGTTGTCGGAGGCCGGAGGTTCAGGCGCAAGACGCTTGGCTTTGCGGGCATCGGAGAGAGCAGACGTAAGTGGAATCCAAAGGTAACCGCAAATATAGAGCTGGAGAAAAACTTCCATTGCTAAGAGCCTGCCTCCCCCAGCCCAAAAGGGTTCTGTATCAAAGGTACAGATATACGTGAATGGCAGCAGCATGGAAAGTCCCAGACTCAAGAGCTGCAGAATCAATACTAGTGCCCACATATCAGGCGATAAGAAGTCTCGCAGAACCGCAGTGTTGCGGAAAACCGTCGATGTAAACAGACGATAACGCGTACGCTGCAAGCAAGCCTGTAGCCGCCCGCAGCCAATAACCATAATCATGCCAGCCGTCAGCAGCAATATACACGACTTAACCACCCAACAAAAATCTTCGAAAGGTGAATGCGCAGCAAGGTAACGCCCAAAGTCGATTATACTATAAAACCAGCTCCACACAAGAGGCAGGCAAAGCAACGCCACGAGAAAAGCGGCAGCATTAAAGACCAACCAAACAGTCCAAGCAATATGTTTCAGCCATTTAGTCATGCGAGGCTCCATTGAAGATTCACGAACCATCTGTGCGGCAACCATCCTTCCGAACAGCCTCATTATAGCACGCCTCCCGCCTGAGTGCAACCGGAATGGACTCCATTCGAAAGCATTCGGGCGGACCGCGCGACAAATAGATTTGAATCAGCTTCAGAATATGCTATCATAAATAGGAGCGGCGGGTGCCGCTGATGTGACAAACGTTAGAAGGCAGTGGCGTGGTATGGATTCGGTTTTGTTGATTTGCTCCCGGCCTCATGTGCCGTGGCAGGGTGCGTCGATTCGATTGGTGCATACGATTGACGTGCTGACCTACTTGGGCTATCATGTCGAAGTGCTGACCATCCCGCTCGGTTCGGGCTTCTACTCCTCCGCGCAGCAGATCCACGTGACCTCGCGCTTCCTCTTCTCCAAGTCCCTCCCCAAGCGCAAACTCTCCTTCCGCCGTTTTTACTACAACCTCTGCCTCATCCGCAAAGCCGCCGCGCTCGCGCTGCGCAAACGTTACAGCGTCATCCACGGCCTGCACGACGGCAATACCGCCGCCACCTGCGCGGCCTGGTTCTCCCGCACGCCGCTGATTCTCGAACATCACTCCGGCACTGCCAACGCTCCCGCACGTTGCAGTTGGCTCAGCCGTATTCTCTGTCGCCGTGCGGATGGCGTCGTCGGCGCCGCAAGCTCCATCGTGCAATTGATGAAGGGGCTCGAATGCGCCGGACGCGTCTGCCATATTCCCGACATCCCCTCGCTGCTCGAACTGCCCGAAGCCTCGCAAATCGCACGCACCCGTCAGATCTGGACGCAGGGGCATGACGTCAAAATCATCGTCTGCCTCGGTAGCGCCGAACATTTCAACGGCATGGAGAACTTTAAAGCCGCCATGCTCAAGCTCGCCGAGACGCGGCACGACCTGCGCTTCGTCTGGATTGGCGGCAACACCAGAGAGATCGCCCACGCCAAAGCCTTCTTCAAAGAACACGCGCCAAATCTCGAAGTCAACTTCTCCGGATGCCTGCTGCCCGAATCGCTCGCGCTCGCGCTCGCCGCGGCTGATATCATCTTCATCCCCCGCATCCGCGGCATCGACGCCCCGATGAAACTGCTCGATGCATTCGCTTCCGGCGTGCCCGTGCTCACCGTCGACTGTCCCGCCGCGCAGCGTCTCATTGCTTCCGGCACCGGCATCGTCACCGAAGACACCCCCGAAGCTTTAGCCGAAGCCCTCGCCGCATTAGCCGATGACCCGAACGCGCGGAAGGCCCTCGCCAAAGCCGCGCGCCGCCATGTCGAACAGGCGCACTCCTTCGAATACTTCTCCTCCGCTTACCGCCAGTGTTACGCCTATGTAATCAACCGCCACCGCAAGGACGACTGAGGCCATGTTCCGCATTACCATCCAGCCATTCGGACGGACCATCTACGCCGGCGACAGCCACACGCTCGCCTACCTCGCCGCGCGTTCAGGCATTCCCCTGACAGTCACCTGCGGCGGCAACGGCACCTGCGGCAAATGCCGCGTACGCATCCTCTCCGGCGAAGTCAAAGACGCCCACTCCGCCCACCGCCTGTCGCCCCAAGACCTCGCGCAAGGCTGGCGCCTCGCGTGCGGCTGCAAACCAGCCTCCGACCTGACCATCGAAATCCCCGCCACCTCTATCCTCGGCACGCAGGAACAAGTCATCCTCAAAGACCACGCGGGCGGCTACAAACTCGCCACTACCCTCTCCATCAGTTCCAACACCAACCTCGCCCTCGCCTTCGATCTCGGCACCACAACCATCGTCGGCGCACTGATTGATTTAGACACGCACACCGTGCGCGAAACCTGCGGCGAAATGAACGGGCAGATTATCCACGGCGATGATGTCATCGCCCGCCTCCAGCAGATCCGCGAAGGTGCCGTCTCGCTTGCGGCCATGCAAAGCAAAGCCGTCGCCTCGATGAATACCATCACCGGCCACCTCTGCCGCCTCTGCGGCACGGAGCCCGAGGCCATCAAGAAGATCGTCTTCGCGGGCAACACCGCCATGCAGCAGACCTTGCTGGGCATTGACTCCTTCGGGCTGACGGAACATCCCTTTGCGCCGCGCTTCCGTTATGCCATGCGCACTACTGCCGGAGCACTCGGACTCCATGCCGATCCGAATGCCTCGGTCATGAGCTTCCCGCAAATCGGCGGCTTCGTCGGCGGCGATACCGTGGCCGGAATGCTCGCCGCAGACTTTGATGAATTCACCCAGCCCGCCCTGCTGATCGACATCGGCACCAATGGCGAAGTCGCCCTCTGCAACGAAGGCCGCATCTACTGCGCCTCCACTGCGGCAGGCCCGGCGTTTGAGGGCGCCAGCATCAGCCAAGGCATGCGCGCCATGTCCGGCGCAATCGACAAAGTTTGGGTGCAGGATTACGATATCGCCATCTCCATCATCGGCAAACGCCGCCCCATCGGCCTTTGCGGCTCCGCGCTGATCGATGCCGCGGCCGAACTGCTCCGCCTCAGCATCCTCGACCCTTCCGGACTTCTCTGCGAACCGGACGCAATCGGACATGCCATACCCGCACCCATCAAGCGGCGCATGCTGCCGGATGGATTTGTCTTAGCCTGGCAGCAGGATGGCGCAACACCAGCCGTCACCTTGACACAGTCCGACATCGCCGAACTGCAAAAAGCCGTCGCGGCATTGCGGGCAGGCACACAGCTTTTACTGAAGCAAGCGGGATTGGCCGACTATGATTTAAGCGCGGTGCTGTTAGCCGGTGCGTTCGGCTCCAACTTGAACCGCGAGAATGCACGGCGCATCGGACTGCTGCCTGTCGTTGCGCCGGAACAGATTCACTTCCTCGGCAACGCATCGCTGGCCGGTGCTGAAATGTTATTACTGCAACCCGCCGCCGAGGCGCGTGCGGAAGCCCTGCGCGAAAAATCCACGCACGTCAATCTTGCGGAAGACCCTGCGTTTAGCGACACCTATACCGATGCGCTCATCTTTCCTGAGCACTGAGCCAAGCAAGGAGTAGTTATGAATAATCCCGACTGTCTTTTCTGCAAAATTATCGACCAGCAGATTCCATCCCTCAAAATCTACGAAGACGAAACCGCCTATGCTTTCCTTGACATCAGCCCGTTTGAAGAAGGCCATACGCTAGTCATCCCCAAATACCACGCCGAGACCTTGCTTGACCTGCCGGAAGATGTGTTTGTGAAGTTTTCACACGCCATCCAGCGCGTCGCAAAAATCGTGAAGGAGCGATTGCAAGCCGATGGCTTCAACGTGCTACAGTCAAACGGCAAATGCGCCACGCAAGTCGTCCCCCACGTTCACTTCCATATTGTTCCCCGCTGGAACACCCGCCCAATGTCATGGGTCGGCCGCCACGGAACAGACATGAAAGAACTCGCCGAGCTCCACGCTAAGCTCACCAGCTAGCACTGCCTGTTGAAAGACATCTCACGCGGAGACGCGGAAGAGATTCAAATTATTACAACACGCTGCAATCCATCCGCATGCTCGGCGTGCCGTTTCCCTCTAAATGAGTATACGAAGATGGGGATTTTGTGCCAAACGTTTGGCAGACAGACTTTCAACGTTTGCCAACGCAGTGTCTGATATTTGCCAAGTTTGCGTCCAATGTTTGCCAATGCAGTGTCTGTCTTGCAAAACAAATGCGTGAGCCGAGTGAAACTTCTGCATCAGATGACCGGTACCGTTACGTCATTTGCCACGATTAGAATAAGGTTATGCGTCAGCAGGTAGGGCGGGCTCGCCGAGCGCGCCGTGTGTGGTAATGATGCGTGTGTTGCGGGAAGGCTGAACGCAATGCGGCGGTTTCGGCGAAACCGCCCTACCCAACTCCCAACTTATTACCTCTGGCTTCTTATTGTGCAAATGCCTGAGGTGTCGCCTGTTCCGGCACGAACCAGCATGAGGTCCATTCTCCGCCCGGACGGCGAAAGGTTAAGATACCGCTGAGGTAAGCGACCCAGTTGTCGTGCGAGAATTCCCGCAGCCCGCCGATGCCAGCAGAATACTGCGAGCAGACGCTGTCGTGCGTGACAAAGATATTGAGGCGGTTGGGGCGCGGCTGTTCCAACCAAGTGCGGATTTCTTCGGACGCCTCAACAAGCGGATTATGATAAATCTCCGTGCCGGTAGCGATGTAACGGAGGATGACGTTCATTGCCCCTTCGCGCAGGTAAAGATTGAACACATCCAGCTGGTCTTTGTAGAACGGCATGTGGATGCCGATGAGGCGCACGTCGGCAACTTCCGGCTTTAACCCCATGCCTTCGCCAATCAATGCCGCAGTGCGGCGGCAGCGGAATATCGCACTGGCGCCAAAGGCCGCATCAGTAAACCCTTTGAGCTTCTCGCCGAACTCCCGCGCAATCGCCTCGCCGTGTTCCGTCAGGTGAACGTCCGCACCGAAGGTCGGATCGTCTTCACGGATAGAAAATCGTGCGCTGTGGCGGATGAGCAGCGTGACCTGCCCGCCCTCAGCCAGAATGGCTTTAACGTCGTCTAAATTATAATACCGTGATTTATCGAGAATTGCACCCATACTAAAACCCCTTGTTTTGAAAAGCAAAACGCGGCGGTCTGAGAACCGCCGCGTGGATTAAATCCTATCACGCATCTTTGATGCTGAGCAGGAACTCAACGTTGTTCTTGGTCGCCTTCATCCGTTTGAGAATGATCTCCATCGCATCGGCAGGCAGCACGCCGTTCAACGCGCGGCGCAGCACCCAGATGCGCTGAAGCTCATCGGGATGCAGCAGCAGTTCTTCTTTGCGCGTGCCGGAACGTTCGACGTTGATGGCGGGGAACACACGCTTGTCGGACAGCTGGCGGTCGAGGCACAGCTCCATATTGCCGGTACCTTTGAACTCTTCGAAAATCACGTCGTCCATCTTGCTGCCGGTATCAACCAGTGCCGTGGCGATGATCGTCAGGCTGCCGCCTTTCTCGATGTTACGCGCCGCACCGAAGAAGCGTTTGGGCTTATGCAAAGCGTTCGCATCCAAACCGCCGGAGAGCGTCTTGCCGCTGTTGGGTTGAACAGTGTTATAAGCACGAGCCAAGCGGGTGATGGAGTCCAGCAGGATAATCACATCACGGCCGGTCTCGACCATACGCTTGGAAGCTTCGATCACCATTTCTGCCACTTGCACGTGGCGCTCGGGCGCTTCGTCAAACGTTGAGCTGACGACCATCGCCTTGGTGTTGCGCTGCATGTCGGTCACTTCTTCAGGACGTTCATCAATCAGCAGGATGATCAGCACGGCATCTTTATGATTGGCCGAGATTGAGTTGGCAATCTTCTGCAGCAGCACGGTCTTACCGGTGCGCGGCGGCGCCACAATCAAGCCGCGTTGGCCGAAACCAATCGGCGTGAACACATCCATCACACGCATGGAGAATTCGCGGGCATCCACTTCCAGCTGGATGCGGCGGTCAGGGAACAGCGGCGTCAGGTTCTCAAAGTGGATGATCCGCTTGGCTTCGACAGCCGGCTTGCCATTGATGACCTCGACATTGCCGAGCGCAAAGAACTTCTCTTTTTCGTGCGGCTCGCGCATGGGGCCTTCAACATAATCACCGGTACGCAAACCGTACTTGCGGACTTGTGAGGGCGACACGTACACGTCTTCCGGGCAGGCCAAATAGTTATTCCGCTCCGAACGCAAAAAGCCGTAGCCCTCATTACCAATGACCTCAATCACACCGCCTGTCAGCACAGTCCCGTGACGGCGCAGGTGCAGACGAATCACCGCGACAATAATTTCGTGGCGGCGCATGTTGGAGATTTCTTCAGGCGTCGCCGTCGGCAGCAATTCAACCAAACGCTCCGGCGCGAGGCTCTGCAGCATCTTCATCGTCAGCGGCGGTGCGTTAACATCCAACGGCGGCAAGGCCTCAATCGCTTGCTCATCCACCACAACAAATGAAAGCCCCTCATCGTGTGAAGGATTACCTCCGTTATTGCGGTTCTTTCCGCCCTGTTTGCCCTTGTTGCGGCCTTTATTACGCCCATTGTTTTTCGGCGAGAGCATCGGATCCGGAATAGGCTCCGGCTTCGGTTTCGGCGGTGTCGGAGCGGCTTCGGCACGAGGCTGAGGCTTGGGCGCGGGCGTGGCGGCTATTTGTTGTTGCTGAACGAAGTGTGCACGCGATGCTGCGCGAGCTGCCCAACGTCCGCCGGGCACGGCCGGTGTAAATTTTGGAGTGGTTGGTTTCTGTTTGTCTTGGTCAGCACCGGGAATCCATGTCTCCGAGTGCATATCATCATCTGCCATAACTGCTTCCTAGTGAGTTGCCAAGCGCTCAATTAAGCCTTGGACTTTTTCCTTCAATTCTTCAAGTGTTCCGTCATTGACTATCACAAAATCTGCTTTGGCCGCTTTCTCGCTCGTCGGCATTTGCGCCCGCAAGCGGCTGAGCGCTTGCTCACGCGTCATTCTGCGCAACTGCATCATCCGCTCGATTTGCAGCTCCTCTGGAGCGGTAATGCAAATCACACGGTCAAAACTATCCGCCCAACCGACTTCATACAAGAGGGGGATGACCGCCAGATGCGGGCCTTGCGACTCAGCAAACCAATCGTCAAAACGCGCCTTGACGCAGGGATGAACCAATTCTTCCAAGCGGCGGAGCATCCCGGGGTCTGCAAAAACAACCTCAGCCAGCTTGCTCCGGTCAATACCGCCATCAGGCGCCAACACGCAATCTCCTGCCAGCAAGCGGATTGATTCAACCAACATTCCGTCAGCAGATTCCAAGGAGTGAACAACCGAATCCGCGTCCAACACGTTCCAACCGTGTTCTTCAAACAAACGCGCAACTGCCGTTTTACCGCACGCGATACCGCCCGTCAATGCGAAGCGAGTTAAATCCATAAAACAAAGGACTAATTCATTCACCAACACTATGCAGCGAACGAACAGAAAAGGCTTCCCCCGCAGGGGATTCAACAGTAATTAAACGCGCAACGCCACGAGCAATCCCATGAAACCTCACACGCCGCCCTGTTATTCAAACGAACGGCGTGCGGGATTCAGGACAGCTCAACCCTCGGGCTGTGCGTTTGAATCGTCAGCTGCCGCCGTCAGAGAAGTACCGCTGCCGGAGAGCGAATCGCCACCCGTGCGGATTGCACGGCCGGAAGGATCAACCAAGCGCGCCGTCACAAAGATCAACAGGTTGCGCTTGTCGCTCATTTCAGCCTTGCTGCGGAACAAGAAACCAACCCACGGCAGATCGCCAAGGAAAGGAATCTTGTCATCAATTGTCTGACGGGATTCGGTAATCATACCGCCCAACACCACCGTGGCACCGTTGTAAATCGAGAGCTTGGTCTCAGCCTTACGGGTGTGGAAGAGCGGCATATTCATCGGCAACTCAACCCACTCAGCTTCGGTCGGCTCACCGGTAATCGGGTTGTAACCCAATCCCGGAGGATACTTCGGATAACGTGTTCCGTATTCCAACCAACGCTTGAACTCAACGACTTCAGGCTTCAGGTCCAATTCAATCATCTGACCTTCAGCGGTCACTTCAGGCGTCACAACCAAAATCACGCCGGTTTCGCGCATCGTGAAGTCGGTCGGCTCAACGATAGCCAAAGGATCAGAGGTCGTGCCGCCGTTGCCGGTGCCGCCACTGCTGCCCTGCTGGGAGATCTGCACGCGGTAGCCGGAGGGATAAATAAACTCTTCAACAACCTTCATCGTCGCGGCCTGGCCGGACTTAGTCACGATCTTCGGAGCGGACAACAGGTCGGTATCGGATCGCTGGCTCAACGCGTGCAGGATCATCGACAGGTCGACATCGCCGAACTTCATCGCGAAGGAGGCTAAGTTATCTTCCGTGCCAAAGCTGGAGAGATAAGAGCCATCTGCAGTGCGCGTATTCAAATAGCGCATGCCGCTTGCCAATGAACCGGCCGACATCTTAATAGCACGGCTGCTGGAACCCGCCAACGCGCCGCCATTAGGCACCAAGCTGTTCTGATTGCCGGCGGCAGGATTCAAAGTGCCAGAACCACCCGTAGCGGGCTCGCCCTTATAATCGCCGGTGAAATTGATATCGCTATTGAGCGTCCACTCAAAGCCCATCGAGTTCAAGTCGTTCTGCGAGACTTCGACGAAGCGGGCCTCGATCTCAATCTGGCGGGGCGTCACGTTCAACTCTTCCAACGCCTGCTCAAGAGCAGCCAGATTGTCAGGAGTGTTCGTCACGCGCAGCTTGCCGATTGCAGAGATATAAGCAATGCTGGAACGTTCCGGCCATTGCACGCCCATTTCCTTGAACGCGAGCTTCCAATCCTGTGTCTCATCAGCCGAATCCGTGGTAGCCGCACCAAAACCACCTTGTGCCGCGCCAAAGCCTCCACCACCGGCCGGAGCGGCCTTGGTGTCCTTGCTGATACTATTCATGACTTCAATCATCGTGCTGACCACGTTATAGGAACGGGTCTCTAGCTCTTCATCCGGCTCGTTGAGCGGCATGACCATGACGACATTCTTCTTGATTTTATACTTCATGCCGGTCACTTCGCAGACCAACTTGAGAGCTTCAGCCAAAGGAATAAAGCGTGCGCTGATGCTCGGAATCACGGGCGCACCGAAAGTCGACGGCGCTGCGCCGGCTGTTGTGGCAGCGGCAAACGGATCCGGTGCGGCGGCTTCAGCTGTTTGACGTTGCGCCGTCCCTAACTTCAAAACGAAGTTCACACCACGCTTGCTAATCTCCAGCTCCGGATCATCATACTCGCGGCTGGATTGATTGAAGAAGTCGATTGCGTCAATAACCGTTGCAGGCGGGCGGAAGCTGACTTCCGGCAACACGATGCTACGGAGCTTCTTTTCAATAATACGCTCCGGGGAGAGTCCTGTGGCAACATCCTTGGAGCCGACAGTCGTACCGCTGCCCTTGCGCAATTGGAGCTGGTCGCTTTCAATGGCGTAACGGGGAGGCGTCCAAGTGGCTCTGACATGAGCCATCATCATATCGCGCGTCTTGTCGAATTCCAGCGTCTTGACATCCTGAAGCTGCTTGGCAATGCGTGCGAGCGTACGGATTGCTTCCTTATCATCCGGATTATCGCGAAGCACCAACTCGGCTTCTTCCGTCGCCTTCTCTAACTCGTGCGTAGCCAGATACTGCGCGGCACGATCCAAACGGCGGCGGGTCTCACTGCGGGCGTCTTTAAACTTCTCTTCGCTGATACGCGGCAAGCTGGTGCGCGCATTATCCTTCAGAGCAGGTTTGGCCATAGCCTCTTCAATGGAAGCTTTCAGAGAAGTTGCCTTGGCATACCCCATCGAATCGGCCGTCTTAAGGGCCTCAAGAGCTTCAGGATATTGTTCTTTCTTATAGAGGAGACGAGCTTTTCCATAGGAGGCTTCCTGCAAACCGCGATCAGCCTCAGCACGCGCACTGACGATAGCCGGTACGTTGGGGCGAGGAGCGATAAACCGGCCTGCGTTTGCATACTGCTCAAGGGCTAAATCGTAGTCACCGTCGCGCAAAGCTTTACGGGCGATTTCCAGTGCGGAGAACCCGTGCTGGTCATTACCGGCACGGCGATCGCGCTCAATTGTAGCGATTTCATCAATCAACATCTGCTCTTCTGTGGGTGCCTGTGTGACAGGTGCAGCGGCAACAGCAGGCACGGGCTGCTCGACAACTACAGGAGCAGTCTCAACAATCGCTGGGGCGGCTTCGACGACGGCGGCAGCAGGTTCGGCAACTGCGGGAGCGGCTTCGGCCATGGGCGCAACTTCAACGGCAGGCGCAACGGTCTCAGCGGGCTTCTCGCCTAACAGATCGGCCAACGGGTCGGCGGCAGGTGCGGCAGGTGCTTCAACAGCAGGAGCGGCCTCGACTGCGGGAGCGGCGGCAGGTTTCTCGCCCAGCAAATCAGCTAGAGGATCTGCAGCAGCCGGTGCGGCGGGCGCGGCCTCTACAACAGGTGCGGCTTCGACGGCAGGTGCGGCGGGCGCTTCAACAGCAATGGCGGGAGTAGCGGGTTCGGCAGCAGGTGCCGGTTCAGCGGCGGGTTGGGTCGGGGCGGCAGGAGCCGGTTGCGCGGGTGCGGTTAAATCGCTGAGCAACGCATCCAGCGCATCATCTTGAGCGCATACCGCAGTCGCAACAACCGCTAAAACAATCTTTACCATTGACGAGCGTTTAAATCCGCACATGAGGGCCTCTCCATTCTAAACACTATACACAAATTCCACTGCTTCTGCACACGGCTCGGAACCTGAACCGAGCTCGAGGAAAACACAACACAATCCGCCGAAACATAGAAACAATCAGAGAATTGTACTATATCCTCGGTTAATTGTCAACAAACAACATCACGTGGTGCAAGCAATCTCGTTTTGACCTTCGCCAAGACGGAATTACCCTGAAAACACGCACCGCCGAACTCTCAAACAACCTCTGCTCCAACATCCCGCGCCTCCCAAAACTTTCGAAAGACGGGGGACTTTGCAGCAGTAAATGCCTTACGGCAAGATGGTCAACCGCTTGCCATCCAGCTCTGACTGGATAATGGCGGTACCTTTTTCTTTGTTGATTTCGACGACTTTGTATTTCTTCCCACGAATCGTAAATACGATGCCGGCATGGACAACTTCCGACCAATTATCCATCGCCAGCGACAGCGTGCACTCTAAATCCACTTCAACGGGTTCAGCCTGCACCACCAGCGTCACCTTTTTGCCATCCGACACGCGTTCGACTTCAACAGTCGAAACGTCGATTTCACGCTCAATGTTATTGAGCTTCGGGTCTTTAACGCGCGTGGTCTTCTTGGTGTAAGCACCCACTTTAAATCCGGTTTGGCCAATCATCTCGCCCTCTTTCAACCAATAAGTACGGGCGGGGACATTACCGGAGGCCAAAACGCTGAAGGTCAGCTGATTCTTGCCATCGGGCATCGTGACAGCCGTGGTGAACTTGAACGGCAGCTTGCGTCCCTTGATATCGGAGACCTTGACGCGGACGATGATATCAGGATAGGACTCTTTGTCGGTCGGATCAGTACTGGCATCAAATTCTTCCTTGGTGGTGAATCCGTCGCCGTCCAAATCCTGAGAGGCGAGCGTGGTGTCCAAAACATCCAGATTATACTTACGTTTCCAATGGTCGGGAATACCGTCGCGGGCCGTACTCACATTCGGATCCGGGCCCTTGAACTTGGGCTGCTCCGCACCGCAGAACGGACAGACCGGCGCATCGTACGGAATCGGATGCTTGCAGTTGATACACGCCACGCGTTTTTCGGCCGCGAACACGCCGGCTTCGTCGAGCTTCGGCACGGAGATTTGCCCGGGCTTATCCAACATCCGTTCGGCTGTCTGCAGGTTTGCCAGACTGATTGGCTCGACAACGGGTGTCTGCTTCGGCATCCCCACCGAAATCGAATCACCTGCCCCCTGCTGTACTTCAATCGCAACCCGCGCGAGGTAGCCTAGCGAGACTAACAACGCAATCGCAACCACGAACAGCAGGATCTTGTCGTACTGCTGCATGAAAAAACCTTTTAATCCGCTCTTGTTTGGCACGGTTTAAACTCCTTCAAAAACAAAAACATCCAGATCCAGCTTCACCTGCAAGGGTTCATCCAACGCAGGATCGCTCATCAACCGGTCATCATGTGACAGTGTCTTAAAATCGACGACTTCGGAACCGATCTTCACGGCATCCGCGGGGGCTCCCGCTCCGGTGGCCGCCTCAAACGTCCGGCGCACGGGAGTTGTGCGCTTGACCGACAGATTCGAAATCACGATGAACTGCGGCATCGCCGTGAACCTATTCAAAACGTCCATCACAGCGGGCACCTTACCCGTGAACTCAACCGTAAACCGTTGGCGCGTGGCAATACCGCCGCCTAGCGTCTCAACTCCGGAATCCTGCTTCTGTTCAACAACATCACCGCGTCCACCACGGCCACGGCTACCGCCACGGCGGGAGGAATCCTCTTGTTGCTGGGTGCCACCGCCTTCAACCACCGGCCGCGCAATCTTTTGGATACGCGTGGAAGAGTCCGAGAGGACGTTGGTCGTAATGATGCGCACAACCTCCAGCTGCCACGCCAACTTGGCGACATGCTCGGCATCCGGCATCCGGCTGTTAGCGCCGATATACTGTTCAAAGCCAAACGCGAAATTCTCCGGCACCTGCGGCGGCTTAGCGATTTCTAACGCCATGACCGACATCATCTGTTTGAGCACGGAAGGCGACAGATTGTTATTCACCGCGATATCACCCGCGTGCAGTTTATTTGAAACCGTCCCCAGCCACTCCACCACGCGGGTGCTGTCTCCCTCGATCACTGCCTTATTCTCATCGCTCGGGAATATCTTGGCCTTATACATCGCCTGCAACGCGGTGCTTGTATTGTTCAATTCCTCACGCGCTTTTGACGAGCCGGAAAGTGACTGAAACAGCACCACCGACACACCCACGATACCGGCCGCTACAACCGCACCGGCACCGATCAAAACCATTTGCTGCTTTTGCATCCTGTCAAATCTCCTTACTTAGCCTGTGCCCCGGGCTTCTGCGCCTGCTGGCCCTTGGCCGCAACGGAATAAGGCGTCAGCGTCACATCGATCGTAAACTCCCGCAGCCACGCTTGCGAATCATGCTGGCTCACAATCCGAACATCCGCGCCTTCCGAACCGAACGTCGGATCCTTGCGCAAACGCTCGCACAACAGCTCCACAGCCGTCATCTTCGGTCCGCCCTGCTTTTCAGCGGTGGCCTCTTCAAGACGCATCCGGTCGCCCCAAGCCTGCCCGGTAATCTGCACGCCGGTCACGCGGCCGCTTGCAGGGTCAACAATCCCCGAGACGCTCGTGAGCCACACGCCTTCAAACAAACTGTTACGCAACGACTTCGTCGTCCGCATCCAAGCCTGACGGTCCTCAATCAGCTGAGCAATCAAACTGGCCTTGGTCAGATTGTCGTCGCGCTTCTTGAGAGCAGCCTTCACCGCCGTATCCTTGGCCTTCAAGCCATCCAACACCCGCTGGGTTTCGGCCTGCTGGGTCTGATACTTATCCGCGCTCTTCTGCTCAAACAGCGCCCAAACCCCCAAGCACATCATCAGCACCACCGCCGAAGCAAAGAAATACGGAATCCGCCCGCGCATCGTGCGTTGACGGATCACCTCAGCCGGCAGCAAATTGATCTCGGCGGGGCACTTCAGCGCGCGGCGCAAAGCCAAGCCCACCGTCTCGGACAGCACAAACGCATCCTGCTCAACCGCCGCCACGTCCAACGAGTTGGCCAAGCGCGTATTCACAAACGGATTGAGGAAGACGACTTCGGTCTGGAACTTCTCTGCGAAAAACGCATCCATATGCGGCATGACCGCCGAACCGCCCGTCAGGAAAATCCGCACCGGCGCATTACCGCCCTGCTGGCTGCGATAGAAATTGATTGAACGGCTGATCTCCGCGTGCAGGCGCGTCATCACATTACGCACCAGCTTCGACATCCGCTCCAACGACTCATCCTCAACCTCATACACGCCGCCCAGCGAGATGAACGCATGCTTGCACTTCAGCTCCTCGGCTTCGGGAATCGAGATATGGAACGACTTCGAGATTTCCTGCGTAATCACATTACCCGCGATCGGAATCGCACGGGTAAAGACCTTTTCATCCTCGGCAAAAATCAAGTTCGTCGAGCGCGCGCCGATGTCCACAATCAGCGAACACCCGTCCTGCTCAGGATAGTTATACCGCATCGCGTTATACAACGCCAGCGGAGCCGTATCCACTACTTCCAAATCAAACCCGGCGCGGATTACCGCTGCCGACAACGTCTCAACAGCCTCCTCCTTCACCGCGACAATCATCACATGATGCTCGAGCCCCGCTTCATCCGCGCCCAACAGCACCGAATCCCAAACAACCTCATCCAACGGGAACGGCACGCCCTGCTCGGCCTCGCCCTTAATCAAAGCCCCAAGCTTATCTTTCGCCACCATCGGCAGCTTGGAAAACCGCGTAAACACGCTCTGCCCCGGCAACGCCAGCAACACCGGCCCCGGACGGATTCCACTTTGCGACATCGCTGCCTGCAACGCCAGCTCGATAGCCGACCCCAACATTTCGCCCTCAGCCTCGGGCGGCAACGGCGCCGTCCCATACCGCTGCAACTCAGGCGTCTGCCCAACCTTGACGGCAAACTCCGCCAGAACAAGCTTGCTATGACCTATGTTAAGAGTTAAAACACGTTGCGACACAAACATAAAACCAACTTCGCTAGGGGGTTAAAGTTACGTAAACCACAGCGGGCATCCATCAAGCCGCCCGCCGCAGTCCGCCGGAAACACCGGCTCAGTTCTTTACCATCTCGTAATCGTCCGGGTTAATCATCGCGAAAGGCGATTTCGAACGATCCATCAAATAACCATCGCGCATCTTCACCGCATCGCTATTCAGCACCTGCGGATTCTTCCACCAATCAGCCGGAATCTTAGTCCGATACGGCGCAGCCACTTCCGACTCCGTCGCCATCACTCTTCCATCCACCGAGATTTCCAGAACAATCGCCACCACGCCGCGCGTTGCGCCATCACGCTCATCGCCATACCGCGTAAACGCATTCGGGTGCAACACCACACAGCTCTGATGCACGCCGCCATTCGCATTCAACGGATTCAACGCGCCCGCCACGTCCAAATACTTCACGCTCGCACGGAAGATGCTATACTCATCCGTATTCTTCTCCGTCGGACGGCGCAACATCACCGTATAATTAAATTCCACCTCATCCAACCAAGCCGGTGCCGTCTCATACGTGACTTCAAACAAAGCCCACTGACGCACGCGGCCTCTACCCTTACGGCTCATATTGATTGTCGACGTATACGAAGGCGTCTCCTGCAAGTTAATCCGGCTCAACCGCGGAAATCCGCCTGCCGCAACACGAATTGGCGAATTCGCCACAGTCCCGCCCGCGGGCGCACCCGGCCCGACAACAGCATTACCGCCCACGCCCGCCGTTGCACTGCGGACCTGCGCAAAACCAACCATCGAAAAACACATCATTGCCGCCACGGCAACTGCTGCTACTGACAATTTCATAAGCACTCCTTCATGAAAAAAAGGCAATCAACACACCAACTATACTACGAATTGGAGTAGAAATCAATACTTAATGTACAGCCCCTCTCAAAAAACGCCCAATTTCCCCGCTCTGTCAAACCTCAATCATCTAAGGCAGGTCACTTTCGCCGAGATCGTCGCGCGAGGTAGTAGTGCAGGGTGCCTCTAATAATTGCTGTGTCCAAAAGGTAGGGCAGGTCTCGCCGAGACCGCCGCAGTCACACAGTCGCCCACAACACAACACCCTTACCTCGCGCGGCGGTTTCGGCGAAACACGCCCTACCCGCTGACGCGCGAGAATACACACAATGTTGACATCCCGGCCGGCATTTATGGTCATCTTGGCGCACGCCCCTACCCCATCAACCAAACACACCGATTGTATCACCTCTACCGCGCCTTGTCAACCGTCTTTTTTAGGGGATGAGGCGACAGGAGATAACGTTTTTACCCCTCGTGCAAGCGGGGAGATTTGAGGGAGGCGGAAAAATCGGGTTTAGTGCGAGGGTTACATTGCGAAGTGGAGAAATACACCCTAATATTTTACCAATTAGCAAGTTACTTCTCTTTTAAATATTGCACATGGGGGTGGTACGGGTGTAGGTGCTTCCTTGGATGCGGTCCACGTCCTTACTTGGACAGGGTCCGCGAGGCTCCCCAGTCATGGTCCCGTACAAAGGAGCCACCTGGTGTATGAGGCTCCTACCTCACGCACCCTCTCTGAGGAGGCACGCACACCACCACCTTGCTTGGATCAAATGTAGCTCCAAGGAAGGACGTATTTCTTTGCAGTGCAGAAAAAAGTTATCAACACGTGCAGAACGACGGACAATCGAGCTCGTTTCTGCAAAAAGACGGCAAAACAACGCCTTGAACATTTAAGCTACTCGTCAGACCGCCGGTTGCAGATAAATCGGGCGTGCGGCTTCAAATGTTTCAATGCCACGCGCCACTACCAATCGCCCAATATCTTCAGGTTCGGCTTCGACTTGCACGAATTCGCCCTGCGGGAAGAGCTTTTGCAAGCGTTCGGCCTCCGGCGAGAATACACGCCCTTGTGGTGTAAACTCTGCCACTGGCACGAGACGGAACTCACCGTCAAACACCCACAGCTGCCCACGCCGCGCATCACCGGCCACGATTCCCCCATCGCCCAAACGGTAGCGGATAGCTTCAATCGTACTCACGCCCAGCACTGGCCGCCCGAGCGGCAATGCCAATCCCTGCAGGAATGCAATCGCCCCACGCGCCCCCGAGAATGATCCCGGCCCTGTGCCCGCGAAGTAGCAGTCGATGTTCTTCAAATCGCTGACTTCGCGCGTCAGGTCTGTCACCCACTCCGGCGATCGCGCCACTTCGGGCGCCCAGGCTTTACGCCACACGCACGCGCCATCTTCCCACAGCGCCGCCACGCCTTGAGGCAACGACCGATCTAACGATAAAACCCGCATACCTGCCCCAAGCTTAAAAGAACCACTTCGCCACGCCCAAGATTCCCTGCTTCCACGGCACCCGATGCGACACCCCCGAGGCACCTTGAAACCTTGGCAGGTTCTCCACATACCACTTATAATTCCGCACCAGCGCATCTTTGTTAGAGAACTTCGGCTTATAATCCAGCGCCTTCTCGGCCTTTTCGATGCTGACGAACGAATCCTCGCACGCCGTTTCATATACCCACTTATATAAAGGCGACAGGTGCAGCTTCTCCAGAATCCGCAGCGTCCAGATCATCGGCGCCGCCGGGAACCCGACAATCCGCTTGCCGTGCCCCGCCTCGTCCAACACTGCCTGATAATCCTCGCGCATCGTCGTGAACTCCTTCGCGCCGATGTTAAATGTATCATTCACCCGCGCTTCATCGCCCGTCAGGCAAGTCCAGATCGCCTCGCACAAATCCTCCACATCCAACAGCTGATACCGGTTATGCCCGAACCCGATCATCGGGAACTTATGCCCCGTATACGCCCAATCATACAACAGCGCAAACACCCCCAGCCGCTCCGGCCCGATAAACGACTTCGGCCGCAGCACCGGCACGCACATCCCCTGCGCGCGGAACTCAAAGCAAACCTTCTCCGCCTCGATCTTCGCCTCGCCATACGGCCCCACGCCAATCAGCTGATCATCCTCCACCAATGGATGATGGTCGGGAATCCCATATACTGCCGTCGACGAGATATGCACGAACCGTTTCACCCCCACATTCTTCGCCGCGTTCAGCAGATTCCGCGTCCCCTGCACATCTGTCGAGACAATATCCTCCGGCGAATACAACGGCAGCGCCGCCGCCGTATGCACCACGCAATCCACATCCCTCATCGCCTCCGCCACCGCGCCCAGGTTCCGGATATCCCCCTGCACAATCTCCACCCGATCGCGCTCCGGATAATCAAACTCCGCCACATCAATCGACCGCACATCCGTCACGCCCTTCGCAAACAAATGCCGGATCACATTGATTCCCAGAAACCCGCTCCCGCCCGTCACCAAAACCTTCATCGCTATAACCTCCACAACAAAAATCACACACAGTATACCACCCCCCGCCACGAAAGAAAAGCCCAAAACCGCCTCTCTGTCCCTCCGCGACAACAACCGCTTGCCACCGCCCCCAAAAAACGCTATACTACCCCCGCCATGCACACCCTCCGCCAAACCGCTCTCGACACCCTCCTCCAACACCAAATCGGCGCCACCCATTGGGAAGGCCGCCTCAGCTCATCCGCCCTCTCCACGGCTCTCGCAGCCGCTGCACTGCGCAACCATGCCCCTCAAGCCGCAACCCGCGCCACGGCTTGGCTCATCGCCAACCAAAATCCCGACGGTGCCTGGGGCGACACCCCCGAAAGCCCCTCCAACATCCCCACCACCCTCATCACCCGCGCCACCCTCCGCGCCGCCACCCCCACACTCCTCACCGCCGGCGCCATCACCCGTGCCAACGCCTGGCTCCAAGCCCGCGAACTCCCCCTCGACACCCCCTCCCTCATCCGCTACATCCCCACCCTCTACGGACAAGACAAAACCTTCTCCGCCCCCATCGCCGCCTACCTCGCCCTCCAAGAAGAAACTGCCCACCCCGCCGATGCCCGCACCAGCTGGCACGCCGGCCCCCCGGTCCCCTCCCTCCGCGCGCGGGTCCCCCCCACCCGCCGCCCCCCGCACACCGGCAACGGCGGCCAC
>JAVBMC010000008.1:0-43079 GCA_031552845.1 Kiritimatiellia bacterium
CACCATCGACGAAACCAACCGCTATCTCCCCCCCATCTGGTGCCGCCACTGGCAACCCGCCCCACCTCCGCCGACCCACTCCCTGGGAGCGCCGGCGTCCTCGCCGGCATTGTCCGACTCCACTCTCACCGACTCCACCCCCGCTCGCGGCAAACTCTACATTCTCGGCAGCGACAACCTCGGGCGCGACGTCCTCTCCCGCCTCATCCAAGGCGCCCGCATCGCCTTCCATGTTGGCATCATCACCTCTCTCATCGCCATCCCCCTCGGCGTACTCCTTGGCTGCCTCGGCGGTTACTACGGCGGGCGCATCGACAGCTTCGTCTCATGGGCCTGCGCCACAGTCGCCTCCATGCCCGGACTCCTCTTCATCCTCGCGGTCGCCATGATCGTCGGGCAAGGCCTCCTCGGCATCTACCTCGGCATTGGCCTCACCACCTGGGTCGGCGTCTGCCGCAACATCCGCGCCGAAGTCGCCCGCCACCGCAACCTCACCTACGTCCAAGCCGCGCAAGTCCTCGGCTACTCCGATGTCCGCATCATCCTGCGCCACATCCTCCCCAACATCACCCACATCATCCTCATCAGCTTCTCCATCCGCTTCCCCCTCGCCGTCAGCACCGAAGTCTTCGTCAGCTTCCTCGGCATCGGCGAGAAGTCCCACCCCTCCAGGGGGATCATGATCCAAAGCGCCCGCCAGCGCCTCGGGCCAGCCTGGTGGTGGGAAATGACCTTCGTCACCCTCGCCATCTTCATCCTCGTGCTCAGCTTCAACACCCTCGCCGATACTCTGCGCGACCGCCTCGACCCCGCCCTGCGCAACGCCGACCGCTAAACAAAAAGGCCGAAGGGCGAACCCTCCGGCCTTTCGATCTACAGTTGGCTGTTACATTATTCAACCGGACACAACACCGCTCGGAAGAAATACGCCGCCGCACTATCCTCCAGCGACACCGCAACCTCTCCATCGACGGCATCGCTCAACGGCACTTCTGCCAGCAGTACGTTGACCTCCGTAGGCGACTCTCCGCCATACACGCACAACACCGCACGTTCGGCGGACTGCGCACGAGCTAACGCCCCGGCTTCCTCGGCATCAATCCCATTGGCCAGCGTCACCTGCAGCACCAACTCCAATGCATCACCGACAGACAACTCCACGTGGGCAATCGCCAGCTGCGGTTCAAACGCCAACACTGCATCGCCTGCTGCCAGCTCCGCCAATGTCAGCCCCAACAAGTCGGCGTTCTGCAACACCTCGCCAATCGCCTCTGCGTTCAACTCCGCTCCTGATAATGCAGCAACCACACTATCAGCCTCCGCCTGCGAAGCATCCGCCAAGAACGCCTCACTCACCACAACATCAAGCGCCTCACCGTCAATGCTGAACGTGATACCACCTTCATCCGGCACATACTCATACGCGCCCATATCGATTGCATCGCCATAAACGCGGTCATTACCAGCAAGGTCAAAGTCATACTCAAACCACTCCACATCTAAATACTCCTGATTGCCGGCATTAATACAAGGTGAATCCGCCTGCAAGCGATAGTTTCCCTTCACCGGATTTACAAATAGCGGATCGTCGGTAATATTGCCATCGCCCCACAGCTCATCACTCGGACAGCAACAGAAAGTTCCATACGACTCGAACATATCAACAGGCTCACCCTCAAAATCAAAGTTGCCCCAAATGATGCTGTTATACGCCTCGGAATACGACAGGCCGGCTCCTTCCACACTGCGGTTATCACTGACAGTACAATAATGGAGATAACCGCTATGACTCCCGCCGCCATATTCTTCTGCTTGGTTGCCAATCATCAAGCAGTTAAACAGGTTCCCTCCAGACCCTCCGCCGCCAACTCTGGCACGATTATCGCGCACGACACACCCGTAGAGCACAGATCCTGCATACCCACCCCCGATGTCCGCCTCATTGTCAAACAGCGTGCAGTTGTAAAGCTCTCCCATGTAAGCACCGCCGCCAGCTTCCACAGCTTGATTGTTCGACAGTTGGCAATCGGTGAGGATTGACTCATACGCCGCGCCGCCATAGTCTGCCCGATTGTTCTTGAGCACACACTGCCGCAGCTGTCCGAGATAGGCACCGCCGCCAGAGCTTTCTTCGTCGTCAACAATGCCCATGCCATTCTGCAGAGTGAATCCAATCAGAGTCCCTCCCATTGCATTGCCCCGTGCGCCCAATACCGCACAGCAGCTCACGCCGCCGCCATCAATGATCGTCCGCGAAGCGCCGCGTGCGCTGCGGATTGCCACTGTTTTGCCTTTGACATTAATTGGCGTATACGTGCCCGCCTCTACCAAAACAACATCGCCCAAATAGGTACTGTCGATTGCCGCTTGAATGGTACGCTTGGCAGTCGCAAGCGTCAACCCATCGCCGCTGTCATCTGCCGCAGTGGCATCGACATACAACGTCGCCGCGATCAATTCCGCAGTCACAACCGTGTCAGATTGAATATCCGTCAACGTCAAACTGTTGCCGATGAAAGGCTCCTCACCCTCTACAGTCCAGACCACTTGCCGGCCGGGAACTTGCGCTGTAAACGTTGCGGAACAGCCAGCCGTGACAACTGCGGTCAGCGGTGATACAATGCCGGACAGATTCGCCCGCACCGAGACGACGATTCCATCCACAACGCCTTCACACGCGCCCATATCAACGGCATCACCCTGAATGCGCGGTTGCCCATTCAGATCGGTTTCGCCGACAACAGAGTCATCCGAACCCGTATCCAAACAAGGCGAACCCGTCCGCAAGCGAAAGTCGCCATTGACGTAATCCACCCACAGCGGATCTTCGCTGATGTTCCCCTCACCATCTTCCAACAGATCTCCGGTACAGTTACAATCGCCCCTGACGCCCCACGCATCGCAGTCATTATCGCCCTCTTCACCAATATTACTCCAGACAATTGAGTTATACATTGTTGACTCAACCACTCCGCCGACATAACCGCCGTAATTGCTGCCTACGGAGCAATTGTTCAACGTACACGCATAAGCGCCGCCCACTGACGGAGTCTGATATTTCTCGGTATAAATTGACCGGTTATTATAAATGGCACAATTATTCAACACGCAATAAGCGGCACCTGCAACGGGCCAATCCATCCAGTACCAGCCCCCCTCGAAAAGAACATTATCCCTGATGATGCAGTTATACAACGTGGCATTGTAGGCACCTGAAAAATCCCCGCTCTTATTACCGCTGATAATGCAATCATACGCCGTGCCGCCGTTTAGCCCGCCGACTCCGGAGCTTCGCCCATATCCGCCGGTCAAGGTAAACCCGCGCAATGTCACATCATCTCCCAAAGAAGCGCAGCATGTCCTTCCCTTGGCGTCAATGATGGTCACTTCGGCACCATTCATACTTCGAATATCCAGCGTCTTTTCGTGCGCATTGATAGCTTCATAAGTACCATTAGTCACCCAGACGGTTTCACCATCATGCGCAGTGTCAATCGCAGCTTGGATCGTACGCTTGGCTGTCGCCCACGAGAATCCGTCTCCGCTGTCATCCGGACGTGCCGCATCCACATGGAGCTCAACCGCAGAGAACACTGCGGTCAAGACTGCATCTACCTGAATATCCTCCAACGTAATCTCAGCCGCCTCCGAATACACCTCTCCATTCAACAGCCAATGCGAAAAGGGACGCTCCGTAAAAACAGCCTTGCAGTTAAAGCTACCGCCGGGGGCTAGAATGCCTGTTGCAGGCGACACAGAGCCGATACCTGCCACACGCGCAGAAACAATCAACCCATCCACGCTGCCCTCGTAAGCGCCCATGTCCACAGCGGGGCCTTGTATGCGTGCATTTCCGGTCGCATCGGGATAGGTGTGAAGGACGTCATCATCATCATACCAGCCAGCCACATACTCATCACTTCCGGCATCCAGGCAAGGCGATCCCGTGCGCAGCCGGTAATCACCATTCGCGGCATCCACAAACATCGGGTCAAGCAGTTCTTCATCCTCTTCTTCCGCCATCAAGTAGCCATTCCAGAACGAATAATAGAGCTGAGAACACCAATCGTCAGACTCCTCGTCCTCAGACGTGTTTCCATGTACAATCGAGTTACAAACATAACCGCCGCTGACTCCACCGCCGGAGTAGGCACGGTTGTCGACAATCGTACAATTGTAGACATCACAATACATAACGCCTCCGCCCTCCTCGGCGGTATTTTTTACAACTAGGCAGTTGGCCAACATGCAATCGCTTGCACCGCCGCCCCAACCTAATGATGCATTATTGCCGGTTATGACGCACTCGGAAAGAGAACTGGAGAGTGCACCGCCCCCCCTTCCTTCACCACATTTATTATCAGTCAGAGTTGATTGATATACCTCGCATTCATAGACGCCGCCACCGCCTCCGCTCAACTCCCATGTCCTAGCCACATTTCCAGTCACCGTACATCCAAACAACGTACTGTAGGCTGCCCCTCCACCACCTTCCTGCCCTTGATTAGACACCAATACGCAATTCGTCAATGCACATTCATATGCCCCACCGCCAACACTGCCATAGGAACTATTTTTTTCAAGAGTACAATCAAGCAAGATACTTTTACCGACCCCGCCGCCACTGCTGGCAGAATTATTGAGGAGCGTACAGTTCGTCAAGACGCTTCGCGCAACACCGCCACCATGGCCATCCCAGGTAGAGTTGTTTTTGATGATGCAGTTCTTTAACACGCCGCCCAATACGCCGGCACCGTCGCCGTTATAGTCATCCTCCGCGTCCTCCCACACACCGTTTTGTACTGTGAACCCGTCCAATACGCCGGAGGGCACCTCCCGCCGCGACCATGCATCTCCATCATAGACAATCTCTTCCTGAAACGTGACGCACCTGCCCGGCTCTCTCTTTTTTCCGTTAATAATAGTCTGCGCTGCACCGCCTGTGCTACGGATTGTAATATTTTCAGTCGGCACCACAATCGGCGCATAGGTGCCGGGTGCGACTAATATTAAATCGTCCGGCTCGGCGCCGTTAATTGCATGTTGGATGGTTTTAAAGGCGGTCGCTATGCTCGTGCCAGCCGCCGCATCATCACCCGTTGTTCCATCCACGTACCACGTCGCCGCTTGTCCGGCGAACGCAAAGCATGCCACACATGCTGTCTGCAATAACCGCTTATAGATCGTTCCCATCATAACACACCTCATCGCTGTTTAAACAAACACCCGATCGGCGTGCCACATTCTGCTGCCCCACCCGCCAAAACACAGCACATCAATCACTCTTCTGACTTCTTTAAGTGTAGCATATAATTCTCCCATACGCAAGAGGGTTGTTGAATTGGGGATAACTTCTTTCATAAAACGGATCAGACTGTCGCTTGCAAAAGTAGTTTAATGAATAGTCCGACCGCCTCGACCCCGCACTGCGTAACGCTGATCGTTAATATAGTGGCGAATTAGAAAAATAAGTGAACCTATCTTGAGATATAGTCGTTCTATTGGGCATGAATACACCTATTTTGAGTCTTTCTGCGTTGGCCATGCTCTGCTTGGCTACGCCTCTTTGCGCCGAGACCGTTGTAGCAACCAATGCTCCGGTCGAAACGGCGTCGGCCACAGTGCCAACTAACGTTCTGCCCGTCATCTCTGTCACGGCTTTGCGTCTCGCCGAAGCCAATGAGCACATCCCCGCGATGGTCTCCACCCTCTCGGCTGAAGAAATCGCCATCCGCCAAGCACGCAACTTTCCCGACACTCTCCGCGAGGAACCGGGCGTGATGGTGCAGAAGACATCCCCCGGACAAGGCTCGCCCTACATCCGCGGCTTCACCGGCTACCGCACCTTACTCATGGTTGACGGTATCCGCCTCAACACCTCTGTCATGCGCGATGGCCCGAATCAATACTGGAACACTGTCGATTCCTATGCGCTTTCCGGACTCGACCTCGTGCGCGGCCCCGCTTCGTCCCTCTACGGCTCTGACGCCGTCGGCGGTGTGGTGCAAGCTTTCACCCTCATGCCCGAATACGCCCCCGAAGGCACCAGCCTCTCCGGCAGCAGCATCTATGGACGCGTCTCGAGCGCCGAACGCTCCGTCGTCAGCCGTGCCGTCGGCCAAGTCGCACAAGAGGATTGGGCCGTCATGGGCGGCTTCACCTACAAACTCTTCGGTGACCTCGAGGGCGGCAAGGACGTCGGCAAGCAACCCAAGACCGGCTACGAAGAGTTCGACTTCGACCTCAAGCTCCGCATGAAGCTCAAAGGTGACCGCGAGTTGATCTTCGCCCACCAGCAAGTCCAGCAAGATGACGTCTGGCGCACCCATAAAACCATCTACGGCATCTCTTGGAAAGGCACCACCGTCGGCAATGAGCTTGAACACGTCTACGACCAAAGCCGCTCCCTCTCCTACGCCAAACTCGTTGACCGCGAGGCCAACAGCCTCTACGACATGATGACCCTCGCCGTCTACCTCGGCTGGCAGGGCGAACAGCAATCCATCGTCAACCCCAAAGGCACCAAAGCCAAAGACAGCTCCAAAGACGGCTTCGACGTCTATACCCCCGGCTTCACACTTGAAATGCAGAAGGACACCTCGTGGGGCACCTGGGTCTGGGGCGCTGATTATTCCCGCGACATCGTCAGCTCCTGGCGCGATTACTACAATTCCAATACCGGGCAGCTCGTCGGTAAAGACATCCAAGGCGTCATAGCCGACGACTCCACCTACGACATGGCCGGCATCTTCGTTGAAGACCGAATCCGCTTCCTCAACGAACGCCTCGAAGTCATCCCCGGCCTACGCGCCACCTTCGCCGCTGTTGACGCCGGTGCTTACGACGACCTCACCCAAAGCACCGCCTCCGCAGGCTCCTTCAATGACTCATGGTTCGACGTCTGCGGTAACGTCCGCGCCGCCTACTACCTCCTCGACAGCCGCGAAGGCATGATCTACACCGGCGTCGGCCAAGCCTTCCGCGCCCCCAACCTCTCCGACCTCACCTCCCTCAACGCCACCCGCACCTCCAGCTACGCAGTCCCCTCCACCGACCTCGACCCCGAACACTTCGTCACGTGGGAAATCGGCACCAAATGGGCAGGCAGCTGGGGCGGTGTTGACCTCGCTTACTTCTACACTTGGATCGACGACCTCATGACCAGTGTCGAAATCCCCCCGCCGCCCGGCGCCCGCGACCCCGGCAGCAAAATCTACACCACTCGTGAAAACGGCAGCGACGGCTACGTTCAGGGCGTTGAGCTCATGGGGCACATCAACCTCACCGATCAGTTCATGCTCCGCGGCGGCTTCACGTGGATGGAAGGCTACAACAAAACCGACGGCGTTGAAGACTACCTGCGCACCATGCCCATCACTGCCATCGCCGCTCTGCGCTGGCGCTCCCTCAGCGGCCGCTACTGGGCCGAGTTCGCCGGTTACGCCGCCGACCGCGAAGACCGCCTCACCGCCGGTGACAAAACCGATACCTCCCGCATTCCGCCCGACGGCACCCCCGGCTACTGCACTTGGGCTGCACGCATCGGTTGGAACCCCACGGAACGCATCGCCATCACCGCCGCCTGCGAAAACATTTTCGACGTCGACTACCGCGTCTACGGCTCCGGCAGTAATGAAGCCGGGCGCAACTTCATCCTCGCCGCCAAATACACCTTCTGACGCGCTAGCAATTCAACCTCGAAGTAAATCTCTTCTTTTAAAACGAAGACGGTGCCCCAAAGGACACCGTCTTCGTGAACGTATAGCGTGCAAATGCTTCAGCCGAGCTCGAACTCGCGGGGCGGTTGCCCGCTGAAATCGGACAGCGTGGCGCGGCCTTGGGCAAGGTAGAAGATTGCAAAGTCCGGATTGGCCGCCTCTTTGTAAATCGAACGCACCAATGGATGCTCTGCCAAAATCCGTTCCCTCACAGCTACATCATCTGAAAAGACCGCCTTGGCGCAAATCCGCAGCCAGCTGAAATCCGGCGCAGAGACCGACATTTCCAGAGCGGGATTCTGCTGAAGCTCCGCATACACGTTTTTCTGCTTGCCTGTGCAAAACCAAAGCTTTCCGCCATCCTCCAACATAAATTGGAATGGTCGGACCTTCGGTTTGCCATCGCGCCCGATCGTCGCGAGAAACAGACAAGAATTCGTACGAAGATACTCCACTACTGCTTGCATAGCATTTACTCCTTTTGATTGGGACTGCTTACATCGGCTAGCCCCTGTTTTGTTTACTTGATGTGCGAAACTATAACACACTCAATCCGCCCGAGCAACAACAAATCTTCACCTCGTCTCGAAATCACAGCGGGACCTGCCCTGCTGACTAAGGCTGATAGGGAAGCTTTGGTGTTTAGTATCGACAAGGCAAAAGAGGTGTGTTATGCTGGCGTTCATTTTGCGTTGTAACAAACGGAGGTTGTATGAGCCAGTATCAGTCGAAGAATAGGTATGAGCGGTTTAGGACGATCGGGTCGTTGGTCTTTTGTGTTGTGATAGCGGCACTGATGCTGTTCGGCAAGAACAAATGGGGGCCTAAGCATGTTTTGCTGGAGGAAGGGCTTGTTGCGTTTGGGTGTTTCTGCGCGGGCATCGGCGCATTGGGGCGGATCTGGGCATCGTTGTATATTTCGGGCTACAAGAATACCACGCTGGTGCAGGAGGGTCCGTATTCATTTTGCCGCAACCCGCTCTACCTCTTCAGCTTTATCGGCGCATTGGGCGTTGGGGCGATCTCGGAATCGTTCACTATCCCGCTGATCTTGTGCTTTGGTTTTGCGGCGTACTATCCGCTCGTTGTCCGCCGCGAGGAGCAGCGCCTTGAGGAATACTTTGGCAACACGTATCGGAATTACAAACAGCGCATTCCCGCATTCCTGCCGAAGTGGTCTGCGCTGCGTAACTTAAAACAGCCGGAGAGCTACACCGTCAATCCGCGCATCTTCTTCATGCGGATTGTCGATGCCCTATGGTTCATCTGGCTGATCGGCATCATTGAGCTGATCGAAGCGTTTCACACAAAGGGTTGGCTGCCGGTCTGGTTCCGGTTCTACTAGGGGCGGTCGTTCTCCAACACGCTGCTCTTGGTGCGGATGATTTTGAGTACGGCGTAGAGGATGAAGGAGACGACCAGACCGACGACCAAATAGTTGAATTCAATCGGTTCGCTTTCCAATAACTCACCGGACACATAGAAGAATGCAAACACCGCGAAAACGCCGAGCAGGCCGTTCTTCTCTTTCTTCAACACCTTGCGCCAGCTGAAGGAATATTTAGGTTTGGCGAAGTGTTTAAGGCTTGGGATGAACGCCGGCGTGCGGCTGGCCCATGTCGTATACTCCTCGCCGAATTTGCGGCGCAGGAACTGTTCTTCGGCGAACATGATGCGCTCATAGTACACCCAATACACGAAGATGAACGCCAGGATAAACCACAAGTTCGCCGTGAGCAGCGCCAGCCCCAGCCACATGAAGAAGTTGCCTAAGTACAGCGGATGCCGCACGGTGGAATAGATGCCCGTCTGGTTCAACTCCTCCGCCACCTGTCCATGCGTGTTACGCCCCGACGTCCGCGCGGGCGTGTGGCCGATGGTGTAAACCCGGATGCCCAAACCGAAGAGCGAAATCAACAGACAGGCCCACTCGTAGTAATACTCAAACGTTTCATACTTTTCAATCCAGCAGTTGTGCGTATACTCATTATAAGCATGCACGCCCAACCCCAGCAACAGAAACGTCACCGGGATAAAACTCCGATAGCGGAACAACACATTACCCTGACTCTCAAACTCCTCTTGCAACGGCATAACAAATCTCTCTTTTCAACAGCTGACACTAATCAACGGAACCCTGCGTTCCGAACACTCCATGCACTGATTGTAGCACGCCGTTTTCCCGATAGCAAGCCGTTTACACTGCGCCCCAATGTTAAGCTTCGAACGACCCATTCCACCCCTAACTCCTGACGAAGCGCCTTAACGTCACACAGCACCATTCCGCACCCAAACCTCAAAATCACCCCCGTCACCCAATCCAAAGCCCCCGCACCGAAGGCCTCAGCCACCGCTTCACCCTCCGCTTCGCGGCAAAATAAAGTCATCCGCAGAGCTGGTTGCAATCATTCACACCATACACTTTACTATATCTTTATGCACGTCAACCTTTTTTTATTTTGCTGTTGCGGGTGCTTTAGATTCCAGCATTTTAAAAAAGTCGGCTCGCGTTAAAGGGGTGATTCCATCCGGGGCAAGCATCCATGCTTCAGCTTTTTTTCCATTTGCTGTAGGCTTCGTCAAGTCAGCACTTTGGTAAGTCACCATTGGCACCCCATTAGTTGAATAAACCGAGACTTCCAGCAATTGAACGCCTACTCCCGGATATTCAAACCACCACCCCGGATAAAATAATCCCGGACCGCCGAGCGGAACACTTTGGTCAGTGCGGCAAGCCAAGCGAATTGGTTCAACATAAGCACTGTAAAGAATGGGCGTGGTAAAATTTTTCTCCGTTCTTTCACGAAGCCACGCAAAATAATCCTTGTCAGTCATCGGCAGAAGTCCGGCAGGGGTCATAACCCAAGCATCGGAAGTCTCACCGCTTAATGTTTTATTTGTCAAAACATTACTCCCATAATATGCCAAGAAATTGCCATGTTCCCAAAAAATCTTCATCTGCGCAATCATATTGCAAATTCTGCGACTTATCCCAACAGAGCCTGTCAAACAAAAGAACTCGTAGCAAATCCTATCTCATCATCCATCTCACAGAACGACTCCGGCGCACCTTGTCCCACACAGTTGTGCGGCCTCAAAATCGCGATCACTCAGCGGCTCCGCCTTGAGTTTTGCGCTCTTTTGTTGTCCGTCTGCATCATATGCCAAGTTGTCAGTATTGACCTGCGTGTATTGATTGAAGTTGTTAGCGGTATAGGTGTCAGTTGCGGCATCATTGAGCGAGTGTTCGGTATGGGTATCGATCAGGTCATAGGCATAGCCGAAGTAATTGCCGGCGATCTTTGTGCCGCTGACTTCCGAGCGGCTGTTACAGACAAGGTTTTGCACGGGGATTGTGAAGGTGAAAGCCATGTTATCTATAAAAGAGTATTTGTCAGTTTATCGAGTCCACGTTTTTAAGCAAATGTTTGTGCTCCACAGCGCCATTCCGGCATCTTTCGAGCCGGAATAAAGCTCTATGATAAAATCCTCTTCTCCGTTGAATTCACCTGCAATATAAAAATCAGTTTCAAAATAGAAGAGCTGCCGAGGGTCATGACTCCAGCCGGGCCATTCAAGAGTCTGAATATCGGAGAAATGTTGTCGTGGTTCCTTTGAAGCTGCCTCAAAAAAACGTAAATTGATTGGCTCTGAAGATCCTGTATTAACATACCCGTTGATTTTGTAATAAGTGTGCCTAGTATTCTGAACCCTCACATCTTGAACCCTAGGCAACGGATCAGACCCACAATCCATACGCATTGATTTGTCCAGCAGTAATGTTTGTTCAATATCCGCAGATGCAGATTGAGCCAATCTAAGCATTTCTGCGACCATCTGTAATACTTTTCCCGTGGCTTGTCTTTCGTATTGAGTCGAGCTTTCTCTAATATCGACAAAGATACCTTCTCCACAATTTAAAGTCAATCTTGAGCAATAATCGTTTTGGCTTGAAGGCAGAATATTTACTTTCGCCAGACGATTGGAAGTTCCAACAACGCACGTATCTTTAAAAAGACGCTGTGGCAAGGCACTATCGGGGCTATTCGCAAAAAAAATACGACACCCGCATGCCATTCTTCGCCCCGCTGGCTCCTTAGCTAACAAGTTTGCGTAATCTTCTCTCAGTTCAGCTTCATATTCATTTCCCCCATGTCGACCTATACGCCAATGACGCGATGCCCGCAAATAAGTAAACAATTTTTCCCTTACATCAACCTCAACCACTTGAATTTCTGAAGGGATAGACACCTCCATAACACGATTTTGTATCAGTTGATAATATAAACAAACTGCCAAAATCAAAATCGCCACGCTTACAAAATACTTCATTTTATTCCTCCTGCTGAAGGTGAGGTGGGTGGATAAACGTTTTTGGGTAGCGTTATATTACCCTTCCATGTACCTTTTTCGTCAAAAGGCTTGGCATCATAGTAGTCCTCAACCAGCAATGCCCATTTATCTTCAATGCGGGTACCCGCAATCGACGCCGATAACCCTGCGTGCCAATCGTACCTGTCAAAAAATTCCCAGTCTCCGGCAAACACATAACTGTTTTTTTTGCATATGACATCACCAGTGAATGTAATCTTGAAGGCTCCAAACGCATGCATATAAGGCCCCTCTGTCGCTTCCAGTGCTACCGTCTTGTTGGAAAGTGCTACACGCTTTTCGAGCATCGGATCAGGGATCCAGCTGCGAAGTTTTTGCTTCAGTTGGACACAGGGAGAATTTGTTGCTGGCAATGCATACAACATAGCTTTTTTCACATCGGAACTTGAGATAGTATATTCCTTTCCACTACCTTCAAGCCAATGCGTCATGAGTTTCGCGGCTAAAGGGGACATGTATTTACCAAGGAAACTCAACTCTTTATACAATCTTAGCGCTGCATCAGCGGCAAACTCTTCTGTCGTTGGATCCCCCAACTGAGAAGTAATCCCTGCCACAAGCATATCCAAAAAAGGATGTCTTCCTAATCGATCTGCACGATTTATTGCTTGATTTCGCAGAAGACAGTACAAATTCACCCCCCCTCTTTCTTCAATCGGATCACGGTTAAGCCAACGAGAAAGACTCGGTGAGTAAAACCGATAGCCGTAGTAGTAGAGGCTTGTTTCCGCGTCGTAGTACTTGGTGGAGAACCTGTAGCGGAAGTCATTGACCATGCTGCCGCTTTGCGCGATGGTATTGCCAAAGGCATCGTAGGTATATTGCGCAACCAGAGTTCCACTTTCGCTAACGTAAGCGAGGATATTGCCATTGTGGTCGTAGCAGGGGAAGTAGAAGTTGCCGCCGATGCTGACGGCGACAAGTCCACCCACACCGCCTGCGCCTTGCAGGCTTTCCGAGAGGTCCTTACCCCAGAAGTATTCGACGGTCTGTGTCACGCCACCACGTGTGATACGTTCTTGGATGAGGTTCCAGCCATCGTAGATGTAGGCCCGTGTTTCCGAGGGGGTCGTACGCTTCGTACGGCGGTGGAAGTGGTCATAGACATTGGAGACTTTCACCACGCCATTGGATGTGGCCGTGAGCAAGCGGTTCTCACAATCCCATGTGTATGACCAGACACCGTTGGTGAATAGGTTTCCATCAGCATCATACGTGGGATTATCGACATTAACCTGCGTGTACTGATTGAGGTTGTTGGCGGTATAGGTGTCAGTTGTTTCATCATTGAGAGAGTGCTCGGCATGATTGCCGATCAGATCGTACGTATAACCAAAATAATCACCAGCGATCTTCGCGCCGCTGACTTCCGAGCGGCTGTTATAAGTGAAGGTGTCTTGGTTACGGCTGATCAAGCGTTCTAAACCATCATACCGGTTAGATTGTACGTTTAAGACACTCCCATTAAATGTATAGAGAATGTTCGTAACAGGATTACTCCTGAACTGATTACGTTTGATGGCGCGGCGGAAGGTTCTGTTGCCTGCGGTAATGATGTCGTGTCCAAAGGTAAATCCGCAGAGATTGGTGTAAACGAGACGGAAACCCCGTCCTTGTGCATTCGTACACCACAATCTCGCCAAGTCATTTTCTCGGTCATAGGCATAAGTCGTAATGCTGCTCTTCGCGTTACCGACGCTGACCCATAACGCAGACGGACGTTCATACTCGTCTACCTCATGTCGGATGTTCAGTGCCGGAACAACACTCGAGGCCGCAACAGATTCATTGGTAAGTGATTGTTTGGTGTTGTAGCCATACGTAGTTTGATATTGTGACGTAGAGTCCACAGTTGCCTGTTGCAACCTGCCTGCCGGTGTATAGATTCGATCAACCGATGGCGTATGGTCTGCTGAGTAGGTTGTCGAATCTAACAGTCCCTGCGGGTTATAATGATTTTCTTTATAAACGCCACGCGCCCAAGTGGTGCGCGTGGGGCGGCCTTCTGGTGTATAGCCGTACAACACACGAGAACCGTCAGCATAGATCTTATTCGTCAGCAATCCGGTGACATGATCGTACAGCCAGCGGGTGGTATCCTGCGTTTCACCATCACGGGTTGTACTTAAGGAGATAACCCGCCCCGCGCTATCATAGGCATATTGCATTGGATACGTGTCACCAACTGTGGAAATCAGACGACCAAGCGAATCATAACCATTGACGATAGTGTTATTAAACGGATCTTTCCGCGTCAGCAAACGCCCGAATTCATCATAAGTAAACGTATTGATATTTGAAAATCGTGGCCCCATCGTAGACTGCAACGGAAGGAGCAGATTATCATCAATTTCATAGAGGGGGAAACTACTCTGCGTACTGGTGGTTGCCAGAGCCGGAATACCATAATCATAAATTGCAAAATTATGGAGGAAACCATCGTAGTAGTGGAGTGAAAGCTTGGACCGTATTTTGTTTGTAATGACGGCGCCTGCAAAAGAATCCTGCCACGTGGGCGTTGCTTGGTCTGTCTGCCGAATGGTTCTCAGGAACTTGCTTTTAGGCGTAAAACTGGAGAACTCCATAGTAGTGTGGCCGTTGGGAGAGAGTGAAATCCTCTTTTCCCTTAATGCGTTTGAAAGTCCCGTTTTCTGAGAACGTGAAGAAGATGTCGCAATCACATCGCCCGCCAGTGAGGTCGTTTGTGTCTCAACCTCCCAAAGCTCGCCTTCAATCATCTCATACGTGGTTTCACTCACAGTCGTTATACCATTTCGTATTAAACCCACCTGTTGTCCTAGCGTATCATAAAGATTGGTCGTGGTCAAGGTTGTTCCAGGCTCCGTCGAAGATAAAACCCGGTATGTGGCGCCGTCATAGGTATACCCCGTTGTCCCCAGCGGCGTCTGAATCGAAATCAGCCGTCCTAAGAAATCATAAGACGACAACCGTGTTGTCACAGGCGACGGATAATCCGAGGCATCTGCAACAGTTGTTTCTACTCGGCAGCCGTTGCTGTCATAGCGTGTCGAATGAACTTCTTTCGTCCACTCTTCATCATTATTCCAATATTTTTCCGTAACAGTATCGCCATTACGGAATGTGATATTTTTTGTCCATATGAGTTCGTCCACTTTGTTCGTGGCGAAAACTTGTGTTTCCGTTTCTTCACGGTCTTTGTAAGAGGTATTCAATGTGACGGTTTGAATCCCACAACGGGAGGTATGTATGCCATAGTCCGATGTCCCACTCGGATAAATAGTTGTTTCAGGTGCACATGAAAAAGGACTGGAAAGGTCATTGACACCAACTGTGTACTGGCGATTTGTTGCCTGCCCAGCATACTGCGCGTTACGAACTACTCGATTTGTTTCTCGCCCCAAAGCGTCCATAAAGTATTGAGTCACCCGATGTCCTTGAATCAAATCACCGACATTAAAACTCATTGGACGTTCTCGAAGTGTCACTTCTTCTAATGCATAATAGAGATGATCCTGTCCCGTAACAGCTGAGCGAAGTGTTTTGACGCCATTACGGTCGGTTGTCGAAAGCAGACGGCAGCAGGAATACTCGTTGATGCTGGATGTGCCATCAGGGAAATACGAGGCGGTTAAACGATTCTTATCATCATAAGTATTCGCCTGCCAGTCAATGTCAATTGTTTCGTCTTCTAAAAGCACACGTGTGGCGGTGTAGACTTCATTGCCAAAGGCAATATCTTTAATGCTGATTTCTTGCATACTCTTTCCGGCAATGCCATTGGGCGCCTCAGCGGTTGTTCTGGAAACTACCGTTTGAACATGTGCCCAAGGTTGCCCCGGAATAAAGACGTGAAGTTCCGGATAATAACTGCCGGGGGTATACGTGTAGTCTGTAATCACGCCATCTTCATCGATGGTTTGCACAGGTTCATCCCGCTGCCAATCCGCCAAAAACCAAAACATCGGGTTAGTGTAAGTCTCTTCATAAATAATCTCCAAACTGACGGCATTACGAGGGTCATTGATCCCGGCATCTGGAGCGCCTGCCCGAATGGTAACCGTTTTGGTTTGAGGGGAGAGTTGATTGCCAGCCGGTGTAATAACAAACCATGTACGCGACAGCAGTGTCAAAACGCCGTTTTCCAACAAATAGGTCTCTTGCATCCGAGGCTTATAGAAATCCACCTCACGGTTCACATCATCTTCACCCAATGGCGTATAATTCGACAGCGTTATCTTGGCGGTCAATCCCACCGGTAACGTTTCTATTGTTTTTGGAATATAACGGAAATAGATATCGTTACTTTCAAACTGATCTACAGGGAACAACGAACCATTCCACTGATCGACCCGCATAATTTCCCGACCATCATCGTCATAGGTCTGGTAACACCATGGCTGATCATCTCCATAGGTTGACCGCCGCTTACCGTGACGCCCCAGATGCTCGCTATCTTCCCAGTAAGAGAACTGCCGAGTCCGCACGGGCGCTCCAGGCGCACTCCACTCTTCCCGATGAATTTCACGCACACAGGCATTATGGCCGGAACCGACGCGCAGAGATTTGGTAATAACCTGCGACAATTTCTTTCCGCTGTCTATCTCTGTCAAGCTTCTGGTTTCCGTTAAAGTACCGTACAGTGGTCTGCTCAACCGATCCTCCTTTACCAAAGTCTCTTTTGTCCCGGTAATATGATCGATCCGTTCCCAGCTCCCATCTTCCATATGGCGGTATGTCATATCCCGCATGATATTAGCTAAGCGGCTGATTTTACGAACTCTAAAAGTTGTATTTTGATCAATATTGAAATTTGTCAGTTCCCAGACGTGCTCCAATGATTCATTCGCTGTTTGATAAATTTCAATCCTAATTCCATTCGAGATGTTCATCGCACGAATGTCACGCCCTCGGTTATCGTCACAAACAATACGGTAAACACCATCGCGGCAGGAAGTCGTAATCTGCGCCCCCGAACGCTTTAACAGCTGCAAACAGTTTGTTGAAAGAGAAAGACTCCCCTCCGTCCGTAGCCACAAGAAGCCTGATATGACATCTTTCTCCGGAATGCCCAGCGGAATCCGGAAACCGAATGAATTAAAACTATCCCCTTCTAAATCGTCACAATTACCATTGGCACAGCCGGAGCTGCAGGAGGAGGAACAAGGATCCGGGCGGGAATACTCCGTCGGCAGCACCAACGAGTGAAAGGCATCGCCAGACCAAACAACTTTACCATCAAAGTAGACGTTAGCCCAACGCCAAAACGTCGTGTTATCCGGATCAAAGTCATGATCATGCGCCTCCTCATCCGGCAGAATAGTATACGTGAGATAATCCAACAACGAGTCATTTCCCAACGCCACCCTCGGGACAGCGTTACAGTGAAGCTTGCCGCTACCTTTAAACAGCCAATCACGGCGCAAGCAATCGCTATCCAACGGATAAGTGGATTCTTTCACATACGTCTCGACTTCGGCATCATAAATCAAATCCTCTTCGCCCCAATGGTGGTCACGTCCATAATCCAAGCTAGGCGCGAATGCCAGCAACATGGCATTGGTTCCCGGCTCAAACGGCATAGCCCCCAACGGCGACGCCATCGCAGTATTTTGCGGCACTTGAAGTACATGCAATGCATTCTGCTGAGACGGATTGTTTGCCGGGATCTTAAACGCCGGCAGCGGATAAACTCCGGCTCCCGGAACCTCTAATGTTCCCCGCAATCCATTGCCATTTTTATCAGGCACAAACACAAGTCCGGAATCTGCAAATGCGCTGGCATATGATTCAATCTCCGCTTGAGATGGCGTCACTGAAAACGGACGGCTCTTAATATTAAACACAGCTTTCAGAATTGCGCCTTGCATGTTGCAATTAAATAGTACATAATCCGTCTGATCCCTTTGCGTATTATTAACCCCCTGCCCCTCATAAGTAATCGACGGCGCCCATTTGATTAAATACACGGGGTCGCATCCGAACCAATAATCGCCATTACGGCGCAGCCGGATAGTGATCCACCTCGGACTATCTGTTGACAAAGGCAGCTGAATGTGGTTATTAGATGAGTAGGGTTCAACTACACCCTTCGCCCCAGTGGAGTCTTCCCACTCCAACTGTAGACCGTCCATCCAAAAATAACTATTCTCTCCATCCGGCGTCGATGATAAGAAAAATTGTTCCCAGCCGCCTGTTCGATCAATCTTAAAAGTCCGTTCATAAACCAAATGGGGATCACCTGGCCATATGCCGCCATTAGATGTATAAAAAGAATCAAACAGTTTCCAGCTGCCCACGTGATTCGTCGGCGAAAAAGGCGCCTCGGGTGTATTATTACCCAGCGGATCCATGCCTAAGAGACATTTCGCGCTCAATAAAAATCCCGCATCATCCCGCACATCCTCATTAACCGCATCCAAACTTCCGAACCAATAGATTTCAAATGCATCCGGTAAGCCGTCATTATCCGTATCAACGCCAGTAATGTCAGATGGATCCAGAGGGTCAAAGCCGTGCTCAACCTCCCAGCCGTCTTCGAAGCCGTCATAGTCACTGTCATAGTTCCATGGATCTGTGCCAAGATCGACTTCCTGGATATTCGTCAACCCGTCACGATCCCAGTCTTCATGAGCATACTCAGTGAGTTGTTCAACTAGATGCGAAGAACCCCAGAACCTCACCCACTGGTTTTCATTATCCCCCCATCCGCCGTCGTCTTGAATACGCATACGGATAGTCAACTCGACATCCTCCGTAACGCATAACGGCGGCAGGCGAACGCCATATTCAAAAACAGATATTTCATCCCAGCCTGTTAAAGAGCCTTGGTCATAGACTCCGCCTGCTCCCTTAAATTCCCATTCGATATTGATGTTTTCCAGAGCAAACCCATCAAAACGATCGAGCGTCCCCACTAAGAAGAACCATCTAAATAAATCATGAGGCCGCTTAATCGAAAATGTCCGCTCATAAATCAAGTCCGTTGCAACCACTTGGACACTGTCAGGTAAATCATCCACCAGCGCGTGCGGATTTGTGATGCTAAAGTACTCAAATGAAGGCACGTCTGCGGGTGTTAATTGCCACGCACGGCTGCCATCTTCAAACTCATACGATTCCGGTTCAAAGTTCAACAATGATTCACCCGCCAGTAGTTTTGCCCGCAAGAAAAATCCTGTCTCGTCCGGCTCATTCACATCGCAAATATCAATTCCGCCCAGCCACAGAATCTCATACGCATCGGGCAGGCCATCCTGATCCAAGTCAACATACAGCACGTCATACTCATTCAACGGATCAAAGCCATAGTACTCTTCCCAATCATCGCTAAATCCATCCCCATCAGTATCAGTGACGGCAGACGATGCACTCGGATGAGTACCACTTCCCGACCAAACCTCCGTACCATGAAAGAAGACATTCGCACGTGCAAAAAGATCATCCCCGGTAATGCTGCACGTAAAATACTGATTCAGCTCGTGATCCGCATCACCGAACCACACCATCGGGTAACACGCCAACCAATGCCCTGAATGCGTACCATCATCATCGTAATGAAACGTCTCCGGACACAGCGTATCCTTATCCAAAACAAATACAACCCGCGGATCAATCGCATACAAATATGGTGCATCTTCATCACCGCCTCCGCCGCCATCCGGCGCAGCCGCTGTCAACAAAGTTTGGTTGTTTCGCGCATACGGTGATTCCTCTTCTTCGGGTACGGTTATAGCAAGCGACGGCAAACGATACCGCCCCGGCTCCGGCACCAACAGCGTTCCCATCAGAACATTCGTCTCATTCGGCACAAACTCCAAACCGCTGCTATCAAACATCCGCGCATACGATGCTATCTCTTTTGCCATAAGCTGTGCGGTGGAGGGTCGTTTTAGCAGATCAAATGCTATTTCTAAATTATCATTCTGTTTTTGTTTTAGCAATACGACATTATTTGAAACACTTATAGCAGGACTTAGATACGATAGGCCTGGAATCCATTTGATTAAATAAAGCGGAGAGCAAGCGGGCCAGTCTGCCAATCGACGCACGCGTATTATCAACGTGGTTGTATTGCCGGGTAAATCAATGCGGGAACTTCCAACCGTTGCTCCGTTTGTAACGGGTCCTGAATTTCCCTCTGAATCTTCCCATTCAATCAGTATATTTTGCATGGAAAGACTATGGTCGCCAAAGGGTGTGGGTGACAAGAAGAGTTGTTCACCTGCACAACACTCGACCCTAAAAGATTTCTCATAAATTAAATCCATTGGCTTTGCTTGGGGTGAATTATAAATGTATTCAAAAGCATCAAAGAGTTTCCAAGTCACGGTATTGTTGTAAGCCCATGCTTTACTTTCATAAAAAATACTATAAGGATGAGCTCCCATCCCCCCCAGAGCACTGAAAAAGAATCCACAAGGAGTGACCGTATCAGTATCACTATGGTCTAATGAACCATATAGAAACATCTCGTATATATCCGAAAGCCCATCTTCGTCAAGATCAACAGATATCGAGGCCAACGCATCTGTCGGCGAGAACCCACAATTAACCTCCCAACCATCAGGAAAGCCATCTCCATCTGTATCGGGCTCCAATGGATCTGTCCCAAGTTCAGCCTCTTGGACATTCGTTAATCCATCGTCATCCCAGTCTTCATTAGCATCTTCGCTCAATTCTTCTATCAGATGGAGAGAGCCCCAGATGCTGAGCCATTGATTTGGCACATTATCTTGGATGCGCAGGCGAATAGTCAATGTGACATCTTCACACATTGTTCGCAAAAATAATGGGTATTTATCTCCAAACCAAGATACGCCACTCCACCCATCCAAGGAACCCTGGTCGCAAATTCCGTCTTTGCTGATCAAATCCCATTCTATGTTAATATTTTCTAAGCCAAAGGACTCCACATAGTCCAATGTTGATGATAAACAAAACTGGCGGAAATCATTGGGACGTTTGATAGCAAATGTACGCTCATAAATCAAATTCGTTGCAACAACTCTGACATCATCTGGCAGACCATCCACTAAGGCATGAGGATTGGTAATATTAAAATATCCAAACGAAGAATCGTCTCCCTCCGGAGTCAATTGCCACGCACGGCTGCCATCTTCAGACTCATATTCTTTCGGCTCAAAATTAAAAAGAGATTCACCAGCCAGCAGTTTCGCCCGCAGAAAGAACCCCGTCTCGTCTGGCTCGTTTACATCACAAACATCAGTTCCCCCCAGCCACAGAATCTCATACGCATCAGGCAAGCCATCTTGATCCTTATCAACGTATAACACATCATATTCATTTAGCGGATCAAAAGCATTGTGCAATTCCCAGTGGTCTGAGAATCCATCCCCATCGGTGTCGGCATCAAAGGGATTTGTACCATTAAGAGATTCAAGAAAATTTGGGAACCCGTCTCCATCCCAATCTTCATAGGCCTCTGGTCTCAAACTGGCGACGAGGTATATTGGGATTGGAGCCGCAAATTGTTCTGCAGTTGCTCGCATGCGAATCGTTATACACGAACCGCCATTGGAGGAAACATTCAGCATCTCTGTTCCATAATTCAACCCAGCTTGAAAACCGCCATTGGTGCCATTAGCATCTTCCCACTCTAACTGAATGTTTTCAAAATGCCAAGTTCCCGGCCACGTACCAACAGGCGTTCCAAAGTTGAACCCTTCAACAATGGCAAATTCATACCACATCCAATCACGGCGCAACCCGCTCACATCAAGATGGCATTCATAAATCAAGTTTGTTTTTAAAGACGGATAATAGAAAACTTTAAACTCGTTAAACAACCGCCAGATACAAACTTCCCCATGGTCATCAGGGTTGCCGCCACTGGGAATATAACAATCCGGGCCCAGTCCGCTCAAGAGCTTCATCTCAAGGTTAAAACCTGTATCGTCCCGCTCACCTGTATTTGCAACCCCTGTATACGCAAACCAATAGATTTCATGGCCGTCAGGTAATCCATTGCCATCCTTGTCTTCAAACACATCGTAAAAATCGCAGGGATCAAATCCGTTGTCAACCTCCCAACCGTCTTCAAATCCATCACCGTCAGTATCACGATTGTGCGGATCGGTGCCGTTGTCGTATTCTTCTTTGTTCGTTAGGCCGTCACCATCGGGATCAGCTGAGGCGTCAGACGGATCATTTGGATTAAGGTCATACTGATTCTCCCACCAGTCGGGCATGCCGTCATTGTCGCTGTCGAGCGTCAGGGGGTCGGGGTCTTCTTCGCCGGGGTCGGTTTCAGTCGGGAAGCTGTTGGGATCATTCGGGTCGGTGCCGGCTTCGGTTTCGCGGATGTTGGAGTAGCCATCGCCATCGGAGTCTTCAAAGGCTTCGTCGGGAGTCCAAGCCACGAGGTAGAGCGGACCGCAGGCGGGGTAGGCCATCTCGGCGCGCAGGCGGATGGTCAGATTGGTGCTGTTGTCCGACACCGCTAAAGTGAGAGCACTGGGCGCCCAGTAGAACTGCGGGTTGCCTTGCGCCCCGCCGGAGTCTGCCCAGCTGAGCTGCACACCGCTCTTGGAGAGCGAGCCGCCGAGGTTGGGCTGCGAGGAGATGTAGTAGGTCTGCCAGGTGCCGATGCGGCGGATGTTGATGGTGCGTTCGTAAATGAGGTTGGTAGTATTCGGTAGGCGTCCGGCCGGAAAGTCGATGCCGTCAAGGAGTTTCCAAACCGTGAGGTTGGTGGTGGGATGTTGCACGGCTTCAACAACAGGGTTGTTGGGGTCGATCCACATGCCGAACTTAGCGGTGAGCGAGAACCCTGTCTCGTCATAAAAATCACCCGTGGCAGTGGTCAAGTTGCCAAACCAATAGACTTCATAGGCATCGGCAAGTCCATCGCGGTCATTGTCTTGATTAAATCCGTCCCACCAGCTGTTGGGGTTAAAGCCGTGTTCGACTTCCCAACCATCCAAGAACCCGTCACCATCTGAATCCGCTATCGTGGGTTGTGTCCAGTAGCGTTTGACCTCCTCACCGTCTAGCAGGCCATCACCGTCAGTGTCGGGATTGAGCGGGTCTGTGCCGGCCTGAGACTCCTCCAGATTAGTGAGTCCATCTTCATCGGGATCCTCATCGTCAGCGCCAGCAGCAGAAGTGCTCATCTTCATCATCATTCCGGAAGAGGCCGATGATAAACTCAATGGTGCTGAAGGTGCTAAACTCGGGGTCGGCATCAAGAACCGGAAAGCACTCCATAGCGGAAACAACGAGACCCGCACGGCGATGTTCTCAGAACCGATGCCAACAGGAGTGTCCGGTGAGAGAGCCAACACTTCCCAGCCTATGTAATCACTGAACAATGTCTCACGTGTGAACGGATCTTCCGAAACGTAGACAACGGATGCTGTGTTGTCGTCAGGGTCGCTTAACAACGATTTGTAAAAGAGCTCCGTTCCCTTGCCATCCGGCACCAGCAGGAATGAGCCGGCATCATAAACCCGATATTCATCTTGAGGGACGAGTATCCGCTGCCACGAGCGCAGAATATCCTTGAGGTCGCGCGGGGAGTAGATAATCCCATCAAAATCGTCTGAGGCAACTGCAGCGCTTAAAAGCAAGGCGCTTCCCATTAACACCATAACGGCCAAGCGCTTGATAAACCCTGCTTTATTCTTTTTCGGATGATGCATAATCACCTCCTGAATTAACGGCTCCAGCCCAGTCCTTGCCTCAAGAACATGATGGAATACTACTCCTTTCTTTTGGGAAAAGCAAGAGCTATTTTAATTTCCTGAAATATATTTTAGGACAGAGCTGTTTTTGTTGGTCTTTTTCATAAACAGGTCAGACACAGTGCCATCTTTTCAGGCGCGTTAGTGCTCCCAATGAACCACCTGACGGCGGCTATCGGTGCAAATCTGCGCCATCTGTGGATAATTTTCTCCGCTACCCTACACGGCGCGCTCGGCGAACATCGCCCTACCCAACAACCGCGTCAGCTCTACTCTCAAAGGTAGGGCGCGTTTCGCCGAAACCGCCGTAAATCATCTGTGTCAATCGGTGTCATCAGCGGATAATAAATCTCCTTTTGCTCCATCCAAAACACATAAACGAACGTCGCCTTGAGCTAGAACTGGTGTTCTAAAATGCCCGAACGTTTGTTCTGGGAGATTAGAACCTGTGTTACAGGTTATTAGAACACTGTGTTCCGGGGCTTGGAACCTTTGTTCAAATAGTTCAGAACAAAGGTTATAAATATCTGGAATATGTGTTCGCGGACTGGATGTTACGTATCATAATTTCATACCTCACGTATCGTCGTACCCGATATCACGTATGATCGTACTGCGCATCACGTGCTGCCGTACTGTATCTCACGTGATATCGTACTGAAACATGAGCGGCATGGGAGAAAGTAATAGGTCAAAAGTAATATGTAATAAGTTGGAAACAGCCTGATATATATGAGAGGACTGGCAAAGTCATAAGTGTTTTGGAAGTGGGGCGCGAGTGTTTCATATGTTGAAAATTGGGAGTAAAAAAGCCGGGGAGACCTTTCGATATCCCCGGCCGTTTGGTTATTCGTGTTTAGGCAACCGTGAAGTGCGTGGCGTAGTCGGAGGTGCGTAGGGTTTTGCATCCCGTTTTACGTGAGCGTACTTCCAACGTGTAGGCATCGCCGGGGTTGAGCCCGGCGGGTACCTCAAAGGTGAGTCGCGTGGGACGGTTGTCGAGGTAGCGCAGAACCTTAACGGCTTCGCCTTCAGCAACAGGCACCAAGAAGATGCCTTCATCACCCATGAGCGGGTGGAACTTGAGGTGTTTGCCCATGACCCCGACCATGCCGCCGGTGCTAAGCTTGTCGTTAGCAGTCCCGGTGTTGACGTCTTGGACGTTGTGGATGATGGGGCGGATGGTCACAGGCTCGATCTCCTCCAGCTGCACGCAGCTTTGGAATGCCGCCTCGAGGGCGGTATCAAAGCGGATGCCGATGTGGGGTTTGGGCTTGTTGATCCATTCCCGCTGGGCGTTCATCGTGCCGCACACGCGCGGGGTGATGATGCCGAAGCCGGGGATGGTGACCGATTCGCCGCGTCCGCATAGCGCCGCGATAGCGACGCCGAGGTTGGCGAGCACCGCCTCGACGTCGGCTTTGCGGGCCGTGGTGCCTTGGCGGATGATTTCCTGAATGAAGGTCTCCTTATCAATGCGCAAAGCGGTTGAGCTTTTCGCGATGAGGATTCCTTGTGCCTGATGTTCCTCCGTCAGACCGGGACGGAGTTGATACTTGATTGACATGATGTCATTTTCTTTCTGCCGCCTATAGTTGATGCTGGCAGCCGGCGGCGTCTGTCAACCCGACGCCACGGCGATTCCAAACAAAACCATACAACGCACTCGCGTCATTGGTGGATATCCCCCTGGCATCTGGACTGCACGCCGGCCAAACAGGCAGTCTGTATAGTTGATGGCTCCTTGGAGCTTAAGCTCCCGTATGTCGGGGGGCGGAGATTCGTATTGAACTCCGAGCCACAGGTATCCGAATCAGTGACGGGTCACTCAATGGGGTCAACGGGGCTGCAGTTTAGCAGATTGGAGGATAAAGTCAAGAGGGAAAGTTGGCGATGTAGCAAACCCCAATAAATACAAGGATGCGAAGTAATATGGTAATAGGTGATAAGTAATAAGTTAGGCAGAAAGGAGGGACGGAAGAGAAAAAAATTACACAGCCAGCGGAAAAAGGGGGACCTTGAAGTTATAAGAAAGGTGAAAGCATCAAACTTATAAAACCAACCAACAGTCTCAGACTTGAAGCTGTTCTGACCAATGTTGTGCTTGCCAAACGATGCTAAAAGGAGTATCATGCCGCACCATAGTGTGACGGCAGGGAAATGGCAAATGCACTAAAACTGGGCGGCTGGTGTGTTTTGCGTTGACTCTAGGTGGCATTATGGTAAACTAATCCCTACGTGAGTTCCCATTTCGGGGGTCTTTCCAGACAGTTTTTGAGGGTGGTTCCCGCTGGGCTGTCTTACTTTATGCCTGCTAAATTTCTATCCCGTTGGCTCCGGTTGTTGTTCGTGTTTGCGATTCCGGTGGTGATTGGCGCTTCCGTTTGTTATTTCAATCTCTTGGGGATTACGTGGTTCGGCACCTCCCTGCCGCCCGGCCTGCAAACCTTCTGCAAAGTCCTCATTGGTTTAGACCTCGGCTACCTCGCGTTCTTGCTGTTCCGCGACTGGTTCTACTACCGCGAAGCCGAATCCCCCGCCGACGACCTGCTGCCATTCTGCTCCGTCGTGATTCCCGCCTATAACGAAGGTAAGCGGGTCATGCGCTCCATCCAAAGCGTGCTCGCCAGCGACTACCCGCACGACAAGCTCGAAGTCATCGCCGTCGACGACGGCAGCTGCGACGAAACCTGGGCCTTCATCCTCCAAGCCCAAATCGCCGCCAAAGGCCGCCTGCAAGTACTCCGCCACGAAGTCAACAAAGGCAAGAAGGAAGCACTCGCCTCCGGCATCCGCGCCACCCGCGGCAGCATCGTCATCACCATCGACAGCGACACCCTCATCCGCCCCCGCACCATCCGCCGCTTGGTCGCCCCCTTCACCACCGACCCGACAGTCGGCTCCGTTGCCGGCAACATCCGCGTCAACTTCGGCCAGCGCCGCTTGATTCCGCAGATGCTCACCGCCATCTTCACCTACAACTTCGACGTCGTGCGCGCCGGGCAAAGCACCTGCCACGCCGTCATCTGCACCCCCGGCGCACTCAGCGCCTACCGCCGCGACCTGCTTGAACCCAAACTCGCCGCGTGGCTCGGACAGAAGTTCATGGGCCAGCCCTCCACCATCGGCGAAGACCGCGCACTCGCCAGCTTGATTCTGCGCCAAGGTTACGGCGTGGTGTTCCAACGCTCCGCCGTCGCCTACACCTGCGTGCCCGAAGACTATCGCGGCCTGTGCAAGATGCTCCTGCGCTGGATCCGCAGCGACATCCGCGAGAACGTCATGTTCGCCAACTACGTCTTCTCCAAGTTCGACCTGCGCGACCGCCGCCTGCTCTGCATGCAGCTCACGTGGATACTCAGTTCCCTCTGGATGTCCCTCGCCAGCGTCTCCCTCGTGCTGCTCGCCTACTGCACGGTCACCAGCAACGGCTTCATTCTCATCGTCGCATTCATCGCCGCCATCTTCCGCGGGTCGGTGCAGGCGTTCATCAACCTCGCCTACCGCGACGAACGCAGCGCAGTCTACGCCTACATCTTCAGCGCGTTCTCCCTGCTCGGCTTGTTCTGGATTCCCGCCTACGCGCTCTTCACGCTGCGTAACTCCAAGTGGCTCACGCGCGAGAAGCGCCTCTAACCTGCTATGAAGTACAGCATCCTTCCTTCACTGCTGGCGGCCGACTTCGGGAACTTGGCCGACGAATGCCGCCGCGCACAAGCCGCCGGCGCTGATGCCATCCACCTCGATATCATGGATGGGCACTTTGTCCCCAACCTCAGCTTCGGCCCCGATGTAGTCGCCATGGCGCGGCGCGTCTGCCCAGACTTCCACCGCAGCGTGCACCTCATGCTCACCAACCCGGAGAAGTACATTGAGCCCTTCGTCAAGGCCGGCGCCGACTCTATTCAGATCCATGTCGAAGCCGAGTGCGATCTAGCCGACACCCTCGCCGCCATCCGTGCGCATAACATCCGCGCAGGTCTGGTCATCAAACCCAAGACCCCCGCCGAGAGCGTCTTCAACTTCCTTGAAGACATCGACGAGATTCTCCTGATGAGCGTAGAGCCCGGTTACGGCGGACAGGCCTTCATGCCCGAAGTCCTGCCCAAAGCACAGCTCCTCCGTCAAGAGTTCGCCCGCCGCGGCTTGAACTCCATCGACATCATGATCGACGGCGGCATCGGTGCACAAAATATAGCCCTATGCGCCAAAGCCGGTGTCAACATGTTCGTGGCCGGCAGCTCCCTCTTCCGCCTGCCCGATATGGCTGCCGGAATTGCAGATTTCCGCGCCCAGCTCGCCACGGTCAGCTAACTGCGATTGATCCGTTGCGGGCTGTTGGTGGTTGAGTAAAAGAAAACCCGCCACCGGTATCCCGGGGCGGGCACACACAGCTCGCGGCCTAGGCGGCAGCACTGTGCATAGCTTAATAAGTCGACACCCAAACCTGCGTGGTGCGGGCTTCGTAATGTCCCTCGCGCCAGATACGGGTCGGACGCCCATAAACATCGGTCCCATCCACCCAGCACGGTTCGACCCACACATTCTGCACCTGCTCCTGCCAGTAGCCGTTCACAACGGGTGCCGCGGTAGTTGCATAAACAACAGGCGTAGTGGTGCTGTAAACAACCGTCGAAGGACGCGTAGCGGCGTTGATGATTGCGCCGGCTAAGAACGCCCCTCCGGCATAGGCCCAAACATTCCCGGAGTTGTAATACCGAGGTCCCCCGTGGTGGTGGTGGCTCGGCCGTGGCGGCGGTGCATGACGCGGTGGAGCATAACGAGCCGGTTGAACCGCAGCGTGTTGAGGCGCCGGTGCAGGGCGTGACGGTGCTTGACGCTGTGGCGGCGGTGCGCCGCGCCCGGAATTACCTCCCGGATCACCACCCCGAGGCGGCGGCGCTGCTAAGGCCGGCAGACCGGCGCCAAATAGAAGTGTTCCGCAAAGAATCGTTTTGATAAAGCAATGTGTTGTGTTGTTCATGAGGACCTTCCTTTCTCCACTTACATACCTACCGATAGGTATGTATACAGGCAATAACGCACTCATTTTCGATTTATTGTTCGCACATTGTAGTTTATTGAATAAAGTTACCGCGCGGCTTAGAGATACTCGGCGATGATCTGCGAGGCCATTTTGGCATATTCGATGCAGGGACGCCGCTCAAACTCGGTGGTGTTGACCTCCTCGTCCAGCAACGGCAGCCCTTGGTCGTCCAAACCCAGCAGGTCGCGGCACACGATGCGTCCGCCATTGAGCTCCTTGAAGCGGGCAATCATCTTCTGCCCCATTGCATAGGACGTCACACGGTCCTCTGCGCCATATTTAAACCCAAGCATCATCGTCATCGCTGCAATCGCCCCGCAGATCTCGCGGGTTTTGACGATGCCGCTGCCTAAGCCGAGCGATGCCTTCAAGGCAGTTTCGGTATCAATCCCCAATTGCGGGGCGTAGGCCGCACAAATAGCTTGCGCGCAGTTGTAGCCATTGTTGAAGTATTCAACAACCTTATCGGTCATGTCAGTCATTTTCGGTTATCTCCTCTTGAGGGGGTAACGGCGTGCCGGTGACTTCATCTTCAACCGGCGGCTCAGGATCGGGCATGCCGGCGGGAGCAGCCTCCACCGACGGTTCAACGTGTGGTTCATCGGCAGAGTCATCCTCCAACGATGGATCGTAATCGGGCTCATGCGAACCCGCATAAACATCATATGTCAGCAGACGGCATTCAATCGGGCCATTGAACAGCGGAATCCGCCGCAAAGGCCGCAGGCCTATCTTCTTGGCCAGTTCGAGGTTGCCTGTAAAGATACCGGCCTTCCAGCCGATACAGTACTGCTTCAAGAAATCACCCATGCGTGCATAGACAGGGCCCAGCTCCGTCTCTTCGCCAAGACGCTCGCCGTATTCTGGATTGAAGAATATCACCCCCGGCTCATCCGGCAGCGTCGTCTGCGCAAAGTCACACGTTTCAAACTTAATCAAATCGCCCACGCCCGCCGCAATCGCATTACTCTGCGCCAGATGCACGGCATCATTCTCAATATCGCTGGCAATAATCAATGGCGTCTCTTCGCGCTCTTCGGACTTCGCCTGCTGCACAACCTGCTTCCAGATCTGCTCCGGCGTAGCGCCAAAACGTTTGCGCGAACTCCCCTCGCCCGCATTCTCACCCGGAATCATGGAGTCCCAACCCTTCAAGCCCATAAAGCCGAAGAAGGTACGGAACTGCCCCGGCGCGCGGTTCTTCGCCATCAACATCGCCTCAATGGCCGGCGTGCCGCTGCCGCACATCGGCACCAGCAGCGGGCTCTTCATATCCCAGCCGCAAGCCACAATCGCCGCCGCCGCCAACGACTCCATCATTGGCGCCTTCCACGGATTCTGCCGGTAACCGCGCTTCGAGAGCGGCCTGCCGGAGGTATCGATGTAAATCTTGCAATCGTCTTCAAACCAATACACGTAGATCGATGCACCGCCCTGAGCCTCGCGGTCGGAATCTGGACGCCGTCCGCAATGCCGGCGCATCCGGTCGGCAATCGCATCCTTCGTCTTCAGGTTCGTCATGCGGCTGTCGCGCACCGTCTCATTCCACGTGGTGTTATTCACTAGGAACGGCCTGTCGGGATCGAGATAATCCTCCCACGGCACGGTCATTGCCAGATCATACAAATCATCCAAGTTCCGCACCCAGCCTTTACCCACCGGAATCAGCACACGGTGTGCAAAACGCAGCTGCAGGTTCAGTTTGAAGATGTCGCGCACGCCATGCAGTCCCTCCACGCCCAACATCGTCTCATTGCCGCCAACCACAGTGTAACCCAATTCCGTCAGCTCCTGCTGCACAAACGACGCCAGCTCACGCGCACACGAAATCGTCGCCACCGTTGCATCCGTCCAAATATTCACCGGCTTACGCTGTGGCGCAGGACGATCGGCAAAGCGCGGCTTGTAAGCACGCGGCGCGCTATTCTCACGCCGAGGCCGATCCGGATTATACGTCCGCGGAGTATCATCATAACGCGGCGGACGCGGCGAAGCACTACGCGGCGTATACGGACGCGGAGCCCCCTCATCACGCGGAGGCCGATCTGTGCGCAGACGATAAGGACGCTCCCCGCCATCATCGCGACGCGGCGGACGATCCGAATTATACTCGCGGCGCGGACGGTCAGAGTCATACGGCTTTTTATACGGACGATCCCCTCCGCCATCACGCGACGGACGATCTGTACGCGGTTTATACGGACGCGGCGAATCACCATCACGAGGCGGCCTATCCGTAAAGCGCGGCTGATAAGGCCGCTCGCCACCCTCATCCCGCCGAGGCCGGTCAGAGTCGTACGGTTTCTTATAAGGACGATCCCCCCCGCCATCACGCGGCGGACGATCCGTGAAACGCGGCTTGTAGGGACGCGGTGCTCCCTCATCACGCGGCGGACGATCGGTTCGCGGACGATACGGACGCTCCCCGCCATCATCGCGACGGGGACGGTCAGATTCATACGGCTTCTTGTAGGGGCGGTCCGCATCAAAAGACTTTTTATACGGGCGCGGTGCATCACCATCACGGGGCGGGCGATCTGTAAAGCGTGGTTTATACGGGCGCGGCGCAGCGCCATCACGTTTGGGACGGCTGTCCGAATACGACGGACGCGCGCCATCACGCGGCGGACGGGCAGACTCTTTGCGCGGTCCACGGGGCGCACCCTCCCGCGGCTTGCGCGGGCGTTTGGAAAAATCATCACTCATAACAACTCTGACACGTACCCCTCATATGCAAAAACTGCGCGAAGGCCAACCCTCCACGCAGTTTCGCTTCTCTTAATTATTTACGCAGTCCCTTGACGAACTGCCCGATGCGCTCCGTGGCGATCTTCAGATTCGCCATCGACGTCGCATACGAACACCGCAAGAACCCTTCGCCGCAAGCGCCAAACGCACTCCCAGGCACCGCCGCCACATTCTGCTGTTCCAACAGTGCCAGCGCGAACTCCTTCGACGTCAGCCCGCAGTCGCCCACATACGGAAACGCATAGAACGCCCCCGCCGGCTTATGCATCCGCAAGCCCGCCTCCGTCAGCGCCGCATACACAAAGTTCCGCCGCCGCGCATACTCATCAATCATCGGACGGATGTCGCCCAGCGACCCCGTGATAGCCTCCAACGCCGCACGCTGCGCATTCGTTGCCGCGCACATCATCGTATACTGATGGATCTTCATCATCGCGTCCGACAGCTCCGCCGGCGCACAGACATAGCCCAGCCGGAAGCCCGTCATTGCCCACGCCTTCGAGAACCCATGGAAGAACACCGTCCGGTCGCGCATGCCCGGCACCGAAACCATGCTGATATGCGGCTGATCATACGACAGCTCCGCATAAATCTCATCCGTCAGCACGATCAAATCATGCTCCACCGCAAACGTCGCGATATCCTCTACATCCTGCTGCGTCAGCACCGCGCCCGTCGGGTTCGTCGGGAAGTTCAACAGCAGCAAGCGCGTCTTCGGCGTGACCTTCTGCTCCAGCATCGCCCGCGTCAGCCTAAAGTTATCCTCAGCCCGCGTCTCCACCGCCACCGGCACGCCCGCCGCCAAACGGATCGTCGCATTGTACGACACAAAGCACGGCTCATGATACAACACCTCGTCGCCCGGATTGATCAACGCCCGCAAAGCAATATCTAACGCCTCGCTCACGCCCACCGTCACGACAATCTCCGACTCCGGATTAAACTCCGCGCCAAAGTTTTTCGCCACATACTTCGAAATCGCCCGCCGCAGCTCAATCAAACCCCGGTTCGACGTATAATGCGTCTCCCCCTGCTCCAGCGAAAACACCGCCTGCTCGCGGATCCGCCACGGCGTATCAAAATCAGGCTCGCCCACCCCCAAGGAAATCACATCCTTACGGGTGCTCACAATATCAAAAAAGTCGCGGATGCCTGACTTCGGCAAATCCACCACATGCCGCGCAATGCGCGAACGCAAATCCACACTCATACCACTCCTCACGGCGACACGCACAACCGCGTATCCTCACTCTCGCCATTCATCAAAACCCGATTCCGCTTATAAGCCTTCAGCTGAAAATGCGTAGACGTTGACAAAATCCCATCAATCGTTGACAGCTTCTCACTCACAAACTGCGCCACGGCTCGCAGATCATCCGCCGCCACAAAAATCATCAAGTCAAACCCACCGCTCATCAGATACACAGCTTCCACCTCCGGGAACTTGCTCACCCGCTTCGCGATACGGTCAAAACCCCCATTACGCTCCGGCGTCACGCGCACCTCAATCACCGCCGTCACCCGCTGATCCTCAAGCTCATCCTCATTCACAATCGCCTGATACCCGCGGATAATCCCACGCGACTCCAAATCATGGATCTCCGCCTCCACCTCCGCGGAAGACAGATTCAACATCTTCGCGATATTCTCCTTCGACTCCAACGCATTCGCGCGCAAAATATCCAACAACGCATTCATCGGCGGCTCCTCTCCTCACTGCAAAAGCCGTTAGTTTACACTATTCCGCGCCCAAAAAGAACACAAAACGCGCATTACCCGCAAAATATCTTATTTCGTTGAGTGCCCCAAGCCCGATACCCACTTCCAGCCATTCTCGCAAGCCCGTCCGATATGCCAAAAGAAGCTCACCACTCCCCCTATTGAGAAGGCCGATCTTTCGGACGCAATTTGGCTCCCTTTTCGATGTAGGTTTTTGCCTCCTTGGTTCGTCCTAATTTATGCAAGGACACACCTTTTGCTGAATAAAACTTCGCCTCGTTTGGGTTCAGCACCAAAGCACGGTCGAAATAATCCAGCGCCTCTTCATGACGTCCCAGCTGTGCCAATGTCAAAGCCTTGTGCGCATAAAACATCGCATTCTGAGGGTCTTCTTGAATGGCTTTATCCAACCATGGCAATGCCTCCTCCTGACGTCCCAGCTTCAACAACAGTGCAGCATTCTCATTACACGCAGGAGCAAGCAAAAGCCCCTTCCCTACGTGACCATAGCACTTAACCGCCTCCTCAAGTCTTCCCAATCTTATCAATGTGCGCGCCTTATAATACCATGCAGGGTTTGACGTTGGCGATGCCTTCAGTATGAGGTCAAAACAATCAACCGCCTCCTGAAACCGCGAGAGCTGAATCAACGTCAACGCTTTCTGATACTGGTATATTCCTCCTTGATTGTCCGGCAACACAAGGGCAGCATCAAGCTCCACAAGGGCCTCTGGAAAACGCTTCAACTCATACAATGAAACTCCTCTGAACCCATGAGCAGAAGGATCCTGAAGACCAAGCGCGAATGCTTGATCATAAAACGCAAGAGCATCCTGATGCTTTCCCATCGCAGCCAAGGCAACACCTTTGTTGTGATAAAACGCAGGCATGAGTTGCGGATCCAATCGAGCTCCCTCATCATAACAAGCAATCGCCTCAGTCCATCGATTCAAAGAGTAAAGCACCACCCCCTTATTGAGATACAGCGTTCCATTGTCCGGAAGCATCACCAATGCCCGATTATAATGCACAAGGCTTTCTTCAAACCGATTAAGTTTATTGTATATATTTCCTGCCGTAATATTAAACGTTGAATTGTTCGGTTCAAACTTCAATGCGCGCTGAACATATGGTAACGCCTCTTCCGGCTTGCCCAAGCTAAACAAACTCTGCCCTTTCAATGCCAGCGCAACAGCATAAGATGGATCAATCTGAACCGCTTTCTCGCGATGCGCTAATATATCTGCTGGAGGTTGTTTATTAAACCCGGCAATATCCCCTAGCAAAACCTCATATAAAGACCTCAAACGCGCGTCCGGATTCTCCACCCCAATCTCCTCAGCCAATTTCTGCAGACCGGCAACATTCCCCGTCTCCAAAAACTTACCACGACGTATGCGAAACACATTTTCTTTTCTAACGCTAGAGGCCGACACCTGACCGTCTCCCTCTAAAGGCGGCGCATCATCTGCGGCCAATACAGGAGTTGACAACACCAACACCGCCAAACAAAAACTAATTAGTCTAATCATCACAACTCTCCAGTCACTAAAACACAAAGCATCTTATTTCTTCGAACGGCCCAAGCTCCACACCCACGTCCAGCCATTCTCACAAGCCCGCCCGATATGCCAAAAGAAACTCATCACCCCCTGCGGCGGCGGTCTATCTTCCGGACGCAGCTTAAACCCCTTCTCGACGCACGCCTTCGCCTCCTTATACCGCCCCAACCGATGCAACGCCTCACCCTTACCATAATAATACCCCGGCTCATCAGGACTCAATGCCGAAGCGCGCTCATAATAACCCACCGCCTCCTCATCACGGCCCATTTGGGTTAACGCCAAAGCCTTGTTGGAATAGAGCGTCGAATTCTGAGGCTCCACTTCAATCGCTCGGTCAAAACACGGCAACGCCTCCGCATGACGGTTCAGCTTACACAACGCAACCGCTTTCTCGGTAGATGCATAACCGGCTAGTGACCCTTTCATAAGATGGTCACAACACTTAATCACCTCCTCAAGCCGCCCCAACTGCGCGCACGCCCTTGCCTTATAATACCACACCTCCTCCACCTCCGGCTGCTTCGCCAAAAAGGTGTCAAAACAAACAACCGCCTCCTGCAACCGCGACAACTCCATCAACGCCACCCCCCTCGCCAACCACGTGGGGACATCATCCGGATAGATTGCCAACTCCTTGTCATAAGCTGCAAGCCCCTCCTTGAAACGTCCCAGTCCGCACAACACATACCCCTCAATCCTATGCGTCCCCTTATTTTTCGGATTAAGCTCCTCTGCGCGCTTCAAACAAACAAGCGCCTCCTCCAGCCGCTCCAACTTGAGTAGCCCAAACCCCTTCACCGACTGCGCAAACGCATACGAAGGATCCAGCTCAACAGCCTTCTCATAATGTACAAAAATCTCAGCAGGCGATTGCCCGGCATGCTCCGCAAGATCCCCCAACACAATCTCACGGAAAGACCTCAGCCGTGCATCCGGATTCCCCGCCTCAACTTCCTCCGCCAACTTTTTCAGCCCATCAAAATCCTTTGCATCCAACAACTCGCCCCGACGCAAACGCAACGCCTGCGCCCTCTCCGCACTCGACGCCCCACCATCAGCCAACACCACCCCAGCCGACAGCACCAACGTCGCCACACAAACACTTATATGCTTTATCATCATTTTCTCCGCAAACTATCAGACGGTGATTTCGAATCCTTCGCATCCATAAACGGTCTAAACACCAGCGGCATCAATGCCGGATATTGACGGTAAAGCGGCACAAGAATACCATAGAGTATGAGGAGCAAAACCTCCCCCACCATATTGCAGAAGTGTATGCGCGCTGTCAAGGACTGGAACTTGATTGTCCCGCAAAGATAGATCAACTCAAACCGTGCAGCATAGAGTGTGGTCAAACACAAGATTGCATCGGCATCATTCTGCAACCGTAAAGTTCCCGCCTTCAACGGCTTACCGGAAGACGCTTGCGAAGCGAGCACCGCACTCTCAAAAACCACCTGCAACAAATCCGGCGATTGGGGTTCCTCATAGTCCGCCAACAAAGACGCACACGTAGAGGCGTAACACTTGCGCAAACTCATAGGCCTAGCGAATCCGCCAAAGTCTTTACGCACAGGAATCGTCTCCGCATTTTTGAGCAACTCATCATCCGGATATTTGGCGCAAAGGATAGACTCCACGCCTCCCAGCAACCGCCGCATTTCCCGCACAGTCTGATTAAGTTCCCGCTTCATCGCGACAGACTCCGGCAAAATCACCCGCGGCAACGCCGTCAGCGATTGCCGCATATGACAAAGACGCCAGCAAACCGCCTGCGCTTCTTTCTTTTGAGCAATCATATCTTCTCCCTCTGCCGCCGCGGACGCTGCGCCTCCAACTCCATGATGCATGCAAAGGCAGGCGGCATGAGTTCCGGATATTTTTTATACAACGGAATCAACCCCCACTCCATAATACAGGCAAGACTGCCGGCAACGGAATGGATGAATATTTCGCTCATACGTGAAATATTCGCCTGCATCATCCAAATCAACTCCGCACGTGCAGCATAGATTTGAGCCAAAAACCGTTGCGCCTCTCTCTTGGTGATGCTAATCCGCTGCGTGCAGATCACAGGCATCCCTTCTGCCAGCAATCGTTTTTGCACAGCATACTCAAACGACGTCTCCAACAAATCACACTCCATCGGCAACGGCAGAGATTGAAGCACAGATAGCTCTTCCTCTGTAATCCCCATACGAAGCTTAAAGAGGGGTTCACGTTCATACTTCGACAAATCCGGTGCTTTTCTCAACTTCCGACGCTTAACCGGCGGCGCAGGCTCATTCCACCAAGAAGGCGCCTGCTTCGGATAACCATAATAAACCCTCTCCGCAATCGCATACGATATCGGTCCCATGGCATCACCAGTCAATCTACGCCCCCAACATTGATCACGAGGATCCGTAAAAGCATTCGCTGGGCCCTCCAGATGATTAAACGAGGCTTTGAGCTTCGCCAACAACGCGACTAAAAAATGATAGTCATTCATTTCGGCTACTTGCCCGCAGGCGCCTTCACCTTCTTATAACCGCCAATCACTGGGGGCTTCATCTTTTGGCGCAGCTCGTTGTTCTGCACGGCACGTTTGCAAAAATCCTCCAAGCGCGACTCCTCCGTCGTATCATCAATCGAATCCCAAAACGCCTTATTCATCGTCGGCGTTACGCGCGCAACGCGGCGCCGGATAAAGTCACCCTTCTTCTTCAACACCGTGCTCTCCTTCGCCGCCGCTGCAAATGCCGCCGGATTAGCCATCATCGCTTCAAACGTACACGCCCGATCCTCCAGCTCCGAACTCATCGCATACGGCTGCACGAAATCCTTCGCCAGCTTCTCATCATCCAACGCCGCCTTCGCCTGCCGCGCATCGCGTCCCCGCGCAAAATTCGCCGCCTGCACCTCACTCCCGCTATACAAAAAACCTGTCCGATTCAAACTCGTCCACTCCGGATTCACCGGCGGATTGTCCAACAAATAATACAGCTGATGATACACCGACGACAGTCTGATTGGCAGCTTCACATACATCGTCTTATCATAATTCAGTCCGCCCAGCTGCACGCCACCCATCTTCACCTGCGTGCAAAAAGCCACCTTATTCAAGCCCGAATCCTGCAACAGCCTCACCGGGAAAACATCAATCGCCGCAAAGAACGCCGCCATCCCCTCCACTGCCTCCGCTGCCGGCACAACTGTCGCCTGCAACCCTCCACCACTCTGCGACGTCTCCAACACCGTAAACCTACACCGCTGCGCCACCCGCTCACATTCATCCAAAATCACCTTCGCATCCACCCCCGCCACCGGATCATCCGCCAACGCCACACCCGCCGCCAACAACAAACCAAACACAAAACCAACTCTCATACCACACCTCCTAATTAACATCCGGCTTCCCCGTGCCCTTGCACGCCAAACAAACCAACTCTCGCTTCCCCTTACAGACCAAACACGTACGCCACACCCCATACGCCGGATCTGTCCAGCTCATCCCCCAACGATTACGCCCCCAAACAGTCATCGTCGTGCTCTCCCGATAAACCCCCGGCACAAACACGCTCCCCTCACCCTGACACAACTGACACACCACCATCCCCTTCCCCCGACACTCCCAACACGACAACGCCGACTTCACATTCCGCGTCAACTCCTCCATCCGCCTCTCCAACGTCGCCGACTGCCCCCGTTGCGCCGCCAGCTCCACCTCCAACGCCGCCTCCTTCGCCCTCAACCTCTCACGCTGCTCCGCCTGCTGCCGCTCCAACTCCTGCCTAGCCAGTTCTGTTGCAACCGCCTGCCGCACCTGCGCTGCCTCCACCTCCGCCAAACGCCGCCGCGTCTCCTCCTCCTGCGCCTGCTTCGCCAACTCCGCCTCCACCTCCCGCCGCACAAACTCCTCATCCACCACCACACGCCGCGGCGCCTCCAACACCTCCTCCTCCAACTCCACCACAACCGTCCCCTCATCCACCTCCGCCCCCACAACCACCTGCCCCGCCGCCAAACTCACCGCCCCCGCCATCTCCAACACATGCACCACCTCATCGCTCCCATTCGCCGCCGCATACGCCAAAGCCGTATTCCCCTTCAAATCCACCGCCTCCAGCCGCGCCCCATGCCCCACCAACAACCGCACCACCTCCACATGCCCCCGCCCCGCCGCCAACATCAACGCCGTGCGCCCCCCATACGAATAATCCGGCCCCACGCCCCCATCCAACAACGCCGCCACCACATCCGCCTCACCCCGATGCGACGCCATCAACAAAAACCGATTCCCCCCGACCGCTCCCCCCCTCAACAACACCCGCACCACATTCGATTCCCCACACCGCGCCGCCAGCTCCAACGCCGACACCCCATCCACCCCATTCGTATTCGCACTCACCCCCGCGCGCAAACACTCCGCCACCCCCTGCACATCCCCCGCCCGAATCGCCCCAAACACATCCACCTGCGCCCGACGCTCCCCGCACCCGCACAACAACCCACACCCCACCATTAAAACTAACAAAAACATTTTCATCAATGCTCACATTATAGCACACCCCTCCACGGGAGAGAAGCAATAAGTCATAGGCAATACGCAATAACTCACCCCTCCCTGCACATTAGTCCCACCGATCTTTCCCTTTAATTCGCCGGTGGAACCATAACTTTCTGCAACGCGTTTGTTCCCTCTGTCTTCTTTTGCGCAGCGGCTTCCGCCTGTTCAATGCGAGGCAACTGTTTCAATGCATATTCCTTCTTGCCTTCAGCCACACGGATTCCCGTATGCTTCAACCAACGAATATCTGTGTAACACTTACGCCACTCCTTATATTCAGCATTCCCCTGCTTATGCCATTCTTCTTTCGATGGAGTCTTCAATGTCGGCAGCAGAGCCTCTTGTGCAGCCAACTCCTCCTTGTAAGTCTTTATTGTTGAATCAAGTTCCGCGCAGTACTCGTTGAGCTCTTTACGAGTTAAGAAGTAAGGGTAGCCCAATCCCATTCTCGTTGTGGCAAATATATCTGGCGGAGCATTTGGCGGCAGGGTGAATAAGTTCTTAGGACGAATTCCCCAGCGGTCAGAATCATTATCAATAAAATCAAACGAATAGAGTCGCCCGACTTTATGCAGCTTGCCAATCCATGCAACATCCCATTCGCCTTCATCTTCATTGGAGATCATAAAATAACGCCCGGCATACTCCTCCGGTATTACAACATAGAACAACATCCGGATGCGTTCTTTTAAGACACGCGACTGATCTGCCGTAAACATCGGCACCGTCATCCCGGACTCCAGCTTCTCCATTATCTGATACCCCACCGCCGCCGCCACAATCTCCTTCGGCAACTCCTTCGCATGGACAACGCCGCCCAGCAGACAAGCCACAATTGTCCAACTTGCCATCCCCATCAATCGATTGACTTTCATTGCCCTCTCCCTCTCAACACGCTCCACTGCACAAGTTTTAACAATCCCAGTAGCACGACATAAGCGCCCAAACACAGCACGCCGACAACTAAGATGGCATTGACCATCATCAGCGGCAATCCAATCCAATCGTAACCACACAATCCAAATGGAAACGCAGGCCCCATGATTGCGCGCTCCAAGGCGCAGTAGATTGCGTAACCGCTCCACCATAGCACCACCCCAGCAGTGCAGTAACGCAATACTCTGCACAACCACATCCAACAATCACCACCGGACACAACCCTGTCTTTCTTAAAAAGCAACACGCGCTTCACGAAGTCAATCGCCTGTTCACTGCACCAGAACAACAGATGCACCGTAGGGATGATGTTGAACGTCCACCATGACAGCATCAATATCTCAGCCGCGTTGTCACTAGATGGACTCCATCCAATATCTTTGCTAAAGCACAGCAATAAAATAATAGTGCCCTCAATCGCGCACTCAAAGAATAAGAGCTTTCGTCTCATGGTGCAAACTCCGAAGGCTTCAACAACTGTAAACTCACCGGCAGATTCGTCACACACAACAAGGTGACAACTTCCGGCTGAATGGAAAACGGCGGCTCATCCGCTTTTCGCGGCAAGGTTGACTGCAGTTGTCCGTCTGGCATCAACGTGAGTTGATAGTATGTTTCTGCACGAAACAAGTGCTGTTTCCAAACGCCCGGCATTTCACCTCCGTGCGTTACTTGAGGATACCGCCAGATGCGCCCATCCTCCAATAAGATGGTGATGCCATACGTGTTGAACACTCTAATCGATTGCCCTGCCGGTAATACAGCTGCCCTTGGCACCCGTGCATGCAGATCATTCAGCAACCCATATAACACCGCCGGACGAGTAAACACCTCCTCCGAGCTTGTCGTCAGCACATACGCATTCTGCCCCGAGTCATTCTGCAAACGGACAGTCCAATCTACCCCACACCCCGTCAACGAAATGCTGCATCCGCCAAACAAGAGCAGAATCCCTAGACATACATATTTAATCACTCGTGCCGTTTTCACTCTTTAACAGTCTCCTTCTCTATCCCAACAAATGGGTCTTCTCCCGGCGCCACGGTTTGAGGTTTTTGTTTGATGTGATCTTGGTCTTCGAAAAAGAAAAGTCCATTGTGGTAACTTACGCGGAGATGTCCAGCCTTCATCGCAGCGTCCAGGACTTCCGTCAACGGCCGACCATTCAATCCACCTTCAAGGTCGGGAAAAGGATCATCGCTAGAGAATCGTAGGTGACCGCGTAAAATCATCCCAACGCTGGTTTCCTTATCCGTACGTGATTCATTCAGCTGTTGATGGAGACGGTCGAAGAAATCAAACCATGTTGCTGGAGGAGTTCCATACGGCAACGTAAACAGTGCGTCCGCATAACCCGGATCGACCGCTAGCAAAACGGCAGCGGCGCCGATATCCTCACCATTTGTATTCACATACATCGGTTCTGCGCTGCGACACCCTGCCACAAATAAGACGGTCATCCAAGCACAACAACATATCGCAACGGCACATAAGAGTTTTTGCATACGACCTCCCTTGCTTCAAGTATAACATACCCCCATCACTCAACACAAGCCGAAAGAGTTCCTAAACTGCGTCGCGGAGGGCAAGTAAAACACAGCATGATTACCCCGTCACGGCGCGCTTCCCTACCTGCTGATACGCACATAGCACACAGAATGCCGGCGGGGACGCCGGCGCTCCCAGGGGGAGGCTGACGTAATGCGGCGGTTTCGGAGAACCCACCCTACCTTTTTGAGAGTAAATGGGCGAAGGTAAGGGGAATTGGAGGTCGCAGGGATAGGGATTTTGTGTCAAACGTTTGGCAAGCAGGTTTTCAACGTTTGCCAACGCAGGGTGAGACGTTTGGCAAATGGGTGTCTAACGTTTGGCGTAAATGTGTCTCTCTAGTGAAGCAAATGTGTGAGCCGTGTGAAACTTCCGCACCAAATGACTGGCGTAAGGGTACGTAATGTTGCGTAGCGTTGGCAGTAACGTTACTGTCGGGTGGGAGTAACGTTACTTTGGGCGGGAAGTAAGGTTAGTGTCGGCGTTGAGTAACGTTACTTACGTTCCTGTTACGGGAGTGGAACGGAGGTGTGAGGGTAGTAAAAAGGCAGCACGGGGTGCGTGCTGCCTTTTCTTTGTTTGCTTATTGACTGCCGACTGGACAGGTTTAGGTGTAGCGCAGGACTTCGTCGACCGTGGTGTAGCCGTCGAGGACGTTGCGGACGCCGTCTTCGCGCATGGTGCGCATGCCGAGTTCGCGCGCTTTTTGGTGGATGAAGAGCGTGGGGCGGCGTTCGTTGATCATTTCGCGGATGGGATTGCTGATGCGCATGTATTCGAACACGCCTTTTCGGCCGCGGTAACCGGTACCGTTGCAGTTGCTGCAGCCGGCGCCGTAGTAGAAGCTGCGTCCGCCGATGTCGGAGCGGCTGAGGTTGAGGCGTTGGAGGATGTCGTCATCAGGCTCGTAGGGGGTTTTGCACTTGGGGCAGATTGTACGCGTGAGGCGTTGGGCCAAGATGGCTTCGAGCGTGGAGGAGATGAGATAGGGCGCGACGTTCATATCGACCAAACGCGTGACAGCACCGGCGGCGTTGTTGGTGTGGAGGGTGCTGAATACGAAGTGGCCGGTGAGTGCGGCTTGGACGGCGATTTCGGCGGTTTCCAAGTCACGAATTTCGCCGATCATGATGATGTTCGGGGCTTGCCGGAGCATCGAGCGAAGGGCGG
>JAVBMC010000015.1:0-13569 GCA_031552845.1 Kiritimatiellia bacterium
TGTGGGGGAAAAGAAGTATTCATAAATGGACTGTTTCGCCCGGCATCGATACACGCGTTGTCTACGAGTGTTGGGCGAGCGTTTCATATGGCGCAGGGAAAGATATTAAACTTGTTGATGGAGGCGTTGAAGTCAAGGCACCTCCGGAGTTTCCTGCGAAAAGGGAGACCCCCAGCGATCCTGCAACATATAATCTGAAAGGATTCATAGACACCAAAGCTGTTGTGCCCCATATAACGCGTTATGACAGGCAGGATTGTGGAGACTACACCTTGGATTATTATCAAATGAAGGTGGTCATACTTTTTAATGAAGCTGTATCAGGCATCGAAGCAGGCGTCGGTCCGCAGTCTTTGGATGGCCTTTGTAAAGATTCCGTTCAGGAGCATGTTTTTATTTTTAAAAACCTGAAGCCTGAAGCGAATTATAACCCCGTTAAGCAGAGGAGTAGCCGATGAAACAGATTTGCTTTGCTTGTTTGTGTATGCTGGCTGCTACTTTGACAGCCTGTAAGTCTTGGAGTACTGACCGCGCACCGGATTGTGTGAACTGCTTGGGGGGCGAGAGGAATGTTATTCCTCTTACGTATAATGTGCTCGATTTGTGGCAACGAACAGACCGCGGCGGCACTAACGCATGGATCTTGGTTGGAAATACCAATGTAACAGCCACGGGCGAGGCGTTTGCATATGTCACTTGGAATACTAACGGTACATACAGAATTCACAGCGCTGGAGTAATAGATCGTTTCAGTCCTGCTTTTAGAGTAGACCGGACTCACCCAACTGAGGGACCCCCGATAAAAAGAATTTTTAACCACCTTTGGGTTACAGGAACTATAAAACAATGGGGCAACCATACTGAATATCTAACAAATGAGTATAAGGCGAAGCGGAAGGCAGATGGGTTATACTTAGAGACGTGGGCGGTGCTGACTATAACGGCCAGCTGGTATGTCGATGCAACATCTACGCTGATGAATATTAATAATCCTGTTGCGATTGGGGCTGACGGGTTCGCAATAAGTACATCAGTCCAGCCTGCAGAGAGACTTGTTTTTAGGTATCTCGTCTCTTCTGTGAAAATTGAGTGAGGTAGTGCCCTATGGAGAAAACCTTTCGCAAGATCGTACTATTTCTTTTCGTCGCCACGTCCATTGCCATTGTGTTAGCACAGAGTCGGCTTGTGCAGCAGCCGGTGATTTCGATTGCGACGTTGGCGCCGAATAACCAGTTGTCGGAGTTTCCGTATCGCGTGCCGAAGGGGTATGACGCAAAGCGGCGGGAGGCGTATCGGGTGGTGGTCATCTTTGGCGGACGGAATACGAACGGCAAGAAGGATGCCGCGGGGCATTTGGGTTGGGGGGAGTGGGCGGATGAGCATGGGATGTTTTTGTTGTGCCCGGGGTTTAAGGATGATTCTTATTGGGTGCCGAAGGCGTGGTCGGGGCGGGCGTTGCAGCATGCTTTGGAGGGGTTGAAAAAGCAGTATCATGTGTGCATCGATCAGGTGTTGGTCTATGGGTATTCAACGGGCGCACAGGCGGCGAATCTGTTTGCAGAATGGCGGCCGGAGCTGACGCGGGCATGGGCGGGGCATGGGTGTGAGATGTTTCATGAGCCTTCGACGAAGATGCGGACGGTGCCGGGGCTGTTGACGTGTGCAGTTGGCGATGAGCGACGGCATGGGCTGGGTCGGCAGTTTGTGGAGAAGTGCCGCGGGAGGGGTGTGACGGTGTTGTGGCGGGCGTTTCCGAATGAGGGGAGTGATGTGTCGCTGGAGTCGCTGAATCTGGCGCGGGCATTTCTGCTGTACTATCATGAGCTGTATCGGGCGGATTTGCGGGGACGTACGCCGTCTAAGCCGATTGCGGTGGTGGCGGAGTTTATCGGGGATGAGAATGCATTGGTGTTTCATCCGGCGCAGGCGGCACAGGTGTTGGCCATTGCAAAGGAAAAGCGTGTGCCGCTGCCAAACCGCGCAATTGCCGAGGCGTGGGGGAAGGAAGCGGAAGGCGAAGTAATAAGTAGTAAGTAATAGGTAATAAGTGAAGAGGCTGACGCGAGAGAGAAAAGAGGAGGGGAGAGGCCAGACGCGGTGCGGCGGTATTTGATAATCTGACAGATCGGACTGATTAGTCGGATCTTTGTGCCGGCGGGGACGCCGGCGCTCCCAGGAGATGAGGATGGGCTAAACGCAGTTTGGCGGTAGTGGTGGTGTTTGAGTGGACGAGGGAATGGCGGAGTGTGTAAAAAGTTGCCTTTCTGATGATTTTCAGCTTGCGTGGGGGGAGGTAAAATGGTATCCTATGCCCCTTCAAGCGAACGTAACTCAATTGGTAGAGTTCCACCTTGCCAAGGTGGTTGTCGAGGGTTCGAATCCCTTCGTTCGCTCCATTTTTTCTCACTTTTGTGGGGGTGTAGCTCAGTTGGTAGAGCAAGTGACTCTTAATCACTGGGTCCACGGTTCGAGCCCGTGCACCCCTACCATCTTTTCCCGGCGGGTTAGCTCAGTTGGTAGAGCGTCGGAATCATAATCCGCAGGTCGGGGGATCGTGACCCTCACCCGCCACCATTTTAGATTTGTGAGTAGTTAGATATGACAACTCGGTTCATGCAGGAGCAAATTATATTGCAGGCTCCGGCGAAGGTGAACCTTTTCCTTGATATCCGCGGCAAGCGCCCGGATGGTTTTCATGAGCTGGATAGTCTTGTGATGCCGGTGTCGTTGTTTGATACGTTGTGCTTTGAGCGTACGACGGATGGGGCGTGTTCTTTGACGTGTACGGCCGAGGGGGTGGACGTCAGCGCGATGGGCGAGCCGGAGAGTAATTTGGTGCTGCGGGCGGCGCGGCTGTTGCAGGAGGTTTCGGGCACGGTGTTTGGCGCGCGGATCGGTTTGACGAAACGGATTCCTTTGGGGGGCGGTTTGGGCGGAGGGAGCTCGGATTGTGCAGCGGCTTTGAAGGGGTTGAATGCGTTATGGGGGTTGGGGTTGGCACAGGAGGTTTTGGAGGAATTGGGGAGCCGTTTGGGGTCGGATGTGCCGGCTTTTATGCGGGGCGGCGCGGTGCGGATGCGGGGGCGCGGTGAACTGGTTGAGGGGGCTTTTGAGGAGTTGCCGGCGGCGGAGGGCGGGGAGTCAAAACCGGTATGGCTGGTGTTGGCGAACTGCGGGGTGCATTGTCCGACGAAAGAAATCTATGGGGGCTTTACTCAGGGCTTGACTGTACCCCCTGATTTTTACTATACTGTCGCCTCTTTGGTCAGGGGCGGTTTGGCGCCTGAACTTGCGCGATATTTGCACAATGGTCTGGAAAATGCGGCGTTTGCCCTTTATCCGGCGGTTGGGGCGTGCGCGGAGGTTTTGCGTCGGGCAGGTGCCTTGGGCGTTTTGCTCTGCGGGAGCGGCGCAACGGTGTTCGGGCTTGTGCGGGATAAGGCGCACGGGGAATCGGTCTGTAAGGGACTGCCGACCGAATGGTGGAAGGTTTGTGTTCATTCTTGTCCGATGGTGTAATGGCAGCACAAGGGATTTTGATTCCCTTTGCCTAGGTTCGAATCCTAGTCGGACAACCATTTTCTAACCCCAATACTATCTTGCAAAAAATGTCTAATATGAAGGTTTTTTCAGGCACGGCCAACCGGCCGCTGGCCGAGAAGATTGTCGCCTGTATGGGTGAACAGCTGGGAAACATGGATATCGTGCGGTTCCCGGATGGTGAGACGTTTGTCAAGATTAACGATAATATCCGAGGGCAGGACGTTTATATGGTCCAGCCGATTTGCGGGCAGCCGAATGAGATGCTGATGGAGCTGCTGATCATGATTGATGCCGCGCGCCGTGGGTCGGCCGAGCGCATCACAGCCGTGTTGCCGTATTATGGATATGCCCGCCAGGACCGCAAGGATCAGCCGCGGGTGCCGATTACCGCCAAGCTGGTAGCGAATTTGCTGGTGGCGGCCGGCGTTAACCGTATTTTGACGATTGATCTGCATGCTCAGCAGATTCAAGGATTTTTTGATATTCCGGTGGATCATCTCCACGCCTCGCCGGTAATGGTGAAGTACCTGCGCGAGAAAAAGCTAAAGAAGCCGCTTGTCGTATCCCCCGATACCGGTGGGGTCAAGTCGGCTTACGCTTATTCACAAATGCTGGGCACTGGCTTGGCAATTGTGGCAAAACAGAGATTGGGGCCATCGGAGGTGGATGCCTTTAGCGTCGTTGGCGACGTGAAGGGCTGTGATGTGATCATGGTTGACGACATGACCACAACGTGCGGAACATTGCGTGCCGCCGCGAAGCTGTTGCGTGAACACGGAGCAGCCAGCGTACGCGCCGCCGTAACGCACGTACCGTTGACGCCGCTCGGCGTCGAGCGCCTCAAGGAGTGTTTCCTCGAGGAGCTGGTGACGACAGATACAATCCCGTTGGACGTGGAAGGGTTGCCCGTTACGGTGTTGTCGGTGTCGGAGCTGCTGGCCGAGGCGATCATACGCATCCACAATGACAAATCTGTCAGTTCGCTCTTCCGTTTGTCATAACGAAGAGCGTCTGCGGAACTTAGAAACGAGAACGAAGGAAAAACCAAAACAATGGCGAATGAAATCAAACTTACCGCGCAAGCGCGTACCGAACAAGGTTCGGGTGCGGCTGGGCGGCTTCGTCGCGCAGGCGTGTTGCCAGCAGTGCTCGGCAACCGCGGCGGCGGAACAACGTTGATTCAGCTCAGCACGCATGAATTCACCCAGATGCTCCGTCATCACCATGCAGACCAGCTGCTGGTGTCGCTGGATCTGGACGGGAAAGAAACTCCCGCCATCATGCGCGAAGTGCAGTTCGACGTCCTCACGAACGTCCCGATTCATGTGGACTTCAGCGAGGTCTCTCTCACAGAACGTATTCGCATCGAATGCGCGATCCGTCTCGTCGGCGAAGCCGATGGCGTTAAGAACGGCGGCGGCGTCCTCGACCAGCTTCTGCGTGCGATTCACGTGGAGTGCTTGCCGACGGATATCGTCGAGCATTTTGACGTTGACATCTCGGCACTCAAGCTGAACGAGAGCTTGGACGTCAAGCACCTCAACCTTGGGGATAAGTACCGGATCACCACGCAGGCAAACACCGTCGTTGCGGCAGTCGTCGCGCCTGACGCTGAAATTGCCGCTCCTGCTGCTGACGCCGCTGCGGCTGAAGCTCCGAAGGTGGTTGCCGCCAAGGGTAAGAAGGAAGAGGGCGCTGCGCCTGCAGCTCCGGCCAAGAAGTAACCTAGTGAAGTACGCTGTATGAAGGTCATTGCGGGTCTCGGGAACCCCGGAAAAGGCTACGCCGGAACACCCCACAATATCGGCTTCGATGTCGTGGAAGCGCTGGCAGCCCGGACGGGCGAAACCTGGAAAGAGACGAAGCAATGGAAAATGCGCTCGGCACGCCTGACGGTCAATGGCGAGCAGATCCTTCTGATGCAGCCGCTGACGTTTATGAATCTGAGCGGTGAGAGTATCGCGCCTGTCCTGCGTTACTTCGGGACGCCTGCAGAGAACCTGCTGGTGGTTTCGGACGATGCGGACCTCCCTCTGGGGCGCCTTCGGTTTCGGCCGGGCGGCGGTTCGGGCGGACATAGGGGCTTGGCCTCTGTGGTCTCTCATCTGGGTACGGAAAAGTTCGCCCGCCTGCGCCTCGGCGTTGGCCGCGATGACCGCGCCTTGAAAGGATTCGTGCTCGACAAATTCCCCGCTGATGCGGCGGAAGAGGTCAAGCAGCTCACGGCCGCCGCTGCGGATGCGGTGTACTTCTGGATTACGCATGGAACGAATGAAGCGATGAACCGGTTTAATGCGGCCGCGCCGCAAACCGAAAGTGAGAAAGCTGAATGAAAAAATACGATGGACTTTATATCTTCGCCGGCTCGGCGAAAGATGACGTTCTCGAGACGTACATCGGGAAGATGAAAGACGAAATCACCCGTCTCAACGGCGTGGTGCTGGACGTGGCAAACATGGGCCGCAAGACCTTTGCCCGTACCATGAACAAACGCGACAATGGCGTTTATGTGAAGATCCGCTTCGAGCTCGACCCTCAAAACGTCAAGCCCTTGACAGATCGTGCGCATCTGATTGATGAACTCTTCCGCTTCCAATTCTTGGCTGTGGATGAGCGCCTTGAAGCCCGCCTGGCCGAGCAAGCTGATGCCCGCAAGTTGCGCGAGGCAAAGGCCGCCGCCGAGGCAGAGGCTGCAGCTGCGGCTGCTTCTCAGCCTGAAGAAGGTGTCTAAAACAAAGAGGGAATCTCATTATGTCCTCGTTCAACAAAGTCATCATTATGGGCAACCTGACCCGCGATCCGGAAGTGAAAAGCACGCCGAGCGGAGCCAAGGTCGCCGATATCCGTATGGCTGTCTCGGAGAACTACCGCGACAAGCAGACAAATGAGCTGAAGCAGTCAACCTGTTTTGTAGATGTGGTGCTGTGGAACCGGCAAGCCGAGACCGCAGAAAAATATCTCAAGAAAGGTTCCTCGATTCTGGTCGATGGACGGCTTCAGTATGATGAGTGGAAGAACGATAAAGGCGAAACCCGCAGCAAGCTGCGCGTCCGTGCGGAACGTTTCCAATTCGTTGGAACAGCCCGCCGCGATGGCGAAGCTCCTGCACAGGGAACCGGCTATCCTGCAGCCTCAGAGGCTGCGCCGGAGGCAATCCCTCCGCTGCCGGATGATGAAGATCTCCCGTTTTAATCCAATTCAGAAGAAAGAGAGAACAAAATGGCTTTTAAACGTAACGATAAGAATACCAAGCGCCGCAAAAGAGACGATCATACGCCTCACAAGCGCGTGCGCGCGATGCGCTCTGATGAAGCAGTCAATGTGAACGATACGGAGGATCTCCGCCGTTTCGTGACGGACTTCGGCAAAATCATCCCTGCGCGTGTCACTGGCGTCACCGCTGCGCAACAGCGCCGCATCAAGAAGGGCATCCGCCGCGCCCGTAACATGGGCCTCTTGCCCTAAGAAAGGAGTCGAACAATGGCTACTGAAGTACTCTTAATGGCCGATGTCAAAGACCTCGGTGTTGCCGGCGAAGTGGTGACCGTGAAGGACGGCTATGCCCGTAACTTCCTGCTGCCGCGTAATCTGGCTGAGCCCGTCACGAAGAATGCCCTGCGCAAGCTCGAGAAACTCCGCAAGGAGCGCGAAGAGCTCGCCCGCATTCAACGTGCCGAAGCCGCCGCCAAGGCTGCCACGCTGGAAGGCAAGTCTGTCACAATTCGCGCGAAGACCACCGACGGCACCAAGCTGTACGGTTCCGTCGGCGTTGCGGACATCCTCACTGCACTCGAGGCGGAGAAGATCGTCGTCGACCGTTCGCAAATCAATCTCGCCGAGACCATCAAGGAACTCGGATGTTTTGACATCAAGATTGTTTTGTTCCCCGGCGTCGATGCAACCGTCAAGGTGTGGGTTGTTGAGGACTAATACGGATGCCGCGTAGAGCGTCAAAGCATTCGACTGTGGCGGAGTCCGCGATATTGCGAACTCCGCCGCAGAATCTAGACGCCGAGCGCGGTGTTTTGGGATCCATCTTACTCGACGCCAATCGGGTGATGGATCTTTGCATTGAAAAGGGGTTCACCCCCGAAACATTTTATGCCCCGGCGCATGCTGAGTTGTACAAAACAATCCAGCAGATGATGGCGGCAACGCAAGCAGTAGATTTAGTCACGCTCACGGAGCGTTTATCCACGACAGGCCGCCTTGAAGAAATCGGCGGCACGCGTTTCCTTGAAGACTTGATTGACCGCACGCCGACCTCGGCCCATGCGGAGTACTACATTGACATCGTCCGTCAAAAACATCTGCTGCGGTCGATTTTAAGAGCAGTCCGCGAGACAGAATCTGAGTGCTATGACGAGGCGGAAAGCGCCGACTTGATTCTCGGTCATGCCGAACAAACTTTCCTTTCCCTTGGCGACAACACGGAAGCACGCATCACTTGGAGCGGTGCCATCCGTGAGACGATTGTCAGTGTCGAAAAGATTCTCAGCCAGCCCGATGGACTTATGGGCATTCCCACCGGCTTGAAGAATCTCGACAAAAAGCTCAAGGGGCTGCGTCCTGCCGAAATGATTGTGCTGGCCGCCCGTCCTTCCCAAGGCAAAACCTCCTTGGCAATGAACATCGCCGAATGCATCGCGCTGGGGCGTGACATTGATGGAAACAAATTCCCGGGCGAACACGACAGGCCTCATGCCGTGGGCGTGTTCAGCGTGGAAATGTCGCAAGGCGCCTTGGCGCAACGCATGTTGTGCGGTATTTCTGGCGTGACGGGTTTTCAATTGGATTCGACGCTGGTCAACCAGAAGCAGATCATGCAGAAGCTGACGCGTGGTGCGGCGGTGTTATCCAAGGCTCCCATCTTTGTGGACGATACCGGCGGTATTGATGTCATGGAAATGCGCGCGCGTGCGCGCCGCATGAAGAAGAAGCACAACATCGAGCTAATCGTTATCGACTATCTCCAGCTGATGAACCATCGTGAATTTGCCAAGCAGGGCCGCCAGATTGAAACGTCTCAGATTTCGGCTAACGTCAAAGCGATGGCTAAAGAATTGAATATCCCTGTCATTGTGCTCTCGCAGCTGAGCCGTAATTCCGAGCAGCATGGAAACAAGACAGGCAAGCCCAAGCTGTCCGACCTGCGCGACTCTGGCGCGATTGAGCAGGATGCCGACGTGGTGTTGCTGTTGCGCCGTCCGTGCAAGTATCCGGGTGATCAGGAATCCGGCGATGAGCTCTTGGCGATTGTCGATGTCGCCAAGCAGCGTAACGGCCCGACGGGCGAAATCAGGTTGAATTTTGATGGAGGTCTCACACGGTTCTCTGACCGCTACGACAGTGGCGCGCCAAGCACTGCAAAAGGCAAATCTAAAAAGCACGAGGAAGAAGAATGAAGTTGTTTAAATTACTGGGCGTCATGGCCCTGCTGGCGGCATGCGTTTGCTCCGCCAATCAAGATACAGTGCTCAAGGTCGAGGTCAAAACGCTGGACGGCTTCCGTTCCGATGCGACCGACGTGCTCGCGTTCTGTAATGTCCGCTCCGGCTCGCAAGTGTCGGCAATCGCTCTTTCCAAAGACGTCCGCGCTTTGCTCGACACCGGCCGCTTCAGCTATGCCGATGTTGAAGTGACGCAAAAGGAAGACGGCGTCGAGGTTACTTACAAAGTCCAGCGTCGCTTCCGCTTTCAAGGCCCCATGGCGATTACTGGCAGTGTTTACTTCAGCGAAAGCAAGATTGCCAAGCTGGTTGGTTTAAAGGATAGTGATCCGATTGATGAACAGATTCTTGCCGTGAAGGCCGCCGCGATCCGTGACAAGTATAATAAGAAGTACTTCCCCTTCGTGCAAGTTATTGCCGGGCTGATCGATGTGGACACGACCAATGGCATTGCCAACGTGACCTTTAGCATCAGCGAAGGTATGCGCGCCAAGTTTAACGAGTACGCATTTATCGGCAACAATTCGATTCCGTCCGACACGCTGCGCGCCACTTTTGGCAGCCGTCCGTGGTGGGACCCACGCGGCTGGCTGGCCGATACGCCCATCACCGAGCAAGAACTGGATGACGCCCGTGTGCAAATCCGTAAGGTCTATCTGGATGCCGGTTATCAAGACGCTGTTGTTAAGCCCGCCCGTTTGGAGCCGGTGAAGAATGAACGCGTCAATGTGGTCTTCGAGATTGAGGAAGGCGCGAAGTACGATATCGACTCCGTCGCCGTCAAGGGCATCTCCATCTTTTCAGAGCTGGAAGTCACGCGTGCGATGAATCTACGCCACAATGACCTCGCCAGTTCGCAAGCTATCGAAGCCGCCTCCAAGAGCATCCGCGATTACTACACCTCCAAAGGTTATGTCGATACCGCCGTGCAGACTTCGCTCGAAGCCGTCTCGACTGCGACCAACCGCGTGGCTGTCCAGTTCACCGTGCGCGAGAGCGACAAGGTCACCATCCGTAACATCCTCATCCGCGGCAACACCAAGACAAAAGATAAAGTTATCCGCCGCGAAATTCTTAACGCCCCCGGTGAAGACGCCAACGACGTCAACGCCACGCGCAGTGAGAACCGTTTGCAGAACCTCAACTACTTCAAGACCGTCCGCCACTACTATATGCCCGCTGATGACGCCGGCAAGCGCGACCTCGTCTACGAAGTCGAAGAACAATCCACCGGTAACTTCATGATCGGCATCGGCCTCTCTAGCATCGACAGCGTGGTGGGTTACTTCGAGCTGCGCCAAAGCAACTTTGACATCCTCAATTGGCCGAACTTCACCGGCGGCGGACAGAAAGCCCGCTTAGGCGTGGAATATGGCGACCGCCGCCAAACTCTCGAAGTGCAATGGACGGAACCTTGGTTGATGGATATGCCGCTGGCATTGAATGTCGAAGCCTACCGCCGCTTGCGCTGGTATGACCAATATGACGAAATCCGCACCGGTGCCAGTGCCAGCTTGTCCTATCCGATCTTCCTTGGCCGTGTCGGCTTCATGGAAACTGCGGAATACATCTCGTATGACGATGTCACCAAGGGTGAATTCTACATCAAGCCCAGCGGCGAGGAATACAGCTACGAGAGTGAAGACGATGGTTTCTCCAGCCGTCCGCGTGTTTACTGGACGCTCGACCGCCGCGACCGTGTATTCATTCCTACCAAGGGTTATCAGATTACAGTCTTTGGCGAAATGCAGGGCGATGTGACCGGCAGCGACTGGAACACCTACAACTTCGGCGTCACTTACCGCCACTTTGTGCCGCTCTGGTGGAAGACCGTCCTGCAATGGCGCGCCCGTTATGAAACAGTCGACTGCTTTGCAGGCACGGATACCGTCCCAATGTTCGAGCGTTACTTCATCGGTGGCGGCCGCACAGTGCGTGGTTTTGAGTACCGCGGCTTAGGCCCCAAGATGTACCGCGACCCGGACTTCACCGGCGACTCCGAACCCTACGGCGGCCAAACAATCGCTTTGCTCACGTTTGAGTACACCATCCCGTTGTTTGAAGCCGTGCGCTGGGCATTCTTCACCGATATCGGCTGCATCGGCGATGATTTCGGCGACCCGAACTTCGATGACATCTACGCCTCCGTCGGCACCGGTGTCCGCATCGACATCCCTGGCTTCCCGATCCGCCTCGACTTCGCGGTTCCTTACAGCAATCCTGACGACTCCGAGAAAGAGCTCTTCTCCTTCTGGATCGGCTTTGACTACTAATCTTGACCAACTCTATCACAAAGGAATAACCTCATGAAAAAGACCCTGACCATCGCATTCATGTTCGGCCTCATGCTCACCGCTGTGGCTCAAAAGTTCGCAGTTGTCGACATGCAAGACCTCATCCGTCTGCACCCTGACACTGAGAAGAACAAAAAGCTCCTCGAGACCACCCTCAAAGAGTTTGAAGAAGAACAAAGCAAGCGCCGCGAGCAAGTCAAAGAACTCGGCGAAGCTTTCGAGAAAGCCGCCAAGGAGTTTGACGACCCCGCTCTGAGTGAAAAGGCCAAGGTCAAAGCCCGTGAAACTGCGACCCGTCGGCAACGTGACTACATGGAAGCCGAACGCGCCCTGCAAGACAGCCGCCGCCGCCGTCAGCAAGAGCTCAGCGACCAGGAAATGCGCATGATCAAGCTCACCACCGACAACATCCGCGAAAAGGTCGAGGCGTTCGCAAAGGCCAAGAGCTACGATGCCATCTTCGCATCGCAAATGGCCCTCTTCACGACGCCCGCGCTGGACGTTACCGATGACGTGCTCAAAAGCATGAACATCGACCCCGCCCTGCGCAAGCTCCTCGACAAGCCCGCGCCTGCCGCCGATGCTGCAAAGGCCGCAACAGACGCCAAAGCCAAGTAAGGCCGCCGCCTCACAATCACCGAAACGGACGCAACCATGAACGAGTTAGAAGAAGGCGATTTGCTGAAGCTCGACTTCACCAAGATCGCCAAGATCGGCAAGCAGATCGCTGAAGACAGCAACAACGTCATCCCCGTCGCCGTGCAACACGCCGACACCAAGGAAGTCATCCTTGTTGCTTACACCAACCGTCAAGCCATGGAGCAAGCCTTCAAAGAGCGCATGCTCATCCTCTGGAGCACGTCACGCAACGCCCTCTGGGAAAAAGGCAAGACCTCCGGCGAGACCTTCGATCTCATCGAAGCGCGCGTCAACTGCGAGCAAAACTCACTTCTCTACATCGTCCGCCCCAAACGCGGCAACATCTGCCACACCAAGAACCAAAAAGGCGAACCCCGTAACTGCTACTACCGCCGGATTGACCTAGACAGCCAAAAGCTCACCAACCTCGATCCATAATAACGCGGTGTTACAAACCTAAAACAAAAGAGCCAAGCCCCCAAAGCTTGGTTCTTTTGTTTAGATACGTTTTTGGGCATGACCTAAAAACGAATGTCGATATAGACGTTTAATTAGGGTCTGCCGAATAAGTCGGAACTAGCTAGCAATTAACAAGTTAGATTTGCTTTTCCCTTGCTTTCTGCTATAATTTACAACGAAAGGCGGCAAAAAGCCTGCAGGAGTTTCTTCAGATGTATAAAAAAACGCATGAGCAGACGCAGTTGCCGCAGATAGCCCTCTATTTTCAGGGGCAACTCGACCCACAAAACCGCTGGATCAAGATGGCTGAGTTTTTGCCCTGGCAGGAGCTGGAGGAACAATACGCCAAGCACTTTAAGCCGGCCGGCACGGGGGCGTTGAGTGTGCGCGTGGCGTTGGGGGCTTTGCTGATCAAGGAGATGATGGGGGTCTCGGACAGGCAGGTGCCGGAGCTGATCCGCGAGAGTCCGTATCTGCAGTATTTTATCGGACTCAAATCGTTTCAGAGCCAAGTGCCGTTTCATCACTCGCTGATGAGTTCGTTCCGCAAGCGCCTGCCGGCGGGGTTGATCCAAGAGCTCAACGAAAAGGTCATTCAACAGGCGCATCAGCCGCCAACCCCTCCCGAAGATGAACCGCCGCCCGGCAAGCCCACAGACGGTTCAAGCAGCGTCGAGACGCCGGCGGCCAACGCCGGAACGCTCGTTTTGGATGCGACGTGTGCACCGGCTGACATCAAATATCCGACGGATTTAAACTTGGTCTACGAAGCGTTACGGCTGAGTGAAAAGCTGATTGATCAAGCGCGCCAAGCGGCACACGACTCAAGCCCGCGTCCGCGTACCAAACGCCGGCTCTGCCGCCAGCGTTACCTGCAGATCATCAAACATCCCCGTTGCAGCCTGCCGAAACGGCGCAAAGCCCAGCGCTTCCTGCTCAATGCGCTGCGCCGCAACCTCGGCTTCATCGCGCAGTATTCCGATGGACTTTCGCCAGCTGCCGTAGCACAGCTGAGCGTTCTGCGGCAGCTCCACGGCCAACAACGCCATATGCTGGATCAAAAGATCAACCGGGTCGATGAACGCATCGTCAGCCTGCAGCAGCCCCATGTGCGCCCGATCGTGCGCGGCAAAGCCGGACGGCCAGTCGAGTTCGGCGCCAAACTCACCGCCAGCATCGTCGCT
>JAVBMC010000011.1:0-90115 GCA_031552845.1 Kiritimatiellia bacterium
CCTCGGCACCTATTCGATTGTCACGGTCGGCGTGCTGGCGAACCTCGATGACCTCCTGAAAGAGATTTACAAGCAGACGGGCGCGCATTTGTCCGAGCTGGGCGGGGGCATCATCAACCCGACCGAAGTCGTGGCCGCGCTGATCAACTCGCAGGATTCTTTTGTGGAGGGCATCCGCCACGTGCAGGAGAAGGTTAATGGTTCCTGCTCGCTGTTGATCCTGACGAACAAGGGCGAGATGTATGCCGCCCGCGACCGCTACGGGCGCACGCCGGTGGTGATTGGCGCCAAGGAAGGCGCACGCGCTGTGGCGATGGAGTCGTGCAGCTTCCCGAACCTCGGCTATCATCTGACGCGCGACCTCGGCTTTGGCGAAATAATCAAGCTCACGCCCGATGGCGTTGAAACGCTTTACCGCCCCGAGAAGCAGCAGGGAGCAATCTGCGCTTTCATGTGGGTTTACTTTGGTTATCCGGCTTCGACCTTCGACCGTTGTAACGTGGAGGAGTTCCGTTACCGCAACGGGATGTATCTCTCGCGTCAAGCTCCGGTTGATGCCGACTGCGTGGCAGGCGTGCCGGATTCCGGCGTCGGCCATGCGCTGGGCTATGCGGCGGAAACCAAGATCCGTTATGCCCGTCCGTTTGTGAAGTATACGCCCACATGGCCGCGCAGCTTCATGCCGACCGACCAGACTTTACGCCAGCACATCGCGCAGATGAAGCTGTTGCCCGTGCCTGAGTTGATCAAGGGTAAGCGTTTGATTTTCTGTGATGACTCGATCGTCCGCGGCACGCAGCTGGTGGATCAAGTCGGGCGCCTCATCAACGACGGCGCCAAGGAAATCCACATGCGTATCGCGTGTCCGCCGTTGCTCTACAAATGCCGCTTTATCAACTTCTCCCGTTCGCGCAGCGTGATGGACCTGCTCACGCGCCGCATCATCCAAGAGCGCGAGGGAGACAATGCCGATGTCGAGAAGTATCAGGATCCCCATGGCAAGCCTTATCAGGAGCTCGTGGAGACGATCCGCAAACACTTCGGTTTGACGACTTTGGCCTACCAGTACATGGACGATATGCAAAAGGCGATCGGTATAACCGGCTCGCCGATTTGCACCTACTGCTGGACGGGGCGTGATATTTCACTCGAAGGCAGTTGTGCGGCCGGCTGCCAGAGTTGTTCAAAGAACTGCGTCGCAAAAAGCGTTTAACATTCAGAACCTACTTCTATCATGACCTTACGTGAAGTCTTTGAAAAGACAACCAGCGCGTTCCCCGATTCACCTGCTCAGATGTTCCATGCCAACGGCAGCTGGGTGACACACACCTATGACAAGCTCAAAGAGCGCGTCCTCGGCGTAGTCGGCATCCTTGGCGATTTGAACATCGAGCCCAAGCAGAACCGCGTTGCGCTCATCCTTGAGAACCGCCCCGAGTGGCAGGAGATCTACCTCGGACTCGCCACCACCGGCACAACGGTTGTTCCGATTGATCCGAACCTCTGCCTAGCCGAAGTCGCCCACATCCTGCGCGATTCCGAAGCCTCCGTGGTGTTCGCCGCCGCCCGCTTGAAAGAGATGATTCTCCAAGCAATCGGCGACCTGCCCAACTTGCGCAACCTCATCTTCGTCGGCACACCCGAACACGACACCGAAGCCCACGGGCGCAAGCTCTGGAGCTACGAGACCTTTATGGCCGGCATTTCCCAACGCATGGGGAAAGCCACCGAGTGGTTCAAGCAGCACATCCCTCACTCTGACGATATCGCCTCGCTGATTTACACTTCCGGCACCACCGGTCAGCCGAAGGGTGCGATGCTGACGCACAATAACTTCTGTTCCAACATCGTCGGCACGCTCCAAGGCGTCAAATTTCACAAAGAAGACGTCTTCTTTATCGTGCTGCCCTTCTTCCACGCCTATTCATTTACGGCGAACTTTACACTGCCGTTCTTCCTTGGCGCAAAGATGGCCTTCATGCGCAATTTGAAGACCATTGCCGACGACATGAAGGTCGTGCAACCCACAATCCTCATGGCTGTGCCGCTGATGGCAGAAAAGATGTACGACAAGGCCATGACTAAAGTCAACGAGAGCTTCGTTGCACGCCTGTTGGTGAAGGTTGGCCTCGGCAAGATCATCGGCAAGCGCATCATCGCCGGACTCGGCGGACGCCTCCGCTTCTTCGGCGTAGGCGGTGCTGCCTGCCCGCTGTACGTATCGAAAGGTTTCAACCGCTTGGGCGTGCCCGTCATTGAAGGTTATGGCCTGACAGAAGCCGCGCCCGAAGTGTGCGGTTCCGACTTCGGCGTATGGGAGCCCGGCACCGTCGGGCGCGTAGTGCCCAACATGGAATACAAGCTTATCGACGTGAACGAACACGGCATCGGCGAGCTCTGCGTCCGTGGCCCCAACGTCATGAAGGGGTATTACAAGAACCCCGAAGCGACCGCACAGGTCATCGACCCCGAAGGTTACCTCCACACCGGTGACTTGGTCACGATTGACAAAAAGGGACTCGTGCGCATCTGCGGCCGCAAGAAGGCGCTCATCGTCAACCGTGAAGGCAAGAACATCTATCCCGAGGAGGTGGAGCAAGTTCTTGAGAAGTCTCCTTATATCAAGGACGTGATTGTGTTGGGCTATCACATCGACGACGAAACCGGTGAGCGTGTCGGCGCGATTGTTACTCCCAACGTTGACGCCATCTTGCAAGAGAATCCCGGCGCGGATGAGACGATGATCAAGACCCTCACCCACAAAGCCGTCGCCACGCTCAGCAAGATGGTTGCCGAGTATAAGCGCCCGCGCAAAATCAAAGTGCTGATGGATACGCTCGAGCGCACCTCGACCATGAAAGTCAAGCGGGGCAAGTACGCCGGACAGCTCGATGAAACCCGAAGCGACGAGCGTAAGTAATTCACCGACCCAAGGTGGCGGCATCTGCCGTCACCTTTACGTACACGTACCCTTCTGCACCGGCAAATGCGCCTACTGCGCATTCCACTCAAACGCCTGCCAAGCCGACACCAGCTACGCCGACTACCTTGCAGGACTTGAGCGCGAGCTCGCCGAAGCCGCCGTCCCCTTGCAACTCTCCACGGTCTACTTCGGTGGCGGCACGCCCACAGCTCTGCCTCCCGACGTACTTGCAGCCCTCCTCAAGCTCATCCGCACGCGGGCACCGCTTTCAGACGGTTCCGAATGGACGGTGGAAACTCATCCCGCCACTCTCACCGCCGAAAAGCTCGCTCTGCTCCTCAACGCGGGCGTCAACCGCATCAGCATCGGCGCGCAGTGTTTTGATGACGAAGTGCTACGCCGCCTCAACCGTCGTCACACTGTCGCCGACACTCTTTGCACCGTACAGTTAGTACGCGACGCTGGCATCACCAACGTCGGCATCGACCTCATCGCAGGACTCCCCGGCATTACCCCCGAGGGCTGGCAGGAAACGCTGACGCAAACGATTGGCTTAGAACTCGCGCACGTCTCCGTCTATGGCCTCTCCGTCGAACCCGATACGCAGCTGGCACGTGAAGGATTCCATTCCGACGAAGCGCGTATCCTCGACGATCTGGCCCTCGCTGAATCCTGTTTGCCGCACGAGCGTTACGAAGTCTCCAATTATGCCCTCCCCGGCCTGCGTTGCCGTCACAACCTCGCGTGCTGGCAGGGCGCAGACTACCTCGGCATCGGCCCCGCCGCCGCCTCGCGCATTGGCACGTTGCGCAAAACCAATGCGCCCTACGAAGTGCGCGACACCTTCACACCTGCTGAAGACGCGCTCGAACGCTTCATCTTTCAATTCCGTTTACATGACGGTGTTGACCTCAATGCCTACCCACAGTTCGCCACATGCGCACCCCTCCTCCAACGCTTTGCCACAGAAGGCTTGACCCGGCAAAACGGTACGCGCTGGCGCCTGACACCGCGAGGATTTGAAGTGCTCGACAGCATCTTGGTCGAGCTGATGAAAGGACTTACATGAACCTCTTCCGCTTCTTCGCTTTAAGCACCCTGCTGCTGACTTCTGCCATGGCCGAAGATGCCGTATTCCGCCGTCAGCTCGACCGCGTCGCCAGCCTCGATCCCATCTACAACTCCTCCATCTACGCCGCACGCGCCACGATGCTGTGTTACGAAACGCTGCTCGAATACGACTACGCCGCACGCCCCTACAAACTCATCCCCTCCCTCGCCGAAGCTCTCCCCCAAGTCTCCGCCGATGGCCTCACCTATACTCTGCGTTTGCGCGAGAACGCCCGTTTTCATCCCGATAAATGCTTCGGTGCCAACGCCGCCACTGGCCGTGCGGTTACCGCCGAGGACGTCATCTATTCCTTCGGACGCGTAGCCGACTCTGCCAACGCCTCCTCCGGCGCATGGCTCGTGGCCGATATCGATTCCATCACAGCGCTCGATGCCCGCACCATCCAAATCCGCCTCAAGCGCCCGATGCCGCAATTCAACTGGTACTTCGCCATGTCCTACCTTGCCATTGTTCCGCGCGAAGCCGTCGAGCACTACGGCAAAGGCTTTGGCGATGTCAGCGTCGGCACCGGCCCCTACCGCCTCGCATCATGGCGGCGCAACTACCGCATGGCCTTCGAGCGCGTCCCCGCATGGCCCGGCTGGCAAAACGGCGAAGGCCGCCCCTTCGACCAAATCGTCTACCTCGTGATGGACGACGTGACCACCCAATGGCTCTCCTTCCTCGATGGCCGCCTCGACTTCCTCGGCGAAGTCTCCCGCGACAACTGGGACGCCGTCGTGTGCTCCGACGGCACCCTCGCCCCGGAACTCAAAGCCCGCGGCATCCGCCTCCACGGCATCCCCACACTCGAAGCCATGTACATCGGCTTCAACATGGACGACCCCGTCGTCGGCACCAACAAGAAACTGCGCCAGGCCCTCAACTGCGCCTTCAACATGACCCAGTGGCTCAACTTCTACAACAACCGCGTCATCCCTCTCCTCGGCCCCGTTCCCACCAGCCTCCATGGCGCGCTCCAAACCCCCTTCCCCTACAGCACCGACCTCGCCCGCGCCCAACGCCTCCTCGCCGAAGCCGGCTACCCCAACGGCATCGACCCCGCCACCGGCCGCCGCCTCAAACTCACCATCGACCTCGGCCGCGCCAACCAAGACATGCGCGAATCCACCGAACTCCTCGCCGCCTTCTACGCCCGCGTCGGCATCGACCTCCAGCCCCGCTACAACAGCTGGCCCACCTTCCTCAAAAAAGTCTCATCCCGCCAAACCCAGCTCTTCCGCATCGGCTGGGCCGGCGACTACCCCGACCCCCAAAACTTCCTCCAGCTCTTCATCTCCGAAAACCTCCCCCCCGGCCCCAACCGCAGCTGCTACCTCAACCCAGAGATCGACCGCCTCTACCAACAGCTCCTCACCCCCGCCGACCCTGCCGCGCAAACCGCCGCCTGTACCCGCATGCAAGAAATCATCCGCGAAGACTGCCCCTGGATCTTCACCCACGTCAACAAAGCCTACACCCTCACCGGCCCGCGCGTACTCAACTACATCCCCCACGACTTCCCCTACGGCACCGAAAAACACCTCCGCCTCGCCCCCGCTGACTAAAACAAAAAAGGTGTTTTGTGCTATTGCAAATCGACACCATCCACAACTAAACTGCCTTTGCCTACGGGATCACTCAATAATGTCTTCTGGTCAGCAATAAATTCTACTCAGATTATGTTTGCGCAGGGCTTAGATTTTTGCGCCCGATGAATTCAACCTCATCGATTAGAAAGCCGAGGTAGTCCCAACCTTCCGGTGAAATATTTGCCACAGCTTCCAAGCAGCACCAAAAGAACCGCGGAATACATCCGATGAAAGTATAACGGATACGGATGGCTTCTTTGCGAAACAAAACCCGTCCATTCCAAAGGTAGGGATACGATTCACAAAGGCGTCCACAGGTGAAAACGCTAAAGTCCCAGCGGTGCAAATGCCACGGTGTGACAGCATTGCGGAAGTGCGGCACACGGAAGTGCAATTTACCATCAGGCTTCAGAATACGATACATTTCCAAGATTGTCTGCTCGTAATCAATCACATGTTCGATGAAGTGCTCCGAGAATATTTCATCGGCAGAGTTATCCTCAAACGGCCAAGGAAAAATGGTTAAGTCACACACCACATCCGGCTTGCCAAACAAGTCTACATTGACATAGCCATCTAAAATCTTGTCCCCACATCCAATATGTAACCGCATAGTCTGTTCCTCAAGAATATTAATAACCTATCTCTCTTCAGTAGCGGCATTATACGCAGAATACGGAGCCTTGACAAGCAGAATACACGTCTGCCGTTTGCCTTTGCTCTTAATGGATCATTGGAAGGACTTTCCTTCCTTTCCGCTTGACTCTATTCCTGCGATTTGTTAGAGTTGGTGCGTTGACGCTATTGGGTGACTGTCACTATCGGCAAGCGGCTGGAGGAAGCTTCGGCGTGGGTCTTTAGTCCCGGATAAACAGCATCCAAGCTCGAGGAGCCATCAACATGTATGCTGTGCGCTTAGCCGACGGACAGCCGGATGCTCCGAGTGATTCCGCCTTTTGCGCGAGTGCGTTAACAGGTCAAGTGAACAATCTGTATTGGATTGAGGTTTCTTTGGTGCATCGGGTTGTCAGTGCCGCCCGAGGTTTTGCCTTGCCTGCCAACTTGTAACATGGCGGCGAAGGATAACAAAATCATGAGTCATACTACTGTAAAGGGCAGCCACATCCAGATTAAATTGATGCCGGCTGTCGCACAACGTCTCGCGCAGGATAATCTCCTGACGCCAATTACGATTGCGAAGGGCGCGCCGTCGCCCGAGCAATTCAACGCCATGCTTTCGAGTGGCGGTGGCAATCTGTCGCTGGCACAGGCGGCCGCCTGCACGCGCCGTTTGCCGGAGGTAATGAAGGAGCTGCTGAGTCTGGGACATCAGGCGGCGATTCCGGGTCTCGGCGTGTTCCGCCTTATCGGGCGCGGGATTTTCGATCAAGATGGGCAGGAACTGCCGGGGCATGAGTTGAGCTTCTCGCTGAACTTCCTGCCGAACCCGGACTTCAAAGCGTTCCTTAAAACCTTGCAGGCGGAGGTGGTTGAAACCGGCGTGCGCGCGCCGGTGTTACGTGCGCTGACGGATGCAGAGACGGCGTCGTTGAACACCGCCGTGACGCCGAAGTCAATGGCGAAAATCACAGGCAAAAATCTCCGCTTTAATGCGTTGGCTGCAGATGAGGGACTTTTCTTTATCCCGGTTGATGGCAGCGGGCTGAAGGAGATGCGAGCAGTCAAGTTCTTGGATAACCGGAATGGCCGCTTGACATTTGAAGTTCCGGCGTTGAGCGCGGGGGCCGACTATCGGGTCGAAGTGCGCAAACGTTTTGTCAACTGCAAGACGTTGCGCGTCGGCCTGCTTGAGCGTACGGTCGCCTGCGGATAAGGTGGGACCTCAAACAATCCATGGCGGCGGAGCCGGAAACGGCCTCGCCGTCTTTTTTGTGCCTTGTGCAGAAAAGAAACCTGTCCATCTCCAAAAGAAAACCTGTACGGGTTTTAGATAAAACCTGCTCGGGTTTCAGAGTGAAACCCGGACGGGTTCTTTTGGAAACCTGTATACCTTCCGAGTTTTTTCCACACGGGTGCCGCGCGGTCCCCTTTTATCAAGGGAAGCGGCGGTATGCGATTGACTCGTTTGGGGCATGCGGGTATAATGGGGACACTTGTTCATGAAAGTCAAAATGATTTTACCCGCACTTGCGGAGGCTGAGAGTCCTTTCTGGCGGCCGATTAAGTATTCGCTTTTCCCGCCGTTGGGGTTGGCGACTTTGGCGGGATATTTGTCGCCGGAGGATGAGGTCGTGTTGCAGGATCAGCATGTGGAGAAGCTCGATTTGAGTGACGCTCCGGATTTGGTGGTGATTCAGGTTTATATCACTAATGCGTATCGCGCTTACGCTATTGCAGATCATTATAGGAGTAGGGGCGCTTATGTGTTGTTGGGCGGGTTGCATGTGACTTCCCTGCCGGAGGAGGCGGCGTTGCATGCGGATACGATTTTCATTGGGCCGGGCGAGGATACGTTTCCGCAGTTCCTCAATGACTTCAGGGACAAGCAACCGCAGAGGGTTTATCGTTCTAGCGTGAGGAGTTTGGAGCGTATGCCGCAGTCGCGGCGTGATTTGATCAAGCGGAATCTGTATTTGGTGCCGAACTCGATTGTCGTCAGCAGGGGGTGTCCGCATCATTGTGACTTTTGTTATAAGGATGCGTTCTTTGAGGGCGGACGTTCGTTCTACACGCAGAGGGTTGATGATGCGCTGGCGGAAATCGAGCGGCTGCCGGGGCGGCATTTGTATTTTCTGGATGACCATCTGTTGGGCGACCCTAAGTTTGCGGCGGCGCTGTTTGAAGGCATGAGGGGAATGAACAGGGTTTTCCAAGGCGCGGCAACGGTGGATTCGATTCTCCAAGGCGATCTGATCGAAAAGGCGGCTGAGGCAGGGTTGAGGAGTTTGTTCGTGGGGTTTGAAACTTTCTCGCCGATCAACCTTCAGCACAGCAACAAGAAGCAGAACTTAGCGCGTGATTATGCCGAGGCGGTGAACAGGCTCCATGCCGCAGGGATTATGATCAATGGGAGTTTTGTGTTTGGCCTTGATGACGATGGACCCGATGTGTTCAAGCGCACGGTGGATTGGGGCATCAAGCACTCCATCACGACTTCCACCTATCATGTGCTGACGCCTTACCCGGGGACGCGGCTGTTTAGGGAGATGGAACAGCAGGGGCGCATCTTAACTAGAAACTGGGATTTGTATGACACCCGCAATGTTGTTTATCAAGCGGCCAATTTGACTGCGGAGGAGTTGAAGGCGGGATACGCTTGGGCTTACAAGGAGTTTTATAAATGGTCGAACATTTTCACCGCCAGCCTGCAGCATGACTCGCACAAACATCGCCTCAAGCACTTGGCCTACACGGGAGGATGGAAGAAGTTCGAGCCGGTGTGGAACTTCCTGATTAAAACGCGGCACCTGAACAACATGCTGCCTGCCCTCGAAGCCGTCTTGTCCAAAGTGAACCCAAGAGCCGAAGCCAAAACCTAAGCCCAATGACGGGTGCGCAATGCAGAAAAGGGCTGGCGCGTAGCAATAATCTTGATTTCCGTCTGTGGAGAAGCTACAATACAGGAACGCTATTTTGTTTTTTTTATGAGAGCTGGGAATGGGTAAAAATATTGTTGAGAAGATTTTGGCGGCGCATTTGATTTCGGGTGAAGCAGTGGCAGGAAACGAGGTGGCGATTCGGATCGACCAGACGTTGACGCAGGACGCGACCGGAACGATGGCTTATCTGCAATTTGAAAGCATGGGTCTCGACCGCGTGAAGGCTGACATCGCAGTGAGTTACGTCGATCACAACACCATCCAAGTGGGCTTTGAGAATGCCGACGATCATGCCTATCTGCGCAGCGTAGCACAGCGGTATGGTATCGTGTTCTCACGTCCGGGCAATGGCATTTGTCACCAGCTGCATTTGGAGCGTTTCGGCAAGCCGGGCGCAACGTTGCTGGGGAGCGATTCGCACACGCCGACAGGCGGCGGCATCGGCATGATTGCAATCGGCGCGGGCGGCATTGACGTAGCCGTGGCGATGGGCGGCGGGCCGTTCTATCTGTCGTGGCCAAAGGTCGTGCGCGTGAATCTGACGGGCAAGCTCAAGCCGGGCGTCTCGGCGAAAGATGTGATTTTGAAGGTGCTGTCGATTTTCGGCACCAAGGGTAATGTCGGCTGCATCTTAGAGTACAGCGGCGAAGGAGTGGCCACGTTGGATGTGCCGGCGCGCGCGACGATTACGAACATGGGTGCCGAGCTGGGTGTGACGACATCGGTCTTCCCCTCCGACGCGGCGACGAAGCGTTTCTTAGAGGCGCAAGGACGCGGTGGGGATTGGACAGAGCTGCTGCCGGATGCCGATGCCACGTACGAAAAGACCGTGGATATTGATTTGGCGTCCGTCGAGCCGATGGCCGCATGTCCGCATTCGCCGGGCAACATCGAGACGATTGCACAGTTGCAAGGACGCAAGGTCAATCAAGTGTTGATTGGTTCCTGCACGAATTCGTCGTATTGTGATTTGAAGACCGTGGCGCTGATGCTGCGTGGCAAGAAGATTCACCCCGAGGTGGAAGTCGGCGTTGCGCCGGGTTCGCGCCAAGTGGTGGAGATGCTGGCGGCTGAGGGGCTGTTGGGCGATTTGGTTGCGGCAGGCGTACGCATCTTGGAGAATGCATGCGGGTTCTGCATCGGCAACCATATGTCGCCGGGCACGGATGCAATCAGCTTGCGCACCAGCAACCGTAACTTTGAAGGGCGCAGCGGCACGCAGTCGGCGCAGATCTTTTTGGTCAGCCCTGAGACCGCCGCTGCCGCCGCATTGACGGGCGTGTTCACCGACCCGCGCACGATGAATCCGCCGACCGATGTCACACAGCCCGCAAGCTTCTCGATTGATGATTCGATGTTCTTGTTCCGCGAGACGGCGGGCAAAGGCGTTCCCGGCACGGCGATTGTGCGTGGGCCGAACATCGGACAAGTTCCTGCAGGTGTGCCGCTTCCGCAGGAACTCTCCGCCGTTGCGACAATCAAAGTGGGCGACAAGATCACCACCGACCACATCATGCCGGCGGGCGCGCGTTTGAAGTACCGCTCTAACGTGCCGCAGTATGCGAAGTATGTGTTTGAGCATACCGACCCGAACTTCTACAAGTACGCATCGGCGAACCGCGATGCCGGTTTAGCCAACGTCATCATTGCGGGCGAAAGCTATGGACAGGGTTCCAGCCGCGAACATGCCGCGATGTGCCCGATGTATTTGGGCGTCAAGGCCGTCATTGCCAAGAGCATGGAGCGCATTCACTTGGCGAATCTGATCAACTTCGGCATCGTGCCGTTCACCTTTGAAGATCCCGCGGCGTATGACGCCATCACGCAAGGCGACAAGCTCGAAATCAAGGGTTTGGCCGAGGCGATTAACGGCGATGGCCGCGTGCGTATCGAAAACCTTACAACCAACAACCACTTCTTTGCAGTCACCCATTTGACGCCGCGCCAAAAGAACATTATTCTTAAGGGCGGCTTGCTGGCTTCTACAGCCGGAAACTGAAAACGAGGCAACTCATGAGCACACCAGACGAAAACGATATCCCGACACCGCAAACACCCGAAGGCGCGTTGCCCGCCGCACCGGATGATGCCATTGCAGATCAACCAGAGACCGCACAACCGGCAGAAGAGCTCAAGGCAGAAACCGTCGCGCCTGCTGACGAAGGCGCGCTCAGTCATGAAGACCTGCTCAGCGCATTCAGCTTTGCGCCAAGCTGGGCCCGCACGTCGTCTGAGAATTACACGCAGCAGCAATCGCGTGTTCGGGAGAGCCGTCCGCGTGACCGTGACGCCCGCCGCGATGGCGACCGTCGTCCGGCATTTCGCCGCGAAGGCGGAGCGCCCCGCCCCAACCGCAACTTCAGCGATGTCGACCGCAAGCCGAAACCGTTTGCAGGCGGCGACCGTTCGGAGCGCTATGACCGTCCGCACCACGCCGCGCCGCACTATGCCCGCGTTGAAGAAGAGGCGCCGTCAATGCCTCTGGAAGTGCGCGTGCTGCCCGAGCAAAAAGCTTTGGGCGCCGTGATGCGCCGGATTCAAACAACCCACCGCGCGTATCCGTTACGCGATCTGGCGGCGTTATTCTTGGACAACCCTAACTCCTGCCTGTTACGTGCAGAGCCGCTGAAGAACGAGAACATCTCGCTCTTCCAGTGCAAAATCTGCGGCCTGCCTGCATTGACGGAAGATGAAATCCGCACGCACGTGCTGAACGTCCATTTTGAAGAGTTCTTTGAGACTGAAACCGTCGAATGTGCGCCGCCTACGGGCGTCTTCAACTGCGTGGCCAAGTGCGGCTTGTCCGGTGAATGGATTGGACCGCCCAACCATCACAGCTACAACATTCGCCTCCAGGAAATCATGCGCGAGAAGTATCCCGACATGCCGGAGAGCGCTTATCGTACGCGTATTGAAATGATGCGTGATGCGGAATCGATTGAAGCGTGGCGTGCATCCTGCACCACCAAGAAGGTTTACCGCTTGAAGGATGAGGCTGTCACCGTCAATCCGGAAACCAACGAAGAACAGAAGGCTCCGGCTGTCGAACGCGAAGCCGCGGAAATGCGCTTCAAGCGCGAAATCCTCGACAAGCAGGTCGCTTCCGTCAAGCATTTCGTCTGCACGGTTTCTGTTGCCAAGAAGACACCCTCCCCTCAGCTGTATGCGATGCTCCGCACTGCGGTTCAGAAAGAGCGCCGCTTTCCGGCCTCTTTGTTCTACGCACTGCGTGGCGCTTTCCGTCACCGCAAGTTCAACCTTTTCCGCGTGATTGAGTCGAAGGGACAGGAGTTTGTTTCGATCCGCACGTATGCCAAGCTGGATGCCGAACACGCCGTGGCCGATTTGCAGAACGCCATCAAATACGTTGAGGCTAACCCCTGCTGTTCACGTCACGACCTCATGGCCGCGTTAGCACAAGATGCCGCACCCGAACGCGCTCAAGCAATTGCACAAGAAGTCGCTTGGCTGTTTGAGAAGGGGCATCTGATTGAGTACTACAACGGTCTCTTGGCTGTGCCCGGCGACTTCCCGCCCTTCCGTTTGACACAGGCAGAAAAGGAAGCCCGCGCCGCCGTACGCGAAGGCCGCGCTCCTGCCGCCAACGCTCTCAAGGACGAACACTTGACCGCGCCGCCTCCTGTTGCCGAACCTGTTGCAGAAACAGTGACGCCGGCTGAGCCCGTTGCGGAAATACCTGCGACGGAAGAAGCAGCAGAGCCGGAACCTGTTAAAGCAGAAGCGGCAGAAGCCGTGGAACCAGCTGCGCCTGAGGCACTTGAGGCAACCGCCGAAGCTGCGCCAACAGAAGCAGCACCTGAAGAACCGACAGAGCCCCGCCCTGCGGAGTAACCGAGCATGTTTAGCGTAACCGACCTTGCCGCCAAAGTCGGCGGTGTTGCCGAAGGAGATACCGCCCAACAGATCACTGCGGCGGCCAGTCTGCTTGAAGCTCAGGCGGACGACATCACATTTCTCGCTAATCCCAAATACGCACCGCAAGCTGCAACAACCAAGGCATCCTGCGTGATTGTTGGCAAGGATTTCGATGGGGCATCATCTGCCGCATCGCTCATCCGCGTTGAAAATCCCGATAAAGCCTTCGCCGAAGTCGTGCCGCTGTTTGCGCCGCCACCGATTGTGCGCACGCCGGGCATTCACGCCACAGCACTCATCGGCGCAAACGTCACGCTGGGCGCACGGGTACATGTGGGTGCTTATACAATTATTGAAGACGGCGCGGCCATCGACGACGATACAGTTATTGAAGCCCAGTGTTTCATTGGTGTCGGCGTGACGATTGGCAAGAACTCTCATCTTTATCCGCAAGTGGTGGTGCGCGAGTATTGCCGCCTCGGCGAGCGCAACATCCTGCATGCCGGCGTGAAGATCGGCACTGATGGATTCGGCTATACGATTGAGTTTGCCAATGGCATGCCTGTCGTGAATAAGATTCCGCAGGTCGGTATTGTGGTGCTGGGCAATGATGTGGAAGTCGGCTCCAACACCTGCATTGACCGCGCACGTTTCGGACGCACGCAAGTCGGCAGCTGCGTAAAGATTGACAATCTTGTACAGATCGGCCACAACGTACAGATCGGGGACTTCTCCGGCGTGATTGCCCAAGCCGGCATTGCAGGCTCCACACGTGTCGGCAGCGGCGTGATGATCTGGTCGCAAGCCGGTATCTCCGGACATCTGCACATCGGCGACCGTTCACAAGTCGGCCCCCAAGCGGGCTTGACTAAAGACGTGCCTGAAGGTGACTACGTCATCGGTTCCCCCGCGTTGAGTAAGCGGGAGTATGCCGAGAACGTCTTGATGTTACCGAAACAATTAGCGCGCTTGAAAAAGAAAGTGGCCGAACTGGAAGCCAAACTCAAAGAAGATTCCAAATGAAACGTACAGCAGCCTGCGACCGTCAAACCCGCGAAACCTCCATCAAGGCATCCTTGAATCTGGATGGCACGGGCGTTTACTCAATTGATACGGGCATCCCCTTCCTCGACCACATGCTGGAGCTTTTCTCCCGACATTCGCTCATCGACCTGAACGTCAAAGCGACCGGTGACTTAGCGGTAGATTATCACCACACGGTGGAAGATTTGGGGTTGGTGCTCGGCACTTGTATTGACCAAGCTCTCGGCGAACGCAAAGGCATCCGCCGTTATGGATTCTTCCAACTGCCGATGGATGAATCACTGGCCGAAGTTGCCGTTGACTTGGGTGGGCGGCCTTTCTTCGTGTGGTCGATCGCCTGCAAGAAGAAAAAGATCCGCGACTTTGATGTGAAGCTGCTGGAAGAATTCTTCCGTGCGCTCATGACGCAAGCTAAGATGAATCTGCACATCCGCCACCTGTATGGCGATGAAGTGCACCATGCTTACGAAGGCGTTTTCAAAGCCTTCGCCCGTGCTCTGCGCATGGCGGTTGAAGCCGACCCGCGTGACACCCGTGTGCCATCCAGCAAAGGCGTGATTTAAGGCAAGTTCCTTTTATCTAAGCTAAGCGGACAACCTGATATCTAGACAGGCGGTGGTATGCTAAATATCATAACAGACGAACTGCAGACGTTCAGAGCATTTAAGAAAAGTTATGCATTTGTCCAGAAGGAAATTACAAATACCCATGGAGAGTTATGTTGTGAGGGTATCCCTTTGAATGATGGCAATGGGAACCTAACCGCTATCTGTGAACAATGGGTTAATGCCGGATATAAATTGACAGCCCCACTCTCAAAGGCACTCTCTAACCTATTTCCTTACAAGTTTATTTTCAGAGAGCAGCAACTGCAATGTATTGAGTCGTTTTTCCAAGGAATCAAGTTTAAAGACGGCGAAACTCAACGACATGTATTTCAATATGCAGGACTTGATTCAAACACTATTCAGATAGCCAGTGATTATGACTGGAGAGAAACAGGCTATATTTATTGGCAGGGTAAAGCAATCAAACGGGACAGTTTGGACTACGAAAATCTAATAGACGAAGTGTATATTTCTGCAATACAAAATCCTTTGTATCGGCAGGTCTTAAAGAAAACCGATCGATATATTTTGCACTCTATTGGCGAAAAGGAGAAAAGTAAAACTGTTTTTACACGTTATGAGTTTGAACTCGAACTCAATTGCTTGTCTTGCTTTTTGAAACTCTAATGAAGCTAATGGCTCTTGTTGAGCAACAAAAAAGCCCGCCGGAGTATCGGCGGGCTTTTTACGTACTAGGCGTCCGTGTTTAGCGGAGCGTGAATGCTTTCTTCTTCACGTCGCGGCTGTTGCCGCCGATCATCACTTCGAAGTCACCGGGTTCTGCCACGTATTCCAGTGCGTGGTTGTAGAACTTCAGGTCAGCAACAGTGACGTCAAACGTGACGGACTGCGTCTCACCGGGCTTGAGGGTGAGCTTCTTGAACTGCTTGAGTTCCTTCACCGGGCGGGTAACAGTACCATAGATGTCGCGGATGTAAAGCTGAACTACTTCCGCGCCGGCAACCTCGCCCGTGTTCTTGACGTCAACCGTGACTTGAATTTTGTCATCCATGGCCAGAGCGTTGGAGGAAAGTTTCACATCGCCATAGCTGAACGTAGCATAGCTCAAGCCAAAACCAAACGGATAGAGTGGCACGTTCGGAGCGTCTTGGAAGTTGCTTTGATACTTCACATACGGCGCGAACGGCTCAACAGGGCGGCCGGTGTTCTTGTGGTTATAGTGAAGCGGCACTTGTGACGCATGGTAGGGGAAGGAGATCGGCAGCTTGCCGCTGGGATTGACATTGCCGAGAAGCACATCGCTGATGGCATCCCCCGCCTCCGAACCGGCAAACCAGGCATTCAAAATGGCATCCACATTCTTGTCTTCCCAGGTCAACACGAGCGGACGCCCGGTGAAGAGCACAAGCACAACCGGCTTGCCGAGCTTGACCAACTCTTCCAAGAGCGCCTTCTGCGGGCGCGGAATGGTCAGGTCGAGACGCGAAGCACCCTCGCCTGACATATCGGCAGTTTCACCCAATGCGGCGACAATGATGTCGGCCTCTTTTGCAACCTTTACCGCTTCAGCAATCAGCTCCTTGTCACTGCGCGGAATGCGTTTGGTCTGGCTCTTGGCGAACACAACCTTCTCGACAATCGGATCGTCCAACAGATTGCAGCCGGGGGCATAGGTCAGGTTAGCGACCTTGTCGCCGAGCGCCTTCTTCAAGCCATCCAACACGGAGACCGGCTTGACCAATCCTTCGGTCGGGAAACTCCACATGCCGTACATTTCTTTAGCCTCATTCGCAATGGGGCCAATCACAGCGATCTTCTTGGAGGGATCAAGTGGCAGCACGTTCTTGGCATTCTTCAGCAGCACCATACTCTCAGCGGCGACCTCGCGCGAAGCGGCACGATTCTGTGCCGAATAGATTTCACCGGCGCGCTTCGGGTTACAGAAGCGGTAGGGATCGTCAAACAGTCCCAACAGATACTTGGCCTCAAGAATGCGGCGGCAGGCATCGTCGATCATCTTCATCGTTACCTTGCCCTTCTTCAAGCTCTCGGGCAGCGTGGCGCGGAAGCGGTCGGCCACCATATCCATATCTGTGCCGGCGGCCAATGCCAATGCCGCGCAATCAGCGGCAGGACCAATGCCATGCACCACCATTTCATCAATGCTGGCGTAGTCGGTCACGACAAATCCGTGGAAGCCCCACTGCTTGCGCAGCACGTCTTCAATCAGCCACTTGTGAGCGGTCGCAGGAATGCCCTCGATTTCATTGAAGGAGGTCATCACACTTCCGACACCTGCATCCACCGCGGCTTGATACGGCAGCATGTATTCATTGAACATGCGCTGACGGCTCATGTCGGTCGTGTTGTAATCGCGTCCACCATCTGGAGCGCCGTAAAGAGCGTAGTGCTTGACGCATGCCATGATGTGATCATCGCGGGAGAAATCACCTTGATAACCGCGCACATACGCCTTCGCCATCACGGCGCCGAGATAGGGGTCTTCACCACTACCCTCTGCTACGCGGCCCCAGCGGGCATCGCGTGCGATATCGACCATCGGGCTATACGTCCAGTTAATGCCGCCTGCGCTGGCTTCAACCGCCGCCACACGCGAAGCGCGCTCCACGGCTGCGGGATTCCAAGAGGACGCCATCGCCAGCGGGATCGGAAAGATCGTCTCGAAGCCATGAATCACGTCCAAGCCAAAGATCAGCGGGATACCGAGGCGTGTCTCCTTGACGGCCATCTCCTGAAGCTTGCGGCAGTTCTCGATTCCGCGGACGTTCAACACCGCACCGACCTGCCCTGCTTTAATCTTTTCTTCAACGCCTTCGCTGGCAATGATGCCGGTCAGCACTTCAACCGTCGGCAGGTTCAATTGGCCGACCTTTTCCTCCAGCGTCATCTTCGCCATCAGGTCATCGATAAAGCGGTTCATCTTCGCCTTCTGCGGACACGCCGACAGAGGCTGCTTGCCGCAAACCGTCCCCTGCTTTTCCGGCGCGCATCCCACGAGAGCCGCCAAGAGCAGAACACCCATTAACTTCTTCATGCTTGATTCATCCTTCCTGTAGTTATCAATTAAGCGAGCGGCTCAAACCCGAGCACATGCCGCATCGTATAAATCCCCGCCGGCTTCCCCGCCAGCCACGCCGCCGCACGCACCGCACCGGAAGCAAACGCCTCGCGGCTGGACGCCTTGTGCGTAATCTCCACGCGCTCCTCGTCGGCCGCAAAGATCACAGTGTGGTCGCCCACAACCGACCCGCCGCGCACGGCATGAATACCGATCTCGCCGATGGGACGCTCGCCCACAATTCCCTCGCGCCCATAACACGCCACATCATCAAGCTTCACGCCGCGTCCGGCTGCCAGAGCCTCGGCCAATCCCAACGCAGTTCCGCTCGGCGCGTCTTTCTTCAAACGGTGATGCATCTCGATGATCTCGGCATCGTAATCATTGCCTAGCACCGCCGCCGCGCGCTTGACCAAGTCCAACAGCAAGTTCACGCCCAAACTCATATTCGGCGCGAACACGATTGGAATCACCAAGCCTGCCGCCGCGATGACCGCCTTCTCTTCGGCGTCAAATCCCGTCGTGCCCAGCACATAACCCTGCTTCAACTCTGCCGCACGCTTGAGGTTGGCCGCGCTGGCCGTGTGAAAGGTAAAGTCAATCACCACATCCGCCTGCTCCGGATAAGCAGCGGTATACGTCAACGTCGTGCTCGGAACCGGCTGGCCGATGCACGGCAAGCCCTCGCGTTCTACAGCGGCCACGACCTCGACACCCGGATTACGCGCGGCACAGTTCAGCAAGTTCTGCCCCATCCGTCCGGCCGCACCAAGGATGGCAATCTTCACAGGTTTATCCATAAACTTAAATCACCTTTGCATTCTGCAATGTTGTGCGCAGCTGCGCCAAGGTCGCCTCGGGCATCTCGCACAGCGGCAGACGGAACACCGGCTCCGTCCGTCCCATCAACGCCAACGCCGTCTTCACCGGAATCGGGTTCGTATCAATAAACATATCGCGAAACAGCGGATAGTAACGGTCATGCAACGCCAACGCGCCCGCATAATCACCCTTCAACGCACGCCGCACCAGTTCCGACACCGGCCCCGGAATCACGTTCGACGCCACGCTCACCACACCCTGCGCACCTACGCTGATCATCGGCAGCGCCAATGCATCATCGCCCGACAGCACGGTCAAATCGCACACATTGCGGATCGCGCTCACTCGCTCAACGCTCCCGGCGGCTTCCTTAATCGCCGCGATGTTCGGATACTTCGCCAAACGCTCCACCACCGCCAGCGGAATCTCACGCGATGCCCGCCCCGGCACATTATACAACATCACCGGCAGGCCCACATCCGCAATCGCCGCGAAGTGCCGGTAAAGTCCCTCGTTGTTCGGCTTATTATAATACGGCGTCACCTGCAACGTACCCGCCACGCCCAAATCCTTCACCGCCTGCGTCAGCTCCAACGCCTCCGCCGTCGAATTCGCGCCCGTGCCCGCAATCACCTTCACGTGCCCCTTCGCGGCCAGCACCGTCTGCGCGATCACCTCAATATGCTCCTCCATCGTCAACGTCGGCGACTCACCCGTCGTCCCCACCGCCACAATGCCCTGCACGCCCTCGGCAATCTGCCACTCCACCAGCTTCCACAGCGCATTATAATCCACCGCGCCATCCGCACCAAACGGCGTAATCAACGCAGTATACACACCCGAAAACACATTCGGCTCATTCATAACAACCACCCGGGATTATTGTCCCTGGTCTCCTCTCAACACCTCAGCCACCTGCGGCATCGCCAACACCGTCGCGGCCGACTCCATCACATCCCTAATCATCGCCGACGACGACTTCGTCGCGCCCGTCACCGAATCCAACCCCCGCGTACCGTCATTCACGCCACGCTCCTCAAACTGCGCATAAAACTTCGGCCCGATCTTCTGGAAAAACTTCGCATCCTCATCCCACGACAGCGGCTTCACCCCCACAACCCGCCCATACCGCGACAGCCCCACAAACAACCGGATCTCGCCGCGCTTACCCTCCACCACCGGATCCACATGATCCGACAAAAACACCCAGCCCACAACCTTATCATCCCGCCACACCTGCGAGACCCCGCGCGACAACGGCTCCGCCCTCGCCTTGCTCCCAAACCACTTCGCCACCGCCTCACCCTCCGGCGACAGCTTCGGGGCCGACGTACACCCCATCATCAACAACGCTAAACAAAAAGACAAATACCTCATAAACGCTCCCCAACTAAGCCCGCCATTATAACAGAATGCCGCCCCCATGAATAGCGCAAACTGCCCCCGCTGCGCGAGGAAGTTTCCTCTTCTCCGCGTCCCCGTGTGAGTTAGTCCTCTGGGAGCGTCGGCGTCCTCGCCGGCATACAAAGGTGTGAAGACCGGAGAAGTCGATGAAAATCGGTGAAGTCGGGTGTGTAGCAGGAAGAGCGGCTTTATCAAAGCCGCCTAAGCAATTTGACGGCGGTGTCGACGACACTGCCTGCCGCAGTTGTTCATTCGATTTCGCCGATTTTCCTCGGCTTCATCGATAATACACATAACCCTCCTCCTCATGGCGCGCTCGGCGAGCATCGCCCTACCCAACAACCGTGTCAGCCTCCCCACCTATCCTCATTCTCCGCGCCTCCGTGTCTCCGCGTGAACTTTGCAAACACCCTCATTACTCCACATCGCCAGTATCTTGACTAGACGAGTTCTCCGGCACATTTGTAGCAGAGGCTGAATTCTTTTCCACCAATGTCCTCTTTTTCAAATCCAAATAAACAAACAATGTGATTCCTCCCAGCACCACAGCACTAAAAGCACAGACAATCAAACAATCAACAATCCGCACACCCGGATTTTTATAACACTCGCAGCCCAAATATAACACCTCTATGCCGAAAACCATCCCTATCAAACACAAAAATGGTTTAATAGATAACGGATCCAACTCCTTCATCAATATCCGATGTATGAGTCCCATAATCTAACCTCCGGTTATTGATTGGCCTTCTCTATAGGACGCGCCTGTTTACGCAAAGCATGCCACTCTTCTGCGGACAATACTTTCTTCATTTTTGAAAAATAATCATCCACCCTTTCTTGTAGTCTGGATTGCCCGGCCAGCTGTGCAGCACGGATAACCGCATTGGTCAAAAGAAGCGCTTCCGATGCCGACATATTCGCCACTGCCCGAAAGGCCAGTCTTTTGCGCTCGAACGTCTCGCTGCCCGTCCCCTCATCCGTCAGCAGAACATCCAACAATGGAATAAAAGGCACGAAGTCCATAGTTCCGCGCTGCCGATTATTTTCAGCCAAAACCGCCATGAGTAACTCGCTCCGCATAGAAAGCGAAAGCGTATTATTCGTCGCCAGCGCCACTACAATCGGCAAAGAGGAGGTATCATTGGTCGGTGACAGCGAAAATAATTGGCGGAAGTTGTAAACCTCCACAGGAATCCCATTGCTCAAGATGTTCAACCATTCAGCCAACGTATGTCCGCCATGACTGAGCTTCGTGAAATCAAACTCTTTGTCGGGAAAGCGACGAACCCTTAATGTACTGAACACATTCCGCCACTCCCGCTCAAAAATCCCTTCACGAGGGCTCACAACAAACTCCGTAATATTGGTTCCTGACAAAACAGTGAACGACCATGAGTCTCCTCCACCGCTTGCGATAACCGGCACCCCGTCTGTTTGTTCCGACAAAAGCTTCACGGCCTCATTCAACGTAAACTGAGGTATGGTAGGAGTGATGCCTGTTCCTTCAGCATTATCGCAGATCACGGTCACCCTGTCTTCTTTGACGACTAACCATTTGTAGACATTCGTTGTGCTGCAGATAATTGACCAACCTCCATCACCTCGCTCCGGATTAGCGGGGCTAGCCGATGCGCTTATACATTCGACAACCTCACCCTCAGGAAACACGGTCTTTGCCTTTTGCACAGCTTCAAGCAAAGGTATTTTCGGTGGACCATATTTTTTAAACCCATTCTCATCGAATAGATACGTAGTCCCATACGCTATAGAAACCATCAAACAACAGAATACAATAATAACTTTATTCATGGTTGCTCTCCGTATTAGTGGTCATTGACTGGGACTTCTTAATCGGTCGTGCTTGACTACGCCACTCCCGTTCGGAAATCCCTTCACGCTGATCCACCACAAATTCGATTACATTGGTGCCGGATAATACAATGAACGACCATGAGTCCTTAAACGAAAAGGTTGCATTAATTGGTATGCCTTGCGTTTGCTCAGATAGCATCTTCAATGCTTCATCCAATGTAAACTGAGGCATTGGACCTACTGGTATGACAGCAGAAGCATCACCATGCGTGATTTCTGCCTCGTCTACATCAACACTTACGGCAAGGGTCGCATTGTTTGTATAGCAGAAAAGCAACCATCTGCTTGGCGCTCCGTCAACATAATTTTTCGGAAATGCCATTGCAGCCACACACTCAACGACCTCCCCCTTGGGAAATAGCGCCTTTGCCATTTTCACTGCATTAGTCAATAAGGGTTGCGGAGGGCCATGCTTTTTGAAGCCATCGACGCCCACGATATACGTCATTCCATACGCCATCGAAACCATCAAGCAATAAAATACGATAATGACTTTATTCATGGTTGCTTTCCTTATTGGTGTTCATCGGCGGGATTTCTTAATCGGACGGGCTTGCTTGCGCCAGCTTTTTAATTCTACCTCTGACACATAGGGGCAATGCTTCAGTCTCGAGAAGTAACCACCGACATCTTCTTTAAGTTTGCCCCGATAGTCCAGCTGGGCGGCACGGATGACGGCATTGGTCAGCGGCAGAGTCTTGACAACATTAATGTGTCTCAATGCCTGAAAAGCTATCAGCTTGCGTGAGAGCGATTCTTCGCTGATCGCATCATCAAGCAACAGTACCTCCAGCAATGGAACAAACGGCGCCAAATCAATCTCACCACGATCTGTCATGTTTTCAAATAACACTGCCTTCAACAATTCCGTCCGGATAGAAAACGACAGCAAATCATTCGTCGCCAAAGTCAGCACAATCGGCAACGAAGAAGCATCATTGTCCGGTGGTAAAGAAAAGAGCTGACGCGGATTGTACTTGTTTGTATTAACACCGTCATCCTCCGCCAACACACTCACCCACTCAGACAGCGTCTTTTCCCCGTGCTTCAACTTCTCGAAGTCCCCCCCTGTGCCGGTCAATCGAGATTTATTTGGCGGAGGACAGTCCCATAATTTATACGGGACATATTCTTTCTCGATGCCGCCAACGTACTGATGAACCACAAATTCTGACACATTGGTGCCGGATAACACGATGATTGTACATGAATTGTCATACCCGACGCCTGCTGCAATCGGCACCCCCTGCGTTTGTTCTGACAACCGTCTCAGGGCTTCTTTAAACGTGAACGTAATTCGCGGTATGGGGAGGCAAAACCCCACCTCTGAAATATCATCGCTGATAATGGTCACCTCGTTGGTTGTAACTACAAGCCATTTACCAACATTCTTTACAGAACAAATAAGCATCCAACCTCCTGAACCTCCCTCCGGGTTAGCGGGACTACCCAATGCGCATAGGCATTCAACCATTTCACCCTCAGGGAATACGGTCTTTGCCTTTTCTACCGCTTCAAGCAAAGGTATTCTCGGCGGGCCATATTTTTTAAATTCATTTACGTCGAATATGGGCGGAACTCCATGCGCCAACGCCAGCGAAGCCACCAAACAACAAAATACGATAATAGCTTTATGCATGGCTGCTTTCCTTATTGGTGATCATCGACGGGGTTTCTTAATCGGGTGGGCTTGCCTGCGCCAGCTTTTCAACTCTGCCTTTGGCACATAGGCGTGTTGTTCCAAACTCTCAAAATAACGATCTACGTCGTCTCTGAATTTACCCCGATGATCGAGCTGGGCGGCACGGATTACGGCATTGGCCAGCGGCAGAGTTGTGGCGGGAAGAATCGAAAACATGGCATTGAAGGCGAGCCTTTTACGCGAGAGGGCTTCTTCTCCGATCGCATCATCAATCAGCAATACCTCAATCAATGGAAAGAATGGGATGAGGTCGATATTACCACGGTCTGTTTTATTCTCAAATAACACCGCCTTGAGCAACTCTGTTCGGATAGAGAACGACAAGAAATCATTCGTTGCCAAGGCCAGCACAATCGGCAGAGAAGCAAAATCATTCGTCGGCGGCAACGAGAAGAGTTCGCGCGGATCATACTTGTTTGTATTAACGCCGTCATCCTCAGCCAACAGATTCACCCACTCCGACAGCGTATGCCCGCCGTGCGTCAGCTTTGTGAAATCGCCTTTTGTATCTGGGACCCGACACTCCTCTGAAGGGGATAAAACACAAGACGGTTTGGGGTACTCCATTTCAACTATGCCTATGCACGGGTCGACCAATACCGCAGTCAGATTCGTCCCAGCGAGTACTGCCACGCACCAGTGCAACGATTCCGGCACTGAGCCCACAAGACGGGCTTCAACGGGCACGCCCTGTGTTTTCTCAGATACTATTTTCAGTGCATCGGGCAATAAGAAACTGGGGCATACATTATTGACGAAGAACATGGAATCGCCTTGCTGCAAGATCTCTCCGCCCTTATCTGTAACGAGCACCCATTTACTGTTGCTTGGCGTGTAGAGTTCAATCCAATAATACGATCGCGACGTGCTTTCAGGACCACACGGGAAAGCCGAAATCCCAACACACTCAACGATTTTTTCCTTGGAGAACATTGCCTTTGCGACTTCTACCGCCTCGAGCAAAGACTGTTGCGGTGGCCCGTATTTCTTTAACCCCTCGACATCAAACAATGCAAAGGACTTCAAAACAAGGATCATCAAACTGCAAAGTGCAACAACAGCTTTATTCATGGCTTTGCTCCAACTTGATTATCGGGATGATTGCTTTGCCGTAGGGGGTGATGATATAGCGCACGCGGCCTGTCCAAGTATCGCGGATGTGAATCGGCAGGGAGAGGCGTTCGGCTTGGGAGGCTTTTCGTATAAGGGCTAACAGCTCGTGCAGCAGTTTCTCTGTCAAAGGTGCACAGTCATGCTCCGCGTCTGCATATTTCTCAACCGCCGGATTATCAGGCAAGCAAACATACACGCTCACAAACTTGATGCTCTTGCGGACGCCTTCTGTGTACGCATCTTTCGAGAGGATGAACGGATACCCGGATCCAATGCGATAATTCATACTGACGCTGTCCACAAGCATACCATCATCACGCTCAAACAGCGTACAGCTGGAACAGAAAATCGCATGCACTTTGTGCATCAGCCAATCCCAATAACCATATTCTTTTGAGCGTACGCCGGTTATAATCTCCATACGCTCAATCTGCTCCCGCAGATATTGATGGCGATAGCAGGTCGGCGGAGAAAGATATTTATCATACAAGCTTTCTTCATCTTCCATCGTAGATATCGCCTCATCGACGAACTTGAACGAGAACTCTGTAACACCAGCCTTCTCCAAGCATTCTTTGAAAAAATCAAGATAGTGGTCTGTAGCGAAGTTCTTTGGAACGATGATGTTATTCAGCGTCTCTTGCTGTTTGCCGGTAGTTCGCGCTATCTTTTTACAGCGTTGCTCATTCATTTTAGCGCATATCTCTGCCGAGACTCTCAGGTTGTGTACATTAGCCATATAGGCAGAATCTACGGGTATATAAATATGCTCCGCCCGCTCGGGGTCAATACACCGACACTCGGCGATGAAGCTGCAGTAATACCACCACGCCACCACCACCAAAACTCCGGCGAACGCGGCGTAGCGCGTAAACTCAACGGCAATACGTTTTAGACGTTTAAACAAAGCTATTTTATTCATGGCTTTGCTCCACCTTGCTTCCTGAGACGATTGTCTTGCCGTAGGGAGTGATTAGGTAGCGCACGCGGCCTGTCCAAGTATCGCGGATGTGAATCGGCAATGGCAACCGCTCTACTGCAGCGGCGGTTTTTACAGCAATCAACAGCTCGTCTAATTTTTCTTCGGACAAAGGTGTATCGCCGTACTTTTCAATCAACGGATTATCAGCCAAACTGACGTAGACGCTTACAAACTTGACATCCTTGCGGAGTCCTTCAGTGTAGGCATCTTTTGAAAGGATAAATGGATGCCCTTTCCCAACAGAAAACTTTATACGTGTAGATGCAAAAGGTCCACCACAGTTGGAACAGAACAGCGGATGCAACTTCCATGTGATCCAATCCCAACAGCCGTTTTTTTTCGAGTGCTCGCCGGTTATAATCTCCATGCGTTCAAGTTTCTGTTGCAAGTGCAGGTGGCGGTAACAGACTTTAGAGGAATAATACGTCTTGCAAAACCTATCTTCATCTTCCATACTGAATATCGCATCATCGACAGGCTTAAATGAAATCTCTTTGACGCCAGCCTTCTCAAGATGTTCTTTTAGAGAGGCAATGTAGTTACCATCCACAAAGTTCTTAGGAACAATTATATTACGCATCGTCTGTTGTAATCTTCCTTTTTCATGAGCTATCATTTCATAACGCCGTTCATTTATTCTATCACATGTTTCTGCAGAGACTTTCATGTTGAATATATTCGCGTAGTAAGCAGGCTCTGCGGGTATGTAAATGAAGTCGGAGCGTTCGGGATCAATACACCGGCACTCGGCGATGAAGCTGCAGTAGTACCACCACGCCACGACCGCCACAACTCCGGCAAGCGCGGCGTAGCGGGTGACTTCAATGGCGATGGTTTTTAGGGAGGCAAGGTATTTCATGGCGTCCTTTACTTTGAATTATACGCTCTTGGCGTTGTTTAAGCAAGTTCAAACAGGGATGGAGGAGAATTGCTGTCTTCAAAAGGTAGGACAGGTCTCGCCGAGACCGCCGCACCCACACAGTCGCCCTCAAAGCACACAACCATTACCTTGCTCGGCGGTTTCGGCGAAAGTGCCACAGGCACTTTTGTAGCCCTACCCAACAACCGCGTTAGATCCTCTCCGCGCCTCCGCGTCTCCGCGTGAGCTTTATTCAAACTCCTCGTCGAAGTGAATTATTAGAGGCGCCCTATACTGCAGAATACCGTCATTAGTAACACAAAGTAAAGCGAGGCGAGCAAAACCGAATTGCTTCCGGGTCTGTAACTTGATATAGTCTCCAAGATGTTGGTTATCTACACAGGTGAGGTTTTATGATGCGGTGGTTTGTGACGTTTGCGGGGGTATTGGCGTTGGGGAGCGTAACCGCGGCGGAGCCGTTGAAGTATGAGGGCGTGAAGACGGGGCAGATTTCGTTTCCACTGGGCGGCATCGGCACCGGTTCCATCGGCCTTGGCGGTAATGGCGGGTTGATTGATTGGGAGATTTTCAATGCGCCGAACAAGGGTTCGCTAAACGGTCACGCGCACTTTGCTATCCGCACGGAGCAAAAGGGCAAGACGGTTGATGTGCGTATCTTGAATGGGGATTTGCAACCACCTTATATCGGCTCGCTTGCGCACCGCAATGAACTTTTCGTAGGTTTCGGCTGGGGGCCGCGTGCCGAAACAATGGCGGGGCTGCCGCACTTCCGCAACCACACATTTCTGGGGAGCTTCCCGACAGCTAAGATTCTCTTTAGCGATCCCGAGGCACCGGTGAAGGCGGAGCTGGTGGCATGGAGTCCTTTTATTCCGAGCAACGCGGATGACTCGAGCCGTCCGCTGGCTATCTTTGAAATCACCGTTGAGAACACGACCCAAGAACCTTGCGACTATGCTCTGACCGGCGTGCTGGCGAATCCTTATCGCACGCAATCCAACAAGAATGCCGTGGTCAAACACGATGGGTTGACGCAGTTGATTCTCACACGCGGCGGTGACACCACGGACTTTGAATACGGCGAACTGGCACTCACCACTGACGCCGCGCAGACGTCGTATCAGGAATACTTTTTTCGTGGAGGATGGTCAGACCCACTGGAGGCTTACTACCACGACCTCAAACAGTCCGGCCCATTCAAGAACCGTCGTTACGAGACTTCGATCGGTAACGGCTGGCGGCAGGATTCAGGATTGCTGGCAGCACATTTCAGCCTCAAGCCCGGTGAACGGCAAACGGTCAACTACATCATCTCATGGCACTCGCCCAACCGTCGCGAACTCGGCCGCGAAGCCGATGAACGCGCCAAGGAGAGTGGCATCGCCAACCGATGGCTGAACTACTACGCCAAGCTCCAAACCTCCGCCGCCGATGGCGCGGTTTATGCCTTTGCCAATTATGCACGCCTGCGCAAGGATACATTCGCCTTCCGTGATGCGCTCTTCAATTCGAAGCTGCCGCAATCGGTGATTGATGGCGTGTCGGCGAATCTTTCGACCTTGCGCAGTCCTGTCGCGTGGCGGCTGGAAGATGGCACGTTCTATGGCTGGGAAGGTGTCGGCACGACAGTCGGTTCGTGTGCGGGGAGCTGTTCGCACGTGTGGAACTATGCGCAAGCCCTCCCCTTCCTCTTCCCGGAGCTCGAGCGCACTATGCGTAACGCGCAGTATTTTTACAATGTGGATGAGAACGGCGGTGCGCACTTCCGCCTCAAACTCCCGCTGGGCTGCCGTGCAAAAGTTTCCGATCATCGTCCCTGCGTGGATGGGCAATTCGGCGAGGTGATGAAGACCTACCGCGAGTGGAAGCTATCCGGTAAGACCGATTGGCTCAAGAGCGTCTACCCCACCCTCAAGCGTACCATCGAGTACGCTTGGAGCGAGAAGAACTACGACCGCTGGGATCCCGAACAAAGCGGCGTGATGCGCGGCCGCCAGCACAATACCTTGGACATTGAATTTTTCGGTCCCAGCGGCTATCTCAACGCCCACTATCTCGGAGCACTCAAGGCCGGCGCCGAGATTGCCGACGCCATGGGCGACAAGCCCTTCGCCGAGCTCTGCCGCGGCATCTTCGCCAAGGGTAAAGCTTGGACAGATAAGAACCTCTTCAACGGCGAAATCTACTTCCAAGATATCGACGTAACGGACGAGAGCATCCTCAATGGTTTTGACGACCATGGCTCGGCGCGCGATTATTATTGGAACGCCGAGCACAAGCAGATCAAATACCAGCTTGGCCCTCACGGACGCATCATCGACGCCCCGCTCGCCCAATGGTACGCCACGCTCTACGGCATTGGCGAAATCCTCGCGCCGGAGCAGGTGAAGACCAATCTTGAGACGCTTTACAAATACAACTTCCTCTCGATGCGTGACGTGGCCAACACGTGGCGGATATTCGGCCTGAACGATGAAAAGGGTGTTATCATGAGTACTTGGCCTGATGGCATTGAGCGCCCGGTTATTCCCGCCTGTTATTCCACGGAGCTTTTCAACGGGCAGGAATGGGCGTTTGCCTCGCACCTCGCCCTCTTTGGCGAACTCGACAAAGCAACTGCCGTGGCAGACGCCATCCGCCACCGTTACGACGGCGAACGCCGTAACCCTTGGAGCGAGATCGAATGCGGCAGCAATTATGCCCGCAGCATGGCCTCCTACGGAATGCTGTTGGCTTGGAGCGGTTTCACTTTTGACCTCACGCAAAACCGCCTCGGCTTCTCGCCGCGCCCGAAGGGAGACTTTCAATGCTTCTGGAGTGTTGATGGCGCTTGGGGCGAATTCATGCGTGCTGCAAATACCTGCACCCTCACCCTGGCTTATGGCAAGCTCAACCTCCAAACCTTCGCGGTAGAGGGGCAATGGAAAACAGCCGAGCTCAACGGCAAGCCTATCGACATCGCCGCCACGGGACAAGTCACAACCTTCTCCCGCCTGCAAACGCTCGCCGCCGGCGATACCCTCACCCTCCGCCGCTAGCCGTCGGTAGACAATCGGGAAAACAGCCCCGTCTATTAGAGGAATGCGGGCTGTTTCAGGGTGGCTCTGTACTGACAGGAATGGGGATTTTGTGCCAAACGTTTGGCAAGCAGGTTTTCAACGTTTGCCAACGTGGCATCCAACGTTTGCCAAGTCTGCGTCCAACGTTTGCCGCCAATATGTCAGTCTAGTGAAACAAATGCGCGAGCCTAGTGAAACTTTTGCGTCAGATGACTGAAATAAAAGTGTGCGTTGAGAGGCTAAACGCGATGAGGCGGCTTCGGCGAAGCCTACCCTCCCCGCCACGCAACCTGTGGAGGGTGGTTGAGTGAGAGACCGGAATACTTTTGGTCGACAGCTTCCCGTGGAAGTGTTATAATGGAGGCGTTGAAAGTGCGTAATATGAAGGGGGAGGTGTGTATGTTGCACAAGGGATGGCTGGGTGTACTGGCGGTAGTGGCGGTGGCGGGTATTGTGGAGGCAGCGGTGCCGCGGCCGGAGTATCCGCGGATGCAGTTTCGGCGCGAGCAGTCGTGGATCAATTTGAATGGTGAATGGAACTTTGAATTTGATCATGGGCGGTCGGGTGTAGAGCGAAAGCTGTATGAGCACCCGGAGCTGTTTACGCAGAAGATTGTAGTGCCGTTCTGTCCGGAGTCGAAGCTCTCGGGCTTGGGGCACACGGACTTCGTGGAGTCGGTGTTTTACCATCGTGAAATTGAGATTCCGGCGGAGTGGGCGGATAAGAAGATTCTGCTGAACTTTGGCGGGGTGGATTATCATGCACGGATTTGGATTGATGGTAAGGAGGCGGGCTGGCATACGGGCGGGTCGTCGCCATTCTCGGTGGATATCACGCAGTTCGTCAAGCCGGGTGGGAAGCATCAGTGCGTGGTGCAGGCGGTAGATTTGGTGAGGAGCCGTGAGCAGGGGTTAGGGAAGCAGTCGTCTGAGCTGTTGTCGTCGGGCTGTACCTATACGCGCGTGACGGGGATTTGGCAGACGGTATGGCTGGAAGCGGTGCATCCGCAGGGTTTGGCGGAGTGTCATATTGTGCCGTGTATTGATACAGGGAACGTAATGTTTACACCGAGATTTCACTCGACACTTGAGGGTGATCGGTTTCGTATTACGGTGTTGAAGGGCGAGCAGTTGGTAAGGGGATTTGGAATGGAGGCGGTGGATGGGTATCCGATGAATCTGGTGATGGAAGGGTATATGCTGTGGGAACCGAATCAGCCATTTTTGTATGATGTGGTGTTTGAGGTGATGCGTGACGGAAAAGTGATTGACCGCGTGGAGTCGTACTTTGCGATGCGAAGGTTTAGCATCAAGGGGAACAGACTATACCTCAACCATGAGCCGATATTCATGCGAATGGTGTTGGATCAGGGGTTCTATCCGGATGGAATCTGGACAGCGCCAAGCGATGCGGAGTTGAAGGGAGATATTGAGCGTGCGATGGCGATGGGGTTCAATGGCGCACGGCTGCATCAGAAGGTGTTTGAGGACCGCTTCCACTATTGGGCGGATAAGCTGGGGTATCTGACGTGGGCGGAGTATCCGAGCTGGGGGATGGATTTGTGTTCGGCAAGGGCGCGTGAGAACTTTTTGAGCGAGTGGCCGGCGTTGGTGCGGTATTTGCGCAACCATCCGTCGATTGCCGCATGGACGCCGTTGAATGAGACGGTCGCGCCGTCGGAGGTGCGTTTGGCGGGGGTGTTTTGGGATGGGCCGGATGGGTTGCGGCTGCGACAGTATCGGGATTGGGTGACGGCGGTTTATGATACCACAAAGGCGATTGACCCCACGCGCCCGATTAACGATGTGAGCGGGTATGTGCATGTGAAGACAGACATTTGGACGGTGCATCCCTACTGCCCCGATGCGAAGAGTTTTGGAGACTTCATCTTCAGCGCCGCACCGAAGGCGGCGGTGCATGTGCCGAAGTATGAGGTGCCCTACTCCGGCCAGCCGTATGTGGTGGATGAGTTTGGCGGATTCAAATACAGCCCGGAGTTTGCACGTGAGAAGATGGAGGCAGGCTGGGGCTATCACGGGCTGCAAATCAAAACTGAGGACGAGCTGATTGCCAAAATCCGTGAGCAGGTGAATCTGATGGTGGCGAGTCCGCTGATTGCAGGGTATTGTTACACACAGCTGACGGACGTCGAGCAGGAGCAAAACGGCGTCTATACCTACGACCGCAAGCCGAAGGTCAACGTCAAAAAGATGGCGGAGGTTTTCGGCGCCAAACCGTCTTGGTCGGCCTATTGAACCTCAATCAGCCACACGCGGGCACGGCACATAACGCCGTGCCCTTTTTGGGAATCCGTGCGTGGCTAGTCTCCGTTGCGAGTTTCTTCATAGAAAAACGGCAAATTGAGTTGAAATGTACCTGAAAAGTAAGGTATAATGATGGGACTGGGGTTCAGTGTACCACGTGCCCCGTTGTTGATATGAAAATTGATAAACTCTCAAACGTGATCAAACAAATCTGCCGGCATGATTCACGTTATGCGCCCGATGCTTATGAGTTCCTGCTGGAGGCATTGGCAAGTGCCATGGAGGAGATCGTCGAGGAGACCGGTTTCCCGCGCCACTTGAGCGGCAAGGAGCTGGCGGAGGCCATCCGCGATTATGCCAAATATACCTATGGTCCGATGACATTGACGATGCTCCACGAATGGGGCGTGACGAAGACGGCGGACTTTGGCGATATCGTCTACAACCTGATCGATGCCAAGCACTTGAGCAAAGAGCCGACAGATACGAAGGCTGACTTCGAGAATGTCTACGACTTCGAGGAAGTGTTCAACAAGCCTTACATGCCCAGAGCTTGAGCATGCGTCTTGGTAATCCGCGCAAGGAGCGTCCGCAATGACAGACCTGCCCGATGACAGCGGTATCCGCGTGCATCCGGCGGTGGCGAAAGATCCGCACATTGACCGTTTCATGCGCTACCTGCGGGCAGAGCGTAATACCTCCAAGCACACGCAGAGCGGCTATCTGCAGGACCTTGGGCAGTTTGCGGCACATCAGTTTCACGACAGCCCTCCTCCCTTTGACTGGCTCAAGCCAACGAAGCAGGATATCCGGCGGTTCCTCGCGGATTACTTGGCCGATGGGAATGGCAACGTATCCGCCTCGCGCAAGCTCTCCGCCCTGCGGACGTTCTACCGCTACCTGCTGCGCGAAGGCGTGACGGATAAAAACCCCACGGCCACCATCCGCAATCCCAAGAAGCCGAAATCCTTACCGAAGATTGTGGAGGCCTCTGCCGTGGAGCGTCTGCTCGAAGCTCCGGATATCGCAGATGGCGGTAATGCCTACATCCGCCATCGCGATACCGCCCTCTTCGAAATGCTCTACAGCACCGGCGCGCGCGTAAGCGAGCTACTGGCTTTGAACTGGGGCGACATTACTCCGCGTGAGGACAGCTCCGCCACTTGCATCTTGTACGGCAAGGGCAATAAAGAACGCCTCTGTGCCATCGGCAAACCGGCCTATGCCGCACTGCAAGCCTTGCGCACCGCGGCGGACAAGCTGCCGCCCGGCGTAACGCCCAAGACGCCAATCTTCTTGAACTTGAAAAACTTTGAGCGCATCACCGCGCGGTCGGTTCAGCGTATCCTCAAAAAATACCTAGCACAGGCGGGGCTACCGCCGGACATCACCCCGCATACCCTGCGGCACGCTTTTGCAACGCATCTATTGGATGCGGGCGCAGACATCCGTAACGTGCAGGAGATGTTGGGGCACAGCAGCCTATCGACAACGCAAATCTATACGCATGTATCGATTGAGCGGCTTAAAGAAGTTTACCGTAAAACCCACCCGCGCGCCTGAACCAACAGACAGGCAATCGAGTAACCTCCAAGCACCCTCACGGCAAGCACTATTATCCGCGCTAAGATTTATTCTGCGGTGCCATCGGCGCGCAAATCAAGTGCCATAGCAATTTCCGGGCAGGTGAAAGGGTCGGCGTGTTTAGTGCAGTAGATACAGCCGCGGTAAATTTTGTGCATGATCATGGTCTTGGGGATTTCTTTAAAGCCCAAGGTTGCAAAGAAGCCCGGAGTAAAGGTCAGCACCAACGCCTGAGCCGGACGGAAAGGTTTAATGCGCTGAATGACCGATTGAATCAACAGCGTACCAATGCGGCGGCCCTGCAAATCTTTACGGACAGCTACAGATTGGATTTCGACCGTGACGTTGCGTGAGTTGCCGACCTCCGGGAGGATCTGCCAGCAGGCACAGGCGACAATGCCTTCGGGGCCTTCAACCAGCACAAAACGGTCGATATGTTCGATGATCCGGTTCGGCGGGCGGGCAATCAATTCGTCGGGATAGGAACGGATGAGCTTATCAATTGCAGCCACATCATCCAACGTGGCCGCACGAGCCTTGTAACCATCATCAGCCATGACTGTCCCTTAAAAATTATTCTCCGCCCATCCGCTTGACGAAGTTGCCGTCGAACGTAAAGTAGGCAACGCCGCCAAGTTTGGACTGCTCGGCAAAACGGGCTTGCGCGGCCATGCCTTTGGCGTCCAGCTGGCTTTCGTCTGCGGAATAGCCGATACCCGCCATAATCTTCGCGGGATTCTCAACGCCTTTCACACAGCTCTCAACCATGGATTCAAAGCCGTAAGTGGTGTTGGAGTAAATCATCGGGCAGACAAATTCAAGCAAGTCTTCTTCCAGCCATGCCGCCCAATCCTGTCCGCGGCGAAGCGCAGACTCCGGCGTGGGGAATACCGCAGCCGACAATTCGCATTTGGGATTCATGCGCTGGACTTCCTCGCGGGCGGCTTTAACGAAAGATGTCACAAGGCTCTTCTTGGCTTCGGAGCCTTCGTTCGGGAAGCGCACGTAGTCTAAATGAATGCCGTCAACACCACGGTAAACCAGAGCTTTAATGCCATCAATCACCAGCGCGGAGTGTTCTTTTTCAAACATGCCGAGGCTCTTGGTGTCCGCTGCCCAGCAAATGACCCAAGCATGCACCTTGAGGCCATGTTTGCGGCCTGCATCCAGCAACGCCTTCAGGCTTTCGTCCTTGTGCGTGGGAACATCACGCGAGGTGACATCACGCCCTTTGAGTTCAAAGAACACGCGTTTGCCTGTCTGCAGATTGACAAAGACATCCGTCAATCCTGATCGTTTGAACTCGGCAAAGCAGGCATCCCATCCGCCCGGCACGCCGGAGTAAGGGCGATCAATCCAAACACCGGTGCGGCCAAAGCGGGGCACGTTCACATGGTCGCTGGTCACGCCAAAGATGCGGGACGACGTAATCATGCGGGGCGCCAGCTTTTTAACAATCGCTTCAAACATCTCCACCGCTTCGACAGACGGTAACGGTGGCAGATGAGAGAACCATGCGCCCGAGGATACCAGTGCGCAGGCAGGCGTACCATCAGTCCAAACGGCAAATGGTTTGTTATCCTTATCCAACGGCTCCACGGGCATCAGATTATTGGTCGGTGCGGGGACAAGCAGTTTTTTACTCGGCACTTGCATGGCATCCCACAGCTTGCCGGACGGCGCGGCGCGGTAGGGGAATAAACGGATGCCCATAGCTTCTGCTAAGCGCGGATCGCTTTGATAGAACATCATCAGCTTGCCTCCGCCTTGAACATACTTCCGTAGCTGAGTGACGTGCTTGGGGATCAGTTTTTCAACGTACGGCACAGCAACCAAGTCATAGCGGTCTAACGTGGCGATGTCCGACGTAATGACAGACTGCACGCCGGCACGGGCGAGGGACTTGCGCAGGCGGTTCGCACAATCAAGGGTCGTCCAAGATTCGTCGAAGGTTAACAACGCCGTTTTGGGCGTCGCGAAATCAAAACCGTTCCAAAACACTTTGGCAGGAATCACCAGATCTTTCCGCCAAAAAGAGAGGCGGAGGGTTTTGGAATCAGCCCAGTCGAAGGGACGGCCTGCGTCATCCCGAAACGCCGTCGCAGGACAGATGGCCCGATAGGTGTGGTTGCCGACTTCTTCAATATCCGGCTGTAACGTGCCCCACTTGCCTTTGGCATTCAGGTGAACAGTCAGTCCCGTCAAGACGACAGGCTGCTCTGTGGTGAAGGTCAGCATCATGATGCTGGCCTTTGGCACGACTTTGATGTCGTAGTCGCGGTAAACCCGGTCGGGCTTTTCGTCGAAGGGCAGGACAATCTCGAATGCCAGAGGCTGCGACCCCAACGCGAGTGCGCAAAATGCCTGCACGCAGACCAGCCAAAAGACGGACGCCAGCTTGAACAACGGAGTTAATCCGTAACGAGGTGAATGCCCCTGTCGACTTTGCACGCTAAACATCAAACACCTCCCCCTGTTGCCAATCATACGTCGGCAAATGCCGCTTTTACTCCCAAATATACTCGTCCGAGTTCTTCTGCTGGATATCATCTACCACGCCGGTCGGCGTCAGTTGACGGAAAGCCAGTAAGGTCTTTTCCTTCGGACGTGCCGCTTGAGCATCATCCGGCGCGGTCACAACCGGCGGCGAAGCAGGATCATCAAACTTCTGGGGCTCAACAGGCGTAGCAGAGAACGGGTCGCTGATTTTTACCTTAAGAGCGTCTTCCGCATCGGCCTGGCGTTGAGCTTCCATCGCTTCAGCAGCGGCTTCGTCCGGCGTCTTACGGGTGTGGAACAGGCTCTTATAGAATGCCATCAGCAAGAAGAAGGCCCCCAACCCCCCAGCGATCAAGGCAATGCTGGACATCGGCACACTCATAAGGCTAGCCATTGGTAATGGAAGCATTGTTGCCCTCCTTCTCAACTAAAACAAGACTTTGGTCGAGGCCGGTATCGCTCGCGGCCTGGCGGATAATATCAGCAGATATTTGATTGACCTGTGCAGCGTAACCCAGCATCAAAGCCGTGTCGCACAGGTGGTTGATATTGCGGGGAACCCCGCCGCTCCACCGATAGACCTCAGCCAACGCATCTTGCGAAAAAATCCAAATATCGCCTTCAGCGGCACGCACCCGGAACTGGACGTATTCCAGAGTCTGGTTTTCATCCAACGGCGCAATCACCCAATCCAGCTGCACGCGGCGGCGCAGGGATTCGTACGCGTTGACCGTTTCGCGCAGTTTGTCGCTGCCGGCCAACACGAGCGTGAACAACGGCTGTTCGCGTTCATTGGTGCTGGATATCCGCAAGTTACACAGGTAGTGGGCGAAGTAACAGCCCTCATCCTGTCCTAAATATTGGGCTTCGTCAATCAACAGCAGTGAGCGTTGAAGATTTTTGCCTGACTGACAGTGCACTTGCAATAGCATCAGCGCATCCGAAAGCGACTGCACCGGTTCCAATACACCCAACGAACGCAACAAAAAACGCGCCATCGGCAACGTGCCGCCGGGAATGGCATCCATGCGGATGACCGGCAGGCGCGTTTGTTTGGCATGACGGGCGAGCAGCTCCAACGTTAACGACTTGCCCACGCCGAACGCGCCGCTTAACATACCGGCAACGCGTCCTTCGTTGACAAGAAACACCAATCGCGCCAAGCCTTCTTGGTGCGACGGCGTCATGTAAACCAAATGGTCTTCTACGACGTTAAGAAACGGGAGCTCTTTGAGATTCCAATAATGTTGATACATATGAGCTTACACGCGGAATAAACGACTACGATGAACGGCGGATAACGTCAGAGAAGCGGATTTGGGAGGTCGGCCGTGCCGGAGCTGCCTTGTCTGCAGAGGGTTCCGCAGCGCGGAATCCAGGTTGGGCAACAGGAGCTTGAGCAGCAGGAGCCGCAGAGGCAGGACGTCCCTCTTGCACTACAACAATTCCGCGGCCCGGCACAAAGTCAATCGCCTGCGGAATCGAAACGCCGCCGGACGCGCCTAAGTACTTGGTGACGCAGAACGTCTTGTTTTTATTTTCTTTGTTTTCCAACGAAATCACGACAGGGCTGAATTCAGCCAAGTGTTTCTTCAGCAGGAACGCCGCATTCGAAGCCGGCTTCGGCAAAGTCATCAGGGTCGAAACGCCCAAGCGCTCCAGAGCATGCACGAAGGAATAGACGTGCTCTGCAATACGCGAGGTCGGCTGTACGACAACCCAAGGCAATACCGTATCCAGAATGACCCGCGAAATTGCATGCGTTTCGATCACATCCTGCAATTCCACGAACGCATCAGGCGGCAGCATGACGTTGCTGGAAGCTCCGGAGGCACCCAGCAGACCGGCGTACTCCAAAAGCGTCAGCTGTTCACGATGCACGGCCGACGAGAAGTCAAACCCGTAACTGGCACCGATAATCAGTGTGTCTTTCGCCAATGTGTCGGAGAGGAGCAGGACTTTCTCGTCGTTCTGCAACCCTTCTTCCGCAAAGTGGTAACCGACCACCGATTTCTCCGTACCATGGCGGCCGATGCACAGCACCTGACGCCCGCGGTAGACACCGCCGAATTCCTCGTCAAAGAAGGAAATGCCCAAACCAATTTTATCGATCATGGCTTACCCCAATGTCTCTTTCACGATATTGCGAATGAACGCAAGCTCGAATGGTTTACTTAAAAATGCCCGAACCTTTCCTTCACGGGCGAATGTTTCCAGTTCCGGTGTCGGAGCACCCGAAATCAGTACCAACGGAGTCGCGCCGACTGCGGCGGCAAGTTGGCCAACCCAGTCCACAACAGTAGGCGGGCTGTCAGGCAGACGGATGTCGGCAATGACCATGCCATAACCGCCTTGAGCGATCTTGGTGCGCGCCTCAGCAGCCGTCTCGGCCGTATCGGGTTCGTGCCCGAAACGTTCGATCAGCTTACTCAGATACGAGCGGATCGTTTCTTCATCGTCAACAACCAAAATGCGAGCCATAGCGTAATCCTCCTTCGTCTGCGTGTTAGAAATTATACGTGCCGCCGATACGGAAACTGTGATCGGCGTGCGATTGCAAGAACATCGTCCGTGCTTCAATGAACAAGTCGAACGTGTTCCAGAAGCGGCGGCTGAACGTCGCTCCAAAACCAACCGCGAGTTTCCAATTCTGCCCCCCGGACATCAAGTAGGGATCATCACGGGTCTCTTCCTGCTGGAAGCCGGCCAATGCATCAAACATAAAGAAACTGCCCTCGTAAGCACGGCGGTAACGGAACACGCCGTACAAACGCTCGTCCCAATAAGGCGTCCAATAATAAATGCTCGGGTCGCTGGCCGAAGTAACCGCACCTAAGACACCGAACCACAGTCCCTTCTCGGCATCCATCTCCCACATCGACTCGGCCTCGGCATAGAACAACGCGTTATCGTCCTCGTAAATCCAATACTGACCGGTCATGTTCAGCTGCCATGTATCGGATATCTTGTAGATGCCGTTAAAGCCGACTGAATTATACGTCAGCAAGTGCGAAGCCGTCGGTACCAAGTCATGAATGAAGTAGGCACGCATGGTCAACGTTTCCATCGGATAGAACGTCACGCCGATGTCGCCGATAAACTCATTGTCTTTGATTTTAAACGGCGGATCATCCCACATGAACTCTTCAATCTGATGCTCCGTATCATTCCAGAAGACCGGATCGCTCTTGTTCTTATTGACAGCAAATTTCGCCTGCCCAAAGGACAACGACAGGATTGTTCCTGATGAGAAGAGGTACGACCAGCGTGCCCGCCAATCATCGCGATCAGCCTTCCACGTATAATGATCACTCAAATACTGCTGATTGTCCGTGAGTGTCGAAAGACTGCCGGGATAGTAATCAAGGTTGGCATGCAAAATCGTAGGCGACTGCTTGATGCGGCTCCAGAAATATTCGGCACTCAATGTCGAACGTTGATTGATCGCCAAGCCGCCCATCACCCCATACCGGGTGACTTCGTACTCATCGTTCGCCTTGGTGTTCCAAAGTTCCGCACCGAGGTAAGGACTACGCAACGCCAGCCAAGGACGGTCATCTTCATCGTTTAGGAGATTAGCCTGCTCTTGCGGCATAGAGGAAGAACCGCCAGCCCCCATCATGCGTTGTTCAGGCGAATATGTGTCTTGACCGCTATATGAAACCGCCGTAGACTCTTCTTGGCTCGCGGCGTCGGCATCCCGCTCGACATCACGCAAGATATCCAACCCGCTACGCACATAGGGGCGTTCCGGACGGTAAGGCTTGTTAGTAAAGTGCGCATGCGTCTGCAATTCAAGTTCACGCACCAAATCAGCAGGATACCCTTCCTGAGCCATCAGCGCAATCATTTCACGTGCCAAATGAGGCTTGTTCAACATGTAAGCAATTTCGATCCTGAACTTGCGCATCATGAACAACGGATGATTGACATAGGCGGCATTCACGACATCAGCGCCTTCATCAAACCATTCCGGCTCATAACGGGCGCACGTCAGCGGGTCGGTGTCATGGAACGTATAGCCGCTGGCCGTTTGCACAAACCCAACCCTGTAACCGCTCCACGCGGCTTCTGTCAAAATACTTTTCACAGGATCGATGGTCGTCGAGATGTTGCACCCTTCTGTCTGCCCGACGTCGCCAAACGGATAAGCCACCATCGGCACCGGACAATCATAATCCTTCATATTTTCCGCCAGGCGCTTCCGGCTGAATCTGAAGTTATTGCGCATACGGCGATCCCACTCATTCATGGACTCCAACCGTTGCTTCTCTTCCAAATAAATTCGATTCGGCAACGCATGCCTGAGGTGCTCAAGCGTTTCATCAATCGGCAACAGCTCATGCGCATCTTCCAAGTGGCTGCCGATGATCCAGTTGCCGCTCTTGGCAAACTCCAAAACCTCATCCCAACCGGCTACAGAGGGTTGATACTCGTCTTGCGGCTTGGTAATCACAAACATGCCGAAGGGTACCCCGAGTTCACGGGCAACCTCGCCCCCCAACTGAAACGCGGTCCGAATACCATCGTCAAACGTCACAGCCACATACTTCTTCTGAATCGGCTGATCCAACTCGGCATCTTCAACCTCATTAGCGGCCGCGGCACTGCTGCGCGCCTCACCCATAAACTGATAATAAATGGAATCTATGACGCGCGCCAGCCAAGGCCGGGGCTGGTGTTTTTTATTCTTTTTCTGAGCGGCTTCCCGACGCTCGGCAAATACCTTCTGTATCTTCGGAATGTCGGCAGGTGAAATCAATTCAAAACCGCTCTCCTTCAACGCCGTCACATGCGCAAACAAGCGGCGGGAAGAGGTTACCGGCATCCAATCTGACTCCGTCATTTGATGGTAAAGCAATGTCAAAACACCGCCGTGCGAGACCGTATCCTCCATCTTATCCAACATGCTCAAAGCCTGAGTATATTCACCACGCCGGAATGCCACGCGCGCCAACTGATAAAACCGCATCGGATCCTTGCTTCCGAAACCTTTATAGCGATCCGCAATAATCTGCTCCGCCAGCTCGTGCTCATCCTTCACAAGCGCAATCTCAAACAGCAAGTCCTTAGCGAAGATGTTGTGGACGTTTTCCGAGACTAAAACCTCATTTAAAACCTTGCGGGATGTGTCGAATGATCTGATTTGGAACAAATTGGCCGCATAGTGCAACCGATAGTCAATATTGGCAGGATCCTCCACAGTCGCCAGACGCAGCTGCTCAATAATGTTTCTGATGCTGTAGGGTTTATCTCTTGACCGTTCATTAACCCGCTTGCAACGCGCGGCGATGCGGACGCGCAATGAAGCGCGAACCTTGTCATCATCCGTTGTTTCCAAAAGTTTCTCCAAACGGACAATGGTTTCTTCCGGACGGTCTGAGAGATCAGCCAGATCAGCACGCAACGTCATCGCACGCAGGTTCGTGGGGTCCATCTCAAGAATCTGCGAGCACAGCTCATCGGCACGCTCAAGCTCGCCGACATTCAGCTCAACAATCGCCAACTCAAGTAACATGCGAGGCTGATCCGGAAATTCAGAAACGATCCGGCGCCAGATTTCAGCGGCTTCGTCGTACTCATTATTATGCACCAGTAACTGCGCCAAGTTAATCCAAACGTCGTAACGGTCCGGGTCATCCCTCACAAGATCCCGGAAGACGCGCTCAGCTTCCTTCATCTTACCCACACGCAACAGATTCTGTGCAAACCAGAAACGCAGGTCATACTGCTCCGGATTCAGGCGGATCGACTTGCGGAAGTATCCATCTGCCTTCAACCACTCTTTATGAAGAATAGCCGCCTGCGCGAGCAGGTTGTAGGGCATGACATTGTTCGGCATCAGCTTCAGGAAGCGTTCCCACAATTCAATGGCAATCGCCTCTTCATTGATACGCCAATAAGCCCAGCCCAAGCCCTCCCAGCCGGATGTCAAAGAAGGGTCCAACGATACTGCCTCCTCGAGATAAGGAATGCAGCGCACGTATTCTTTCTCATTGAATAGCAAAAGCCCCTTGGTCAGCATCGCCGTCGGCAATGCGATATTCACGTCGCCTTGCTCGCGGATTTCCTCGAGGGCTTGCTCGCGCATCGCGGGGGTCATCGTCCGGCGGGTGCCCGACATGACGTCTTCAATCTCACTGACAATCGCCGTCGTATTTTTCGCTTGGTCTGCCGATGCGGCAACTTCATCTTTCAGCGCCTGACGGGCGGCATCCGCAACATCCATTGCAGCATCTTCAGCCTCTGCCACAACGGCTTTGCCGGCAGAAACAGCATCGTCCTGCGCTCGAGAGCACAGGACAAAACACATCACTACGGCGGATGTCAGCCCAATCAACTGGCAGAAACGATTTTTCATTAAAACACGCGGGGTCTCTTACTTTGCGGGAGTCCAATACGCTTTGATGAGAGCCGCGGCCACGTGCGCCGCACCATCTGCACTCAGATGGATGCCATCAGGCTCACGCACCGTCAACACGGTTCCATCGGGATTCATCACATACGAAACAAATCTGCCGGGCTTACGTGCCACAACGGGCCCCATCTCAAACAACTCCACCTTCCCGGGGCGCTTTGCCGCCTCGGCGCTCGCAATAGCATTGATCCGCAAAGCATTCTTTTGGTGCGTTGGATCCTTCATATCCGGCAGCTGCAGCCAAATCAGATGCTTCGCCCCGCCATTCACAACCACATCCATCACCTTGCCAACGCGCGAAGCATACTCAGCCGTCCACTCCGGTGAATCCGTGTTGATCTTACGCCCGGCGGCATCCTGCAGCACTTGGTAGTCGTTCGCACCCAAAGTAATCACAACAACCTGCGGCTTCTTTTCAGCCATCACTTCAGACAAACGGGTCACCCAGTCAAACGCATCCGAACGCGCCAGACCGGAACCCAACGATGTCAGGGAGGACGCCTCCACGCCATCAATCTGGGCCAACTGCCGTTCCATCGCCTGGCTCAACAGCCGCATCATCGAGTCGCCCGCCATCAGCACCGGGCTCCGCTCTTCTGCCGGCAAAGCTTGGATTTGCGCCTTAATCGGCACAGCCCGCGCCGCCTTCTTCACAGTCGACTGTGCCTCAACGGACATCACCGCCGCACACACACACAATAAACTAAACGCGATAGACTTCATGATGTTCTCTCCTAACACTACACTAGTTTGAACCGCCGCCCATTGGCTTACCAACGGCGGACTTTAAAACATTCGCCTGCGCCGGAACCCGATCATTCACCCACGCGCCGGCAGATGATTCCACCGCGCGCCGAAAACACAGGCCATACGATACCTCGGACACCTTTGCAACCGGCGTAGCCAACTTAATGTACAACCCACGCCAATCAAAAGCCCCCTCCTCGGTATACTTCAGCCCCTCGGCCATTTTCAGGAAGTACCCGCCGTTTAACAGCAACATCAGAACACCAAACAAGACAACTCCGCAAGCCGCCTTGCCAACGCTCAAACCGTTACTAATATCACATTCCTTCATAATAACCCGAACGAAACACGCCTCTAAAAGTCAAAATAAATAAACGGCATCACTCCGGATGGAGCCAACCCAAGCACACAACTCAGCCCAAGGGCCACAAGCACCGCAAGGACATACCAAGGCATCCGATTAAGACGGGACCATACCCACCGCAACCGCTCCCCGTCGGCAAATTGTATACCATATGCGGTCAGCAGAATAACACATGCCTGCCCCGAAAGCAAGACGATTTCCCCCCTCCATTGAAATATTCCGCCCAATATTTCCTGTACCGTTTCCATGTTTGCCGAACGGAATAAAACCCACGAAAAAGCCACCACATGCAGTATCCAAATCCGCCCCAAAACAGCTAACCACCACGGCGTATTTTCGGACGGCTTCTCCGGCAGTCCGAACATGCGCCGAACTACCCGTTCTAAAGACAGATACGCGCCGTGAAAAAGTCCCCACAACACAAACGTCCAGCCCGCGCCATGCCAAATACCGCCCAGCAAAAACGTCAACAGCAAATTAACCTTCGTACGCATCTCTCCCTTGCGCGAGCCGCCCAACGGAATATACAAATAATCCCGCAACCAAGACGATAGCGAAATATGCCACCGCCGCCAGAACTCCTGCAACGTCACGCCAAAATAAGGTGCGTTAAAGTTAATCGGGAAGTGATACCCAAACAACAGCGCCGTACCAATCGCGATGTCCGAATACGCCGAAAAGTCACAATAAATCTGCAGCGTATACCCATACAGCCCCAGCAAGATATCCCCGCTGCTATACGCCGCCGGATGTGCAAAAACCGGATCTGCCAAATGTGCCGCCAGCCAATTCGCCAGCACCATCTTTTTGAACAACCCCACGATAATCAACGTCACCGCGCGCCCCGCATCCAGCCGCGCCGTGGCTTGCGGCATGGCCTCCATCTGCGGCACCAAATCCTGCGCACGCACAATCGGCCCTGCCACCAACTGCGGGAAAAACGCCAGATAATTCGCGAAGTCCAACCATGTCCGCGCCGGCTTAAACTTCCGCCAATACACATCCAGTACATAACTCATCGCCTGGAACGTAAAGAACGAAATCCCTACCGGCAGCACGATCTTCTCCAACAGCGGCAACAGCCAATCCACGAAGTCCGCCCAAACATCAATCCCCCAGAAATGAATGATCACCGGCCTCAAGAGTGGGAAGGCGATGCTCTTCGTCAAAAACTTCGTATATTTAAAGAAACCCAGAATGCCAAGGTTAAATATCACCGACAGCCGCATCAACCAGATTCGATGCCGCTCCGTAACCCCCTGCCGCTCCATTGCCAGTGCAAACGCATGATTCGCTAACGCCGAACCCAACAGCAAACACGCAAACTTCCAGCTCCAAAAACCATAGAAAAACAAGCTGGCGGAAATCAGAATATATTTTCGAACCTGGGGCCACCGAACCGTCCCCCAATGCAGCATAAATACAATTATAAAGAAAACTGCAAAGACAAATGTCGGAAAGAGCATAACCGGGACATTCCCAAAAAATAGACAAAGTCCGAATAGTCTATACTAAAACACCCCTGAATGCAAACAAAAACACACTGTACCCTCAAAAACCGCCCAAAACAGCCACAAACAGACGATTTCACCGCCTCCACCCCCTGAGCCCGTCTCATCCGCAAAAAAACACCAAAACGCCCTGCTGCCCCAACAAAAAATATTCAAAACAACTCTACTCGGCGACGCTCACATTAAACTCAAACGCCCCACGATCCACCCCAGCCCCTTGCAACCGCGGGCGTCCCCTCAAATCCAACTGCCCCACCGCATGCTCCTTCGACCCCGAGTCAATACACGGCGAACCCGGCAACAAACAAAAATCCCCGCTCTCCGGCTCCACAAACCGCGGCGCGCTCCCAATATTCCCCTCCCCCGCCTCCACCGGATCCATACACGAAAACACCGCCTTCACATCAAAACAATTATCAAACTTCGATGCCGAATTATCCCACACAATACAATTCCGCAAAGTCGACACTCCCACCCCCCCGCACATCGCATGTGCCCGATTCCGCACCACCGTACACCCAATCAACGTCGCGCAATTCGCCCCACCGCACCCCGTATACGCCTTATTATCCACCAACAGACAATTACTCAGCTCCCCCCCGTGCGCTCCCCCGCCCGACCCATTCGCCAAATTCCCGCTCAACGTACACCGATCCGCATCCCCATACGCCACCCCGCCCCCATAGCCACTCGTATTCTCCGAGACCGTACACAACCGCAACGTACAATACGCCGCCCCGCCACCATACGCCACCGCCTCATTCTTCGTTAAAGTACACTCCTCCAACACCGAATACACCGCCCCGCCACCATTCAACTTCGCCGCAGACCCCGTCAACACACACTTCACCAACGTTCCCCCCATCACAGCTCCGCCATAATCCGCCCTGCCATTCTCCAACGTAAACCCCTCCAACCGCGTCGCCACATCCCCAAAATGCTCCCCCAACGTCGCACAACGCTCCCGCTCGCCCCCATCAATCCTCGTTACCCCCGCACCATTCGCGCTACGGATCACAACTCCCTTATTCGCCACCGAAAACGGCGCATACACCCCATCCGCCACAACGACAACATCCCCTGCGGCCGCGCCATTCACCGCCGCCTGAATCGACCGCTTCGCAGCAAGCGGTGTCGCCCCATCCGCCCCATCGCTACCCCGCACCGCATCCACATACCACGACGCTGCATTAGCGCACCCCGCCAATACACAACACACAAAAAGAAATACGACGACCTTCTTCATCGAAAAAATCCCCTAGGTTTAAGGAGCCCATCTATCGGCAAGGTGGAACCGACAAACAAAACACCTAACATATGTACAAACCGCTGGAAGTATACCACAAGCCTCAATTTTTGCCAAGCACCAAACAGTAAAAACTTCACCCAAAAATGTTTAAAACGACTTCCTGGAAAACAACGCTTCAATTGTCCGCTTTAACACATTGTTCAACTTCCTAGTTCAGAAACATTTTCTCCCGTATTCCCTTCTAGTGAGCTAAACCCCTCATCCACGACAACCCAATATTTCTGACCTCCTCCTCCAAAAACACCCACCCCAACACCTTCAGCGTACTCCTCATAAAGACAAAACACACCTGCCATACACTCAAAATCACACTACTCAACACCCATCACCCCCGCACGAGCTGCAAACCCACAAACCACCAGCACGCGGTATCCCCCACAACAATTCACACCTATCCGACTCTTTATCGAGCTGGAAAACCGTATCCACCGATAATACGAGACTCATCGAGTGCGCCACATTCTATTTCGTTATTACATTGGCCTTGACTATAATTTACAAAATCCTCCCTTTTTTCGGGGTATTATCAGTAATCGTTTGACATCTCAGAGAGAAGTATGTATTATATCGCACGTGTCATGCGTCTCTAGGAAAGGTAGTGGGAATGCGTTCGTCAAAGTTTTTCGTCTTAACAACCGCAGTTGCGGCTCTTAATTTATTTGCTCAGGATGCTGTGGAGGATAACGCCGCTGCCCCTGAGGCTGCTCCCCAACAGGTTACCCTGCAGGGTGAGAAGCGTGCAGACTTTGAACCTTTGATGCAGGCTGTCGCGGTAATTGGCGCTTGCACGGCTAAAACGCCGAAGGGAACCGCTACGGAGACAGTGACAATCGGGCGTGCCTACCCGTTGGGCACGGTCTACACGGTCGGCAAGGGCGGATCGCTCACGCTGAACTTCAACTCCGACGCCAATATCAAGGTCTCGGAGAACTCTGAGCTCGTCGTCGATGAAATCGCCGGCAAGCCGGACTGCCGTATTGTGCGCCTGCTCCGCGGCAAGATCAACACCACCCTGCCCGAAGACTTCAAGAAGGAGGGCGCGCTCGTCATTGAGACTTTCGGCCTCACTTGCAGCAAGCTCATCGGCAAGGCCGAGGTGCAAATCATGGAAGAGACCTCGACCGACTGCCTCGTCCAAGTGCGTGGCGTGACGGGTCGTACGTATGTTGAGGGCCTGCACTATGTGATTCCGCAAATCCGCGCGGCGAACATCCTCCAAGTGCTCCAATCCAAGGATCAGAGTTTCACGCGCTTGATGAGCCTCTCCGGCGATTACGTTTGCGACCTCGCCAATGGCGACCCTGCCGCACCGACTGTCTTCACGCTTTCGCCCAAGGCTGTCGTCAAAATCTTCCGTAAGCGCGCACCGCTGAGCGAGCGCCTGACCGTCACAACATTGACCGTCAGCCCCTCCGGCAAAGCCAAGAACAATTTCTCATTCGTCGTAGGTAATGCAGACGCCCGCACAGGCGAACTCATCCCTCCGCCGGAAGACGCTTCTGTGGCGGACAAGGCGGCTGCGCCGGCCGCGCCATAAGCCGAGAATAACCTGCCAAACCCGGCGTGGAGACGGTTCCACGCTGTGTTTGTTTTTTATAGTCAGACTAAGTTGAGATTCATTCATGTTTATTTATCACTTCAACCGCCTTATCCGCAACAAAATCCTGTGGACGTTCTTTGCCATCATCATCGCCTTCGCGTTCGTGTCGGTTGATTCCTGCTTCAAAGGCACGCCCGCGAATCAAACAGTCGCCAAGCTGGCCGGCAAGCCCGTCTCCTCCGAAGAGTTCAGCCAGGTCGAGAGCGTCCTGCGCAAACTGAGCAAGCGGGAAGACATCTCCGAGAGCGCCCTGCGCGAACGCGTCTGGGAACGCATCGCCGCCAAGCGCAAAGCCGTTGAGCTCGGCCTCACCGTCAGCGTCGAAGAAGTCAAGTCACGCATCGAGCAGGAGTTCGGCAACGCGCAAGGCCAATTCAATTTCGCGCAATACCAGCAACTGCTCGCGCAATACGGTTTCACCACGCAAGAGTACGAAAAGATGCTGCGTGACGAACTGCTGATTGCCAAGCTGGCCGACGTTGTCGCGGCATCCGAATGGGTCTCCAACATGGAAGTCGATGAAGAACTCGCCGCCATGACCGACTCCTTCACCATCCAATACACCGAAGTCACGAACACCTTCGTACGGAAAGACATGAAGCTCTCCGCCGAAGCCATCGCCAAGTACTTCGACGAGAACAAGGACGCCTTCGCCCTGCCCGACCGTATCGCCGTCAAATACATCTCCCTCCCCATCACCAACCACATGGAAGCCGCAATGGCACGCGTGGATGATACGATGATTGAAGAGTATTATATCGACAACCAGACAGAGTTCACCGTCCGCCGCACGAACGAGACCGTGACCCTCCCGCTGACCGATGTTAAGGACACCATCCACAAAAAGCTCGCCCGCCAGGAGGCCTTCTTCATTGCGCAGACCAATGCCAACCTCGGATTGGTGCCGCAAGTGCTGAAGAGTTCGTTTGAAGACGTCGCTACGCAACTCGGCGCCGAGATCAAACTCACGCCCTTCTTCTCCGAAGAGAAGCAGCCCACCATCCGCGACGGTAAATTCATCGCCGAAGCCGCCTTTGATCTCGACCCCACGCGTCCAGACTCCCGTCTGACCGCCGTGAAGGGCAACTACGAAGTGTTCCTCATTGAGTACTACACCAACTCCCTTGCGCATATGCCGGAACTGCAGGAAGTTGAACGCGACGTCAAGCTCCAGGCCGAGCGCAAAGCCCGCGCCGACGCCTTCCGCGGTTACCTGACCAACAACGTCAACACCATCAAGACCGCCCTGACCAAGGGTGAAACCTTCGAGAAAGCCTTCGCCGCAACTGAGTTCAAGGCCAGCGCGACAGCTCCTACCGGTACGACCTTCAGTGTCATGTCCATCCAGAGCAATGACGACCTGCCCTACGCAAGCGAGATCATTCCCGCAGTCGTCCGCCTGCAGAAGGGCGAGCTCTCCGAGCCCCTGCCCCTCTCAACGTCCGACAACGCGTTGCTCGTTTACTTGGCTGACCGCAAGGCAGGCGACATCGTCTCCTCCGAGATGTACCGCCCGCGCATCCAAGACCAAATCGTCCGCCGCCGCATGCCCGGCCTCTTCCGCGCTTGGAGCAAGTGGAATCTCCAGCAGATGAAGCTGACCGACAACAAGCTGGCCGAGCCCGCTGTCACTGAAGACAAGCCGGGAACCCGCGCGAGCGCCGCCTCTGACGAGGATGACGAATAATGCGGCAGACGGCTGAATAGCCCTTGCAAGGACCTTAAAGACGTTAAAGTCCTTAAGGTCTTTTTTATTCCGACAGATACATTCACTTTAGAAATACAGGATAGACCACCATGGCTGAAATCATTGTTGCCCTCGACGTCAATACGCGCGCTGAGGCCGAAGCCCTCCTCAACACCATCGGCGACGCCGTCAACTTCTACAAGATCGGCCTTGAGCTCTTCACCGCCGAAGGTCCGGACATCGTCAGGCTCGTCAAGAGCCATGGCAAGCAGGTGTTCCTCGACCTCAAGTTCCACGATATTCCCCGTACCGTCGAACGCGCTGTCAGCTCCGGCGGCAAGCTCGGCGTCAACCTCATGACCATCCACTCCTGCGGTGGGCGCGAAATGATCAAAGCAGCGGCAGGTGCCGCCGCCCAGTTTGGCACGGATGCCCCCAAGATTCTCGCCGTGACTGCACTCACCAGTCTTGACCAAACCGACTTGACCGATCTCGGCATCACCCGCGAGATGTCCGCACACGTGGAGGCGATGGGCACCCTCGCCTGCTCCAACGGTGCCAACGGCATCGTCTGCTCGCCCAAAGAGGTTCGCCGCATGCGTGAGATTCTCGGCACCAACGCCCTGCTCGTCACACCCGGCGTGCGCCCTGCCGGTGCCGACGTCGGCGACCAGAAGCGCGTCGCTACGCCCGAACAAGCCGTCGCCGACGGCTCCACCCACCTAGTCATCGGCCGCCCCATCGTGCAGGTGCCCGATCCCCGCGCTGCCGCGTTGGCCATCCTGCAATCTTTAAACTCTATCTAATCACTCGGAACTATCATGCCTACAAAAGCCTGTGACCTGCGCAGTGGCGCACTCGTCAACATCAACGGTGCCCCCCATGCGCTTGAGCACCTCACCGTCTCTAACCCCAGCGCACGCGGCGCGGCTACGCTCTACCGTTTCCGCTTCCGTAATCTCGTCACCAAGTACAAGATCGACCAGACGTGCAAGGGCGACGATATGTTTGCCGATGTCGCATTTGAAAAGCGCTCCGTGCAATTCCTCTATGCCAACCAAGGCGTCTACACCTTTATGGACAATGAGGACTTCAGCCAGTTCGAGCTGCAGCGCGATCAGATTGAAGAAGCCGCGCCCTACCTGATTGAAGATATGGAAGGCGTCTTCGCCCTCATTGCAGACGGAAAAGTGCTCACTGTCACAGTACCACCGAAGGTCACGCTCAAGGTTGCCGAATGCGACCCGCCAATGAAGGGTGCTACCGTAACCTCCCGCGCTAAGCCCGCCAAGACCGACACCGGCCTGACCGTCATGGTCCCCGAGTATGTCGAGTCCGGCACGATGATCATCGTCAACACCGAAGACGGTTCCTTCGTGAGCCGCGCCTAACCTAAAGGAGATTCAACCATGCAACGTTTCTTGACCGTCCTCTTCACATTCGTCACCGCTTCCCTCTTTGCTCAGAGCATTGAGATCAAAGCGGATCGTGACGATTGCGTCTATGCCTGCAATCAAAAAGCGACCTTTAGGGTCACCGTTCTGGATGATAATAAGCAACCGCTGAAAGACGGTCAAGTGACAGTCAAGATCACAAATGACGGTCCTAAAGAAATTGCGGCGCAAACCTTCGACCTCGCTAAGGCTAATCCCATCAGCATAAGCGGGGCACTGGACTTCCCGGGCTTTATCCGGTGCAGCGCGGCGCTGGCTAAAGACGGTACGCCTGTCAAGGTAAAGGACAAAGACGGCAAAGATAAGCCGTTGCAGAAAATGTGGGCGGTCGCAGTTGATCCGCTCAGTATTAAACCCTCCGTCGAAGAACCTGCGGATTTTGTCGCCTTCTGGCAGAAGGCAATTGCAAAGCTCGAAAAGGAAGTCCCAACTGATGTGCAGCTGAAGAAGTTTGACAACTTTTCCAACGACAAGCACACCACCTATGAAATCAGCATTGCGGCATTTAATGGCGAACGTGTTTACGGTTGGCTCTGCGTTCCCGGCAAGCAGGGCGACACGCCCACACCGTCCGAGAAAAAGCGTGCGGTTCGTATTACCGTTCCCGGTGCAGGATGCCAGCCTTACGCATTCAATCCTCCAACTTGGCAGGCCGACTCCGGTGACATTGGGCTTTTAATCAGTGCCTATCGTGTCCCAATGGGAGCAACCTTTGAGGAACACGATAAGAACTACAAAAAGAAGCAAGTCAAGCTGCACGCAATTGACGGCTTGTGGAATTATTGGCTCAACGGCATGGATCAGCGCGAAACCTATTTCTACTACAATACTATTCTCGGTGCGAACCGCTTAGTCAACTGGCTCGCCGCACGCCCGGATGTGGACAAATCAAAGTTCTGGTATGACGGCACGAGCCAAGGCGGCGGATTCGGTCTCATTCTATCCTCGCTCAATTCAAACATCACGCGTGCGGCAATCCATGTTCCTGCCTTGTGCGATATGCTAGGCGCAAAGCTTGGGCGTCAATCCGGATGGCCCCGTCCCTTAGAGCAGCTCAAAGGAGATTACTGGACGCCCGAGAAGATTGCAAGTGCGGAAAAGGTGCTTCCTTACTTTGATGCCCTGAACTTTGCACGTCATATCAAATGCCCGATCCGCATGTCCGTCGGGTTCATTGATACGACCTGCCCGCCCAGTTCCGTCTATGCGGCCTACAATGTGATTCAGAGTCCGAAACAGATGGAGCATGGCCTCGGAATGCCGCACAGTGTTTTTAAAGAAGTTTACGCCAAACTTAACATCGCCAAAGACTAAAGAGACCGGACAAGACGTCATTTTATGAGTACAGAAAACGAACAAACGATTGATTCAACCGACTACCGCGCCATCCGCATTGCCAACATGAACGAACTGGCGGCCTTGGGCTACAAACCCTACGGACGCGCATTTCCACGCACGAGCAATCTCGCCGAGCTGCGCGCCTCCTTTGCGGAAGGTAAGGAGGTCAAAGCCGCCGGCCGCATCACGACCGTCCGCCGTATGGGCAAGGCGATGTTTGCAGACATCAACGACGGCTCCGACCGCTTCCAGCTGTTTATCGGTAAGAACGACATCGGCGAAGAGGCGTTCAAGGCGATGAAGTTCCTCGACCTTGGCGACTTCATCGGTGTCGAAGGCAAGTGCTTTGTCACCAAGACCGGCGAGCCGTCGGTGCATGTGGACAAGTGGGTGCTATTGACCAAAGCTATCCTTCAGCCGCCGGAGAAGTGGCACGGCTTGCAGGATGTTGAAGAGCGTTACCGCAAGCGTTATCTCGACCTGATGAGCAATCAAGAGTCCCGCCTGCGGTTCAACCAGCGGCACCTGATTCTCGCGGAGATCCGCCGTTACTTGCAAGACCGCTGCTTTGTCGAGGTCGAAACCCCCATGATGCAGGCACAAGCGGGCGGTGCGGCGGCCAAGCCTTTCGTGACCCATCACAACGCGCTCGACACAAAGATGTACATGCGCATCGCGCCCGAGCTTTATCTCAAGCGCCTGCTCGTCGGCGGGTTCGATAAGATATTCGAGCTCGGCAAGGACTTCCGTAATGAAGGCATCGACCGCACGCACAACCCCGAGTTCACCGTGCTGGAGATCTACGAAGCTTATGGCGACCGTCTTTCCATGAAGGCCATCATCGAAGGCATGCTCCCGCACCTCTGTGAGAAGGTGCACGGCAAACTTGAGATTGAATACGGCGACGAGAAGGAAATCATCAGCTTCAAGCCACCCTATCGCGAAGTCCCTTATCACGACCTCATCAAAGAAACCATGGGCGCCGATTGGTTCGACCTCCCCTTGGCTAAGAAGATTGAGATTGCACGCGGCAAAGGTTTGGACATCCCGTCCGATATGAGCGACCTGCTCGTCACGCACGAAATCTACGACAAGCTGATCGAGAAGACCCTCCGCCAGCCGACATTCGTTACGCGCCTGCCGCGTCAGTTCGTCCCGCTCGCTAAAGCTTGCGAGGACGACCCCGAGTTGGTTGATGTCTTTGAGTTCGTCATTGCCGGCAAAGAGCTCTGCCCCGGATATACCGAGCAGAATGACCCCGCCGCTCAGCGCGAGGCGTTGTCCGTGCAAGCTGTTGATGATCCCGAAAAGCTGGATGAAGACTTCATCTGTGCGCTGGAACACGGCATGCCGCCGACCGGTGGGCTGGGCATCGGCATTGACCGCTTGGTCATGCTGCTGACGCAAACGCTCGTTATCCGTGACGTCATCCTCTTCCCGCAAATGAAGAGCGCAGGCAAATAACACCCCAACAAAGAGGTTCCGCATGATCAAACGCGCATGGCTCGGTGAGTTTCTCGGCACATTCATCTTAGTACTCTTCGGCTGCGGGTCGGTCGCGGTGGATACCCTCTTCGAAGCGCATGGCGGCAATCTCGCCCTCATCGCGCTCATCTGGGGCGCGGCGGTCACGCTTGCCATCTACCTCACGCGCCACCTCTCCTGCGCGCACCTCAACCCGGCAGTCTCCATCTCGATGGCGGTCTCCGGGCGGATGTACTGGAGCAAGCTGCCCGGCTATCTGATTGCGCAGTTCCTTGGAGCGTTCGTTGCAGGCTGGGCAGTCTATGCGCTCTTTGCGCCGCAGTTGGAAATCTTTGAGGCCGCCAAAGACATTGTCCGCGGCGCACCGGAATCCGTCAAGACCGCCCGTATGTTCGGCGAGTTCTACAACGGCACCTTGTTACATGCCGCAGGTGCGGAGTTCTTCGGAACGTTCCTGCTCGTGCTGGCGATCTTCGGCTTGACCGAGGGTTGCAATGTCGGCCGCCCCGACAACTCGCTCGCACCCGTCTTTATCGGCATGACTGTTGCCTCCATCATCTGTCTTGTCGCGCCATTGACACAAGCCGGGCTCAACCCCGCGCGCGATTTCTCACCGCGTTGCGTGGCATGGATCTGCGGCTGGGGCAAAGCGGCCTTTCCCGACAGCGCAGGCGGATTCTTCCACGTCTATATCCTCGCGCCTATCTTGGGAGGCCTCGCGGCAAGCGGTCTTTTCATGGCGGTCATCGAACCCGCACTCAAAACAAAACAGGAGAAATGCTCATGTCAAAAAGACTGATCCTCGTCGGCGGATTCCTCGCCGCAGGTAAAACCACGCTCTTGTGGAAAAGCGTTGCCGCGTTAACCGCACAGGGTGAAAAGGTAGGCCTGATTACCAACGACCAAGCACCTGACTTAGCCGACACCACCTTTCTTAAACAAACGGGCGTCTCCGTGGAAGAAGTCGCGGGCAGCTGTTTTTGCTGTAACTTCAACGGATTCACTGAAGCTATGCAGCACTTGTTTGAACAAGGCGCTACGGTTATCGTTGGCGAGCCTGTGGGTAGTTGCACCGACCTTTCGGCAACGATCTTGCAGCCCGTGAAAAAGCTTTTTGGCGACACGGTTAAGGTAGAGCCCTTTAGCGTATTGATTGAACCGGCGCGTCTCAATGAACTATTGGGTGAAACGCCGCCTATGCTGGCGGATTCCGCACGCTATATCCTTGACCGTCAGCTCGCCGAGGCCGATATCATTCTACTCAGCAAGGCCGACACACTGTTTTCACACGAGTGCGAGAACCTCTTGGGCGAACTGTGTGCACGTTATCCGCAAGCCGACGTGCTGCCGATTCAAGCCCGCAACGGCGGCGGATTGGATGCATGGTTCAGCACGCTCGATAACGGCCGCGGTGCAGGCCGTACAATTGCGGAGGTTGATTACGACACCTATGCTGATGGTGAAGCCGTGCTGGGTTGGCTGAATGCAGAAGTCCAACTCTCGTCCGACACACCGCGCGATTGGCTGCCGGTGGCACAGCAATGGTTGGGAGACCTGCAGCAGTCTCTGGCGGCGAAGAATCTACCCTTGGGACATCTCAAGTTCGCGCTCACTCTGCCCGACGGCACATGCACTAAACTCAGCGCCTTGGTCGAAGGCGGCAAGCCCGTGCAACAGGCCGACGGAGTCACTGCTGCGAGCGGAACGAAAGCCCTGTTGACCATCAACGCCCGCGTGCAGACCACGCCCGAGACGTTGCAGCAAGCTGTCGAAGCTTGCCTTGCCAATCATCCCGAAGCCTCCATCGTACGCCTGCGGTGCCTCCAACCCGGACGTCCGAATCCGACACACCGCTACGCCGAGGTCGTCTAAACGCTCATCACACAATGACAAAGGGGAGGCTCGCAATGGCCTCCCCTTTTGTTTGCACGTTGATTGACATACTGTTACTTGGGCAAGTCCCACACGTGCACATAATCGACCTGAAACACCGCAGGCAGATCCTTCGTGTCGGGCAAGCCCACCCAGGTCTCCATGATCTCGCAATCAAGCATCAGATGCAGCGGACGCTTGAAGTAATCGTTCGTGCGGCGGAAGACCTCTTTGCCATCGAGATACCAGCGGATCTCTTGCGGCGTCCACAAGCACCCGTAGGTATGGAAGTCCGCCCAGAAGTCAAACTCCACCTTCGTCTTGCCGCTGCGGTTCTCTAGCGCCACCACGCCGCCATTTGCCGTGGCCTCGACATAGGGCGTCTTCAAACAATGCACGGTGTTGAACAGGATGCGCTCGTTGCCCGGCTTGACCGACTTACCAAAAAACTCGGCAATGTCGATCTCCTCCGACACATCGCCCGGCCGATGTTTTTTTTCAGGCGCATCGCTCAGCGGGTCATACAGCCAGAACGCATTACACACCGCAGCGTGCATTCCCTTGCACCGGGCCTCAAAATAACCATACCGCACCTTCTGCCGGCTCTTCACAATCGCCGTGCTAAAGCGGTCGAATCCCCGCAGGCGGTTCTCATACGAAACCTCCTCCGGCTTCAACGCCCGCGCCCACAGCTCCAACATTCCATCCTTCACGCCAACATTACGATGATCAAAGACCCCCGGCTTGCGCCCATAGAATGTCGGGTTCAAATCCATCCACCGCGCACTATCTAATGCCGCACCATTAAACTCATCGCTCATCGTGCGGTTAAACCGATACTCCGCACCCAACGGACACACCGGCTCCTGTGCCTGCACGGCACCACACAACAACACGCCCAAACAAAACCCGCTCAACACTCGCAACATACGCATCCCCTTTATATTCACACGGCGATAATACCACACTCCCCCCGCCCCCGCAAGCCAAAACGAAACTCCACCCCGCCGCGACGAAACCCGCCAATAAACCACCCGCCTCTGCGTTTTACATGTCACACATGGAATATGCACTACATAACGCGCCTGCCCAATATTTACGGGGCTTTCCGCACGCGGATGCCATCCGCGGGGTGTTTGGACGTTTGGCGGGCAAAACCGTGTCCAACGTTGGACACTGCTCTGTCCAATGTTCGACACCGTCGTGTCCAATGTTGGACACTGTGCTGTCCAATGTTCGTCACCGCGCTGTCCAACGTTAGACAACTCTCTATCCAACATTCGACACAACACTATCCAATGTTCGTTACTGCCGGATTACGGACGTAATGCAACACAATCACGTTAATGATTCATCACGATCTCGGACGTGATTGAACACGATCACGCCCGAGACACAACCGCAACACACTCGGTGCGCAACACGGACGCACGAGGCATGCACCCGCAAGACACTCAGCACACAACACGGACGCACGTGGCACACAATGACAACACACATATTACTTATCGGCACAGCACGTGTTCCATGCAGTCACATCTGATGCAAAAGCACCACCCCCACCTTTTAAGTTGATGGCTCCTTGGAGCTTGGATTCCTGATTACGGATACCGTCGGCAAGCCGTTGCGATTCTCGTGAGAGCAGGTCACCCAATGGGGTCAACGGGACGCAGTTTAGCAGATTGGCCAGATAAGTCAAGCGGGAAAGCGATTCGACCAAAGCACAAGGGAATCACAAGGAGGTGTGGCTGAAAACAGGGAATTCCTGAAGCTACTGGGACAGGTATTTTAGACCGAGGCCTGAGCTCTCCCTACGATGATTCGCATGCCCAAAAATACCCGACGATATTCCTTGACCGTGGGAAGCAAATATGGCATACTACCGACTTGCTTTTTTGACTGTTTGCGCCCGAGTGGTGGAATGGCAGACACACCGGACTTAAAATCCGTTGCTGGGTTATACTGGCGTGTGGGTTCGACTCCCACCTCGGGCACCATCTCATTTTGATTGTTAAACGCGTAATGAAGGACTGCGTTTCAGCGTGCCATGAAGAATAAACACGAACACAAACATACCGCCCACTCTCACGAAAAACATAACACCGCCCCGCAGGAACCGGCGCCGGATGCCGAGACCGTAGCGGAGGCAGCACAGGCTGAGGCCGCAGATAATCAAGAACCGCAGCCAACTAAGGACGCCAATGAACTCGCCGCATTAAAGGATAAATACCTGCGGCTGTTGGCCGATTTTGATAACGCCCGCAAGCGCCAGCTCCGCGAGCGTGAAGAGTGGATCAAGTCCGCCAACGAAGGTCTGATTAAGGATATGCTCCCCGTGATCGACCATCTTGAACTCGCCGTCAGCAAAGCCCCCGAGGGCGACGATCCCTTCGTCGGCGGCGTCAAGCTGGTGCTCAAACAATTTCTCGAAGCGCTCGCCAAGCAAGGAGCCACCCCCGTTGACGCCGTCAATGCGGAGTTCGACCCCAACTTGCACGAAGCCCTTTCAGTAGCCCCCTCCGCAACCGTCGCAGCCAACACCGTGTTGGAACAGTACCGCTGCGGCTGGCTGCTCAACGGCAAATTGATCCGCGCCGCCCAAGTCATCGTCTCCGGCGGCGCACCTGAATCTGCAGAATAATACACGACCATGGCCAAGAAACGCGACTATTACGAAGTACTCGGCGTCCAAAAAGGCGTCTCCGCAGACGAGCTGAAAAAAGCCTACCGCAAGCTCGCCATGCAGTACCACCCCGACCGCAACCAGAACGACGCCAAAGCCGAAGCGATGTTCAAAGAAGTCAGCGAGGCCTACGAAGTCCTCAGTGACCCCAAGAAGCGCCAGACCTACGACCAGTTCGGCCACGAAGGCATGAAGTCCAACTTCGGCCCCGGCGGGTTTGACTTCAACCGCGACTTCACCCACATGGGCGATCTGCAAGACATCCTCGGCAGTATCTTCGGCGGCGGCTTTGCCGATATGTTCGGTGGTGGCGGACGCCGTCAGCGTCAAGACCCCAATGCGCCCCAGCGCGGCAACGACTTGCGTTTTGATCTTGAGATTGATCTTGAAGAAGCCATCTTCGGCTCCGAGCGTTCAATCGAAATTCCTGTCGCGGAAGCTTGCGACACCTGTCATGGCTCCGGCGCGGCTGAGGGCACCTCACGCGAAACTTGCCGTCAATGCGGCGGACGCGGCTACGTCATTGCCGGCGGCGGTTTTATCCAGATGCAACAAACCTGCCCGGTTTGCAACGGCACCGGTGGAGTCATCCGTCATCCTTGTCGTAAGTGCCATGGTGCCGGACGCGTCAAAGCGCGCAAAAAGATGCAGCTGCGTATTCCCGTGGGTGTCGAGACCGGCACGCGCCTGCGTCTCGCCGGCAAAGGCGAAGGCGGTTTGCGCGGCGGGCCAGCCGGTGATCTCTATGTTATCCTGCATGTGCGTGACCACGACCTCTTTGAACGTCACGAAGACGACCTCGGCTGTGCAGTGCATATCTCACCCGTACTCGCGGCATTGGGTGGCGAAGTCGAAGTCCCCACGCCTTACGGTTACACGAAGATCAAGATTCCCGCCGGCACACAGAATGGCAAGGTCTTTCGCTTGCGCGACAAAGGCATGCCCCTGCTTAACAGCGCGGGAACAGGTGATCTGCATGCGCAGATCGTTGTGGAAACCCCGGAACATCTTTCCACGCGCCAGAAGAAACAGCTTGAAGAACTTCAGGCTGCCATGAGCGATTCCAATTTCCCCCTCAATACAAAACAGCGCAAGTCTGCCGAACAGTTTTACACGCGCCGTGATGCATTGAAGAAAAAATAACGCCGCCCCAAACGTCAAAACAAAGGAATTTGTGAACGACTTTGTTGCCTTTGAGAATGTAACTAAGAAATTCGGAGCCTTGACCGCGGTCAACAACGTCTCGTGTTCTATCAAAAAGGGAGAGTTTTTCTCCCTGCTAGGTCCTAGCGGCTGCGGTAAAACAACCCTCTTGCGTATTTTGGCAGGGTTTGAAACACCCGACTCTGGACGTGTCTGGATCAACGGAGAAGATGTAACCGAACTCGCGCCCAACCTGCGCCGTGTTCACACCGTCTTCCAGAACTATGCGCTCTTCCCCCATATGACGCTCCGGCAGAATGTGGGCTTCAGCCTCAGTATCGCCGGCAAGCCGCGCGCCGAGATCAATAAACGGGTCGACACCTTGCTCGAACTCGTACGCATGACCAATCATGCCAACAAATATCCTACGCAGATTTCCGGCGGACAAAAACAGCGTATCGCTATTGCCCGTGCCTTGGCCGACCAACCGCAGGTCTTGTTGCTCGACGAGCCCCTAGCCGCGCTCGACCTTAAGCTCCGCCAGCATATGTTGCTGGAGCTCGACAGCATCCATGACGAAGTCGGTATCACGTTCGTTTACGTGACGCATGACCAAAGCGAGGCCATGAGCCTTTCGGATCGTATTGCGGTGATGGAAGGCGGAATCATCGCCCAAATCGATCCCCCTGTAAAAGTTTACGAGGCACCCTGCTCCGACTTTGTAGCCGAATTCATTGGCGACACCAACTTCTTCCACGGCACAGTCAAATCAGTTGACGGCGATTACTGCATCCTTGACATTCCGGAGCTGCCGCCTGTGCGGATCTTTAACGATAAGAGGATTGCCTCAGGCAATCCCGTGAACCTGAGCATCCGTCCGGAAAAGATGCGTGTGGCCTCTGCCGAACCTGATCCCGCCGACCCTGACTATACTCAGGGGCCAAACGGCGATTTCATGCCGCGCAAGTTTGCCGAGGGCATTGAGAAGCACGAGTTCAACGTGTTGCGTGGCAAGCTGGAGAGCATCGTCTACCTCGGCAATCATACGCGTTATTGGATACGCGTCGGCGACAGGAGACTTTCAACCTATAAACCGAACACCCGCTTTTCCATTGACCGCCCGCTCAAATGGGGTGAAGAAGTGTTTGTCGGCTGGCATGTGGATGACGGGTTCATGATCGATAAATTCACCCCTCCGAGCTGAAGCCATGCGCAGACGTTCATCTGAATATATCATCTCAGCACCGCCGGTTCTTTGGATGTCGGTGTTCTTTTTGATTCCTCTGCTATTGATCTTCGCCATTTCATTCCACCCGGCAAGCCCAAGTGGCGAAATCCTTCCCGGCTGGACGCTGCAAACGTGGAAGGCGATTACCAACCCTGATTACCCAACCATCATCTTCCGCACCCTCTGGATCAGTGCGGCCGCCACCTTCGCCTGTATCTGCCTGGCGCTCCCCTGCTCCTATGCCATGGCACGCATGGCACCACGTATGCGTAATATTGTGGGGGCACTCATCATCATCCCCTTCTGGACGAACTTCCTCATCCGCGTGTTTGCTTGGCGGATCATGCTCCATCCGGATGGCTACGTGAAACACTTCCTGATGCTTTGCGGTTTGGCTGATCAAGATACCATGTTGCTCTACAACTCGCCGGCCATTCTGCTCGTCAGCATTTACACCTTCCTGCCGTTTGCCATTCTGCCGATCTATGCCGCAGCGGAGAAATTCGACTTCTCATTGCTCGAAGCCGCCAAGGATTTAGGCTGCACCAGCATCAAAGCCTTCTTCCGTGTTTTTGTGCCGGGCGTGCGCCAAGGCATCTTCTCGGCAGTGCTGATGGTCTTCATTCCGGCACTAGGCTCATATGTCATTCCAGACCTCGTGGGTGGCCCAAACTCGGAGATGATCGGCAACAAGATCGCGCAGCGTACCTTTGCAGAACGTAATCTACCCCAAGCTGCAGCACTCTCCACGGTCGTTACAGTCAGCGTGCTGATTGCACTCGTATTGCTCGTCATTTGGAACCGTCGTCAGAACAAACGGGTCTCCGAAGGAAAGGAGAGCTTTTTCGGATGAAACGCAGCCGCTTCCCTCTCTTTGTTTTGATTGGCGTGCTGATCTTCTTCTACCTGCCAATCTTTGTTCTCGTCGCCGACTCCTTTAATGATTCGCGTTTTGGCGGCGTATGGAAAGGCTTCACCCTCAAATGGTACCAAGCCCTCCTGCAAAATCAAGTCATCTGGGAATCCTTCCTTATCAGCCTGGAAATTGCCATAGCGGCAACGCTCGCCTCCTGCATCCTTGGCACCATGGCGGCAATCGCTTTACGGCGCGGCAAAACCCGCCTGCAGATATTCCAGACAGGACTCATCTACACGCCGCTCGTCGTGCCCGAAATCCTCATGGGTATCAGCCTGTTGATTTTCTTCACATTCTGCCATATTCCCTGCGGAAAGCTCACCATCTTCCTTGCACACATCACCTTTTGCATCAGCTTTGTGACACTCACCGTCCTCAGCCGCTTGCAAGATTTCGATGACAGCCTTCTCGAAGCCGCCCGTGACCTTGGTGCTACCGGCTGGACCACCTTCTGGAAGATTGAATTCCCCATCCTCCTCCCCGGCATCATCTCCGGAGGACTTTTAGCCTTCACGCTCTCCATTGATGACTTTGTAATCAGCTTCTTCGTCACTGGCCCGGGAGCGACGCCACTCCCGCTCCGCATTTACAGCATGATCAAACACTCACGCGAAATGCCAATGATCAATGCACTCTCCACCATCCTCATGGCAGTCACCGTCATCTGTGTCATGGCCAGCCGCCTCATTCACCCGCGCAAAAGCGCCATCAAGTAAACAAATATAACTGACAAAAGAAAAGGCCGACAGGGAACCCCGCCGGCCTTTTTCATTCAACTCTTGCTTAATACTAATCCATCGTCACCACGCTGGCGCCATCCGAATATAACTGCAAGCTCTTATCGTCCGCCCCAACCACCAAATGCCAATCCAGAGACAATGTCGGACAAAACGTTCCCAGCACACTATCCGCCGTCAACGCCGTATACCGAGTCTTATACGCCAACTTCGGCAAATCTACAAACTCCACCTTCATTCCCTCACCCTCAAGCCTCGCCACCCTCTTTTTATTAAACCCCGTCTTCAAAACACCCTTTCCATGAACATAGGGTATCACGGTATTAGGAGCATAGCCACTAATATCCAACGTTGCCCTACGATTCAAAATATTAACCTCTGAAGCGGCACAGATAGGATTGCCTTCCAAACGTAAGACACCCTCCGCAATCTCAATGCGTCCGACAAAATTACTCTGCCCCCCTGTAGATGCCAAAACCCCAGCACCTGTTTTACGAAAAGTCCCACTACCCCTCAAAGCATTCACCGTTGCAAACTTGCAAGAAGTCGAACATTCCAATGATAAAAGTCCGTTGGCCAGTAAATTGCCTGAATAAACAAATCCACGTCCGAAATTACCTTCACTTAAAGATAATACTCCATTGGAGGAAACTGTAACATACTCCACCTTATTTGAACCAACAATTGTCACACTCCCCTTCTGGCCTTGCCATGCGGCCGATACGGACAACACATTCAAATTGGTCATCTGCAAACGATACGACATGTTTGTATTTGAAAAGAAAAGAGAGACATTCGGATTAACTCCCTCTACAAGAATACTAGACTCCACCCCATCAGCATCATCAAAACAAATGTAGTTCGAATAATTGCGCAGATTCAAAACATTTGAAGTCCCCCGCCAATAATAAGACTCCGGCATCTCCCGCACCTGTAATGCATTCAGATACGCATACCGTGTTCCCATTCCAACAGCAGAAAATGTTATAGCTTGCTCTGTGCCATCAGCTGCAAAATAACCGCAGCAATACTGACCAACACCACCCATCTCATCCGTTGAACATGGATCCAATATCTGCGTATTTCCCCCCATGGAAGATACCTGTGTCGTTGACTTAATTCCACTAGCATCCTGTGCCCACACCTGCAGCTGATACAACCGCCCCGGCGTTAAATTCTTTAACGTCAGCATCATGCTTTCGCTCGATACCCGAACAGCCCCCTTGAGCAGTGCAATATATTCTGCAGGTAGTTTATTGGCTGGAATCGTATCGATATAATAATCAGCAAACGTACGCGTTGAAGTCCCTGATAACTCTAACGCCCCATCTGATAGCGTTGCCTTTTGAAGTTTGAAAAAGACTCCAGCCACAGTTACATCTGATCCCGAATTCGCAAAATGATATGCATACTTCAATGTTCCGACAGTTGAAATATCCCCCACCCCACTGACAGTTACCGGTGCCTCAAACAATACTGGCGCCGCAAGCGCGACGCCAGACAGCCCCAACAGAACCCCAATAGCCAATGATCTCATTTTAGATGTTAACCTCTCTTCAAGATGCAAAACTCATACTTACCAGTAACATCCGCCCTCTGCGATCGAATGTAAATTACGCGGAGTTTCATCCGGTGATGGACACACCCAATACTCATTCATTACAGACAACAGATATGGATCATTCTTCCAACGCCTTCCCTTGATCCCAAACATCAACTGCAATGCACCGCCGACATGCACCGCCTTGCGTCCACTACGTTTAATATGCGCTGCTAATGGAAAGCCATAAGCACCCGCACCGATTAATGCAACCTCAAAATCAAGCTGGTCAATTTCGCCACGCATCCACTCTAAAGCATCAAACCAAGTAGAAAAACGTGAATTCTCCCCACGCAAAGATTGTACAGCCTGAAACACCTTCAGTTGACAATCAGGCAGCACCACCTTGTCATTGAACAGATACTGCCGCTTTTCATATTGCCGGCGTATTGTCTCGGCAAACGGATGAATCACCAACACCTTCTTCCCCGTCAATGCATGAGTCCATGGAGTTACTTGCTTATCCGGACGCAAAATAATATCAATCGGAATACGCACACACTTCGGAGAAAATTCAGCGACGCGCCGTTCTTCCGGCAACCAGCTGCCCAGCACATCCAATTCAGCGGCATCACGCTCCATCAACCGACAAAAACGAACCAGCACCTCATCTGTAAGAGGATAAAAGCCAGACCAATCAGCCATATGCCGACGGATACGCTGATTCCATTTATCTGCAGCACGCATATCTCCCCGCAACACCTTCCAATATTTGAGATACACCGGTAAAGAAGATTCAATATCACGGACGGAAAGCATCCCCGCAAGCTCGGTCGACCCAAAGCGGCCAATCATGCAAGGCTTGTCGGCTGATAACAAAGATACAATTCTAGCAATCGCCTCTTCTCCCTCGAGACCATACGGTAACAAGTCACACCGCCCACGAGAGTAAAGCAACTCCCGCAACGGATAAAAAAACTTTGTTAGGCGTTCTGAAAACAACATAAAATCTACCGCGTTGCTAATATATCATGAGCCATTTCATTCATAATATTTTCTCGGCTAAACTTTTGAATAAATGCCTGACGTGGCTTGACAATCATTTGCAATTGGCCAAAAGCCGATACCGCCAGTTCAAGTTTTCCGGGATGAAACACCGCACTATTATCAACCTCAGCTTGAATAAATTCTGCAGCAAATCCAGCCACCCCAGCCCAAATCGGCTTGCCCATTGCAGCATATTCAAACAATTTAGAAGGGAGTACTTTCTTAAAGGCAGGATAATCATTCAGATGTACAAACAAAACATCTGCTTGTTTATAAAGCTCTACAACTTCTTCACGCTTAACCGGATTGAGCAATGTCACATTAACAACGCCAGAAGCTGCCAGCGCTTCTTTTAACTGCCGCTTGCGGCCTCCATCGCCAACAATGACAAAATCAAGCGAATCTTCGAAATGCTTGGCCAATTGCGGAAGAATAGTATGCAGTCCCTGTCCCTCTCCAATATTGCCCGTATATAAGACTTGCCACTTCTCCTTTTTAGTCAGAAAGCTACTCGTCTGAGGAGCATTCAGAAGAAACTCCGGATCAATTCCGTTTGTATAGTATTGCAAGGGTATCTTGGGGTATTTTTTACAGAAATAAGGTGCGAATCCCTTGGAAACAATATTAATGCACGTTGCATAACCAAAAGCATAACGCTCAGTAAAATAAAAAAATGGCCGCAAGAAAAAGACCGCCAATGCTGGCAGAATATCGCCCATCGTATCGCAAAATAAATCACGTATATCCAAATAAAGCTGTAATTTCTTACGACGGGCAATGCGTGCGCCCAAAAAGGCTGTGAACAAACGCGAAGAGGTTGCAAACACCAAATCATATTGACGAGATTTGGTCAGCCGCAGAGCCCCCGTATAAAACGATAGAAATGACCGGCATTGATCCAACATTCCATTTTTGTGGGGAGGTAAAGGAATTCTAAAAATTGTTACATTTTCGTCGCATTCCTTTGCAGATGCATCGACCTGAAATGTTGCATAACGGTTGGGCAGCGTAGTTATAACATCAATCTGATGCTCATGATATTGTTTAAGTTGATCTATTAATGCGGAAGAGCGAAAGGCTCCAGCAGATAAATCTGGGCGAAAATACAAAGAAAGTATAAGAATTCTCATGCTACATTATCCAATTTCAAAAACCGTTTGCAAACGGGACTTACTCAACTTAAGCTCAAGCATTTTAGTTGAACAGACCCTTCCAAATTCTGGATGCCATTCCGCGTCTTGAACCGTTATTGGAATATCTGCGTTTACGAGGATATTTTTTTTTGCTGGCAAAACTAAACGAACGCCTAAAGATTCTACAGAGACGTTTATCGCTGGATGTAAAAAGAAACGTACAATTGCAGTTCTAAAAGCTCCTTCCACAATATCCACCACCTGCAATCTAGTTTGAGAAAGACAAATTTGTCGGCGATGAATATTGCGTCCAGGAAGTCGCATATACCCGTCATGTTCAGCAGTAATCACAACAGATGATTCCGCGTGTTGACAACTCAACAAAGAACTATTAGCCCGTCGAGCTGTACGAAAACCACCCCATACCTCCGATGAATCACAACCGTCTACCGTAACCGTACTATGCGAGCATGTGCGTCGTTGCCTGACTCGTGTTGCATCTTGTCCATAACATGATGTTCCTGAGTTCACAATGACACGTTGCCCTCCAATACTCCATTCAATTGACAACGAATCTGCATGACCGTGCCCCGTCAAATAAGCTGGCCCCAAAGGGGCATGATCTAAAAAAAACAACTGCCCAGCCATCTCAACTCTAGAATATCCCGACTCTGCGAATGTCAACACACCTGGAGGAAATGATAGTTGAGAAGGAGACAAACCAAGACCAGCAGCATAGCTAAATAATTGTTCCGGTGTCGCCGCTATATGAAAAGCTGCATCATTAAAAAATGAGATCTGTCCATCGGGATGACACATTTTTTGCAACCAGAACAAAGCTTTTTCTGCTATATTTCGCCATGTCTGAAAATTTGGGCGAAAGGCCTCTGCACATGCAGTTTCCATATCTGACTGCAATGCAATCAAATCAAGCAAATCAGTCAGGACGATTGAATGATACATAGGCGTCCGCTCAAAATGTCCACCATCCAACAAAAACTGTTCTTTCAGTTCATGAGAAAGTATTTGCAATCCTTTTCTCAACCACAAATTTGCCCGCTCTCCTTTAAAAAAAACACCCGAAAAGATTAATGCTTTAGCGTTTGCAAAAAGATGATTCCCAAGTATATGATACTCAAGCCGCTTAAATAATACCTCTGTTTGCTTTTCCAAACTCTGTTGCATGCTAGGCGACAGGTATTTATTACGAGAACTCCATTTAATCCAATTGACTATACGCAAAGAAATCGGGTAGGCTTCCCAACCATTCCCATAACCGATTGGATTCTCGTCAATCCAACGGTGAATCCATTCTGCATGTCCCTTAACCCGAGGAGCGGCATCCTTAGCATTCAAGTCATCAAAGTAGTGCAGGTTATACAACCACAACTTTGACTTGGCAGGACTATTCCAATCTTCCGTTGTCACAACCTTGCCTGCCTCATGCAGAAAATAGAATGTACCATCATCTAATAAACTTTGAGGTGCCAGCAACGGATGCCCAGCCTTTAAAAAAGAGTATGCCTGAGGAACAACTTTAAGTGATTGCGGACAAGGGACGAGAGCATATTTCAGCCGATAATAAATCTGGCACGGCTTGAGATACGACAATGTCCGGAGTAAAAGAAGGAGGTGCTTGATATTTTTCATTCCGCCAGCAATATATAGAACCGTTCGAGAACGTTCACAGCCGTTTTAAGACATCGACAATCCTAGACGCGGCCATACCATCCCACAAAGGAGGGACAGCACCCTTTTTCCAGTTATTGCTGTATAACCGAATCAAATATGGGGCCAGTTTATCAGGTGCCGTTCCCACTAGTTCATTAGTCCCGAGTTCCACTGTCTCAGGGCGTTCCGTATTATCCCGTAATGTCATACAAGGAACCCCCATCACCGTTGTTTCTTCGGTAATACCTCCTGAGTCCGTAATTACGGCTCGAGCATACTTAACTAAATAATTAAACTCAAGATATCCCAATGGCGGCACACAAAGCAGCCGATCTGCCACGTTAATTTGAAGCGTTTGCAAAACCTTCATGGTGCGTGGATGCACGGGCCAAATAATTTTATCACCGCATGTACCATCCAAAATCGCATTTAACATTGCCTTCAAATTATCGGGCGAATCTACATTAGCGGGACGATGCAATGTCAGAACCACATACTGCTGAGGTTTCAAATCATGTTCATCGAATAGAGTCGGCTTTAGAAGCTTGTCCAAATTAAAAAGCAGCGTATCAATCATCACATTGCCGACAAAAAATATCCGATTGTCGGAGACCCCTGCGTGTCTTAAGTTTTGATTGGCAAACTCGCTCGTCGTAAAAAAATAGTTCGTTACCGCATCTGTCGCCAAACGATTGATTTCTTCAGGCATGCTCCAATCATCGGAACGGATGCCAGCCTCAACATGCGCCACTGGCACATGTTCCTTTTGCGCTGTAATTGCGCAAGCCATTGTCGAAGTTACATCACCAACGACCAAACATAAATCAGCGTGCTCAGCCTGCAACACCTTTTCATATCCGCACATGATTGATGCAGTCTGTTCAGCTTGTGAACCTCCGCCTGCTCCCAAGTTCACGGAAGGAGCCGGAATCCCAAGTTCCTGAAAAAAACTCCCGGACATACTGTGATCATAATGCTGGCCGGTATGAATCAATCGATAAGTTAAACAGCCATCCTTCTCAATTGCTCGAATAATCGAAGCAATCTTCATGAAATTCGGACGCGCACCCGCAATTAAATCGATTTTCTTCATAGTATTAGTTAAGAACGTCATCCATACTGGCAACAGTTTCTGTCGTGCCACTTTTCAACGCCTGCAAACAGGCAAATGTAGTGGAGGTGACATTAAACAATTCATCAAGCCGGACAGGAGCTGGAGCATTGCTGCGAATTGAATCCAGAAAACAACTTAATTCCTCCGTGAATCCTTTGGCTTGCTTACCCGATAATTTTTGGTTGCCCAATTTTCCGGAACAAATCGTACGTTCAAAGTTTTCCATTACTCCGGTCGAATTATCTCCATGAATTTCACAGCGTTCCTTGGGCAAAGACGTATCCCCTAGCGCAACATACGTCAAAACGCCTAGTGAACCATCGGCAAACTGTAAATGGATATCCACATTATCTTCAGCTGTTAGGGTAGAGCTCTCTAATTGGATGGAACGCGCTTGAACGGCGGTCACAGGGGCACCGCACACGTATGACATAAAATCAATAAAATGACATCCTTCCCCAATAAGACGCCCGCCACCAACCTCTGGATCCTGCAGCCAAACTTCACGCGGAATCACACCGGCATTGACCCGGTAATGCATCAACAGGGGTGCTGAACGCTTCGCAAAATACTCCTTCAATAATTTGGCATGCGGACTGAAACGGCGATTAAAACCTACCAGAAGTTTCTTTTCCGATGCCACGGCCACCTGCGTCACTACGGCAAGTTGTTCCGGTGTAATAGCGAGCGGTTTTTCAACAAACACATGCTTCCCGGCCTGCAAACACTCCGCGACCAAATCTGCATGCGTATTATGCCGCGTCGTAACAAACACAACATCTGTCTTTTGATCTGATAATACTGATTGCTTATCAGTTGTAGCAAATGCAAATCCCTCTTTGCGTCCGGTCTCCGCAGAACTCATGCCGGAAGCAGTGCAAACACCTCGTAATTGCCTCTGAGGAATCTTCTTCAATGCGGGCAATAACACAGCCTTGCTGAAGTTTCCACACCCAATAAAGCTAACTCCTATTTCATTTGCTGAAGATACCTGCCGAATAGATTTATCTTCCTTCAAGAACAACGTACGTTGATCCATTTTAGGGGCGGTGGTGTCAACTTGAGGATACGTTAAAACAATCCCCAAATATGGCTCCCTAGTTTTGCCCAGCAACAGTTCGTAGGCCGACAATGCATCATCAAACAAGAATCTATGCGTGATAAGCTTTGCTGGCTGAATCTTTCCCATCGCCACGAGATCCAAAAATGCCTGCATATTACGCTGTTCTGTCCAACGGACATAGCCGTAGGGATAATCCACGCCACCTTCTTCATACACAGGGTCATAACGTCCGGGACCATAAGACAAGCTCAATTTAAAATCGATTTCCTTCTTATAATACTGATCGCGGGGCAAATCCATTCCAACCAATCCTGTTACAACCACCTTTCCTTTCTGCCGGACAATTTCGCCCGCAACAGTAACCGGCTCATTGGAATGTGCCGCCGCTGTAATCAAAACAGCATCCACTCCACGCCCACCAGTGAAGGCAATAGCAGCACCCTCTAAACCATCGGATACTGCCGCATCTGCGCCAAGCGACAAAGCCAATTTACAACGCTCCACGTTGGGATCAAATCCAATCACACGGCAACCGCTGGCCTTAGCCATTTGCACAGCCAACATGCCCAACAAACCCAAGCCCAAAACAGCAACCGACTCACCAAGCCGTAAATCACATTGCCGAACTCCCTGTAAAGCAATACTGCCGACCGTCGCACATGAAGCATCTTCAAACGAGACTCCATCCGGGATTTTAACCAACAGATTTTGCGGGATATAATTAAACTCCGCATGATTGGCAAACCCGGCTCCGCCACACGCCACCCGATCGCCTACTGCAAATCCCCTCAAACGGGATCCGACTTCTGTCACAATACCGGCGGAGGAATAACCCAATGGGATCGGTTGATCCAGCTTAGCTTGAACTTTCTCCAGTGTTGCAAACAGTCCTTCGCTCTGAACTTTTCGCAACACTTTTTTCACTTGGTCCGGCATTTGCAGTGCTTTGCCTATTAGGGATTTTTTTGCAAAATCCACCAACATGCGTTCAGTTCCGGCAGACACAAACGAAACCTGTGTTTGCACCAACGCCCCAGCCGAATTACATAAAGGCACCGGCGTCTCCGCCAGCCACAATTCACCTGTTTTAAATGATTGTAAGATTTGTTTCATAAGTTTACCATGATTATAAGAAGTTCATATCCAGCTTTCGTTCACTTCAGTCTTCATAAATAAAGCTTGGTTTTGAGCCACCGTTGAGAATCCAAGTGTAGGCTTGCATCATTTTAGCTCCAACACTATCCCAAGAAAAATCACGTTGCATCCAAGCACGCCCTCGTTCTCCCATTGCAATCAACTCAGAACGAGGCAAGGACATCACTTCGCGTAATGTCGATTCAAATGAATCTTCAGACAACGGAATCCAGCGACCTGCTCGTTCATGAACCAAGCCTTCCCAAGGTGCTCCTTGTGAACATACAACCGGCGTACCGCTAATGAGTGCTTCAGCAACAACCATGCCAAAATTTTCACTCTCCGTTGGCAAGACAAAACAATCGGCTTCTGCGAGGAAACGCCACTTCTCCTCTCCCGTCTGTTCTCCAACAAATCGACATTGCGGCACCTGATGACTGACTATATATTTTTTTAACATAGTTGCATAAGAATTTTCTTTGTCAGGTCCAGCAATTAACAGCTCCCAGTTGGGGAATTGTGAGACGAGACGCGCCCATACAGCTAACAATAAATCAAGCCTTTTAGTGGGATGAATTCGTGACAGAAAAACTAATTTAAAAGTTGAATCTGATCCTTTAGGGAAGTTTGAAGGCAAGACAACTCCATTGGGAATTACGGCCACAGGTTGCGATAGGTCAAAGTTTCTAATTTCGCAATATTCTTTCATTGAAGTCGCAATAAATAAATCGGTGACCTCAAGTGCGTGACGCTGTCCAAGAAGTAACATTGCTTTTTTTCTCCACCGGGAACATTTCAATGCCCACTCAGCAAGTGTACCATGTGGACTCGTCACCAAACGAAACCCTGTTCGAGGCAATTGTCCCGGGTAAATGTTGGGCAACATCCACAAACTGTTATTATGTACAATAGAAGCGTTTCTTGCGGAAATAGCCAATCCTGCAAACATTTCCGGCGAGCGCCCCAAGTGTGGATGCGGAAATGTATGCCGAGGGTACTGTTTTATGTTAATATCACGAAATCCCTCTGGGGCTTTTTCTAAGACATGTAATTCCACATCAATATCATGTACAGATAAACTATGGCACAACGCAGGGACACAAGAGGTCAATCCACTAGATGCCTTGCTTATGGATGGAACAATCTGCAGCACTTTCATATCTTATCCTTTACAAAAGCAACAAACATGTTAGCAGCCACCTCTGGCGACCAATAAGAGCGTAATTGCTCTATTCCTTTTTTTCGCAGACGATTTTGCAAATCCACATCAAGAAGCTTGTTCAGGCATTTAGTAAGCTCGTTAACATCACCTGCGTGAAACAATAAGCCATTTTCTTCATCGTTAATTAGTGTAGCAGCGGCTCCAGACTCATAGGTCCCCACCACACACATCCCTTCTGCGAAGGCTTCGTTTAATACGCACCCCCAACCTTCACCGCCATCTGAAGGCAAAACATAAACATCATGTTGACGCATCAGAGTGCGGACGTCCTGCATGGGAACAAAGTCTACAAATGAAATACCCTCATGTACATACGGTAGCTGAGCCATCTGTGCATGGCAAGCCATCAAGTTTTCTTTCTCTCCATCACCGCCAACTAATGTCAAACGAATATCTAAACCTTCTTTTCTCAAGCCTATAACCGCTTCCAATAATACATCGACCCGTTTGACCGAAAGCATTCTACCAACCCATAACACATGCAACGTTCCAGGTTTATCCGCAAGAACAACACTCTCAGGCAAGGAGGAACACTCTGTAAAGTATCCCCACATCCGCATCTTTGATAAGTAATTTTGTGCTAGCCGACTTCTTTTTTTCGTCTCATGGGACAAAGAAAGCCGCCCCCCCGCTTTGCATTCAGCTGCAAACCGAGACACCCGCCATAAACAACCAATGTCTCCTGAAAAAAGTCCACATAAGCGCGCCATATCTCGAGCCGCATGAATCCCTAAAGGAAAATAATAGAAACTAGATGATGTCCAGAGATAATGAATAATTGTTTTCGCCATTTTAAAATAAGTGGGCACCAATAACCTCAAGATTCCACGTGGAGGCTTAAACCATCGCTCCGAAATATATATAGTCAGCTTTTTCAAGTTTACACGATACTCAAATAAAGGCAAATCACGGACAGCTGACAAAACTACATCTGCCTCGTGTAACCATTCGATAGCCATTTGAGAATTTGCAGACAAAAATTGATATTCTTCTAATCCATTATCGTTCGTGATTAGCCAACCCATCCTGCGGCGTTGCTCCGACAAAGCCTCCGTATAAATATAGCGATAATTCTCGACACCAACCTTCCGTGATATGGCAAGAGCGAATGGCAACTGGTGTGGCGAAATAACCGTTGTATAAAAAGCAATCTTCATGCAATTAATTAAACTTCAGAACCCGAACAAAGCGAACATTCACTTCTTTCCAGCTAAACAGAGAAAAACAACTCCGAGCCCGCCGTCCTAACTCTTCCTGAAACTCGTCATCCTCCAAGACCTTTTTTAATTTAAGGATTAATTCTTTTGTTGTTCCATCAAAAAAAAGCCCTGTCATTTCATCCTTCAAATAAAACTCCACACCTTGAAGCCGTGTTGCGATAATTGCTCCGCCCAAAAACATGTACTCCAATATTTTTAATGGATAAATAAACTCATATCCTACATTTGGTTGATAGGGGAAAAGTAAAATTCCACACTGGTTCAATATAGAAAAAGCCTCCCCGCGAGATAATTTTCCCGTGAAATAAAAACGCGCTGGATTAACTCCCTCTGCCTTGCAACGTTGTTCAACTTGATTCCGCCAAACATCCGATACTTCGCCCACCCAAATCACCTTGAATTTCGGATAATCCCGTTGCAGTGAAAAAAAAGCCTCTAGAACGACATTAATCCCCTTTTCAGCACTACCCCGGGATAATATACCGACAGCATATGGATCTTTAGCCACACCTTCAACATCAAAAGTCAAATCCTTTGGCAACTCAATACCATTGGGAAGATTGAGCAATTGTCCGGGGCGTGGATGACAACCAACACTTTCTAAAAATCTTTGATCCATATTCAAGATAAGGCGGTCACTTGAGAAAACAAAAAATGTCCAACAACAATTCAATCCTCTAACAACAGTTCTTGCAAAGAGGCTTTTGCGTTGTCGCCAACACAATCCCGGAGGATCCCAGCAACAAACACACCATTTGATATCCAACCTACGCTTGATCCACCAACCGGCAAACAGGGATGCCCAATCACTGCCGGAGACAATGCATTCAACATTGTTGACCTGATGTGCCGTACGAACACAATCCCGAATGTGACGAAACCAACCGCGGCCTGTATAAATTATTTGTTTACAGCCGTTGACCAATTCTTCTGGCAAATGACTGTTTTTTGGACAGCAAATCGTCAGATCAAAGACTTGCATCAATGCAAACGGCTTTTGGAAAGCATTAGCATTACGCGAATACCACCCAATATCAGCACGGGTCAAATAAAGCACTTTCTTCATGGCCCGCTTCTCACATGCACTTGAATGCCATCAACGATTTCAACATCCCAATGAGGATTATGGCAACATTTCCCACCGCGGGTCAAAACATTCCAAATGCGGTTGAAGTTGGGAATCCACCGCCAACCACGACGATAATACAACTCAACTTCCAAGCACCTTAACACACTGCGTCGATAATTTGGCACTAGTTTACCATTTTTTAACATCATCAGTGGTGCGTCGAGACAGTGTGGGGCAAAACTTCTCTGCCCATGCAGACGTCGATTGGCTTGGGCTTCTTGTCCATAATGCGCCTCCGAAAAACCACCTTTCACGTGACCATAATCATGCCGTTGATGAACAACTGGCATCGCAAAGCTTGCATCAATCACAGGGATTCCCCGCCTTAAGCAATAAGCAACCAATGCCGAGTCGCACCCACCACGTCCCATAATTAACGCTGGTAAATCACGAAACATTCCACGTTTAAAAATAAAATAATCCATGCCACTAGGCACATGGAGCACAAAACTACCATTTGATAAACAATCTATTCTTTGACCGACCACTAAACAATCACCTTCAGGTAAATTTCTCAAGACGTTTTCCATGCCATCCGCAAATAAAATATCGGCATTGCTGTACAGGATTATTTCAGCTGAGTAATTCATCATGATTTCGGTGATAGTTTCATTAAATGTATGTCCTTTTACTACCCCCCCACACGCACCGTATGTTAGCTCTAACGGCTCGTTAAGCGGGACTTCCTGAAAAGAGAACAGAGGTACACTTTCACCAAAAACTCGGCGCCAATTCAGAACAGATTGCCTCTGAATTTGAGCCACCGCAGCACACTCAAATGGTTTGAATGTTGTACAGAGTACTATCTGCATAGCTCTTCCTTATTGAAACAATAAAATTTTCATTCAAAAACTTACTCGTCTTTGCGAAAATATCGAAAATCTACGTTGTCTTGAGTGCTCGTGCTCTAGATCCACCAATAACGCGGCAAAGCAAATCCCCCATAAGACTCCGCCTGTTCCAGAAGCAGAAAAAAACATGGCCTCTCCAAAATTAACAATTAAATACACCGTAAACGTTGAAAGAAAACAATAATATTCTTTTTTCAGAAAAACAATATAAAGGCATACCATGAAAACTAAAAAAATGCTCGTCCCAAGAAATCCACCTTCCTCCAAAAGCATACTCCATATAACCCCCTTTTCGACAGAAGCGTGCAATAATGAAGGAAGGTTAGACACCGTAGAAACACTCATTTGCTCTGAAACTTGAAAGCCATTTCCCATCAACGGGGATTTCTGAAAGTTGGCTATGCTTTGCTCTAGCAACCATTGACGTGAACCTAGGAAGGAATCAGTCAATGTTTTTGATGAGTCCATTTTGTCAACATCATGCGCCTTCCGAATAAATGCCTCAATATTTCTTATTCCAGCAGGAGAGGTCACGAGAAGCATTCCCGCAAAAAATACGCCTAGGAGAGAAAGCCCGACAACCTTCCTTTTTTTAAACAACGAAACGCCTCTTGCTCTCAAAAAAAAGAAAATTGTTATTGTAAGTGATGCTAAGTAAGCCCCCATTGCAGTACGGCTACTGGTCATATAAATCAACACGGGAATACTAGCTAACAGGAGAAGATAAAGAAAATTTCGTCGCTGTATATTAAGCAAATAATCACTCAGTAGAAACGAATTAAATAATGCCATAAGAGGACCAAGTGTCTGCGAGTGCCAAGTCATGCCATTGAATAAGCGATACATCTGATTCTGAAGAATCTCATTTGCTGCGGAATCCTCAAACATCATGAGTTGATTGTAAAGCAGTGAACGGCCAATAGTCGGAAAGGGAATGACGACCACTGAGCCCAGTACAAAAAAAATCGCAAGCATTAGTACGAATGAACGTATTTTTGGGTAATTTAATTGCACACGAGTTATCAGCGCAACCGCCTGCATAAATGCAACCATGACGCCAGTAAACAACAGTAACTTAAGTTCACTAATTAAAGGGCTCCAGCCAAAAAGTGACGTAAAGGACATAACTGCTAAATATGCAAATAAGATATAAAACGGAAATGCAAATGTTGGTGTTTTTTTTTCGCTGCCTTTAATCATTAAGCCGAACCCTAATAACAATACAGTCAATTTTGTACTCAGTGACCAATGCATATCTCTTGGGAACACTACAAAGTTTACAATTGTCATAGAAGTAACGGCTAAAAGCAACAAAAAACAAAGTTCTGTCTTGCGCCGTTCAAGTAGCGCATAGAAGGCCATTCCCAGTAATAAATAACACGAACACGGGACGTAACGGAAAAAGATCATCATTCCGATATATACCACTAAGTATAAGACTATCTGTTTATAATTAACTTGCTTCATAAAAATCTGCCACTAATACAGCGTCTCCTATGGAAGGCAAAAAGTATACTAATTATTGATTAGAAGAGCAACTGTTTTATTTAAAAAGTTTTCGTTACCCGTGCGGGCACTCCAAGAGCCACAATGCGCCCAGGAAGTGCCCGTGTTACCACTGCTCCTGCCCCTACAACACTCTTTTTGCCAATTGTGACACCTGGCATAATAGTCGCTCTCAACCCAATCCAGCATCCATCTTCGATTATTATATTTTTATCAAATCCCTTACCTACGGAACTTAACCCCAATGGATCGATTTCATGTCCTCCAGTGCCAATGTAAACCTGGGGGCCAATACCTACAAAAGCACCAATTTTCAGTTTTGCTGACGAAACAATGAGGCTGTGGTGTCCAATAAACGTTTCCTCGCCTATCTCCAATATTCCGGTTCCTAAGAATTGAGCGGTTGAACAAATTCGCACATTCGTCCCAATAGTGGCACCACACCATCTCAACAATATTCGTTTTAAAGCAAAGAACGAGGTTACAGGAATAAATAACATCAGCAGATTATAAACATATAAACGTTTTGGACTCAACATAGACTTACCTTTTTCGTTACAACACCAAATAACAGCCACAGTACATGAAAAGAATCACCCTACTTTGCTCAGTCATTTCGATTGAACAAAGTAGGAAATAAACATGCTGCCCACGCATGTAGCCACGTAAAGATACTACGTCCGAGTCCCCAATGCCTTTTTTTATAAAAACAGTACTCTGAAAGTGAAAACCCTTTGGGCGAGTACAATACTTTGATTCGATCACGAAGTGGCATATTTCTAAACTTAACCCTATCCAGCCCTAGATTTTTCTTGCAGACTCCCAAAACTCGACTAGTGTACCAAAGAGGGATATTCGCACGAACGGCGCGACGAGCATAATCATAATCTCCTATGCCGTGTATGAATTCGTCAGAGATGGGCCCCAACTGATGATAGACAAACTGAGGAATCAAAACACAATTTCCGGACATGACCCCCTTATATTGAACTGGTACTCCAGAAGGGATTGGCCGCCTTTTTAAATCATCCGGAGTCGGTCCATAAAAAATTTGTGTACGTGTTTCATCCGAGAAAAATGAAGCGGCAAGTATACCTTTCTTCCCCTCTGGCAACGACTTATAATCAGCGAGCAATACTGTCAATGCGTGAGAATCAAGCAAGGTATCATCATTTAACCACAAATAAAAATCATACACTTTCGTTGCTGCAGCAGTCTCCCACGCACGCCGCATCCCGCCCGACCAAAAAAGATTGCCGGTTCCTGCGATGACATTGACCGTCGGATAAGACTCTTTTACTCGTTTTCCCGTTTGATCTGGTGACGCATCATCCACTAAATAGACGTCACAACAATATCCCGTAGGAACCGACATGGCAAAAAAACGCGCAAGACACACTAAGGTCGTTTCAACGCGATTAAAGCACGTCAAAAGTACAGCAATTGTTTGCTTGTTTTGATTCACTTCCATTCCTGTAAAACCCTCTCATACACCTCAACTGTAGCTGCAGACGCTATCGACCAAGAAAACGCTTTCACACGCTTACGTCCTTTTTCAATCAACTCGCGACGTAAATCTGAAGACTCGGAAAGCAACTGAACACACTTCAATAATTCAACCTCATTTGTCGGATCAAAGTAGAGCGCTGCGTCTTGCGCTATTTCAGGAAAACAACTGGCGCGAGCTAAAATCACAGGACATCCCGAAACAAAAGCATCTAAAATTGGTATGCCAAATCCCTCGTATAAAGATGGATAAATGAAAGCACGCGCATGCTTATAAAGGCTAAAAAAATCGGATTCTTTGACAAAAATCTGAACAAACCGATTTTCTATGCCTAGCTGACGAAACAGCATCTTTTCGCCATCCGAAAATGCCATACCGGTGCAAATGACCTTAACAGTCAGATTCTTTAGCAAAAAAGGAACCAATGCTCGAACAAAAAAACTGAAATTCTTGTAGGTCGCAGCACGCGCTCCTATAAAAAGTAAATAATCACCCAACGTGCAGCCAAAACCGGAGTCTCGAGACACAACAGAAGGTGCGTGATAAACAACGTCAATGCGATCCTCAGCAATCCCCCAATATTCGCAAATATCGTGTTTTGTTTTTCGTGAAACCGCAATAATTCGATCGGCTGTTAATGCCAGTTCCTTACGTTTTTTCAAAATTTTGGGGTTCCATGCGAAACGTTCAGGCGTTAAATCGTGAATCGTAATAACAAGCGGTTTTTTAATACGGTTGTTTGCTAACAACGGCAGCATATAGAGTCCAGTAAAATGCCAAAGATCAAAATCACCCTGGCAAATCAATCTACGCGAATAAAGCCAATTCAACGTTTCCGAGTCGTGGAATAAGCCGCCACTGACGAGAAACAGCCAACGACATAGTAGCCGTTTTCCCTTGAACGAAATCCCTGCAAATGCAGAATGCCAAGAACCCTTAGAAGCGGGAACTCCAAGCCCCTGCAAGTAAACATTGCGTGTTTCCTTAACACCAACGAGCACCTCTATATCCGGCAACTTGCTGATGTAAGCAAACAACTCAGTAAAATATCTGGAAACTCCACCAACCTCTTGCCCCTCTGTCGCTAGGCAATCATAAAAAATCCGCAACGCGTTACGTTTTTCTGAAACCATTTTGTATCACTTCGCCAACATGTTTGTTTAAAATGACAGACCAATAGATCTAAGCTCATCCAAAGAAATGTTCACAACCTTCCAATCAATGGAGCATCCATTTTTCCTGTCACAGTCTCAGCAGAATCGGCAACTTGAGTGGCACAATTACGAAGACGGTTCTTTTAAAAATTGAAACATCCCATCCATCTACATAGAGACATAATTTTTCATCATGATAACCCATTTTTTAAAAAGGCAAACGAATCTTCTCGCCAATTCTCTAAACAAGCATCAACCTGCGTCCAATCAATTGAGGGCAACAGCCTAGGAGAAAAGTTAAAAACGTCAGTATCAACAATTCGATCCATTAACGACAAGCGAGTTAAAAATGAATACAATCGCTCATTCATACCCTGAGCAACTGCCGTTCCTTCTCCAAGGCAACAGACAAAAGGACGATGGAATAAAATTGAGAATACTACCCCATGAAACGAATTGGTAACCACAAATTGTGCATTTTTTATCGCATGCAACCAGTCCCTAACTGTACGTTTGGCGTGTAGCCCAAAACAGTGCTGACTCTCAATCTGATCATAGACTTTCATCCCACCAAAAGCCGCAGACGAACGCTTGATCAAAATAGCTGTATGTGGACTTGGAGTTGATTTCAATATGTACGAAAATATATACGGTTCTGCCAAAGATGGAGGGGAAGCATCTTTGTTTAAATCGTCAAACACTTGTCGCCCCGCAAGCAAAGTAGGATCTAATAACCATTCGACAGTGACGCCCCCTATGGATTTCAATAAAGGAACCGCGCTGGCTTCACGAACACTAACAGCCGCAAATGTGCGTAAGTACTCCCCAACCCGCTCTGTTGATGCATCTGGCCAAGAGGTCGCACATAGACTGACCGAATAGGCAATCCGCCGCATTGATGGCTTGCCAAATTGCAAAAAAACATCGGGCAGGTGACATACGCACCAAGCAGGATTCCACATTTGATCAGAACCCACAATACACGCATCTAAATCCAAAACAGCCGTACGGAGACTTGCGGCATCTTCTATCTTAATTTCCGGCAGCCAAGGAAGGAAGGAGTCCCGGATTATTTCTAAATCGCGATTGGTCTGCACCTTAGCTCTAGCAGCAACAATTGAACGCGAATGACATACTCGATAAAAAGAATATTTATTCCGTTTCGAGAATGGAAATGGAATAAAACAGACTTGGTGTCCCATTTGTTCTAACACAATCCTTAGACCATAGGCTTGGAGCAGAGCACCATAGTTACTCCCCCCGTAAAATGTAACAATTCCAATCTTCATTTTCAAAATACTTTCTTCACGCATCTTCTAAAAAAGCTTAAACCACGCTTCCAAAACGGACGATACATAGCCATCCTCAAAGCTTCTCGGAAAGAGCATCCACGTTCCAGTAAGACAAAAAACCGCCCTCGGCTTGGGTGGTGATTTACAGAGCACCAAACCGATGGATTGGTTTGACGGACAAAAGCATAGGAAGAATCTGCATAATCCAAAGTCTCGGCAATTCTTTTAAAGTAATCCTGCCCAACGGCTGTATTGACGAGAACCGCTGAAAGACCTTTTCCATCGTTATATTGCGGATAAATAGCTTGACTGCCCCAAGCATCAGCCAACGTAATATCCGACTGGCTTTTCAGATTCTTGCTAGAACAGGTGCCGCATGATAACCGAAGAAAGGCATCCCCAATGAATCCGCGTAAATAGCCCCCGCCTCCCTCCTGCACAGGCAATAAAACTTCTTTTGATTTAAAAAACTCCATGCGAAGCGAATAATTCATCCAGCCAAATGCTTTATCTCGAAAAGAGACGTGCTTGAGCTGATCGTTCTTCCTTCGCGCCTGCTCTGTGCAAAATGCTTGCCATGCTTTGGGTGAGGGAGCACCGTGGCAAATAAGATCAACTAACAAAAGTTTTGCACGTAAGGCTACTAGTTGAGTCTTCGAAAACTTCATCTGCAAATACGCATTGACTCCGGCAACTTGACAAGGTGTCCCTGAAAACAGCACTGTACGCCCCGTTGTCAGTTCTTTAGCAACCTGTTCGTGCACATCGCCTATATCCGACTGGACATACTTGCTACCCCGCAGATATTCCAGTTCTTTTTGGCATTCGGCAGATTTATGAACGACCGCCATCTCCGGATATTTCCACCCTGCTCCGAAAACAATGCCGCTCTGTGCCAGCACCTCATTGGCAAGCATCGAAAACATGCCGCCTGATGAACTCTTTAAGCGAAGTTCCTCATCCCGCGTTTTAGCGACATAAACCGCCAATGGAGCTCGCTCCTGCGCAGGATGAAGCACCGGGCAGATTGTTTTGCACTTTCCACAGTGAACACACGTGACTGCGTCGACTACCGGCTGTAGAAAACCTTCTGTATCGGCGACCATCGTGATTGCATCACACGGGCAAATCGCATAACAAGCTGAACACCCGCTACAAGTATTATGATCAGGAAGTTGCATCAATTACTTGCCCAACACCTTGAATAGTTTGAATTTCTTGCATTGAGTCGCAAAAAACAGCCGTTCGTTTATATCCAAGACCAGATACCACCCCACCGATACCGTCACTGCAAGAGTCAAAGTGCTAACCGCTAAAACGCGTAACAGCGAGGGTGAGCATACAAGCTGAACCCCATGTCCACAACAAGCAGAAATCACGCTGGCGATACCAATCGGCACGAAAACTTTTTTGACCCAAATCTCCGGGGCAATCCCTAATTGGTGCTTTGCAAAATAAAGACGCCCCAACGAACAGCATAGCATCGTCACTATAAATGCATACCCGGCTGAAACAGGTGAACCTCCGAGATAGAAAAACAGCGCAACTAACGGCAATGTCATAATCAACGCCCCGCCTAGGAATGCCTGATACGCCGCGACCCGGCCTTGTGCCGCAATCGCCATCATGTATCCGACGGTCATTTTATCAATTAACAGAACGAGAATCATCAGGACACATAATTGACTGGAATAGGCCGGTGGGGTTTTGAGCCACAACCGCAGTACCTCAGGCATTTCCAACATGAGCGGAATTGCAAACAATAAAACCAGAAACAGACTGAACTTGCAACTTTGAACCGCCAGACGGATGGTTCGTTCACGATTACCCGCGCCCTCGGTTGTAGCTAATGCCGGTTGCAGTGCTCCAATCAATGCCTGCGACAATGTAGCCGATTGGCCGGCTAAATTACCCGCTACGCTGTACGACGCATTTACAGTTGGCCCGAAATTCAAATTAATCAATATCGCTGTTCCCTGCCCTCTTAAAACAGCACCGGCTGCGCCAAACAATTGCCACCCAGCAAATGAAAAAATTTCCAGCATACACCGCCGTTCAATGACCAATCCATGCCAGAACCGACAGGCCCGAAATTTGTAACAGGCTCGTATAACTTGCACGATGGGGATACCTGCATGAATCAGCATCATATATCCGGCATAAATAATCAACCGGTCACCGGACGCACCTAAAAGAAAATAGGCGCAAAGGCAGGTCATCAACGATGAGAATATTCCAAACAACGCTAGCTCACTGATATATTGGTGAGCCGTGTAGAGTGCCACAAACGGCTGGGTCGCCAAAGTAACAAACGATGTCACCAATGCAATGCGAAAAACCCAAACACAGGCGTCAATACGATCGGGAGGGATCGTCAGATAATTATGAATGCAATAGACCCCAATGGGATATCCGACGGCAATCAAGACTAACGGGAGGAACAGGTTGATGCAAAGTGCCGCTGAGAACCAGCGGCACAACTCAGAACCATCTGATTCTTCTTTTTTTGAGTCTGCGCCGATTGCAACGGCATAAAAACGGGCAATACTAGAATTTAATGCTCCACTGAAAAAACCGATGAACACAATTATCGCGCCAACAACCCCATACAGCCCAAAATCACTAGCGCCCAATGCCTCCAATACCCATCGGCTACTAAAAAGCCCCAAGGCCATTCCTAACAAGGAACGGCAATAGGTAGTGCTTGTGTTAAGAGCTATGCGCTGTGCGGGCGTCATATTAACAAAGAGTCCGACATCAAACTAAAACCGCCCGTCTACAGTAGTTTTCGGCAATGCGCATTTGATGTCGAATAGGACGGTTTGTTCGGGGTTACGGTTTAAACTGAGATTAAAGAATTGCTTGTGTTTCACCGCTAAAACAACCGCCGGATATGTCGCGAACAAGTCGGCGTTTTGAATCTGATCATAGGGTGTCAGCGTCACGTCATACTCTTTGGCCACCTCCTCTGCCCCTGCCCAAGGATCAGCAATAACAACATCGCATCCAAAACTCTTGAGTTCACGGATGACGTCAATGACGCGGCTGTTGCGGATGTCGGGGCAATCCTCCTTGAAGGTGATGCCGAGCACGAGCACCTTCGTGCCTTTAATGGGAATGCCTTTCTTAATCATCAGCTTAATCGTCTCTTGCGCAGCGAAGATACCCATGTTGTCGTTCACACGGCGGCCGGAGTTGATGACGTCAGCATGATATCCAAGTGCGCGTGCTTTATGGGTGAGGTAGTAGGGGTCAACACCAATACAGTGTCCGCCGACCAAACCCGGACGGAATGGGAGGAAGTTCCACTTGGAGCCGGCAGCTTCAAGCGCTTCAAGCGTATCGATGCCCATACGGTTGAAAATCATGGACAGCTCATTGACAAATGCAATGTTCAAATCGCGCTGACAGTTTTCAATGATTTTGGAAGCTTCGGCAACTTTGATAGAGGAAGCCTTGTGGGTTCCCGCCTCCAACACGGTGTTGTAAAGAGCATCAACAAAATCAGCGATGGCCGGGGTCGAGCCCGATATTACTTTTTTAATCTTTGTGACAGTGTGTACTTTATCACCGGGGTTGATTCGCTCGGGGCTGTAACCGGCAAAAAAATCAACGTTGAACTTTAAACCGCTAACCCGCTCAATAACCGGCACACAGTCTTCCTCCGTGCACCCCGGGTAGGTGGTTGATTCGTAAATGACGACCGCACCACGCTTGATGATTTTACCGATACCTTCACTCGCCTTGATCAGCGGTGTCAAGTCGGGCTGTTTGAAATCATCCACCGGCGTTGGCACAGTGACGATAAAAACATCCGTCGCCTTTAGATCATCTAAGTTGGAGGTGAAGCTCAGTAGCTTCGCCGACTTCAGCTCTTCAGGCGTCTGTTCTAATGTATGATCTTGTCCGCCAGACAGCTCTGCAACGCGCTGTTGGTTGATGTCAAAGCCAGTGACCGGAAAAAGGCGTCCATACGCAACCGCCAAGGGCAAACCCACATAGCCTAATCCAACAACCGTAATATTCAATTGGCGGCTATCCAGCCGCACGGATAAATCAGATACCATTTTTTTCTCTTATTAACTCAACTTACAATCAACCGCTCACCAACCGGCAGATGCGGAACATCAGCCGGGATGGGCTGCACGATGGAACCAAAAGGCATTTGCGCAATTAAACTCCACATCGAAGGGATCGTGGCTAATTTGGCCGCAATGGGATCAATTAAAGGCGCGTAATGCTGTAGATTGGCACCAACATTCAACCCGGCTAATGCCACCCAGACAGCGTGCTGCAGCATGGCATTGGCGTGCTCGCCCCAGAGTTCAAAACGATCGGCATAAGCCGGCTGCGCCTCTTGCAAAGCTTTGATGGCGGCGGTGTCTTCGTAGTAGAGGATTGTTCCTGCTGCCGCGGCGAATCCGTCAACTTTGGGAGCAGTCTGCTTCGCAAACGCCTCAGGGTCTTTGACTAGGCCACGCAGGATTTCTTTCAGCCCGTCCCAGAGTGCTGTATGACGTTCATCTGTCAACAACACAACCCGTGCGCTTTGCACATTGAAAGGAGAGGGAGTCTCTGTAATTTGATGCTCCAACACCGCTTGCACCGCATCCAAACCAACCGGCAGGTCTTTACCCAACGCATACAGCGAACGGCGTTTTTCCATGGCTTCAAAAAAGTCCATCTTCATAACTCTACCTCCTGTTGTTTGTTTTAAAAAATCCCGATCTGGATTGCCAGGTTTCCGAATACCTCATGCCAATAACGTTGGGCTTTGTCATACTCGCCCAAACTTGGCCACATCAACCCGTAGAAGCGCGTGCCTGTCGATGGCTGACGCACATCCGTCAAAAAATCACACGGTGCCCCAATCGCCACAACGCCCATACGCGTAGCCAATTGTATCGCCCGCGGAACATGCAAAGCTGAAGAAGCGATTATCAACGGTTTCGACGACTGCCCCTGCACCAACGCATCTCGCACTTCATCATCGGTATCCCGTGCCGTACTGATCAGCACAATCCGCTTGCGTGGGAAGTCCACCAACTGAGCATACTCATCCAAAAACTGCTGCTTCACGTCTACCGAAGCTTCACCAGCGATTGACACCAACAAACGGCTTTCCGGCACCAGTTTCGCTACGCGTACGCCCTCCAACAAGCGCGCCATGAACGTCACATTATTCTGAAACATCACAGGCAAGTCCGATTGCACGGGCATCCCCTGCCCTAAAACCAGTATCGAAGCGCCTCTTAAGGATTCGCACACTTCAACCGTCGGATTAAACACCGGATAGCACCGCTCCAAACGATACAAGAATGAATCAAACAATCCGTAGCCGACAGCCAATCCAAACACTGCCGCCGTTAACATGATTCCTTTGCCGACACGTTTATATTTTGTTTGGCGGCAAAGCCAAAAACCTATCAATAATGAAGCAACAACCAGCGGCAATGGCATCAATAAACCGCCAATTATTTTCTTTAGAACGAACATTTTTGAGATAAAGACAGACTTCGTCCCCGCCAATTATGCACAATCCGGGGAATACTCCGAGTCCGGTGTTGGAATTATAGACCTTTGCAAATGAAACCACAAGCTTAAAGAAGGGGTTTCTCTGTTAATGTACGGAGGCATGCGTGTTATCGGCTGTTATAACGGGCGCTGCAGTATTTTGAAACACGTGTTATAATTCCTTAGAACGAATGTTATAAGACTTCAGAACGTTTATTCTAACTTTTTAGAACACAGTACAACAGCCCTTGATAACATTCGTTCAAATACCTTACAACAGCGATTATAATCTCTTATAATGAACGTTCAGAGCCGATGAGCGATGAAATCGGCGAAGTCGGAGAAGTTGAGTGTAGTTGTCATAACAATATAAAAAAAGCCGTGGGACGCTCGAAAGCATCCCACGGCTCATGAATCGACTACCGTTGTTTTAGGCGATAATCAACTCCGTCTCGAAAACGGATGACCGCAACGCCTTGCAGCCGCGTTTGCGCACACACACTTCCAGCATATACGTAGCCCCGGGCGCCAAGTCAGTCGGCACGCTGAAGCTCAGGCGCGAGTGACTATTATCCAAGAACTTTGTCATCTTGATGACATTGCCGCCCTGTCCGTTTGTCGGCAGCAAGAAGATGCCTTCATCCTCGGCCAAAGGGTTGAACTTCAAATCGCGTCCTCTGAGACCAACCATCCCGCCGGGCGTCAACCGATTGTTTACCGTGCCACTGTCCACATCTTTGACCGACAAAAAAATCGGATTAACCGTCGCTGTCGGTACCTCCTCAAACTGAACGTGATGTTCGAACGCCCTGATTAAAGCCGCGTCAAAACGCATCGTGATGTGCGCCTCCAGCGGATTGATCCATTCGCGGTCAGCACTCATCGTTCCACGCGCACGCGGTGTGATAATGCCAAGGCCGGCCGGGAACCGTCACCGATTCTCCACGGCTGCACAATGCCACCAGCGCCGCGCCAAGATTTGACAGTACTGCCTCCACATCCGCCCGACGCACGGTGGTGCCCTGCCGGATGATTTCCTCGATAAGGACTTCCTGATCGACTCGCAGCGCTGTCGAGCCGCGCACGATCATGATGCCCTTTTCACGATGTTCCTTCGTCAGATCGGGACGAAGCTGATATTTGATAGCCATAACTTGTATTCTTTCCGCCGCTTGAAGTTCAAGTTGGCAGACAGCGGCATCCGACAACCCGATGCTGCGGCGATTCCAAACAAAAACCTGTTGACGCACTCGCGTAAAAGGCGGATATCCCCGAAGCATCTGGGCTGTGCGCCGGCCAAACGGACAGTCCTAATATATGTTGATGGCTCCTCGGAGCTCGAGTTCTCGTATGTCGGGGGGCGGAGATTCACATTGGAACTCCGAGCCACAGGTATCCGAATCAGTGACGAGTCACCCGATGGGGTCAACAGGGCGGGAGTTTAACAAAGCTCCATCACGAAGTCAACACCATTCATAAACTACCGCCATTAACTTGAAGATAGGGGCTTAATAAAACAAGGTTCATGTCTAGTTTAGGGGGTTCTTGATCTGGCAGGTTTTGCAGTGGAGGCAGTTGGAGAAGTAGTGCGCTGCGCGCACCCCTCGCCCCTCTCCCACTGATAGAGAGGAGAAGAGAGGCGAAGTTGCCCTACATTAGGAGGTCGCAATTACTCGAGGGATCCCTGAGACTACAGGAGCCGCTTGATACACTCTTCCACAGTGTTACACGCCTTTACGGCATTGATGATTCGCTGACACAGCGCTTCGGGGAGATCATCGCAAAGCTTTTCGAGTTTATCTTTATCAGCCAGTTCTTTATAGAAGTTTTCTGTCGGCATCTGAACAGGAGTGCTGCAATCTACAACCGAGGGAACCCTCAGCTCGGAGTACTCTTCAGGAGATACCTCAACCAACGTTTCCGGTGGCAAACCTTGCAACTTAACACGCGTTCGGCTTTTCTCGATTTGTGACGAGAATACCCCAAGCACAATAACTTGGTCAGACAGCGGACTACAGTTGAGTACAACCAGAAAGTGAGGTTTGTCTGAACGAACCGCACGCGTCTTCATTTTGTAGACAGTGCCGGTTCTCAACGTCAACCGCAGGAACGAGTGCTTGCTCAAGCAAACAACTCCAATCGATCTTTGAAGAAGGAGCGATTCAACCGCAATAACTTTGCATCGGCTGCCGCATATTCTACATCTGCCGGAGCTTTTTCAAAGAAGTCCAGCAGGCTCATGGGCACCGACTTCTGTTGCCTTAGCGTCTTTTCATGCTTGAGCCATTCAGGAAATTTGTGGGTCAGCGCAATCAAGTCACCATACTGCCCGGCCAGATTCTCGGCTGCGCGCAATGCCTCCAGATCCGTCGTCGAGAAGACCGAGTAATCAACCTCATGCTGCGACTCGATCGTACGCGTATCAAGCAGCTTCAAGTGCTGCTGCACGTAGGCTCGATCATTGCTTGGCACACGCCGTTTATTGCATTCGGCGACATCTTTGGTCATTGATGCCACAGGGCCGTATTGCATTGCAAAGTAACTGTCCCCTGTGATTGTACGCGCATATTTTCTCAAATGATAACGATCGGCTAAATAAATCAGCTTGAGGGCATCTAACTTCGATATCCGCTGATCCCGTTTATTACGTGCAAGAAAGTTGAGACATTGCACTATCTTCTGTATGTCAAAACCGTTCATTTTCAAACGCCCTCCATTATCATGGGGTTAGTCTAACAAACCCATACACGGGTTACAAGATAAAATGCTCCCTATACTCTGCTAACAGAAAAGCTCACGCGGAGGCGCGGAGACGCGGAAAAGATCCTGCTTTTCTCTGGGAGCGCCGGCGTCCTCGCCGGCATTATGCGTATGGCACCTCTAATAATTGCTGCTTCAAAAGGCAGGGCAGGTCTCGCCGAGACCGCCGCAACCACACAGTCGCCCACAACACATTATCCCCCAACGGCGCGCTCGGCGAGCATCGCCCTACCCAACAACCACGCCAGCACTCTCCGCGACTCCGCGTCTCCGCGTGAACTTTTTATGGCCTTATCGTCGGAAATGAATTTTGGAGGTGCCGTTGAATTTTAGTGAGCAAGAGGCAGGCATAAAAAATGACCGCCAAAAGATGCGCTTCAAAGCAAAGCTTGAGAGGCGAGGCGGTCGAGATGGACTTAGCTATAACAACCGTGAGCTCCGTACTCAAGTCCAATCGACATTTATGCAAACAAAAAACCGCTCGGGAGGCGTCTCCCGAACGGCTGTAGATATTGGACTTTTACATCCGCGTGTAGCGCGGTCCTTCGCCATCGGCGGGAAAGTTCCACTCGATGTTGTTGAGGGGATCTTTGATCTGGTAGGTTTTGTAGTGGAGGCAGTTGGAGAAGTTAACGTGGGGTTGGCCTTCTTTTAGGCGATAAACTTCCGCTAGGTAGGGTCTGCTTAATGTGGCGGCACTAGGCCGCAGCATGTAATGCACCGGTATAGGCCTGCGTGCTAATCTCAAAAAGGTGTAAAACAAAATAGACACGAAAACGCCGCTGGCGTTCTTGCTCCCATCGGATGAGGTTGGCCGCAAGGATGGT
>JAVBMC010000024.1:0-9060 GCA_031552845.1 Kiritimatiellia bacterium
CGGTTAAATCCGTGCAAAAGAGCTTCAAAACAGCCTTGAATTTAGCCTCCGAAAGGTGAGCTGACCCCAAATACTTGTTTTTCATGCGTCAATACTAGTCGAAATTGAGTTTAAGTCAATCTAATCTAGGCATGAACCATAAATTAACCTGCCTGACGGACGGGTTGTTGCATTCAAAGCGTTGCTTGGCGGGTGAATCTATGAAACGGTCGCTTCTGGTTTGTTTCGGTGCGGCTCCCGGCAATTATTTTACGTGCCGCAATGTGTGTAAAGGCTGCAAGCTTTGGGGGTTAGAGGTCACTTGACCTCGTACTCGGGGGCTGCTTGACCTCAAGGTACGAGGTCAGGCAACCTCTGGGTATGAGGTTAGGTGTGATGCGACCCCAAATATAAGGGCACTTTGATTTGCTCGGGAGGTGATGCACAGGATTTGCGGGAGATTACTTTGAAAATGCGTCATGCGGGGTGATAATCCTGTGTTGTTTCGGCGGTGCGGGCGGGGAGGGGGCGATGTCGGGGTCGGGCGCGTGCGGACTTTTGTGAATAAGGGTGTGGAAGGGGTTCTTTTAGGGAAATACAGTGGTGCGGTTTTGAGGGTGCTTTTGCTTGACTTGTTGGGTCGGGCTTGCTAAACTACACGGAAAGTTTATGACAGTGGAGCGGGAGTAAGGGTTGAGCATGAGCGTGGATATTCGGAGCGAGTTTAATCAAGCGGATTTTTTGTCGCGTAGTGAGTTGGATGCCGTGCAGCTGGCGCGCCTGAAGAATATGGTGGCGCGGGCGTATGAGCGGGTGCCGTTGTTTAAGCAGCGGATGGATGAGCGCGGCGTGCGGCCGGAGCATTTGCAGAAGGTGGGCGATGTGGCGCTGCTGCCGTTCACGACGAAGAGCGATCTGCGGGATACGTATCCGTATGGGTTGTTTGCGAGTCCGATGGAGGAGGTGGTGCGGCTGCATGCGTCGAGCGGTACCACGGGCAAGCCGATTGTGGTGGGGTATACGGCGGATGATTTGAAGGTGTGGGATAACGTAGTGGCGCGGTCGTTGTTGATGGCCGGGGTTCAGCGCGGCGACATCTTGCAGAATGCGTATGGCTATGGGCTGTTTACCGGCGGGTTGGGTTTGCATGGCGGCGCGCAGGCGTTGGGTTGTACGGTGATTCCGATCTCGGGCGGCAATACGTCGCGGCAGATGATGGTGATGCGGGATTTTGGCGTAACGGCGGTATCGTGTACGCCGAGTTATTTTCTGCATATCGCGGATGAGGTGGCGAAGGCGGGCGTGGACTTCCGTAAGGAGTTCAAACTGCGCGTGGGTATCTTTGGCGCGGAGCCGTGGACTGAGGAGATGCGGGCGCGTATCGTGGAGTTGACGGGGATTGAGGCGTTTGATATTTACGGGCTGTCGGAGATTGTCGGGCCGGGCGTGGCGAATGAGTGCCGTGAGCATTGCGGGCTGCATATCTTTGAGGATTATTTCTTAGCCGAGGTGATCAATCCGGACACCGGCGAGGTGCTGCCGGATGGCGAGGTCGGCGAGCTGGTGCTCTCGACGTTGAGCAAGGATGCGATGCCGATGCTGCGGTATCGGACGCGCGATTTGTCGCGCTTGGTGGCGGAGCCGTGCAAATGCGGGCGCTGCCTGCGGCGGATTCAGCGGATCAGCGCGCGGTCAGACGATATGCTCATCATCCGCGGCGTGAATATGTTCCCATCGCAGATTGAAACAGCGTTGATGCGGATTGAGACGATTCAGCCGCACTATCAGATCGTGGTCGACCGGATTGAGGATTTGGATACGCTGGAGGTCGTGGTGGAGGTGACGCCGGAGGCGTTCAGCGACGACATCAAGACGTTGGAGGCTTTGCGCAAGCGCATTGCTTCGTCGATATTCGAGATCACTGGCATTCATGCCGCGATCCGTCTGGCGGAACCGCATTCGATTCCGCGCAGCGAGGGTAAGGCTCAGCGTGTGTTTGACAAGCGGAAGAACCGCAAGGGTTGATTTTGTTAAAGTGTTAGAAAAGGAGGCGCATATGTCGAAGACGATTAATCAGATCTCACTGTTCTTGGAGAATAAACCCGGGCATTTGAATGCCATCTGCCGGGCGCTGTCGGAGGCGGATATCAACATCGTGACGCTGTCGCTGGCCGATACGCAGCAGTTCGGCATCGTCCGTTTGATTGTGAAGGACTGGGAGCGCGCGAAGACTGTTCTCGAGAAGGCCGGGCATATCGTCAACATCCGCAGCGTCGTGGCGGTGGCGGTGCCGGACCGTCCGGGCGGCATGGGTTCGACGCTGGACATCATCTCGGAGGTGGGCGTCAACATTGAGTATATGTATGCGTTCACCATGCGGTGCAATGCCGAGGCGGTGTTGATCTTCCGCTTCGATAATTCGGAGAAGGCCATTGAGGCGTTGGCGAAAGCCGGGCGCAATGTGCTGGACGGTGAGACTCTGTTTTCGCACCTGTAAAAGAGAGGCGCCGGAATGAAGAAACCTGTCATTGAAAGTACAATCTGGCAAGCCGCGGGCGAGTGTCTCGATCCGGATCTGCTGCGGGCGTTGCAGGCGGATCGCTTGCGCAAGACTGTAAGACACGTGTCGCACGTACCGTTCTATAAGCAAATCTTCGAACGAGATAAGATTACCCCGGAGAGCATTAAGACGGTTGACGATGTCCGGCGCCTGCCATTCACCACGAAGGCCGATCTGCGTGATAACTATCCGCTGGGGTTCTTGGCGGTGTCGCGTGATGAAGTCATACGCTATCACGGATCGAGCGGCACCACCGGCAAGCCGACGTTTGTGGCGTATACGCGCAATGACGTGAATCTGTGGAGCGACTTGACAGCGCGTTTCTTGACTGCAGGCGGTTTGAACAAGACGCATACCATGCAGGTGGCATTCGGTTATGGCCTCTTCACCGGTGGCTTTGGTTTGCATTACGGTATCGAGCGCGTCGGCGCGGCGGTTATTCCGGTTGGCAGCGGCAACACCGAGCGCCAGCTGATGATCATGCAGGACTTAGAAGTCGATGGCTTGATCTGTACACCGAGCTATGCGCTCAAGCTGGCCGACAGCCTCAAGGCGATGGGCGTTGACCGCAACAAACTCAAGCTCAAGTTCGCGCACCTCGGCGGCGAGCCGTGGACGGAAGATATGCGCACGGCGATTGAAGAGGCGTCCGGCATTCTGTGCTTTAACAACTACGGGCTGTCGGAAGTTATTGGCCCGAGCGTCAGCGGTGAGTGCGCGTTCCGCGACGGCATGCATATTCAAGAAGACCATTTTATTGTCGAAGTCATCAATCCGGATACGATGGAACCGGTGCCGGATGGTGAGTATGGCGAGTTAGTCTTTACGGCGATTACGAAGGAAGCTTTCCCGCTGCTGCGTTACCGCACGCGGGATATCGGCCGCATCTGGCGCGATCCTTGCCCTTGCGGACGGACGACTGCGCGCATGAGTCGCATCATCGGCCGCACGGACGACATGCTCATTATCCGCGGCGTGAACGTGTATCCCTCGCAGATTGAAGAAGCACTCCTGCGTGTTAAGGGCACCACGCCGCACTATCGGATCGAAGTGGACCGTCCGGGCGCGTTGGATCAAGTGACGGTGTCTGTCGAAATGAGTCCCGAGATATTCTCTGACAGCATGACCGACATGCTGGCTCTGAAGAAGAATATCCACCACGCCATTCAAACTGTCACAGGTCTCGGCATGGAGATCAATCTGGTTTCGCCGCAGACCTTGGAGCGTTTTGAAGGTAAGGCCAAACGTGTGATTGACCGCCGGAACCTGAACCATGAATAGATATCCGTTGCGGGAGATATTGCCGCACTTCGTGCTGGAAGGCGACGTCGAGACGGTCGAGCTTTTCGGCTGCGGCAATATCAACGATACGTTTAAGGTGCAGACCACGGAGCAGAGCTATCTGCTCCAGCGCATCAATCATGTCGTGTTTCCGAATCCTCCTGAGGTGATGGATAACATCCTGCGCATCACGCGGCATATTCAAGCCAAGCTCAACGGCATGGCTGATGTGCGGCGGCATGTGCTACACTTTGTCCCCACGCATGAAGGCCTTTATTATCACCGCGATACCGAGGGGAACTTCTGGCGCATCTATTACTTCGTGGATGATGTCTATGCGTATGATGTACTGACGGAATCCTATCAGGCTTACGAAGCCGCCCGTGCGTTTGCGCGGTTTCAAAATGCTCTAGCCGACCTGCCTGCGCCGCGATTGTTTGAGACCATTCAATACTTCCATAACGGCCCACGCCGCTTGGAGGCCTTCCGTGAAGCCGTCCGTGCCGACATGGAATACCGTGCGGCGGAAGCGGCTAAGGATATCCGTTTCGTTGAAGAGCGTGCAGCAATCTGCTCGCATCTGCAAGACCGCATGGCGCGTGGCGAGCTGCCGGAACGGATTGTTCACAACGACACCAAGATAAACAACATCCTATTAGACAAAGCGACCAACAAAGCCATCTGCGTGATTGATCTTGATACTGTCATGCCCGGGCTGGCGTTGTTTGATTTTGGTGACCTAGTGCGCAGTGCGGCGTCGCTAACCTCCGAAGACGAGACCGACTTGAGCAAGGTCGGTATTGACCGCACGCGCTTTGAGGCCATCGTTAAGGGTTACTTGGAAGAGGCGCCTTTCCTGACAGCCAACGAACGGGCGGAGATGCTTTTCTCCGTAAAGTATATGGTCTTTGTGTTGGGCATCCGTTTCCTGACGGACTATCTGAATGGCGACGTTTATTTTAAGACGCGCCACGCCCTCCACAACCTCGAACGCGCCCGCGTGCAATTCCGTTTGCTGGAAGTGCTGGAAGCTCAAAGCGAAGAGCTTGAGGCTATTCTTGCTCAGTACCAATTGACCTGCTGCTGCGCGTGCTCGGCTGCCGGTTGACGGTAATTGCCCATAACAATAAAAAAGGCGCGGAAGTTATTCCGCGCCTCTTTGTTTAGCCTCATGGCTGTCGGACTACAGCTTTGTCCAGACACCCTTCTTCTTGGAGCTGGCCACTGCGGCAGTGATGAACTTCATGCCCAAGACTCCTTCGTTGATGCCGGGGTGGTCATACGCCTCGGCGGCGTTCTTCTCGCCCTTGATCTTGCGGATCTTGCGTTCCAGCGAGGTGTGCAAGTTGGCGATGGCTTCAAGGAAGTCCTCGTTGTGACCGCCGGGCAGACGTCCGTAGGACTTGAGGATGGCCGGAGTTTCAGGCACATAGGCGTTCTGGTAGAACGTAGTGCGCGTGCAGCTTGCATCATAATAATGCAGCTCTTCCGAACGCTCTTGCGACCATTCCAGCGAACCGGTCTCGCCGAAGATGCGCAGGCCGTTGGCATTCTTGTAACCGACGGCGATCTGCGTGGCGGTCAGCACCAGCGTGGCGCCGTTTGAGAGTTTGCCGAAGACGTTGAAGTCATCATCCAGCTTACGGCCGGGCAGGGAGGTCAAATGGGCTGAGACCTCCTTCACGCTCAGGCCGGTCGTCCACATGGCGTTAATCAACGCATGGGTGCCGATATCGCCGCCTGCCAGCGAGATGCCGGAGAACTTCGGGTTGGCACGCCATGCGGCTCCTTGTGCGCCGGTTTTCTCAAGTAACGTGGCCAGCCAGCCTTGCGTGTACCATGCCTCGACCTTACGGATCTTACCGATTTTGCCTTGCTTGATCAGCTCGCGGGCAAACATCATCATCGGATGACCGGTGTAAGTATGGGAGAGGGCGAAGGGCGCCTTCTTCTGCTTCTTGGCAAGGGCTTCGAGCTTCAGCGCCTCGGCGAGGGTGTAGCACATTGGCTTCTCGCACATCACCGGCAGACCGGCTTCAAGGCAGGCCTGCGCCTGTTGGAAGTGCAGGAAGTTCGGCGTGACGATCGTCACATAATCCAACTCCAGCTTGCCATCCTTCCAATCCTTGATCATCGCCTTGTAGTCGGGATAACCCTTCACGCCCCACTCATCGGCAAAAGCCGCGCACGCTGTCGGATCCTGATGCAGCGCACCCGCCACGACCTCACGGGTCGTATCCAACGAAATCGCGCGGTGATGCACCTTGCCGAAAAATCCCCCGCCGCCGCCGATCATTCCCACCTTTAATTTACGCATGATTCACTCCTTGGTATTACGATAAACAACCCATGCCCGCCATCAACCGCACGGTTTGGCCGACATGCCTAAAAACTAAAAGGACTATACACTATTCAAAACACTGAGGCAAGTAAAAAACTTACCCCGCCTCCCGCCATCATTACCGTTTGCCTTTGCTTTGACTTCGGCTAACAAACCGCCTCCTTCCTGCACGAAGAATAAGCGCCATTTCGGCAGTGCCCTATATGCAGAGCATGCAAATAATCCCTCCAAGAATAGTTGAGAGGGGCATGATTATGAACAAGGTTGCGACTAATCGGCGCCCCTTGGGGTTGATTTTGGCGAAGAGCAATGCAAAGGGACCTGCTATGAATATCTGTATGAGCAGTATGAGCGACATTTCATCGGCTGTATAGCATGCAAGCGAGAGCGTCGCCGCCAACGCCAGCAACCAGGCGGTTATGATGGCAAATGTCTGCCGAGGACTATTTTGGAATCGCCGTGCAAGATGGATGAGGAACAAGAGGGGCAACGAGGCTACCAATATGATCGTGCCCATTGAGAACAGGATTTCAATTCCGGCGCCAAAGAGCAGGTCGGTTCCAACCGCTCTCACATTATTTAATGCAAAGATATTGTCAGTCGCGTGATAAACTGAAATCGACATCTTTTCCAACATCAACAGCATAGGGATGGCGGTGAAGAGCGGCAAGACAACCACCCCAATCGTCTTCCATCTGCGTGGTAGATGGAACTTGGCGGCGAGCGCGATGAATGGACCTGTTAGCAGGCATATTGTTGTGACGAATGCTGCCCATCGGTTGAGCGGTAGGAACAGAGTTCCAATCCGAAGCTCGTCTAACCCGCTGCAACAATAGGCAATGACGTATCCAATCAGCACCAGCAGCGCCACCCATCCTGACAACACCCACCGTATCCGATGGCGGCTATTACACAACCATTGATCAATGGCAAGCAGCACGCACGTCGACCCGTAGATAAAAGGCGAAAGGAGCATCACTGTCCACAAAGCGCTGAGGATTGTATTGATCATCATGCTGAAGGTCATGTTTATTTCTATTTCTAAGTGTTGTGTTGTGCAAGTGGTCAATGGGATAAGACTAGTCCTGCAAATAACTCTCCAAAGCTGCTGGCGATGCCTGCTCCCCAAAATGTCCAGAAAGCATTAATCTCGCACTTGGCGGCGAGGATGATGAACATGCCAGCAAAGTAAAGGTTGGATTGTTCCATCAGCATGGTGTTCCATACGGGATGGGATGGAGTCGGTATTGCTCCGTCATATGCGATTAGGCCGAGAACAAAGAGCAGGAATATCCACGTGAACGCGAGTGCCCAGACGCGGTAGGGGCGGCCTTTGCAGAGATAAGAGATAAACAGCATCAAGCAGATGGAAAACGTCCACGTGTAGTACCAAGGGCGAATGTAGAGCAACAGCGGCATGTGTGAGGCAAGTGCGCTTGTCATTGTTAGACTACAGGTTAGTGAATGTACAAGACGTATTTGGTTGCCCAATAGCCCCCGAGGCTGAGGAGGGCGGTCCAAGTCAAGGTTATGTCCCAAGTGAGTTTGGTCTTGGCGGCGAGGATGACGAAGATGCCGGAGAAGTAAACGTTGGATTGCTCAAGAAGCAGTTTGCGCCAATAGGCGTCGGGCGGCGTTGGCACAGGACCGTGGTAAACCGTCATCCCGATGGACGCCAGCAGAATCAGCCATGTCCCGGCAAGTATCCAAGGCCGACACTCAAATTCCTGCAGCATGAAAGATACGAACACCATCACACAGACTGCAACTGTCCACATGTGATCAATTCCTCTACCTCCGCTGTAATAACGGAATAAAAGAGGTGCGTGTAGAAGGAGTGCGGTGAACATGAAGTTTTGTTGGTCAGGCTAGGCAGTAAGGCGGGCTAAAAAGAGTAGTGCGAAAGGAATGGCAATAGGAAACAACACCAAGATAGCTATCGCCCTTGATAGACGAGGTTTGCGCTTAGTCACTAGGATGACCAACGGGCCACTTGGTGCAGCGAGTACGCTAAATTCAAACATAAGAGCATAACGCAGGTAGTTGTTTCGAGGGAAATAAAAAAATATAATGATTCCTGCGAGAATAATCAGCCAACCAGCAGCAATGATCTCCAACTGGCAACAGTTATTACGGCAAAGTCTTGCAAGTCCCAGAAGAAGCAGAATTGGGATATAGGCAAAAATAATCACCATGCTAATCTCCCAAATGATAAAGTAAAAGTCAATCGACTCCATCGCCGCCGCCAGTATCATGTCAAACCTCCCCTCCGGATACGGTCATCCGGCTATTGAGCAAAATCCACGTTGGCCGTGCCTGATATGCACTACCTCTATTGTAACATAAACCCATAGATAGGGCAAGGGAAGGTTCATTGCAATAAATGATTTCACTTTCAGACGACTTTTTGCAAAGCGGCATTCCAGAGCTCAAGAGCGCTTTGCCCGTCAAAAAGTTTGCGGGGAAGCCGGTTGATGAAGGCGACGCCTTCAGCGAGTTCACGGTGGCTGATCTGGCTTAACCGGCTGCCTTTGGGCGCGAAGCGGCGGATGAGACGATGGTTGTTTTCGTTACTGCCGCGTTCCCAGAAGCTGTAGGGGTGGGCATAATAGATCATGGCGCCTGGGGTATGACGGCGCAGGAGTTTGAGCATCCCTTTGACATCGGAGAACTCGCTGCCGTTGTCGAAGGTGATTGTTTTGATGTAGGAGCAGTCTTTGAGCAGCAGGCGCAGGGCTTTACGGGCGCATTTGATGGTATTGCGGGGCATTTTGTAGCAGAACTGCATGCGGGTGGAGCGTTCGATGAAGGAGAAGATGACGGTCTTATCTCCCCGGCGGCTGCAGAGGGTATCGCCTTCAAAATGTCCGAACTCTTCGCGCAGATCGATGTGCTGCGG
>JAVBMC010000078.1:0-33501 GCA_031552845.1 Kiritimatiellia bacterium
AATGAGTGCATCATATCTTTCGTTTTATACTCACTGTTTTCCCGAAACATCGTCGGAAAATTGGGAATTTTTCCTGTCAACGCTCCCTTATTAAATTCTTGCAATGTCGGAATAGGAAACGGTGTATTCACCAAAATATTCATCACCCTGTTCGCATGACGATAAAGGATTTCAATTTGCTGACGCTCCGTTTGATCCTTAATCTTCGTCAAGTCTATTGTAAAATAAACAGTGTTGGCTGGCGTTTCATATTCGGGCACATATACGTTGTTTGGAACATAGGTTGTAGGCAGTACAGAAAGATAGTACTTTCCTTGAAATAATTCACGCATAATCTGAGTCGTACTATCACGCCTTAAAATACCTTTTTCTAGCTGTACCCCCGGTGCAGGTTGCCGCATTAATTCTAAAACCCCCGGAACCAATTCATCTAAAATTCCACTCGCGACAAGCCCTTCCGGCAACCCATATTCCGCATATTTCGCCATTAATTCTTTTTCCTTCGTCGTATACACTCGCTTCGGCGCCGCTTCTGCCGATACAGTTGCCATCAACGCTAATACAAACAGAAACCATCTCTTGCCACAAATGTTTTTCATAATCAACCTCCGAAATCCCACACGCAGCGGCGTCTTTGTCTATTCGTTCTGGAAAAATAGAGCCTTGACTGTTGTTAAGACGCCACTCACATTGTATTCAATTTCAACCGGCATTGCAAGGGAAAAAAATACAGATGGGGCAATCGAAAACCCGATAACGCTCATTATCGAGTTTTATAACACGTGTTATCGGATTATGGAACGAACGTTCGGAACTGTTTGGAACGAATGTTGTAAGGTATTAGAACGAAGATCATCAGGTAACGTTTCCAGAGACCCCATGTGCGGAGATTAACGTTCTGTACCTCTGCAACGGGAGTTCTGTACTTGCGGGACGTGTATCACCAGTTTGCGGGACACGTGTCCCGCATTTGCGTCTCACGTGAGACAGGAATGTGGTACACGTGTGACACGTTTGTGCCTCACGTGAGGCGAAAATGAAACATGGAGGACTTGAAGGCTTGATAAAGCAGCAAACAGCTTGTATTTAGAGCGTTTTAGGCAATATAGGCGCGGCAAATATTTGCGCCGAGCATGCAGCCGATGAAAGCGGTGAAGTCGAAGAAGTCGAGTACAGTAGGGAGGCGGAGAAATGAGTGGTACAGAAAGAAGCTCACGCGGAGACGTGAGATGAAGTAATAAGTAAGAGGTAATAGGTAATAAGTGAGAGGATGAACGCGAGTGGGTGGGCGAGATGTCACGCGGAGCCGCGGAGAGAAGAGGAGGCGAAAAGAGCTTGACGTGGTACGGTTGAGAAAGTGTCTGTGACACTTTCATCGACAGCAATACAAATCACGCCGACGCAGAGGCAGGCGGCAACAGCAAAGATAAGCGTAATGAGAGCGGTAAACATGGCAAGAGTTCTAGAGTATTTTGTGGGACTGCTCGCCGGCCAACGGGCTTGTCGGATTGTTGATGGCTCCTTGGAGCTTGGGTTCCGATATGCGTAAAGCGTCAGTGATCGGTCACCCAATGGGGCCAACGGGGTGCAGTTTAGCAGATTGGCGGAGAATGTCAAGCGTAAGTGGAGGAGGGGGCAAGATAGAGCCTGTTTCCTAGTTATATTGAATCGGGATGGTGGTTTCTATTTGCAACGGCGGAGGGATTATGGTATATTTTTGCGCTTATCTCGAGGTTGTTTTATGCATTTATTCCGTTCCCATACGTGTGTTGATTTGCGTGCCGGTGATGCCGGGACTGAAGCGAAGCTGTCCGGCTGGATTTTCCGCAAGCGCGATCACGGCGGTATTTTGTTCATTGATTTGCGCGATCATTATGGCGTGACGCAGATTGTGGTGCATCCGAGCCGTTCGTTCTTTGAGACGCTGGTGAAGGCTAAGCTGGAGAGCGTCATCACGGTGACGGGTAATGTGACGTTGCGCGAGCCTTCCACCGTGAATGCCGACTTGCCGACGGGTGAGGTGGAGTTGGTTGCCGAGGCTTGCATTGTTGAGTCCGAGGCCGACACCACGCCGATTTATGTGCCGTGTGAAGAGGAGCCGGCCGAAGAGCTGCGTTTGACTTACCGTTATTTGGATTTACGCCGCGAACGCGTACACAATAATATACTGTTGCGCTCGAAGGTGATTTCATTCCTGCGCAAGTGCATGGAAGAGCGTGGCTTTAATGAATACCAGACGCCGATTCTGACGTGTTCGTCCCCCGAGGGCGCACGTGACTATTTGGTGCCGAGCCGGGTGCATCATGGTAAGTTTTATGCGTTGCCGCAGGCGCCCCAGCTGTTCAAGCAGCTGTTGATGGTGTCGGGCTTTGACCGTTATTTCCAGATTGCGCCGTGCTTCCGTGATGAAGATGGACGTGCCGACCGTTCTCCGGGTGAGTTTTATCAGCTGGATATGGAGATGTCGTTCGTCACGCAGGAAGATGTTTTTGCGGTGGTGGAGGATGTGGTCACCAAGACGTTTGCGAAGTTTTCTGATAAGCAGGTTGATCCCGCGCCGTGGCGCCGGATTCCATATGCCGAGGCGATGCTGAAGTATGGTTCCGACAAGCCTGACCTGCGGATTCCGATTGAGATGTTTGATGCGTCTGAGATCTTTAAGAACTCGGGATTCAACGCCTTTGCGGTGGCTGTGAAGAGCGGCGCCGTGGTGCGTGCGATTCCTGTGAAGGGCATCAAGGGCCAGCCGCGCAGCTTCTTTGATAAGCTGTTGGATCATGCGAAGTCGATTGGCTCCAAGGGACTGGCTTACTTGGTTTGGGATGGCGAGACGATCAAGGGACCTGTCCAGAAGTTCATGACGCCCGAAGAGCTGGCTACGCTGGCGAAGGCCGGGAACATGGCTGACGGTGATGTGATGTTTTTTGTGTGCGACACGCCGGTAAATGCGGCGCGTATCGCCGGGGATATCCGCGTGAAGTTGGGACGTGATTTGGGCATGGTGGAGAAGGACGTATTCCGCTTCTGCTGGATTGTGGATTTCCCGATGTTCGAGACCGACCCGGAGACGGGCGCGGTGTGTTTCTCGCATAATCCGTTCTCCATGCCGCAGGGCGGAATGGATGCGCTGTTGAACAAGAATCCGTTGGACATTTTGGCGTATCAGTATGACGCGGTTTGCAATGGCGTGGAGCTCTCTTCCGGTGCGATCCGCAATCACCGTCCTGACATCATGTACAAGGCTTTCGAGATTGCAGGATATGGTCCTGAAGTGGTCGACCAGAAGTTCGGCTGCCTGATCAATGCGTTTAAGTTCGGCGCGCCGCCGCATGGTGGCATCGCTCCGGGCGTGGACCGCATGGTGATGCTGCTGGCGGAGGAGGATTCCATCCGCGAGGTGATCGCATTCCCGATGAACCAGAAGGCGCAGGACTTGATGATGAACGCACCGGGTGAGGTGACTGAGAAACAGTTGCGTGAACTGCACATCCAAGTGCGCGGAAAGAACGTCCTCCTTGCGAGTGATAAATGACCGGCTGAACATTTGCGTTGATTGCGCACGATGTGTCCGCCGGGTTGCCTCGGCGGACATTTTGTTTTCGGGCGCGTGAGCCGCAAGTCCATTTCAAATTGACAACACTAACGAATCTTGTTACACTTTCAACCAGTTTCTACTACTAAGGAGAAATACAAACCATGACGCAAGAGAACAGAAAAGTCTATTTCTTTGATACAACCCTGCGCGACGGCGAGCAGTCCCCCGGCTGCTCCATGAACCTTCGCGACAAGCTGCACATGGCGGAGCAGCTTGAGCTGTTGCGCGTGGATGTGATCGAGGCCGGCTTTGCGGCGGCATCCCCCGGTGACTTTGAGGCGGTGGCAGCGGTCGCCAAGCAAATTAAGAATTGTACTGTTGCAAGCTTGAGCCGTTCGCTGGAAAAGGATATTGACAGGGCTTGGGAGGCAATCTCAAAGGCGGCTCGTCCGCGGATTCATATCTTCTTGGCTACATCGCCGCTGCACATGCAGTACAAACTGCGCATGTCGCCGGAGGAGGTGTTTGAGCTGGCCATCAAGTCGGTTAAGTATGCTCGCACGCTCGCGCCGGATGTGCAGTTCTCGCTGGAGGATGCTTCGCGCAGCGAGGCGGACTTCCGTTGCCGCGTGGTCGAGGGCGTCATTAACGCCGGCGCCACAGTGGTGAATATTCCTGACACGGTTGGGTATGCGATTCCAGAAGGCTTTGCGGCAATCATCCGCGACCTGCGTGAACGTGTGCCGAATATCTCCAAGGCGCGCTTGGCGGTACACTGCCACAATGATCTTGGCTTAGCGGTGGCGAATACGCTGTCGGCAATCCATGCCGGTGCGGAGCAGGCGGAGTGTACGCTCAATGGCATCGGCGAGCGTGCCGGCAATGCCGCGTTGGAAGAGATTGTCATGGCGTTGAAGACCCGTGAGGATTTCTTTGGTCTGCGCACAGACATTGACACCACACGGATTTATGCGGCGAGCCGCAGTCTGCAGAATGTGACGGGCACTACGGTTCAGCCGAATAAGGCGATTGTGGGGGATAATGCGTTTGCGCATGAGTCGGGCATTCATCAGCATGGCATGATGGCGCATGCGGGTACGTATGAAATCATGACGCCCGCCTCGATTGGCGTGCCGCAGAGTAAGATGGTGCTGGGCAAGCATTCCGGACGCCATGCGTTCGAGCAGCGTTTGAAGGATATGGGCTTCCATCTGGATACTGAAGCCCTTAATGATACCTTTGCCAAGTTCAAGGTATTGGCTGACCGTAAGAAGGTGGTTTCGGATGCGGATATCGCGGCGTTGGTTTCGGATGTCGAATCGCGCGGCGAAGAGTACTTCAAACTAGATCGCTTTAACATCCAGTCGGGCAATGTGATCACTCCGACGGGCACTGTGCGGTTGAAGAAAGCGGATGGTGAAGAGTGTGTCGAGGTGGCTATCGGCGATGGTCCGATTGATGCGGCATTTCAAGCCATCGACAAGATCGTCAAGCTCGATGTTGAACTGGTGCACTTTGCGCTATCGGCGATTACGGGCGGCGAAGACGCTCAAGGCTCGGCCACGGTGCGTGTGCGCTATACCGGCAACGGTCAGGTGTACAACGGACGCGGCGTTGCAACGGATATTGTTGAGGCGGCAATCTTGGCGTATATCCAGGCACTGAACCATATCACCGAGGCTGTTCAGAAAGACAAGCAGGCGCACTAAGACGCTGTTCATGACCGCTCTGCCGCGTGGGCAGGGCGGTTATTATTCGCACGATAATCATCAACTGGAAGTCTAGCTATGGATGAATTGGCTCTTGAAATCAAGCAATGGAAGCAGCAGCGTAATGCTGTTGTGATTGCGCATAATTATCAACCGGCTGAAGTTCAGGCTATAGCTGATTTCACCGGTGATTCGTTAGAGCTTGCCCGCAAAGCCGCACAGTTGGATGCCGATGTAGTCGTGTTTTGCGGCGTAACATTTATGGCCGAGACTGCCGCGGCGCTGAATCCGGATAAGCTGATACTGATGCCTGATGCGACAGCGGGTTGTCCGATGGCGGATATGGTGACAGCTGAGCAAGTGCGGCAGTTGAAGGCTGAACATCCGAAGGCAAAGGTGTTGTGTTATGTGAACAGTTCGTTGGAGGTGAAGGCGGAGTCGGACTGTTGCTGCACATCGTCGAACGCGCTGAAGGTAGCGAAGCATTATGTTGACCAAGGTCACGAGATTATTTTTGTGCCGGACCGCCATCTCGGCAAGTACACGGCTGACCGTTTGGGCAAGTCATTTATCTTGTGGCCGGGATGTTGTCCGATTCACGAGCAACTGACAGTGGCGCATATTGCAACCGCCCGCACCGCGCATCCGGGAGTCAAGGTGATGGTGCATCCGGAGTGTTCGCAGGAGGTGCGCGAGGCCGCTGATTTTGTTCTCTCCACCGGAGAGATGTGCCGTACGGCAACGGCTTCGGAAGAACAGGCTTTTATCATCGGCACGGAGATTGGCATTCTCTACCGCCTGCAGGCGGAGAACCCAACCAAGCATTTCTTTCCGGTGGCTGATGATCTGATTTGCCCGGATATGAAGAAGACAACTTTGGCGGGCGTATTGGCGAGTCTGAAGAATTTGCAGACCGTCACGAAGGTCGATTCGGATGTTGCCGCCCGTGCCCGCCGCAGTATTGATGCGATGTTGGCCTTGAGTTAACGTCAAAAGCATCATTGTTCCCAGTAATTCGCTGTTAGCAGGTGATTAGGCTTTTCCGTCTGCATTATTGCCTTGCACAAATGAGGTTTGTGCTTTATACTGTTTGGAACCGATTTTGAAAGGACCTGTTATGCGATTTTTGGGCGGCTTCGGCTGTGTTTGCCTGTTGGCGGCAATGATAATGTTGGTGGGGTGCGGTGACCGTGCTCCGTTGAGCCTGATGGAGGATGGCGAGGCGGCTTTGCGCGAGGGGCAACCCGCGAAGGCATTGGCACTTTTTAAGAAGGCGGCCCGTAAGACGACCGACTCTGCCGAGCTCTATAACAACCTCGGCAATGCGGCGTTGCAGATGGGCGATATGAAGCTGGCCCTTGATTCGTTCGACTCGGCGCTGAATTTAGATAATAAGAACGTCATTGCTCAGGAGGGGCGGGCAACTGTGGCCTCGTACAAATCGGAATGGCCGCTGATGCAGACGCTTTATAATCAAGCCTTCTATGCAAACGCAGGCAATGAAACCGCCCAAGCGCGTATTCTGACGGCATGGGCTTTGGCCGACAATCTGCGCGGTGATGAACGCCTCGCGCGGGCGCGTCTCCTGCGGGCGCGTCAAGTGGCACCGGCTTATGCGCCAGCGCTCTATAACTTGGCGGTGTTGTACTCTGATAAATTCGGCATGTATGAAGATGCGTTGGATTTGTTTGAAATGTTCGTACGTATTTCGGATAAAAATGTTCCCGCGTATGAGAAGGCAAAGAAATCAATCGACCGTTTACGCTCGACAGTGACTCGCCGCGAACAGCCTTCCAAGCAGCTTGTTGCACTGCTTGATCAAGCGAAGCAGGCGGAACGCGCCGGCAAGTTCAAAGACTCCGCCGAAATTTATAAAAACTATATCACCGCCGCGCCCTTTAACCGCGAGGTTGTGCTGAATGGTGCGAAAGCCGCTTACTCTGCCCGGCAATATCAGCTGGCGACTGAGTTCCTGAGCCGTCTGCTGGCGGTTCAGCCAAAGCATGCAATCGGCGCCGAGTTGATGGCGCGGGTGTGCTATGATGAAGGGCGCTATCCGGAAGCGCGGCTCTATGGCGAGCTGTATTTAAACTTGCTGCCGGATGGCGATGCGAAGAACAAGTATGCGGCATGGCTGCGTAATGTGCCTGCGTTTGAATGAGCATGGATGGTCTTTTGTCCTGGCTGTCTTCTGCGAATCCGCTTGATGTCACGGCGATTGTCGTTGCGGTAGGTTTCGCGGTCACGGGAGCGTTCTGGGGGATATCGGGTTCAGTGGGCAACCCGTTGGCATTGGTGTGCGCATTTCTTGCAGCTTGGTTTGCGCGTGCGCCTTTATTTGGATTGCTTAAGAATCCTCTCACTGTATTTGTGCTGTTGACGGTCGGCGGCGTAATCCTTTATCTGGTATTACGCAAGCTTTTCTCGGCAATTATCAGCATTGTCGTGCGGCAACCGTTGGATAGCGTGCTGGGAGCTTTGTTTGGCCTGCTGAAGGTCTATTTGATTTTAGCGATTGCCCACACATTCGGACTGTTGCAATTCTCTGATCACGTGCGGCGCTTTTTTGAACAGGATACTGTGTCGGCACGTTTGATTGCACCAGTGGTTCGGCACTTTGGAGGGCAATAGAATGCCCATGGTGTCAGAAGATGTATTGAATGAAATCCGCGCACGAGTTGATATCGGCGACTTAATCGGTGCACGGATGAGTCTGAAGCGTGCAGGCGGCACGCTGAAGGGGTGTTGTCCGTTTCATAAAGAGAAGACGCCTTCATTTGTGGTCAGCACAGCGCGGCAGCGGTATCATTGCTTTGGCTGCGGCGAAGATGGTGATGTGTTCAGCTTCCTGATGAAGCATGACGGCTTGACTTTCATGGATGCGGTGCGACAGCTGGCAGAAAAGGTCGGCGTGACGGTGAGCGTCGAGACGGATGCCAACGAAGGGCGCCGTAATAAGCTGCATGCGATTTATGAAGAACTGGCAACCTTCTATGAAAAATGCTACGCCACAACACGCGAGGCGCAGATCGCCCGCGAATATATTGCACGGAGGCAGCTGCCGGATGAAGTGGTCAAGCTGTTCCGCATCGGTTATGCGCCCCGCCGGAAGGACGTGTTATTGGAGTGGGCAAAGAAACATGGGTATACGCCTCAGGAGTTGATAGAGGCGGGCTTGTTGGTGGCACCGTCACGCGAAGGCTCGACCGACTATTACGACCGCTTCCAAGGACGGCTGATGTTTCCCATCTGCGACCAGTTAGGGAAGGTGTGTGCCTTCAGTGCGCGTATTCTGGATAAGTCACACCCTGCCAAGTATGTGAACAGCCCGGAGACGCTGATTTTTACAAAGGGACGCGTGCTGTATGCGCTGGATAAAGCACGGGATAAGATTGTGCGCGATGCGCGGCGTGAGGCACTTGTGTGCGAAGGGCAGATTGACGTCATCCGCTGCCATGCGGCGGGATTTGCAACAGCAGTCGCGGCGCAGGGCACGGCCTTTACAGAGCAGCATGTTGATTTGTTAAAGCGCTATGCGGATAGCGTCGTGCTGGTATTTGATGCGGATGCCGCCGGTGCTAAAGCGGCGGTGCGCACAGGCGCTTTGTTTTTGGCGAAGGAGATCCCGGTACGAGTGGCGGTGCTGCCTGAGGGCGAGGATCCCGATTCATTCATCCTGAATAAAGGCAGCGCACGGTTTCAGGTGTGCCTTGATGGAGCGGAGTCGTTGATTGCGTTCCAAGTGGCGCATTTGAAAAAGATCGAGGCCCGCCCCGATGATATTGATGCCGTGAAGCGGATTTCGCGGGCGGTGATTGAATCGCTGTTGGCCTGTCCCAATGCGGTCATGCGGGCGCACTTGCTGCAAGAAGCCGCGGGCTTACTCAGCTTGCCTGCGGAGGCGTTGCAGCAGGATATGGAGACTGCGCGCGCATTGGCTGAGCGCAAGGCGGCATACGCCGTGCCGGCTGGGGGAGCCGGGGCAGGGAGTGATGATGGCGCTGATCCCGATGAACTGCCGCCGTTGGATGATGGCGGACCGGTGTTTGATGATGAGGCTGATTTAGACGAAGTGCCAGTCGAACCGGGCGAGGCGATACTGGCGCGCCATATCCGATTATACGAGAGTTTGCTCGAACTGCTGTTGCACCATCCGCTGAATGTGACGCTGCGGAATCTGATTTGCGAGTATCTCCCGCCCGATATTATTCAAGATTTGCACACTCGACTATTTGTACAGAGCATCTTCGACAATCCAGGGCATGGCGGGCCTTTGATTATTCCATCGGTGCCGGGCGATCCTTCCTTCGCGGAACATGTTGATGCATTGCGTTCACGTGATGACCGTGTGATAGACTCAGGCGATGTAACGCCCGAGGATGCCGTGCAGGATCTAATCCGCCGCCTGTGGCTGATTCACTTTGAAGCCGAGCGTACCGCAGCCACAGATGTGCGCCGGCGAATGGAGTTGACGACGGTGATTAAAGCCCTGCAAACGGCGTCAGAGTGGAAGGTCGTGTCGAAGCTCTTATGCTTTAAGCCGGAGGTGCCGAAGGCCGAACCGCGTACCCCAGTCAAGGAAACACAAGAAGCCTCCGCAGATTATACTACTGTAACGGAAGTAGAAGAGATTGAGGCCGAATTCGAGCCTGACGGAACGGAAGCTCTGCCCGATTAACCGCAGCAACACCCGCCGCCGCAAGTATGATTCTGCTGGTGTGCACAACCGCCGCAAGGGTCGGCCGGTGCAGCAGTTTTAGCGGCGAAAACGGAGAGATTCTTAGAAGGTTTTGCCGCGCCGCATTTCGGACAAGTTTTGGCGGCATCACTAAGTGTGCGGGCCAGATGTTCAAATGTATGCCCGCAAGCTGAACAAGTATAATCGTAAATAGGCATGAGGCGTGAAGACAGAAAACTTACGCACGCAGCGCAGCGTCACTAACGAACCCCTCTTAGGTCTTGTGACGGAAGACGATGCGACCCTTGGTCAAATCGTAAGGCGAGATTTGCAACGTGACCTTGTCGCCGGTGGCGATCTTAATGAAGAACTTCCGCATTTTGCCGGAGATATGTGCGAGAACCTCGTGACCATTTTCAAGACGGACACGGTACATCGTTGCGGGGAGAACTTTAATAACCGTTGCGGTTACTTCTATAGAATCATCACTGGGCATTCAATCTTTCCTTAAATTGCTTCGCAGTAGTATAATACAAGGAGGAAGGCGTTTCAAGTAAAAAGCTGTACTATTTCTTGAAATGCGCCGAGCGCACCGCATCGCTTTCACCTCTTCTTTCCTGCGAGCACTCTGTGAAAATCTCATTGGACATTGTGTGTTTGTCTCAATTAAATCATCTACTTTTTTACCCGTTCTGTGCGTTTCTAAAATGCGGAGTGTCAAATTTGTGACAGGCGCCTGTCACAGTTCTGAAAGACATCTGTTACAGTTGCGACAGTCGGCTGTCATGTTCCTGACAGGTAGCTGTCACCGCCGCCATAGTCTCGTAACCCCCGGGGGAGATATCCGTAACAGCACCAGATGAGTCCAACGCACACCTGTTTTTTGAGAGCCATGAGCGGGTAGAGTGGGTTGTTAAGTGTGTGGTTTGCGTTATTATGTGAAAGTGAAGGGGATGGGGGGTGGTTTTGGCTTGCTGGTGGGGAGTGGGTGTGGTATTCTTGCAGAGTTGTTTTGTGTGGAGCTTTGGGAGTGTTTATGAAGCGTGCGTTTTTGTTGGTGGTGTGGGCGTGGCCGGTGTTGGCGTTTTTGCCGGCGGTGGATGTGAGGGACGGCGTGGAGGTGTCGATTGCGTATCCGTCGAATGTGGTGGAAAAGGCTTTTGATTTTACGGTGTCGGTGAGTAATGGTTCGGCGCGGAGTGTGTCAGGGCCGTTGAATGTGTTTTTGAATAATGATTGGAAGGTGTTTGCAGGCCATACTGCTAAGTATACTAATCAGTGGGAGCTGTCGTTGGCGGTGGGGGGAACGACGCAGATAGTGTGTCAGGCGTGGAGGCGTTCGGATGCGGTGAGCGGGCATTATCCGGTGCATGCGGAGTTTGGCGGAGCGCATGCGATTGGGGTGTTTACGACAGCGTTTGATAGGCCAGTGGTGGAGGGTTTTTCGTTGGAGAGGCCGGTGCGGCGGTTTGTGGAGAGTGGGGCGGGTTTTCATTTGTCAGGGGCGCAGTTTAATGTGCATCCGGCGTGGAAGGGCGGTGTGATTGCGCCAGCGTGGGCTGAGTGGGATTTGCCGGTAGAGGCGGATGAGCAGGTGCTGCGGGTGGTGTTTAGGGGGCCATCGTCGGAGAAGAGTGATGGGGTGTCGTTTGTGGTGTCGGCAAATGAGAGGGTGCTGAAGCAGGTGGATTGTGCGCCGAGCGCGGTTGCGCCTGTGGAGGTGTCGTTGGCTGAGTTTGCGGGTAAGCCTGTGAAGCTGCGGATTGCGTGCGGGCCGGGAGCTAAGAATAATACGGCGTTTGACAGTGCATCAATGAGCGTGCCGGTGTTGGTAACGAAGCCGTCGAAGGTGGAGGGAACGTCGGGACAGCAGGTGGGGGCGTTTCGGACGGGAATGTATGGTTTGATGGATGGGGTGTTGGGGTTTGACGGGCTGGCGGTGTCGAACTTCATCGTGGAGGTGGATCATCGCGCGGTGTATCCGTTTAAGGTGGAGGTGGCGGGGGACTCGGTGACGCATTTTATCCGCTTAAATGGGCAGGTGGTGCCGTTGCGTGCACAGGTGTCGGGTGGGAAGGATTTTGCAAGGGTGCAGTGGAGCATGCCGGAGGTGGTGCGGGATGAGCGGGGCTCGCCGCGGTTCACGAAGCTGGCATTAGGGGAGGCTTCGCAGAAGGCGAAGCGGTTCTATGCGGGGTTCGGTAATGTGGTGGAGGATCCGGAGGATTTTAGGCTGGGGAATGATGGGTTTCATTTGGCGACGCGGTTTATCGGCGCGGATTATCCGAGCGGCGTGAGTTTGTTGCAGGCGAGTGATATTTATCCGGACTGCGCGGAGAATAGCGGGAATCGGTTGTCGTTGGTGGTGTCGCATGATGCGACGCTGACGTTTGTATTCAAGCAGAAGGGCGGGGCGTTCGCGGCCGCGCGGCAGTATCGCGATATGTGCGGGTATGAGCCGGGCGAGGGCGTGGCGAATTTGATGGGGCGGATGTGTATTGATCAGTGGTGGGGAGATTATACGAAGGCGGCGGCGGATTTGGAGCGCGTGGCGTCGTATGGGGTGACGAATGCCGTGTTTGTAAAGCATGTATGGCAGCGGTGGGGGTATGATTACCGCTTGCCGGAGATCTATCCGCCGGAGTTCGGGCTGGAGACATTCCTGCCGGTGAGCCGTGCGGCGCAGAAGCATGGCATTTTGTTCTGTCCGCATGATAACTATATCGACTTCTATCCCGATGCGAAGGGGTTTGGTTATGATCATATTGTGTTTCACTCCGATGGAACGCCGTATAAGGCTTGGTTGAATAAGCGTCATGGCGGGGCGCAGAGTTACCGCTGGTTGCCGCATGCATTCAAGCCGTGGCTGATGGAGAATATGGAGATGATGCGTGATGGAATGGCGCCCGATGCGTTGTTCATTGACGTGTTTAATGCAATTGCACCGTTTGATTATTATGACCGCAAGGGACGCTTTTATCCGAAGATGGAGACCGAGCGTTGTTGGGCGGATGCTTTCATTACATCGCGAAAGATTCTTAAACCCGGTGCGCCGATGATCAGTGAAGCTGGCACGGTTGCGTTGGTGGGCGCGGTTGATGGCGTGCAGTGCGATCATTTTCCACCGACGCGATGGGACATTGGCAAGTTCGGCGACTCGGAGCGCGTGCCGTGGCATGACATGGTGACGCATAATAAGATGGTGCTCTTTGCGGGCGGACTAGGGCATCGGTATGGCGCGGCGAGTTGGGACTATGGCACGCGCGTGTCGTTAAAGCATCATTACGGTAGCGATGACTATTTGTCGAATACTATTATCGGCGGGCGTAATCCGATGTGCGACGGTCCCTTCTCGCGCAGAACGGTTGCGACCTATTGGCTGTTAAATGATATCTGCGACGAACTGGGCCGGGCGAAACTGGAGGAGCATGCGTTTGGGCCGACGATTCACCAACAGCAAACAGCGTTCTCCAATGGCGGCAAGGTGTATAGCAATCGCGGTACGAACACGTGGACAGTCGCTGACGGCAAGGTATTGCCGGAGTATGGCTTTTATGGCAGGACGCCGGAGTCCGAAGCAGGGGTGATGTTGTTCAATGGCGTACGCGGTGCGTTTGCGCATCATGGTAATGTCAGCTTTTACGACGCGCGTCCCCCTTACGCGATGAATGGATTATTCGCGGAGTCCGATGTTGAAGGCGTGAAGTATTTGGGCGACGGTAAGTTTGCGACGACATTCCGCTTCTCGCTCAATCAGCCGCTGCCGCAGGATTACCAACCGTTCATTCACTATTGCCGCGGAGAGGACATCGTGCAGCAGTCCGTATTGAAAGACGCTGAGGAATATCTTAAGCCAGGCGGTAAGTTTGGCAAGTTCACGGCCAAAACGACGGTACGCCTTGCGCCGGGCGAGTATGAATTGCGCTATGGGTTCTTCAATCTCAAGACGGGTGAGCGCATGTTTATCGTCGGTAACATCGACCATCAAAACCGTATTTATGGCGGCAAGTTGGTGCTGACGTCGGAAGGTGTTGGCGGTCATATCCCCGCTGAACCAGAGGAACAGCTTTGGAATCCTTTTGGAACGCAGGTGAACTTTGGCGGCGTGAAGACCGATGGCGCGTTCCGTCTGATCAAAGATAGAACCGTTTGGAAGTTGATACCCTTGCCGGGGAGCCTGCCGTTCCGCGTGGAGCTGCAGGTGTCGGCTGGCGTGAATGTCACGGACGTCAGCGGTTGCACGTGGTCACAGAAAGGTAATACGTTGAGCATTGTCAGTGATGGCAAGGCGTTTGAGCATGTGGTTTCATTTGGCCGTCTCCGCGAGTAATGATGCGTGCAATCTTTAAATCTGTTTTCCATGCAATGATATTCCTCTTGTTTGCGGTATGGACTGCCGCCGCGCAAGTGCCTGCCGTTGTACATAAACCAGATAGCGGCACTCCGGAAACTTATCGCTCCATCCAGGCTATTAAGCAGTTGCCGCGCGAATATGCTGCCAATAATAAAGTTGCGGTGTTGGAGGGCATCTTGACGTTTGTGGTGCCGCCTGCGGTGGTGCGCGGTATGACGCTGCAGGATGAGACGGGCGATATTTATGTTGATGCGGCGCGGGTGCCTTACGGCGGGCATGAGTTTAAAAGCGGTGACCGGGTGCGGATTGTCGGCTTTACCGATCAGGGCGATTATGCGCCGATGGTCTTTGCAGAACAGATGGAATTCCTTGGCACAGGGAGTTTTCCGACTGCGTTGCCGGTGCGCTTGGCGGACTTGTATACGGGGGTGTATGATAGCCGTTTAGTGGTGTTGCAGGGGGTGATTGCTCATGCCAAAGCATTTTCAGAAACGCAATCGCATTTGGTATTGAAGACGATTGATGGCGTGGTGACGTGCTGTTTGTTCAAGCCGTGTTCACAGGCAGCCTTGGATGAGTTGGTGGATAAGGATGTTGCGATTTGCGGCGTTTGTAATGTGATCTATAATACGCGTGCGGAGTTAGCCGGGGTTGAGCTGCGCTTGGCGGAGTTCGACGATATTCAAGTTTTTGAAGACAGGGACTCCGACCCATTCACAGCACCCGATATGTCGCCTGCGGATTTACTGTCGTTCTCGCTGGAGGGGCCGCAGCTTCATCGCTATAAGATGACGGGGGTTGTGAGCGCGGTGCGCGGCAAATCGTCGTTCTTTCTGAACACGGATGACCGTGGCATTCATGTGTCAATCGCCGGAACAACATTGCCGAAGGTGGGCGAGATGGTGGAGGTCTCCGGATTTATTGACGGCCGGCGTTTCTTTGCAGGGTTAGAATACGCGCAGGTGCGGACGATCGGGCAGGGTGAATTGCCGCCGCCGATTGTAATTGACCGTGCGCTCATCTTTGCAGAGCCGTATATCAATCCCATGAACCATGCCGACTTTGACGGCAACATAGTTTCAATCACAGGCAGCGTGTGCAGTATTGATATGCAGGTGCCGGGCATCCGTACGCTGTCGCTGAACTGCGACGGCTATTTGCTGACGGTGGATCTAGGGGCGATTCAACTGCCGCCGCTGCGTCTTGATAGTATTGTGAAACTGACCGGCGTGTGCGAAATGACTTTCAGTGAGCATCGTCCCTTGCGCGGCTATCCGCGTGTCAGCTCGTTCACCGTGATTCCGCGCTTCGCCAGCGACATCGTCGTCGTTCAAAATGCAAGCTGGTGGACAACTGGACGGCTCGCGTTGGTCATTGTCGGATTAGTCAGCATCTTGGTTGGCATCATTGCATGGAACGTCAGCTTGCGGCGCTTGGCCGAACGCCGTTCACGGCAGCTGTTGCAGGAGTGCCAAGCGCGTTTGGCGGCGGAGTTGCGTGTCGAAGAACGGACGCGCCTTGCGGCGGAGCTTCATGATTCTTTTGCACAGAGTTTGACGGGAATCGCTATGCAGGTGGAAGCCGCGGAGCTGGCCCAGCAGCAAGCGCCGGATGATGTCTCAACATATCTGCGGTTTGCGCGGCAGCTGCTCGCCTCCTGCCGTGAAGAAATCAGGCGCTGCGTGTGGAATCTGCGTGCGCAGATACTAGAGCATAAGAGCTTTACAGAGGCATTGCGGGAGGTTGCATCGCATTACCGGGGTGGTGCGACGGAAGTGACTGTCGTTGCCGAGGGAACGGCGTATGGCGTCTCGGACTCCATTGTCCATTCTCTTTTACGGATTGTGCAAGAGTCAATCGCCAATGCCATCCAGCATGGACATGCGCACCATGTTCAGGTGAACGTGAGATTCTCGGACGATGCGCTGTTTGTGGATATTCAGGATGATGGCGAAGGATTTGTTCCGGAGCAGGCGCGCGGCGCGGCTACGGGGCATTTCGGTATTTCGGGTATGCGTGAGCGGGTGAAACGCTTAGGCGGACAGTTTGAGCTGGTCAGTTCACCGGGCGCCGGGACGTGCGTGAAAGTTGAGATACCCAAAAGGAGTTGATGAGCGTGCAGAAGATTAAAGTTTTGTTGGTTGACGATCACATGGTAGTGCGGATGGGACTCACTGCGGTACTTCGCTTCGAGAAAGATATTGCGGTTGTCGGTGAAGCGGAAGACGGACGGCAGGGCGTCGAGGCGTTCCAGCAGCTGAAGCCGGATGTTGTCGTAATTGATCTACGGATGCCGGTGATGGATGGGATTGAAGCCATTGCCGCGATTACTCAACAGACTCCTGATGCCAGGATACTGATCCTCACCTCATTTGAAGACCCCTTGGATATCCGCCGCGCATTTACACTGGGCGCGAAAGGATGTATCTTAAAGAACTCCTCCCGCGGTGACTTGGCAACGGCAATCCGCACAGTAGCTAAAGGCGGGCGTTACGTATCGCCGGAGGTGGAGCAGCAATTGCGCATTGCAGAAGAACTGCCGGTGCTGACCGACCGCCAGCGGGAAGTCCTGCAGCTGCTGGCACGCGGCTTGACCAATCGCGATATCGGTGTTTGCCTTGATATATCACTCGACGGCGTTAAAGCCCATCTCGGCGTCATTTACACCAAACTCGGCGTGGCCGACCGTGCTGAAGCCGTCGCTGTCGGCCTCAAGCTCCGCCTCATCCGCAACTGGGGCGACGCCTGAGTTAATGATGTTGATTTTTGCGCGACGGTATGATTGCAATGGTTTTGCCGAAACCTTCCCTCTGCCTTTTAATAGTAGGGTTGACGGAGGGGGTGAGCGTTGAAATGCGTTGTTTGGCGTGTTGTTCCCTGAAATAGATAGATTTTGTTGGTGGAGAGGGGTCAGCGGGTATTTTTTCTGATCTCGAAAATCATGTTAAAAGCGGGGTGTGTTTGCGGGTGATTGTGTCCGTGATTGGAGTCACTCGCGGACGCAAGTGGGGGTGACTTTCGGACGCTTGTACTTTCAGGGACAGGTACGAGTGAGTGTACAGGGTAGACGCCTTCAACTTCAAAGGCACGTACGACTCGTACTCAACCGTACCTACGAGTGAGTTTGCCTCGTAGGCGCGAGGTTTCGCTGTAAGCGCACGTCTTTGGGTTTGAAGACGTCCGCGACTCAAATCGAAAAAGGAAACCCGTTCTTTGCCGTAGTGTTCAGCAGAAAGTTCAAGTGAATCAAAAGCAGGTTTCTGCGCGTGTTTTTGGAGAAGGGGAGTTACCTCTTCCCTGTTATCTGCTGCTTTTGTGTTCAGGGGCAGCCAGTGCTGTTGAAAATAGCTATAAGCTTCAATTCACTCAACATCATCGGTTCATCACCTTATAGCGCTCGTTCAGCATCTGACGGCTACTTCGTAAAATATGATCCACAAATCTTAGGCTTGACAAGTGAGCCTAAAAGTAGGATAATCCTTCCGTTCCTCGTATGAGGAAAGACATAGCCGGGGGCTTCCCCCGGATGCGAAATTTCGCGCAACAACGCTCGTCAGAAAACTAGCACTTTTACGCATTGGGCAATTGTTGTGGAGATGTGTCATATTTTGGGCACATCTCTGCAGTGGTGTGCTCAATGCAGGCTGTGCTAGGCCTTCTGATGGGGCATCAATGGAGGGATGTGCCTTTTCTCTGCACGGCCATTCCCCGGAAGAAAAAAAGCAACATGAAGGGTCGCCACATGAAATTACTCACAGCAAGCATCGCCACACTGTTCCTCGCACTGTGTACACATTCCGCATCAGCCGCCACATGGTATGTCGATGCCTCCCGCCCCGATGACAGCGGTGACGGTTCTGCCTGGGCAACTGCCAAACATACAATCCAAGCAGCGATTGATGGTGCATTGTCTGGAGACACAATATTTGTTACCAATGGCGTCTACGCACCTATTACTGCAAGCAAGTTGATTACCATTCGAAGTATGAATGGTGCTGATGTAACTATGATTGATGGTGGTGGCACCAATCGTTGCGCTGACTTGTCTACGCAGAGTTATGGTGTGCAAGTTACACTGATCGGATTTACACTCAAAAATGGTTATCTTTACTCTAGCGACTGGCTGGGAGGTGCAGGGGTTTCTGGTGGCATACTCAATTCTTGTATTTTATCAAATAATGTATGTGAGGCCAGTGATTCATATGGCGGGTTTGGTGGTGGAGCTGAGAATGCTGCATTAAATAATTGCCTGCTGATTGAGAACACAAGTACGACGGCCAATGGTGGTGGCACGTATTCCTGCAATCTCAACAATTGCACGGTGGTTAATAATAATGGTGGCGGAACCCATGGCGGTAATTTGAACAATTGTATTGTTTGGAATAATGATGAGTATGATTGTTACGGAGGCACCCTTCAAAATTGCTGTGCCAAGGATTGGAGATTCTACATTGGTAATTACAACTATGGTCATGAAGAAACGGCAAATGCACTTCACTATAGCGTTGGAAATAATATAAACGTTGACCCCCTGTTCATAGACCCTAGCAGTAATGACTTCCGCTTGCACATGAACTCACCCTGTGTTAACGCCGGGAAGAACAACCTAGTAGTTGGACTCGTTGACTTAAATGGGAGCATTCGTGTGCAAGGCTATTTTGCTGATATGGGAGCTTATGAATCCTCAATGTCGGGCTACACTATAGCGGTTGACATTGAAGGTGCAGGAGCGGTTGTTGCACGAACACAATCTGTTGTTATAGGCGAAAATGTTACATTGATCGCAACAGAAGTCGAACGTGCTTTTCGTGGATGGTATGTAGACGATGAGTTGCGTTCTGTTGAATTAATATGGACGCTATTAAACGTTCAATCCAATATGACGGTAAAAGCCGTGTTTGATTGTTTGCACGTTGATTCCAACCGCCCTGACGATAGTGGTGACGGCCTCACATGGGGCACGGCCAAGAAAAGCATTCAGGCCGCAATTGATGCGTCTGTCGCTATCGATACAATCTATGTTGCCGATGGCGTCTACTCAGCAATTGTTGCGACAAATCACATCTTAAACATCAAAAGTCTCAATGGAGCCGCAAATGCAATTATTGATGGTGACGGGATACAACGTTGTGCAAATTTACATGTTGAAGCTCTCCGTGTGTATTACCCCTACACGCAAACGCAATTAACCGGTTTCACACTCGCTAATGGTGTAGCGGTTAATGAGGATAACTTATACCCGTCTTCTTTCGACAAATGTGGGGGAGGGGCTCTTTATGGAATACTTTATGACTGCATTCTTGAAAATAATCTAGCAGAGGGTGATGGCGGGGGTGCTTATGGAAGCACATTAGACAGTTGTTTCTTAATCGGCAACAGTGCGTACCTTGGTGGAGGTGGAGCTGATTGCATGTTTAATAATTGTATGGTCATTTCAAACACAGCCTTTGTCGGAGGCGGAATGGCTCGTTTCTGCGGGGCAATGAATTCAAAGTTTCTGTACAATACAGCTTACATAGGAGGTGGTGCGGGAACCATTGGGGGATCATATAACTATGGACAGGAAATACCAATAGTAAACTGCTTATTTGCAAATAACAAAGCCTATACTGGTGGTGGGATTGATGGACGTATTGTTATTCTATTTAACTGTACTATTACTGATAATGCGGCAACATTCGGCGGTGGTGTCTGGATTGAGAGTGCTCATGATTATCCTATAAACGGCTATGCGTTCAATAGCATTATCTGGGGTAATTATGCTACGGGTGCGATAGACTCCTATATGGTATTTCTAGACCACAGCTGTACAGGCGATGATCTGTTGTTTCATAACAACAGCATTATTGCCGATCCATTGTTTGTAGATGCTGATAACGGAGATTATCGACTGCAAGACGGCTCACCTTGCATTGACACTGGTAGTTATGAAATATTCTTTGAACATTCTAGCTTCTGCGGCGAATTTAATGTTTCTTATCTAACTAAGCAAGACGTGATTGCCACATTAAGTGACCTATCTGGCGATCAACGGTTACAAGGGACTCAAATCGATATGGGAGCTTACGAAGGTGGGGTAGATGTCCCAAGCAATTTTCCTCCATATACTGAAACCGTTGATGGCATAGCATATACCTACTATATTTTGAATGGGGAGTCAACTATTGGTAATGGTTCTACCGCAGCCATTAATATAAACACAATAGGCGAGTTGAATATTCCTTCAACGCTTGGTGGTTATCCCGTTACAACTATTGACAACCGAGCGTTTGCCAACTGCACACATATAACATCTGTTACAATACCCAATAGTGTTTTGAATTTGGGAGCCAATGTGTTCGAAAATTGCAGGAACGTTACAAATATTAACCTCTCGCAAAGTTTAACGATCCTTCGAGCGGGCACCTTTTATAATTGCGCAAGTCTTCGATCTATTGTGTTGCCTGACATGATTCGAAAACTCACTGATAATGATACGAGCACAGGACTTTTATATAATCCAATTGATGGTGAGCCCATTCCGGGATGTTTCACTGCATGCTCTGCACTTCAATCTATACACTTGTCTACAAACTTACAACATATCGGCACCTTTTCATTTAGAGGGTGTTCTAGTTTGCCGCAAATAACTATTCCTGCATCAGTGAAGACAATTGGGGTTGGCATTTTCAATAACTGCCAAGCACTGACAAATGTTCAGTATCTGGGACAAGCACCTACGATAGCGTCAAATCCAGCATGGGTAAGTTACAACCCAATAACAGGAGAATCCATTGGAATGTATGTCGGAACTCCTCTAAATTTAATTACGTGGGTTAGGTTTGGTTCAATAGGATGGGACGAAAATATTCTCTCAATGGATCTGCCCTTAGTATGGCCGCAGCAGGGCATGGAATGGCAATACCAGCTCGGCTACAATCCGTTTTCTGGAGAGTTCATTGATGACTGGCGTACTCTATATCTTAATCTCACAACCGGGGGCTTAATTGATGGCGGACGAGCAATCCGTCACTATGTCGGAACTCCTGTGAACATCACGCTTAATGGCAATGGTGGTTCACCGAACAAAGCAACACAGTCACTCAACGCTGTTACTTTCTACGGGAGGTTACCAACACCGACGCGTAACGGACATGTGTTCATGGGTTGGTTCACCGCTCCTCTTGGTGGAGATGAGATCAATGAAAACGCCATCGTCCCAGAGATCGACATCAACCTTTACGCTCATTGGGCAAAGGGTTACACCTTAACACTCAATAATGCTATTGCAGAGGATACTTTTCTGGTAGCTGGGGCAACAGTTGAAGTGTCTGCTTCTACCGAACTTGCTCACCAAGAGTTTCAGTATTGGGTTGTATCACCGGCAGGAATAAGTCTGGGGGATACGTTTGATCTAAGCTGTGGAGTCGTACGAATAACAATGCCTGCAACGAATGTAACCCTAACTGCTGTATTTGCTGAATATCCAGGGGAAGTGCAGGTGGAATGGGTTCCTAATGATCCCAGCAAAACCGTCACAAACGTACAGTGGTCAATGGATCGCCGGACATGGCATGACATGAATGAACTACCATGGTTAATATCAGGAACTTATACGTTTTATTTTCAATCAAAGGACAACCAATGGTTTTTACCCGCATCCCAGAAAATAACATTAAACGCTGAAGGTGAAGACAGCTTTTACATAGCGATTAACTGCGAGTTTGCTCCGGCGTTTGATGGTAATACGTTGGATGGTGCTACCGACCCGAACAGCGATCAAGGTCAATGGAATGAGGAGAGCGGTCAGCTGGATTGGACGGGTTTGCGTGTCGGTCTGCGGGCGAAGCTGGGTCCGTTGCCATTACAAGCCAACGCGACATCCGTCAAGCTGAAGAGCGGTAAGCTCCCTACAGGTCTCAAGCTGCTGACGATTGATAATCAAGTCTATCTGTCGGGCATTCCGACCAAGGCCGGAACCTATCCCGCAGTCCTGCAAGCGATGGAGGGAAGAAAGACCGGAGCCTTGCTTCCTGTAGTTTGGACAGTTCAAGACCTGCCAACCGAATACATCGGCACCTTTAACGGCCTCTATACGGCCACAACCAATGACATTACCCGCCACAGCACTTTGACTCTGACAGTCGCCAAGACGGGTAAGCTGACTGGTTCGGTGAGTTTGGGTGGTAAGAAGTACTCACTCAAGGCCGATGCGTTTGATGCGATTGATTATGATACCGAAGCCATGTCAGTCACCAATGCCGCGTTTATCTGCACCAGCCCCAAGCTCACCAATGCGATCACCTTGGCGGTTAGTGCGAATGAATTCGGATTGGGCGTGGCAGATGTAGCAGCCTTGGTGGATGGTGCCAACGTTTATGACGGTCAGGCTGTCCGTAATGGTTGGAGCGATAAGGTGAAGATGGAAATCCGCACCAACGCTTTGACGTGGGCAAAGGGATATTACACCTTGGCGCTCTATCCGGAAGATAACGATCTCGACATCTACGGCGCGGGGTATATCACCCTCACAGTCGATGCCAAGGGCGCAGTCAAAGCCTCCGGCAAGCTCGCCGATGGCACGGCGGTTTCTGGCAGCAGCGTGTTGCTTGTAAAAGCGGCAGATGATGTGAGTGCAGTTATTGCTCTATCTCCCAGTGCCTACAAAGGCGGGGAGTTCTATCTCAACGTCAGGTTCATCCAAGACGCCCAACCGCGTGTTGAAACTGTGGAAACCGTCAACTGGGTCAACACTGTCACAACCACCACCTCCAATGGTCCCTTTGAGCGTAAGCCGGAAGTCAAAGGCGGATGGTACAGCCAACTCACCAGCCTCTACAGCGTCTACGACACCAGCTATGATCCTGAGAATCCTTACAAGCTTGAATTGAGCGCAGATGCGATTACCACCGCAGTTTCGATGCAATTCAACGCCAAGGGAACCGGAGTCGACGCCCTCTCCAAAACCAACAACCCCTACAACGTCAAACTGACGCTCACGCCCAAGACAGGGCTCTTCAGCGGCAGCTTCAACGAAACAGGCGTCAAAACAGCCTACAAACTCTACGGCATCCTGACTCCCTACCTCGTGACCGACACCGACGACACCGCAGGTCTCGGCTTCTACAGCATCCCTGTAATCGCACCCAAGACGCAACGTTCGGAGCTGTTCCGATTGACGACCGAGGCGGTGGAACCGTAGGAGAGTAGAGTGTCTCACGCGGAGACGCGGAGGCGCGGAAAGTGAGACAGAAATGCCGACGGGGACGCCGGCGCTCCCAGGAAAATAAAAAGGGCGCGGGTAATCCGCGCCCTTTCTTTTGCAAAAGATATTGTCTACCATCTTTTGTTTATTCGGTTTTGTTGTCCTCAATGGTTTCGTCGCTTTGCTCGCTGGGTGTTTCTACTACGGCAGTGGCGTCGATGGACTCTGCGTTTCCAGTTTCAATAGTTGCGGCGAGGTGATGGGTTCCGCTGAGCAGGGCGACGACTTGCTGCTGCACCTGTCCGATTTGGTCGAGCCGCAGCTTGGGGTCGAACACGATAAATGTATCGCCCGTGGCTTTGTGTTCGTAGACGCGCAGGATACCTTGTTCATGCGGACGGGCATCGCGTTCGATCAACTGTTTGCTACGCTCTAACATGACGGCCAGCACGTAGACTACGTTCTGCATCTCAGGGTCTTCCAGGGCGATCAAGCGGCGCAGGAGCGCTTCGGCATTTTCTTTCTTGACGGGCTCTTCCTTCACTTGCCTGACGGGCGCGGTGTATTCACTTTCCCATGCGCTGAAAGGAACCCATTGTGGGCGTGCTGTCTTCCAGCAGACGGTGCAGTAGTCAAAACGTTCATAGCCGGCTTCAGTTTCTTTGAGCGCGGAGACAAATCCCGCTTTATCCTGAAACGCGGTTGCACAGCCTGCGCAGGCGGTTGAGGCGGGGCGGATATTCCATTCTTGTGCCATGAGGTTCTCTACTTCTTCTTGAAAAGGTTTTGCAATGCATCGCCGATCTTCTCCGGCTGCTGCAGGACATTTTTGATGAGGTTCTTGCCGATCTGTGTGATGACGTTCTGTGCATCCGAAAAGTTCACTTCGAGTGCATTCAGCGTGCCTTTGATTGGGATGCTGATGATGGTGCCTTTGGCAAATGGATAGAGCTGTGAGCCGACGATGGGTTCGCTCAAGCCGAAGGAGAGTTTGCTGTCGACCGTGTTATCTAGGCCGATTGAACCCTCGCACCGAAGCTCGGTGGCGACGATGCTGAAGACCATGGGGTCGGGATAGACGCGTCCATTACGGCAGGCTACGCGCATCTTGTGATGGGTAAAGCCGAGTGTTTTGTTGCCGAGCTTCATCAGGTCGCCCAGTTGCGTGAAGACGCCGCCGAGCGTGAAACCGAAGTTGAACAGTTCCAGCTGGGAATCGAAGGTCATGCCGGTTTTCAACTCTTCGCCCAACGGTGTGCTGAACTGATTGAGCGTCAGCGAAGCAGTGCCGGTAGCCGAGCCGAGGTTCTTTAGCAAGGGATTGATGTAGGTGAGGATATCGCTGGCGAACAACTGTGTGATACCAACATTGTCCAGCAGCTTGGTGCCGGCCGGGAAGGTTAACACCATAGGCGTGGTCGAAGCGGTGAGGGTGGGCGTGATGTTCATGCGTCCACCGTTGCACGCCGGGGCGTAAGTAATTTTCAACAGTCCTTTGTTGAGGTTGTAATGTAAATCGGCGGCACTGAGGTTGAGACCCGTGGCGGTGATGTTGCCGATGTAAATGGAACCTTCCGCTTTGCCGAGCGCCATGAACTCCTTGGGCGCGGGCATCAAGTTGCCGCCCAATGAGAAGGGTCGCATTTCAAAGCCGCTCATGGTAATTTTATCCTGCCCCTTGGCATGGAGCAGTTTAGTGACTTCGGCGAAGTTGATGCCGAGGTTACCCTTTAGCGCGGTTTCGCACGTGCTTGAAGGATTACGGATGGTGCCGGAGGCGGACATCTTTGCCAGCGTGCTGTTGAGCGTGCTGCTGTCAATGCGGATTGTTTTGCCTTGGTCAACGAACTGTAACGCGGTGTTGAATGATCCGTTCTTTTCGACGAAGACAACTTGATTGCTCTTGGAGAATTCGAAGCCGGTCAATGTGGCATCGAGTTGCAGTTTGTCTTGTTCGCCGGAAAACTTGGATGTCAGCGTGCCTTTGAACGTGGGGCGTCCCGGCGCAGCGCTCATGTCAAGTTGACCGAGGTTGAGAGTCGCAGTGCCGTTGCCTTTAACTTGCAAGGGCTCTTTTACAAAGGAGAGCGCCGGAATGTCGGCCGTGAACAGTTTGGACTTGCAGGCGGTGTCTTTCAGTTGCAGGGCGCCTGCTTTAAGGTCTACCGTGCCGGTGCTGTTCAGGCGGATATCATGCTCGATGAGTTGAATATCCTTGGTTGCGACTTTCAGTTGCTGGAGTGCGGAGGAGAGTTTGAATGAGGCCTTGTCGTTGATTTTCTCTGCTGTCACGTTGGCAATGATGTTGCCTTCGAAAGATTTGAACTTGCTCCAGACCTCAGCACTGACAAACGCACCGGCGGTCTTGCGGAGTGTCGGCAATGTCGACTTGAACGAGGCAGCGAAGCCTTTGAGGCTTTTATCTGCGAGAAGGAACTCTTGCCAAGTGGCCGTGCATTCGGAACCATCCCACGCGAGCTTCGCCTGTGCGTTCTCAACGCCGAGCAGTTTGGTTTCGTTGCTCAGCATCAGGTTGGTATCAAAGGTAGCCGTGCCGTGATCCATGATAACGCGCTTGCCGGGTTTGAGTTCTGCAACGATGTCCTTGAATGAGCCTGCACTCTTCAGGCGGATATGTTGGGAGGACTCCATATAGGTGTCCAAATCCAAGCTTGCGCTGCCGTAGAGCGGAGGGAGGTTGGTAACGATCTTGCCGAAGTCGCGCGAAAATCTGGAGAGGTCAAGCGAGGCCTTAAGTGAGGCCTTTTCCATATTGCCTGAGCCGGTGATTTCAGCAAACGGGCTTTTGAAGGTCAGCGTCTCAATCTCGCTGGCGCCCAAACGCGCAGGACGGAGCAACGCCTTGAGATTCAGCGAGGGGGAGGGCGTCAATTTCAATGGCGTGTTGTTGACGCTAAGGGCGAGGTCGCTTGTGTTGGCCGTCAATGTCGTGGCGAGTTCCTCACGGGTGCCGGAGGCGTTGAGCTCCGCCGTTAAGGTGCCCTTTTGAACGACGAGTGCATCGCTAAGTTTGAGCAGGGGGCCGAAGTCGCGGGCGATAGCAGGCAGTGAAGCGCCGAGTTTGATTGCGGCGAGAATATTCTGTGGGTCACTGCGGACTGCGGCGGAGAGATTGGCCCAAGGCGAGGTGAGCTGCGCGCGCTGCACGATCAGGGTATCGTGTGTTTTCTGCACGCTGAAGTCCGCCGTGACATTGGCCGGGACACTCGGATGTGCGGCCGTTGGAGAGGAGATGAGGCTCAGCGTGTTGGCCGCGATGTTGCCTTCAGCAGTCAGATCATTGAAGGGGTTGCCGCTGAACTTGACGCTTCCATTGAAGACGCCTGCGTGTATCCATTTATTTTGAGTGTAGTACTCAATCAACGGAACCAGTGCCGGAAGCTGTAAATTTTTAATGTTGATACTGCCTTCTATCTTGCCGCGTTGTTTATCATCGCCCAAGAAATCCATGAAGGAAGGTGTTTTTACGTTAAGGTCAATACGTCCGCCGCCGAGACTGCAATCCAGCTTAAAAGAATCCGGTGTTTTCTCTGTTGTTACAGCAATTTCAGAGTTGATTTGCTTGATAATGAATGAATCATTGTTCAATGATATCTCGCCATTCTTAACAAAAATCTGTGCTGTTAATGTCGAGATAAATATGACAGTAGGTTTTGCGGCATGATCTTCTGATGCAACCTGAACTGTCGGCGTGTATTGAGACGAGATTGTTTTTGTCTGTGAGATATTCTCTGCAGGCTTTTGCGGTGGTGGCAGTGCGCAGGAGATGTAAGGCGTGTCGAGAGTAATCTTGCCAAGGTTGACTTCTCCAATCGGAAGCAGGCTGAAGAGGCCGCGGTCGATAGTGATGGCGTCGATGTGTGCAATTGTTTGCTTGGTTCGGTCTCTGAAGTAGACGGTTTGAATCCGTTGCTGCGTAAACCAACCGAAGCTCCAGTTGTCGATTTTGAGTTCTACGTCAGCTCCGAGCTTGCTGTTAATGATGTTTAGAGCAAAGTTGCGCACGGGGGCAGTCGAGAGTATGAGCGGAAGGCACGCAATCAAGATGAAGGGAATGACAACTAACCAGATAAAAAGTTTGAGCAGGCAGCCGCCGTGGCGTTTGGGCTTGGGCGTATCTTCAGCGGACTCATCGTGGGATGTTTTTGTGAATTGCATGTGCAGACCTCCGTGTCTGTGAGATTAAATTGCGGGAGATTAACGCGCGGCTAAATCCTGAAGGCGCTCCCATTCTTCCAAGTAACGTTCCAAGAAGGCGGTCTCGGGCTGTTCGCACAGCTCCATTAACAGGTCCTTTAACAAATCCTCTTCCTCGGTACATTCTTCAGGAGTGAGCTTGCCGCCAAAGAGACAGAAGCGCAACCAAACCAAATACGTCGTCAACGCATCAAAGCAGTTATACTCGACGATCTTTTTCTGATCGCCATCCGCCCACATCTTCCAGACGTCCTCGCCGTGCGCCTCAAACTTACCTGGAATGCCGGAGAGGACTGCCAGTTCGTTGAGCGAAGGTCCCTTGCTACCCCATCCGGAGACGATGTCCATCAAATCAATGTGCGCCTCGTTATCACGCGCGAAATAATCAACACCCTCCCACGGTTTCTCTGGGCGGTCACAGAACGAAGGGCAGGGAATACCCAAGGTGATCGCGCGCTGGGTAAGAATGCGAACATCTGAGTTACGCGAATTAAAACCGACGAGCTGAGGTTTGTTTTTGCCGATGGCGTTGAGGAAGGTACCGATCACATCCTGCTCGGTTGCGGCGGGTAATTCACCCGGCTTCTTCGGCAACCACAGCAGCTTGAGTTTGATGCCATCCGGTGCTGTTTGACGGATGACGGCAGCGATTGAAACCACGCGGCACAGAATCATCTTTAAAAACGGTGTTGGGTCCTCCTCTGTTGCACCCCCGGCGGCCCACATCACCTTCCAAACCTCTTCATCCGGCACATTGGCGCCCAAGTTGTACAACAAACGCCCGGCATGCGCATCCGGCAACCACTCACAGTCAAACGCCCACACCTGCCGACCGATTGTTTTAAACATACCAACTTCTCCTAAAAAACCGCCCTAATTTTATCATAAATCCTGATATAAAGAAACAACAAATCAGAAATAAATATGCTTGTTGCGGTATACTTAAAGAATGCTATGCATAAAAATTGTGTCTTCTAGCCGATGGGGATGATGTATTGGGCGATTTGTTCGCGGGGGGTGGCGAGGAGGGTGGCGAGGGGTTGGGCGTTTTGGATGGTGTAGGTGCCGGAGTGGGTGCGGCGGAGGGCTGTGAGGGTGGCACCGCAGCCGAGGTTGTGGCCGATGTCGTGCGCGAGAGTGCGGACGTAGGTGCCTTTGCTACAGGTGACGGTAAAGCTGGCGTCGGGGAGGTTGATGTGGGTGAGTTCGAAGCGGGTGATGGTGATGGTGCGGGGTTCGCGGGGGATGTCTTCTCCACGGCGGGCGGCTTTATAGAGGCGTTGGCCGTTGATCTTGATGGCGCTGACCATGGGGGGGATTTGTTGGGTGGTGCCGGTGAGGGAGGTGACTTGGGCTTGGATGTCGGCGGGGGTGATGTGCTGCCAGGGAGCTTGGGTGAGGATGTCGCCGTCGAGGTCTTGGGAGTCGGTTGTGATGCCGAGGCGGAGGGTGCCGAGGTAGGTTTTGTCGCCGCCCATGACGGCGTCGGAGAGTTTGGTGCCGCGGCCGAGGAGGATGACGAGGAGTCCGGTGGCGGAGGGGTCGAGGGTGCCGCCGTGGCCGATCTTGCGCATTTGGAGGTGGCCGCGGAGTTTGGCGACGACGTCGTGGGAGGTCCAGCCGGCGGGTTTGTCGACGAGGAGGAGGCCGTTGTAGTCCATATTAGCGGGCGGGGTTGAGGAGTTGTTGGGCGGCTTCGTATTCGCGGGCGATGCTTTCGACGATGTCGTCGCTGCGCAGGTGCGGGGGGACGGCGGAGAAGGTGTAGGTCTCGATTTCGACGGGGAGGCGGGTGCCGCGGATGAGTGCGCCGAGCTCGGCGGGGAGGGGGGCGGCGTAGAGGGGGATGTGGAAGTGGGTGCGGATTTCGCCTTGGAGTTTGGGGAGGATGGCGGGGGTGAGGTCGGGGTAGCGGGTGATGGTGCCGTTATCGGCGCGGGTGCGGGTTTGGTGGAGCCAGACAGGGTCGATGAAGGGTTGGATGTCGGCGGGGTTGCGGGTGGAGAGGGCGGCGCTGAGTTGGACTTTGCCGATGGGAATGTTGGCGCGGAGAAGACGGCGGAGGCTTTCGGCGGGGTCTTCGAACTGGACATAGTGGTGGCAGGTGTCGAAGCAGATGCCAAGGCGGCGGATGGAGGAGAGGGGTTGGAAGAAGGCGAGGACTTCGTCAATGGTTTCGAGCGCGCAGTCGGGTTCGGGTTCGAGCGCGAGGATGATGTCGCGGCGGATGTAGGCGGCGCATTCGGTGAGGTTGTCGATGGCTTTGGCGGCTTGTTTGATGTCGAGGGGTTTGTAGCCGAGGGGGAGAGTGCTGATGGAGCCTTGCTTGCGCTGTGGGAGGAGTTCTTGGAGGATGTCGATGGTGCGTTTGGTGTAGTCGACGCGGAGGCGTTCGGACCAGTCGGGAGAGTAGACGGTTTCTTTGACGGTGCGGTTGTGGAAGGCGCCGTAGGGGAAGGCGTTGATGGTCCAGACGTAGAGGTTGTTGTCGGCGAGGTAAGTCTTGAAGCCGCGCAGGGGTGCGGGGCCGCGGGTGAGGGCTTGGGCGGCTTGGTCGCTGAGGCGCAGGCCGAGGCCGAATGGCTGGTCTTCGCGCTTGAGGCGTTTGCGCAGGCGTGGGATGTGGGTTTGCAATGCGTCCATGACATCAGCGAGGGTTTCGCCGGGGTGGACGTTCATGCAGTAGGTGAGCTCGTTGTTCATGGCTGGCTTTGGATGAGGCGGAGCATGAGGGCGGAGTCGATGGTGTTGACTTCGAGGCGTTGGCCGATGCCGTTGGGGAGGGTGATGGTGAGGCGGCCACCGAGGTGTTCGCGGAAGTCTTCAAGGCCTTGGAGGGTGTCGGCATTGAGGTGGGGCGAGCTGATGGGGAGATTGCACGCTTGGAGCGCGTCGAGGATGCGTTGCGCTTCGTCTTGTGTGAGCAGGCCTTGTTCCTGTGCGTAACGGGTGTCGAGGGCGATGCCGATGGCGACGGCTTGGCCGTGGCCGAGGGTGTAGCCGGATTGGATCTCGAGCTTGTGCGCGGCCCAGTGGCCGAAGTCGAGCGGGCGCGCGGAGCCGAACTCAAAGGGGTCGCCGCCTGTGCGGATGTGTTCAAGGTGGAGCTCGGCGCAACGGCGGACGACTTGTTCGATGGCAGTTTGGTCGCGTTGCCGTAATGCGGGGCCGAGGGCTTCGAGCTGTGCGAAGAAGGGAGCGTCTTTGATGATGGCGACTTTGAAGGCTTCGGCGAGTCCGCCGAACCAGTATTTGTCGGGGAGGGTGGGGAGGAAGGCGTAGTCGTTGCAGACGGCGTAGGGGGGGGCGAAGGTGCCGACGAAGTTCTTCATGCCGTGTTCGTCCATGCCGTTCTTGACGCCGATGCCTGCATCGTTTTGGGCGAGGACGGTGGTGGGGATGCGTACGAGGCGCATGCCGCGATGGACGAGTGCGGCCGCGAAGCCGGTGCCGTCGAGCATGCTGCCGCCGCCGATGGCGAGGATGTAGCTTTGGCGGCAGAGGCGGGAGTCGCCGATGGTGTACATGATCTTCTGGATTTGTCCCCAGCCGCGTTTGGAGGCTTCACCGCCGGGGACGATCTGGGGCGGGAGGAGGAGGTTGAAGGCGTCGGCTTGGGCGGTGAACCACGCGGTGATGTCGGCTATGAGCGTGGGGTGGGCAAGGGCGGCACCGTCGTCGACAAAGGCGAGGACTTTGGCGGGCTGGCCTTCGACAGGCGGGGGGAGGAGTTCACGCAGGGTGGCGTTGCCGGGGGCGAAGAGGTGGTGGCCGAACCAGACGGGGTAGGTGTAGGGGACGGTGAATTGTTGTTGGATGATGTTGTTCATGCGTTGATCCAATCGCGGACTTGGCCGGCGAGTTCGAGAAGTGTGTCGGCTTGGGCGTGGAAGCCGTTGACAGCGGCGTAGGCGGCGGGTGGAGTGTTGCTGCCGTGGGTGCCGCGGATGCGTTCGGGCTTGCGGTTGAAGAGGAAGAGTTCGGCGGGGTCGTAGCCGGGTTTGTTGTGGATGTCGATGTGGCCGGCGTAGTCGGGGGCTTCGTAGGGGGCGTACCACCAGGGGTAGGCGAACCAGCTGCCTTCGGGTGCGAGGTAGAGGCCGTCGGCGGTTTGGTAAGGCGCGAGCGGAGTGTCGGGCGGGATGTCGCCGATGATGCGGCAGACGGCGTGGTCGACCATCGCAAAGGCTTGGCTGTTGTGGAAGTCGGGGTAGAGCATGCCGTTGACGCTGCGGGTTTGGAGCAGGCCGAGCTTGCGCAGGATGCGGTTGGGGTAGATGACGTCGCTGGCGGGGGTGATGGCATAGTCGCCGAAGACGAGCATGGGGTAACCAAGGCCGCGCAGGGTGGTGAGATGCTCGAGAATTTGGCGCAGGCCTTTGGGGTCGGTGCCTTTGCGCTGAAGGTCGTAGTCGAGCGTGGGGAGGTACGTCAAACAGAGGTCGGGCTGGTGCTGGCGGATGAGGTTGGCGGTGACGTTGACGATCCAGCGGGTGGAGGCGTCGCTGGCGAGCGGGCCCCAGTAGCGGTGGAGGGGAAAGGTGCCTTGGATGAGCGTGGCGGGCTTGCAGGCGCAGGCTTTGATGAGCGAGCCGTGGTGTTTGTGGATAGGCGCGGGGGAGATGATGTAGTCGGCGGCTTCGCCGAGGCTTTGCTGCCAGCAGACGATGGCGACGGTTTTGCCTTTGGCGCGCATGGGTTCCCAGATGCGCGTGCCGCGCACGAGGCGGGAGGATTGTTCCCAGTAGAAGGGGCGGTTGAGTTCGGGACTGTAGACGCCGTTGAGCTGCATGCCGTGTTCGGCAGGGGCGAGTGCGGTGCGGAAGCTGCCTTGCACCGGGCAGGTGAGTGCAGGGTAGACCGTCTGCATCGGCATGAAGTTGAATGCCGTGAGCTGGCGCGCGAGTCCGTGGCTGAGACCCGCGACTTGGACGACGAGGAGTTTGTGGTGGTTCACGTGGAGGCCTTGGAAGAGGAGGGAAGGGTGTATTGTTTGCCGGTGAGGCGGGTGACGCGCAGGGCGAGAGTCACGACGGCTCGAACGGCGGCGGGGTCGAATTGGCAAGGGTCGGCAGGGGCGTAGTGGCGGGTGACGGCGGCAAGGGCCGTTTGGTTTTGCTCGGGGGAGAGGATGGTGAGGATGCCTGCGCCGCAGAGGCTTTGGTATTCGCTGGTCGAGCCACAGCCGGGGCTGGTGATGTGGAGCTTGACGCCGGTGCTCATGCTAAAGGCGGCGTTGGGATTGCGCTGAAGAAGGTCGAGCTTATGACCCTCGCGGGCGCAGTGAAAGTAGAGGGTGATTTGGCTGTCGGCGCACGTGTGGCCGAAGTTGAGCGGAATGACGTAAGGCGCATCGCCATCTTGAAGGGCAAGGTAGCAAACCTCGCAACTGCGGAGGATATCCTCCAGCTGCGCGGGGTCGGTGATTTCTTTATCTTTGCGTCTCATATTCTACTCAACGTTTCCTAAGAAGCAGGGGTTCAGCCCCACACCTTATTAAAGGGGTAAGATTGTATCAGAAATCAGGTCATGGAGCAAGATTAGAACGCCTTTGTGGGGCGTGTGGCCGCGATTACGGGGATAGTTGTTCACGATCACGGGCGTGATCGCGGGGAATTACGAACGTGGTCGCGTAGGGACACGAACGTAATCAGGAACGCAGGGGTTATGTTGTGCGGAGGGAGTGTTCGCAGCCGCAGTAGCTTTGGCGGTAGAGGTTGTAGTCGCGGCTGAGTTGGAGGCTGCGGCGGTAACCGTCGTTTTGTTTGAAGTCGTAGGGTTTGTAGCGGTGGGGGTCGAGCTGGAGGCCGATGGCGGTGATGA
>JAVBMC010000005.1:0-105718 GCA_031552845.1 Kiritimatiellia bacterium
AGTTCCGCGGCGTGCGTTCTGAAATGTTCTATCTATACCTAAAAGAAACGGAGTGGAGATTTAATCATCGACAAGAAGATCTTTATCTGCTACTCTTAGCTCAGTTCAGAGAAAATCCGCTCTAATCTAGGCATGAACCAATGAAAATAGTAACGTTTTGTATTTTGTTTGCATCAATTGCATTTGGACAGGACTATAGAGTCACTTTTGGTTCCCATGAATGGGGATTGACGTTTGGCTCAACTAACCTGAGTGAGAATGCCAAAGCCGCTATTTGCAACGATATGAATATTGGGTTAATTCGATTTGGCGCGAACGATTTTGTGCTCGATGCAACAGCCTATGCCGGCTCAGAGGAACCTTTTCAAGGATCGCTTAACTTTATGATATCGTCTGCGGCCATTCCGTGGGAGTGTGGCGGAATGCCTTATACTGTTACAAATGGTGTTCATCGCCTGTATTTACTTGAGGAAATTTGCGAAAGCTATACCAATGCTATTCGCTTCACCAATGAGCATACGACGATTGTACAACAGCTCCCTGCTTTTCTTGAGAGTTACAAGCGCTCATATACGAATTTCCAAATGTCGTTGTCAGACAGGGCGGCATTCTTGTGGAATCCAAAAATTATGGCATCCATTGCAGCTGGAAAAATGTTGGCATTGTGCGATAGCAATGTGCCAACAAATGGCTCGCAAATTGTGGTTTATCCTCCATCAATTTTAGAATATAAAGTTATGGCAGACGCCTCCTACACAAACGTTCCGCTGATCGTTTGTGGTTCTACGGCTAAACTTTCTCATTCCCCTAATCTAGGCATGAACCAGGATTATTCTTGATCCACGAGCGTGAATACCTCGTTTCAACGCTTGTTCAAAAACCACTGTATCGCCGTAAAAGGAACAAATCTTTTGTTTTCATGGCGGGGTTTTGCTATAATACGACCCAATTAGAACTTAGGAGAGTATTGGAATGTCCGAAGAGCAAGCTTTGATGAAGATGTTACCCGGTGATGAAGTCCGCCAGATTATGTGGCGCTTCGCCGATCGATTTGATATTCAGATGGCTGTGATGGGGACCCGTAGCGTTGCACGCGGTTTGGTTGCCCGCTTGGTTGCCGACGGCCAGCGTAACACTCACGAGTGGACGCCCGAAAAGAACGCCATGTATGCCGCGTTTGACGCAGCCGGCTTGACCGCTGCCGGTCTGGATGAAGCTTCCGGCGGGACGATCATGGGGCCGCGTAATCTCGCACTTGGCTTGCTGGCTTATGAACTTGCTTGGGTTGACGCCGGCTCGGCGACGACCAGCTTGGTCAACAACCTCGCCCTCGGCCCCATCGTTGAAAAAGGCACGCCCGAGCAAAAGCAGAAGTATATGAGCCTCTGCAATCCCGCCAACGGCGATAAAGTCTGGCGCGGTGCGTTTGCTTTGACGGAACCCCTGCCTTACGTCGGCGTAGATACCGGCGTGCTGTGCGGCAAGGTGCGCGTGGCCGAATGGAAGGAAGGCGAAGAGCCGATGCTGCAGGTCGACAAACGCGGCCGCTTCATCACCAACATGGCCACGGCCAACTTCATCACCGCCGCGGTGGATACTGATGACGAACGCATTACCTCCACCTGTATGGTCATCCTTGAAGAGACCGACGAAGGCACCTACGACCGTGGCGCACCGACACTCAAGATGGTGCATCAGCTCTCCAACACGCACGACCCGATCTTCAGCCTGAAAGTTCCCGCCTCGCGCATTGTCGGCGGTTACACCATTAAAGACGGCAAGATCGTCCCGAACCTCACCCACAGCGAAATCATTGAAGCCGTCTTCTCACGTACCCGTGTTGGCGTCGGCCTGATGACAGCCGCCAAGTTGCTCTCCGCTGTCGAACCTGTCATCCGCTATCAGCGCGGACGTTTCCGTGGCGCTGCGGGCATCGAACCCGGCTCACCCCGTTACGACCTTGGCTTGCAGATGAAGGAGGATGCTCTGCACCGCTTGGCGGATGTGTGGGCTACCGGCGAAGCCGCCGCCTCGTTGGGCTTTGAAGCCGCCCGTTACTTCGACTTCCTCACACCGGTTGAGGAACACAAGAACGCTGTCTTCGCCGAGCAAGGCATCTCCGGACGCGCAGTCCTCAAGGCACTCAAGGAGCCGACCGAGAAAGCTGTTGCACTGATTCAATCGGGCGGCGACATCACCACGGCCGAACCGCTGGTACAGTACATCTATTACTACTCCATCGCCAACGTCCTTTGCCCGGCTTGCAAACTTTGGAACACCGGCCACGGCGCCAATGTTATGCGCGAAGCTGTCAGCATGATGGGCGGTTACGGCATTACCGAAGACTGCCCCGGCTTCCTCGGCCAGAAATGGATGGACGCCCAACTCGAAGCTACCTACGAAGGCCCCGAAGTTGTGCAGCGCCGCCAGATCAGCGTCACGATGGGCATGCCCGTCTTCCAAGCCCAGCTCGCACAGTGGAGCAAGGACATTCAAGCCGATTACCCCGCGCTCGCGGCGGCAATCGACCTTTGGATGTGGACGCAGACCCAGCTCGACGGCATGAAGGACGCCAATGGCAAACGCCTCACGCAGAGTCAACGTCACGGCGTGCTCTTCCCGATGGCCGATGCGCTCTCGTGGCTCCTCTCGGCGCACGCATTCGTGGCCGACATTGCCGAGCTCAAGGCCAAGGGCCCCGAGCATCCGGTCATCGGCGCGGAGATCGACGGTTACGTCAACACTTTCAGCGATTTGGCGCACGTGCAAAGCGCCGCCGCCGCCGGTGAAGCCGTCCGCATCTGCACGGAACTCCTCTACGGATACCAGCTGCAGCCGCTCGCGGATGACGCCGCCAACGCATTCGACGCCCTCCGCCGCAAGGTCGACATCGCGCTCTGCGGTGCCCGTCTCGCCAAGGACCGCGCCGCCAAAGCTCTCTCGGAGATCATGATTCCCGAAGCTTTGGACTATCCCCTCTAATCCAAACAAGCCGCTATACGGAGTACGCCTTATGGACAGACAAACCATGCAAGCCGATATCGTCTGCGTCGGATTCGGCCCGGCCTCAGCCGGTTTTCTGACGACGCTTGCGCCATTGCTTTCGGAGGTCAACGAAGACGGCACCCCGAAATATCAAAGTAAAGCCATACCCGGCTGTCCGTTGCAAGTGCTGTGCTACGAACGCGCTGACGACATCGGCTTCGGCGTCTCCGGTATTGTGACTAAAGCCCGCGCGATCAAGGCCTCCTTCCCCGGGCAAAACCTAACCGAGCTCATCCCCAACGCTGTCGAGGTGAAGAAGGAGTCCGTGGCTTATCTCTTCGACACCGGCAAAGCCAGCCGCCGCACGGCGGGCACCAAGTTCGTCGACGCCGTCTTCAAAGTTGGCCGCGTTGTGATGCCCAAAGGTCCCCATGCAGCTGAGCTGCCGTGGATTCCGCCTTTCTTGCGCAAAGAACATGGTCTTGTTACCAGCATGGGCAATCTCCTTTCCTGGGCGGGTGCCAACCTGATGGGAACCGGCGCCGTGCAAATCTGGCCCGGTACGCCCGTCAGCGAACCTCTCTTCGACGGTGACCGCGTCAAAGGTGTGCGCTTGGTCGACCAAGGCGTCACCAAAGACGGTACCCCCGAAGAAGCCACCTACATGCCCGGCATGGATATCGAAGCCGTGCTGACGGTTGTCGCGGATGGCCCCATCGGCCCTGTCGGTCAAGCCCTCAGCCGCAAATACGGCATGCCCGCCGGACACCACGTCCACGACTGGGCAGTCGGCATGAAAGCCGTCGTCCAGCTGCCCGACAGCTGCAAGCTCGAACCCGGCACCGTGATTCACACGCTCGGTTATCCCGAACCTGAAATTTTCGGCTTCATGTACGTCTATCCCGACCGTACTGCCAGCCTCGGCATCTTCGTCCCCAGCTGGCTCGACAGCCCTGTTCGCACAAGCTACCGTTACCTCCAGCACTGGATGCGCCACCCCTACATTTGGCAGCACATTAAAGGCGGCATGCTCCGCTCCTGGGGCGCCAAATCCCTGCAAGAAGCCGGCGTTACCGGTGAGCCTTACCTCTGCGGCGACGGCTATGCCCGCATCGGCGAAGGCAGCGGCACCACCAATGTCCTCACCAACTCCGGCGTGGACGAAGCGTGGCGCAGCGGCGTCCTCCTTGCGGAAGGCGTTATTGAGCTCATCAAAGCCGGTAAGGACTTCACCCAAGCCAACCTCGAAGCCGCATATGTTGACCGCCGCCGTGCCGATTGGCTCGGCAAAGAACTCGAAGCCGCCAAGAAAGCCCGCAACGGCTTTAACAAAGGCTTCTTCCTCGGTATGCTCGGCACAGGACTCACTGGCATCACTGGAGGGCTCATCAATATCAATGCCAAGAGTTGTCCGCCCTATGCGCGCATCAAGCCGCTCAAAAAGTACTACCGGGATACGCTCGAAGAGTTCAAGCTGGAGGAAATCATCACCGTCGCCGCGCGTGAGCAACAGGCGTTGCACGATCGTATCATGGACGCGCTCGGCTGGGAGACCATCCCCTACGACGGCAACCTTCTCATGTCGCATCAGGACGCCCTTCTCAAAGGCGGTAAGGTACAAGCTGCCGACGGGTATGCCGACCACGTACGCTTCCGTGACCCCGCGATTTGCAAAACCTGTACCGAGCGCACATGTATCGAAATCTGTTCCGGGCAAGCCATCACCCCCGGCGAACACGACACGCCCGACTTCGACCGTGAAAAATGCATCCACTGCGGTGCCTGCATCTGGAGCTGCTCACGCCAAAACCCCGCCGACCCCGAAGACGCCAACATCGCCTTCAACGCCGGCGCCGGCGGTCTCCACTCCAGCGAGAACTAAAACAACAGACAAACTTACACAAGGGCATCCCCACAAAGGGTGCCCTTTTTGTTTCCGGCATCCATTCTTATCGAACATTAGGGGGGGATAAAGGATGAAAGGGAGTTTGTTAATATAATTTTGGAGTTTGAGGGGGTAATTTGTAGGGGAATCTTGTGCTGGGGGTAAGCAGTTAGCCGTTGTATTGGGTGGGGGGAGCGTGGTATAATGGTGGTCTATGAAACTGTGGACTTGTGCCAAGATTGGGGCTTTGAAGGGGCTGAGGCGTTTTGCGTGTGTCACGGCGTTTGATGCGGTGTCGGCACGGATTGCGGATGAGGCGGGGTTTGCGTTGGTGCTGGCGGGGGATTCGCTGGGGAATACGGTGTTGGGGTTTGACTCGACGCTGCCGGTGACGTTGGAGATGATGTTGCATCATACGGCGGCGGTGGCGCGGGGGACGAGGGATGCGTTGGTGGTGGCGGATATGCCGTTTATGTCGTACCAAGCGTCGGAGGATGAGGGGGTGCGGAATGCGGGGCGGTTTTTGCAGGAGGCGGGTGCGGATGCGGTGAAGCTGGAGGGGGGCGTACTGCGGGTGCCGTTGGTGAAGCGTTGCGTGGCGAACGGGATTCCGGTGCTGGGGCATATTGGTTTGCTGCCACAGAGCGTGTTGGCGTTGGGGGGGTATCGGATGCAGGGGAAGTCCGAGGCGGCGGTTGAGGCTTTGGAGGCTGATGCGTTGGCGCTGGCGGATGCGGGGGTGTTTGCGTTGGTGTTGGAGTGCGTGCCGGAGGATGTGGGGGAGCGGATTGCGAAGGCGTGTCCGGTGCCGGTGATTGGCTGTGGGGCGGGCAATAGGTGTGATGGTTCGGTTTTGGTGTTTAGTGATGTGGTGGGGCTGTCCGAAGGAGCGAGGCCGGCTTTTGCAAAGCAATATGGTAATGCCGCGCAGGTGATGCGTGAGGCGTGTAAAGCGTATAAGCTGGATGTTGAGGGGGCGCAGGAGCCATCCGCATAGGATTTTGCAATGAGGTCGCCTGCTACTAAATTTGAGCCTTCCCGCGATGATATTGCAATTGTGGGGATGTCGTGCCGATTCGCGAAGACGCCGAATTTGAGAGCGTTCTGGCGGCGGATTCTGGCGGGCGAAGTTGGCACGGGGCCGTTGCGTCAACTGGGGGATTTGTATGCGTGCGATCCAGCGCAGGTGATGATGCCGGGGAATTTGGAGTCGGGCGAGGAGAAGGTTTTCTTCTTTGCGTTGCAATTGGTTCAAGAGGCGTTGGCGGATGCGGGTACGCGGATTGATGAGTTGGCGCCGGAGCGCGTGGCGTTGATGGCGGGGTATACGCCGGCTTTTTCACCCGCGAGCGTGAATTGGCTGCAGCACACGTTGGTGTTGAATCAGACGATGGCGTTGGTGCGCAGATTGGTGCCGGCGGCACAGGTGGAGAGTGCGGTCAAGCAGGTGCAGGCAGCATGGCAGGCGTCGCTGCCGGAGTTTTCAAAGCCGCATATTGAGTGGGCTTGGCGGCATGCGCTGCCGGTGCGGCTGGCACAGGCGTTGGGAATTTCCGGGCCGTCATGCGTGGCGGATTTGGGATGCCTGTCGGGGACAGCATCGTTGACGGCTGCAGCGGATTCACTGCGGGCAAAGCGTTGCGATACGGCGATTGTGGCAGCGGTACAGCCGCCGTTATCACCGGAGTTGTTGGAGGGGTTGAAGTTGATGCTGCCGTGTACAGCGGATGGCAAGGCTTTGCCTTTTGACCGTCTGTCTGATGGAATTGCTCCGGGCGAGGGTGCGGTGTGTTTGGTGTTGCGCCGCTTGCGGGAAGCGAAAGCGCAGGGCGATCATGTGTATGCGGTGATTCGCGGCAGCGGAAGTTCAGTTGCACCGCAGGCGAGGAATTTGCCACTGGGAACGGCGGGACAAGGTTTGGAGCGCGCGTTGCATGCGGCGTTCGCGCAGGCAGCCCGGCGTTTTGCAGAGGGGATGGATGGCATCGATTACTATGAGGCGCATGCGTCGGGTGCGCCGGATGAGGATGCCGCAGAGATTGCGTTTTTGAAATCGAGCGTGCAGACGCGGCCGCAAGCGAACCCGACGTTGGTTGTGGGTGGCGTGAAGCCCTTGCTGGGGCATACGTTGACTATTGCAGGATTAGCGGGCATCGTGAAGACGGCACTGGTGTTGGACAGCCGCATCCTGCCGCCCTCTTGCGTGGATGATAAGGAGTTTTCCAAGATGCCGGGGGCGCGGCCGCCGCTGGCGTCGATTGCTGCTCCAAGACCGTGGCTCAGCAGCGGGACGTCCCGTCCACAGCGGGCGGCCGTGAGCGTGTTGGATGTGCTGGGCGTAGCGGGGTGTGTTATTTTGGAAGCATCGCCGGAGGTCGCGAAATGACCGGCGCAAACAATGCCGTCAGTAATTTGTTTTTGTGTCTGGTGGGGGCGCCCAGCACGGAGCTGTTGATTGAAGAGGTCACCCGGATCATCGAGTATTTAGAGCAGACGCCTAATGCTCCGTTGCGTGATATTGTTTACACCGCCGCACAACGTGCGCAGGGAATGCCTGAGATTTTGGCGCTGGCAGTGGACTCTTCCGCAGACCTGCTGAACCTGCTGCGAAGCGCAGAAAAGAAACTGCAAAAGGGTGCCGCTCGGATCAAAGACAAGGTCGGCGTCTATTATTTCCGCCATCGGCTGGCTGCGGAAGGAAAAACGGCGTTCATTTACCCGGGGGTTGCATCTTATCACCCGGATATGTTGCGCGAGGTTCTGTTACGCTTCCCTGCGGCGCGAAAGGTTTTCGACGAGCTAAATGAAAGCTTCTCAGGACAGTTCCTGGAAGGCAGCGCGATGGACGTGCTCTACCCTGTGGGCTCCCGCAGCGGTACTGAAAACAAAGTCAACTGGGCATTGCAATCCGCCATGGCAATTGGCGGCACGCATGCGGGTAATGAGCTGTTCACGCGCTTCTTGACGGTCATCGGCGTGCAGCCGCAAGGTGTCATGGGGGTCGGCGTGGGGGCCTTTTCTGCGGCGATTACAGCGGGATGCCTCAGCGAGCTGCCGCGTCAAAAACGGATTCAGCTGATCCGTAATGCCTCCAAGATCATGGTGCGTTTGGCGAACCGTCCTGATATTCCGCGAGCGGCAGTTCTGTCGATTGATAAACTGCCGCTTGAACAGGTTGAGGGGCTGATTGCGAAATATCCCGGACGGGCAGTCATCAGCAGCCATATGACCGAAACGTATACCGTGGTTTGCGCAGCGCATGAATTGAAGGAGGAGCTTGAGCAGGCGGCGCAAGCTCTCGGTGCGGTCACGATTTCGCAGTACATCGTTTGCCCTTTCAACACGCCATGGTGCGCCAAGGCTATACCGGTGCTGACTCAATTTTTCCGCCATTGGCTGCGGCACCCGCCGGCGGTTCCCATTTATTCCAGCACCTCTGCGCAAGTGATTGATCCTATCGTGCGGCCGTTGGAGGGTGCGTTGAGCGATCAGTTGCTTGAAACTGTCCGTTTGGCCGAAACCGTCAACCGCATGTATGAAGATGGCTACAGGATATTTATTGAGACAGGCGCCCGCGGTACGCTCTCAATGCTGATCCACCAGATTCTCGGCGACCGCCCTCACCTCGTTGTGGCCATGAACCGCTTCCACCGTCCGGATCTGCGGCAGATGTGTCACTCCGTGGCGCAATTGGCAGCGCATGGTTTGCCGGTAGACCTGACCAAGATGGATGAATTCAAACAGGCACGCCTGCTGGACTTTGACGAACAGCCGGAAAGCCGCGCTGAAAGCAATCCGATCCGCTTGGACAATGCCCTGCCCCGGATTTTGTTCAGCGACATCAAGCCTCTTGAAACAGCTGCTCCTGCAGCACCTGCAAACAGCGCATCGTCAAGTACGGCATCGTTCCGCCCCGGTGAAACGGAGTTCGGTATGCCGCGTCCGCTGTTGAATGGCGCAACAGTTCTGCAGGAAGAACCCGGCATGTTGGTCGAGCTGAACAAGATGCTGCACTTGGGTGAATACCCCTTCCTTTGTGATTTCTCGCTGGGCTCTTCGCATTTGTCCTATGCCAACCCGCAGCTGCGAGGCATGACGATCTTCTCCGTGCCGGCGAGCTTGGAATTGATGGGCGAGGCCGCCGAGCGTTTGATGCCGGGCTTGCATGTCGCGAACATTTCATCCGTGCGCGCCCAGCGCTGGCTTGGCTTTGAACACGATGCGGTGAACGTCACCGTACGGGCTGAGCGTATTGCGTGGGAACATCCGGGCGAAAGTGCCGTGAAAGTGCAATTGCGCGACGACTCGCCCAACAGCGCTTTTACATGGCCGATTGTAGAAGCGACGTACATCCTGACGGATGCCACGCCCTCCCCACAGCTCAGTCAACCGATACCGCTGACTTATCCGCGGGCAGTGAACTGGAATGAACGGAGCATTTATCCCGACCGGCTGTTCCACGGACCATTGCTGCGGGCGGTCAGGCATGTTGATCTTTGGAGCGAGGACGGCATTGACTTTGAGATTGAGGTGCCGGCGCTTACGCATGTCATCCGTTACACGACGGCGCCGCTGTTTACGTGCATGCCGCTGTTACTGGATGCGGTGACGTCCGGATTTGCTCTGTGGCGTTCACATGAGCGGTTTGAAGGCGCGATCTCGCTGCCCTTCCGGGCGCACAGCATCCGCTTCTTCACCCACTCTCTTCAAGAGGGACAACGCCTCAAGGTGTATCTACGGCTGATGAATGTGACGCCGAAGTCTTTGGTCGTTGATATCTCCGCAAGCGACGGGCACGGCAATCTGGTGCTGCAAATCAAAGGCTGGGAAGAACTGAGCACGCACGTTGCCCGCAAGCTGTATGATTTTATCGTCCGTCCCGGCGAGCATTTCCTGACAGACCCTCTGCCGACTGAGTTCCTGCCTGCGGGTATTTCAACCATCCTCTCAGGCTCGGTCATGCCGGATTATTCCACTTCGTTTTTTACGGCTAACCAAGAGCTTTGGCTCAAGACATTGGCGTTTGCCGTGCTGTCGCCTTCTGAGCGGGACGAGTGGCAGGAAATGCGTGGTGCGGCCGGACGCCGGCTCGAGTGGTTGCTGGGACGCACTGCCGCAAAAGAAGCGGTACGCCGCCATCTGTTGAACCAGAAGAAATCGCAATGGGCTTCAGCCGACATCACCATTTGGCCGGATGATTCCGGCAAGCCGCATCCGTTAGGGCCGTGGCGTGGCGAACAAATGACGAACTTCGACCTGACGATTGCGCACACTTCATCGTTAGTGGTTGCGGCAGTGGCCGAGAATGCGCACATCGGCATTGATATTGAGCGGGTCGGCCGAGATCTGAGTGAAGAGTTCACAAAAGGCGTCTTCACGATGGAAGAGCAGAGTTTGGCCGCCGAAACCAATGATCCGCCGGTTGCAATGTTATGCTTCTGGTGCGCTAAAGAAGCGCTTTCGAAGGCATTAGGAACCGGCATACGTTATACCCCCACGGACTTGCGCGTGCGAAATGCCAATATGTCTGCCGGGACAGTAACCATGGAACTCTTGGGGCAATGGCTGCAGCCCTTCCCGATGTTCAAGGGCCAATTGATCTCCATCCGCGTCGGCGTCTATGCCAACCACGCTATCGCAACCTGCGTGCTGCCTAACTTATCAGACACCTCTTCTCCTGAACCTGCATGAAACTGGCAAAGATTAAATTAGACCGCCGTCCTTGTATTGTGGCGAGATTTGGCAGTGCTGCGGATTTCGCGCCGCAGGATCTTTGCGTTGTACTGGTTGACTACGGTGAAACGCTGGGAACTCTTTGCGCCGAGTTTGAATCTGTCGACACGGATCAGCCTCCTTATGTCATCAGGCGGAAGGCGACCCAAGCGGATATTGCGGTTTATGAGGCCAACAAAGAGATCGCCGAAAAGGCCCGTATTGCATTTGCCCGCAATACAGCAAACGAGCGGATGCATATCAAAATACTCGATGCCCGTTTCTCACTCGACCGTTCCCGCCTGTGCATCTTTTTCGGCGCAGTAGAACAGGTGGATCTGCGCCGTTATATGAATCAAATCCAGCGCGATTTCAACACGCGGGTGGAGTTGTGTCAGGTTGGCGTCCGTGATGAGGCAATGCTCACGGGGGGCCTTGGCATCTGCGGCAGAACACTGTGCTGTACGTCGCTGGGTGTTGATGGCGATCCCGTTAATGTCCGTATGGCAAAAACGCAGGACCTTGTGATGAATGCCTCTGCGGTTAATGGCATGTGCGGACGCTTGAAATGCTGCCTGATGTATGAATATGAGCAATATGCCGAAGCAGGCAAACATCTGCCGGCTGTCGGTACACCGGTCTCTTATGAAAAACATTCACGCGCCACGGTTGTCGCACGGGATATTCTGAACGGCCGCTTGACGCTGCGTCTGCCCGACGGCACTCACAAGAACTGTCTGAGCAGCGAAGTTTCCATAGCACCTAAACACGCTCCCAACGGAGGTTAGCATGAAACGCATCAAAATCATCAATGGCCCGAATCTTGGCCTGCTCGGCTTGCGCGAGCCGGAGACTTATGGAACGCAGACACTAGCTGACATCATGCAAGCAGCCCAACAGCATGCTGAAACATTAGGATTCCAAGTGGAGACCTTTCAAAGCGATATAGAAGGCGAACTTGTTTCTGCTATCGGCGCCACCATCGGTACTTGCGATGGTATCATCATCAATCCCGCCGCCTATACCCATACCAGCGTCGCCATCCGGGATGCCATCGCCGCAACTGCGCTGCCGTGCGTCGAGGTACACCTCTCGAATGTACACGCGCGTGAAGAGTTCCGCCACATCAGTTTAACAGTACCCGTTTGCATTGGACAGATTCTAGGTTTCGGCGGCTATGGTTACTGCTTGGCGCTCGATGCTCTTGCTCAAAAGTTTAACAAGTGATTGAAGTAACAAAGGATTAATAAGTATGCCCAAGAACGTACTCGTCGCCCAATCGGGCGGCCCGTCAGCAGTTATCAACAACTCTATCCGTGGCGTGATTGACGCCTGCCGCGACTACCCCGATGTATTTGGCCGTATTTATGGCGCATGGCACGGGATTGAAGGCGTCTTGAAAGAAGAGCTCCTCGACATCTCCGCGCAGGATGATGCAGAAATCCGCCTGCTCGAAACCACGCCTGCCGCAGGCGCCATCGGCACCTGCCGGTATAAGCTTAAAGAAAAGCAGCAGGCCGACTTTGCCCGCGTGGTGGAGGTTTTTAAAGCGCATGACATCGGTTACTTCTTCTACGCCGGTGGCAATGACTCCATGGACACCGCCAATAAGATCGCTCAGCTGGCTGCACAACACGGACTTGATCTCGTCGCAACTGGCGTGCCGAAAACCATCGATAACGATGTTGGCGATGCCGAGTTTAAATTGGTTGATCATACTCCGGGGTACGGCTCAACCGCCCGCTACTGGGCGTCCAACATTCTTTGCGCCAATGAAGAGAATGCAGGTTCATCTCCGGCAGACCCTGTTCTTGTGTTGCAAGCTATGGGCCGTAAAATCGGCTTTATCCCTGCCGCCGTCCGTTTGGCCGATCCGGAACGCCGCCTGCCCATTCAAATCTATCTGACCGAAGCCGAAGTGTCTCTGCCTGAAATGGCTGACCGTGTGAATGACGAATTGAAGAAATCAGGACGCTGCATCGTCGTCGTCAGTGAAGGCTTTGACGTTGGAGACATCGGTGCTCAAAAGGATTCCTTCGGCCACGTTCATTTCGGTGCCAGCGACACGACCGCACAGCAAGCGATTGTCTCTTACTTGAACAAAGCCGGACTCAAAGCTACAGGTAAAGCCCGCGGACAAACGTTGGGAACAGACCAACGCCACAACGCAATGACGGCATCGGTTACGGACTTGCAGGAGGCTTATGAGTCAGGCCGCTATGCCGCCGAAATCGCCCGCACCGCAGGCAATGGTTACATGTCCACTATCCTCCGCGAACCCGGCACTATTTACAAAGTGCGCTACGACAAAGTCCCGCTGGACGTGGTTGCCAACAGCGAACGTTTCTTCCCCAAGGAGTGGATTGCGCCGAGCAAGATTGACGTGACGGACGACTTTATCAAGTATGCCCGTCCGCTGATTGGTGATCGCTGGGTGGAAATTCCGTTGGAGAATGGCCTGCCCCGCTTTACACGGTTCAAGTCAATCTTCGCCGAGAAGAAATGTGCGGAATATGTGCCGGAAGCGTACCGGGCGCACCTCTAATCATTGACTGTCTCCAAAAGATAGGGCGGCTTCGCCGGCATTTGTGCCTCCTCCGTGTGCGTCACCAGGTAGGGCTACGGAGGTGCCTGTGGCACCTCGCCGAGACCGCCGCACCGCGTTTAGTCCATCCTCCCCAATCCTCAACCTCTTCGCGCCTCCGCGGCTCCGCGTGAGCTTTCTCATCCTCTTTCGTGCGTCAGCCTCTCAACTTATTACCTATTACATATTACTTCGCCCTTATCGTTTTTCCCTTTGTTTTTGAGCTTCAGTTTACTTTTACCACTTTCTTTCTTTTTCCCGCTTGACTTGTCTGAGACGCTTTGCTAAACTTCGCCCCCGTTGACCCCATTGAGTGACCCGTCACTGATTCGGATACCTGTGGCTCGGAGTTCCAACGCGAACCTCCGCCCCCCGACATACGGGAGCTTAAGCTCCAAGGAGCCATCAACAAAGAAGTAACAGGTAAGAGGTGATAGGTAACAAGTCAACATCCGGTTGGTGTTTCCTTCGCTCCTTGCAGATTCTTCAACAGCAGGCGATTGGGTCGAGCTTGCTACGGTCATCCTCTTATTCACTTTGAACTTCTCTGCCGTTATGTTTACCACACTCATCATTACTATCTTCATCACTGCTGTTTGCTGCCTTTTGCTCAGAGCGCTGGCGTCTTCGCCGGCATTGCCGATGAAGCCGGTGAAAATCGGTGAAGTCGAGTTTCTGCCTTCTTTGGGAGCGCTTCGCAAAGAATCCTCTCCTGCACTGTCGGCGAAGTCGCGTACAGTTGCCGTGGTTTTTCTGGGAGCGCGGGCATTCCTGCCCGCATTGAGTGTGCTGCACCTCAGCAAATGCACTGTGGTTTTCTGAATACACCTGCCTTATGAGGCGATTGCTATAACGGCGTTTGCCCTTTTATCCCCAAGACGTATCGCAAAAACGCGCATGTTGAAAATGTACGAGGCACGTGGGACAAAAGTTTGACGTGGCTCGCACATTTCACACACGAACCTCACACAAAACTCTTGCCCGGCTCACACAAATGTCCGAGCCTCGTCACAGAACAGCAACATGAGACTCCAAGTAATAAACAAGAGATAATAGGAAATAAGTGTGAGGGATATAGTAAAAACACGCTTTCTTCAGGGGTACGGTATCACTTGATATATGGGTACGAAATCAAGTGATATACGAGTACGATATCACCCGATATATGAGTGCGATATCAAGTGATTTACGACCCCTGAAAATAGTGAAAGAAGATAGGGTAAAGCTCACGCGGAGAAAACTATCCACAGATGGCGCAGATTTACACAGATAATGAAAAAGTAGTAAGGGCGCTTCTAATTAATTGCTGTTCCCAATAAGGTAGGGCAGGTCTCGCCGAGACCGCCGCACCGCGTTTAGCCACACTCATACAGCTGCCCATAAAACGGGCACAATCAGCACCCCGCTCGGCGGTTTCGGCGAAAGTGCCACAGACACCTTTATCGCCCTACCCAACAACCGTGTCAGTTTCTCTCCGCGCCTCCGCGTCTCCGCGTGAACTCTTCTGTTCGCCGTCATGCGGCTGATGGGGGGTACTAACGCGCCTGAAAAAGAGGCACTGTGCTTGACCTGTTTACTAAAAACCCCAACAAAACCACTATATTCGGAAAATACTTTTTTGGGAATCAAAATATCCCTTGCTTTCCCCAAAAGAAAGGAGTAGTATTCCACCATGTTCTTGAGGCAGGAACTGGGCTGGAACTGTTAGTTCAGGAGGTGGCTATGCATCATCCGAAAAAGAATAAAGCAGGTTTTATCAAGCGTTTGGCCGTTATGGTGTTAATGGGAAGCGCCTTGCTTTTAAGCGCTGCAGTTGCCTCAGACGATTTTGATGGAATTATCTACTCCCCGCGCGACCTGAAGGATATTCTGCGCTCGTGGCAGCGGATACTCGTTCCGCAAGATGAATATCGGGTTTACGATGCCGGCTCATTCCTGCTGGTGCCGGATGGCAAGGGAACGGAGCTCTTTTATAAATCGCTGTTGGCCGATCCTGATTCCAGCGAGGCGTCGGTTGTCTATGTCTCGGAAGACCCGTTCACACGCGAAACGCTGTTCAGCGATTATGTGGGCTGGGAAGTCTTGGCACTTCCGCCGGACACTCCTGTTGGTATCGGTTCTGAGAACATCGCCGTACGGGTCTCGCTGTTTCCGCTGTGGAGTGCTTTCCGGTTCTTGACGCCGACGTCGGGTGTGGAGGGAGCTGACGTACGCAGAAAGGTGGATGTTTCACGCGGAGACGCGGAGGCGCGGAGAGAAGGGACAGGCAACACAGATGCCAGCGATGGAATGATGATGACCATGAGCACTACCTCTGCTGCTGGTGGTGATGATGAGGATCCCGATGAAGACGGACTCACTAATCTGGAGGAGTCTCAAGCCGGCACCGACCCGCTCAATCCCGACACTGACGGTGATGGCCTGCTAGACGGTGAGGAGGTCAAACGCTACTGGACGCAGCCGACGGTGGCAGATTCAGATGGTGACGGTTTCTTGGATGGCTGGGAGGTGGAACATGGATTTAACCCCAGCAGCTGGTGGGACGGTTTTAATCAAGACAACGACCGTGATGGCCTTGCCGATGCTTATGAAGTTTATTGGTTCGACAACTTGACCACTGCCACGGGTGATTTTTATGACGAGACAGGGTTCTCGCTTACCGCTAAGTTCGGTATGTGGATCGACCCCAATAATCCCGTTGTTGAAGCCGTCCAACACCCCACCACCAACCTCACCGTTTGGAAACTCCTTGACGGCATCGACTTCCCGGCCGGACGTCTGCCTAATACCACCAATCTGATTTACGAACGCACCATCAACATCCGCCGCATCGGCACCTGGCAGACCTACTACATCTCATCACAGCCCAATCTCGGCGGCTCGCTCTCCAAGAGCGGCGTACAGCTCAGCTGGGAAGACTCCGGCGGCGCGCAAGGCAACCCACAGTTCTACTGGGCGCCCAGTGCTCTCACTTTGGCAGTCTCTGAGAACAGCACCAATCTGACCGTCCGCCTCCGCGCCGAGATGGCCTATCCCGCCTGCGGTCCGCTCTACCTCGTGGCTTGGACTCCCGACGAAGCCTTTGAAGACTCCGATGGCGATGGGTTCTCCAACATTCAAGAAACCGAAGCCGGCACCGACCCGAATGATCCCAACAGCTTCCCGATAGAAACCGACCCCGGTGAAGAAGACCCCGACCCTCTCACGCTTGACAGCGACAACGACGGCATGCCCGACTGGTGGGAAGAGATGCACGGCCTTAACCCCAATGATCCATCCGACGCCAATGATGACCCGGACTATGATGGGTTAACGAACAAGCAAGAATACGACAACGGCACTAACCCCTTTGAAGCCGATACCGATGGCGATGGATTTAGCGATGGTTGGGAAGTCGACAACGGCTTTGACCCATGCGATTTTTACGATGTGTTTGAAGATAAGGATGGTAATGGATTACCCGATGCCTACGAAATCTATTACTTTGGCCATACCGGCGTTATAAATACGGGTGAACGTGATGACACCGGATTTAATTTAGAGATGAAACTTCTGAGTGGACTGGGCCCAGACTGCTACTATCTCGGCGATGGTGATCCGCCCTGTGAGTACTGGGAGTCTCTTCATGTGTGGGCGTTGTTTAATCCTTTCAGTGTCGTCTACTATCCCTCCTCCAAAACGAATTTAGTTTACGAGTGTTATTTTGATATCCAAGGAAGATGTTGGGATTGGATGTGGCGAGAGTTCGCCGTTGGTCCCGATCCATATTTCGGCACGCTCGCTGGAGGATTGGTTGAGAATCTGACTCTGGAGTGGGAAGATGCCAATGGAGCGACTGGCTCTTTTGATTTATCCGATCCTAATGGTTCAATGAACCTGTGTGTTTCAGCAGAAGGCGGGGCTTGTATCACTCTTCGCTTGCGGGCAACAGACGAACACTTTATTATGCCAACCATGCTATTCTTGACATCCCGACTGGCACCAGCAGCTTATGAAGATTGGGATGGAGATGGTGTTCCAAATTGTCACGAAACTTCCATGGGGTTAAATCCGCTCAAGGCCGACACGGATGATGATGGTATGCCGGATAGTTGGGAAATGGCCTTCGGTTTCAATCCACTTGATCCTGCTGATGCACTTGAAGACTTTGATGATGATGGGTTGACCAATTTGGAGGAGTTTCAATGGCTAACCATCCCAGTTCTAGCAGATACCGATGGAGATGGCTTTAACGATGGCTGGGAGGTTGAATATGGTTTTGATCCATTGGATGAGTATGATGTGCTCTATGTGGATTTGGATCAAGATGGTCTGCCCGATGCGTATGAGATTCTGTGGCTGGGCGGGACCGATGTTTGCAATGTAAACGAGCCGGACGAGACAGGGTTTTTCTTGCGGGCAAAACTGCTTGCAGGGGAGAGCCTTTTGAATTTTGAACCAGCAGAATATGAGTTTGAAGATGGCAGCCGTGCGTGGCAATTGACTCCGGAGGGTGACTATTCTTCGTTTGAATATTTTAATATTACCAATCCTCATGCTTTGGAGGATGATTTGCCTGACAGTGTCCAAGTGGTTGCAAAGGACTTGATTTATGAGCGGACATTTGCGATTAAGCGTCCCCATGATTTATTTAGATGGTTCTTCTTAGTGGGGACGCTCGATCGTTTTGATGGGTTTGCTCTGGAAAACATCAATATCGAATGGGAGTTTAAGGGAGCAGGCGGAGTCTATGACCAAGGCTCTTTAACAGGTTGGGATGATATATCGATTTTTGAATATGGCGTTCGCCTGCCGCCGTTATGCGTCACGGAGGATGTCGAGTTGACTATCCGTATGCGTATTCAAGACGACGGTGGATGGGGGGATAATGAAAACCAGTGGGTGAGGTTCTGGGGTTCTTTGCATCTAGTTGAACAACTCACTGAGTATGCTCATGAAGATTGGGATGGTGACGGATTGACGAATATCGAGGAAGTCGATCTTGGTACAGATCCATGGAGCTATGATAGTGACTATGATGGTTTATCCGATGGTTGGGAAGTCGAGCACGGCTTTAAGCCGCTTGACCCTAGTGATGGATTACTGGATACGGATGGCGACGGTATGCCCGATTGGTGGGAAGTTATGTATGGCCTCAACTCGCAAGATCCTAGCGATGCTCTTGCCGATCCTGACTATGATGGATTGACCAACAAGGAGGAGTACGACAACGGCACCAATCCCTTTGAGGCCGATACTGACGGCGATGGGTTTAGAGATGGTTGGGAGATTGACAATGGGTTTGATCCGTGTGATTTTTACGATGTGTTTGCAGATAGCGATGGTGATGGTCTGCCGGACGGTCATGAAGTTTACTGGTTTGGACACTTAAACAGCATGTACTACAATTGGTTTGACGATCTTGGGTTCAGTTTAGCCCTAAAACTCTTGGCTGGATTCGGACCTTATTGGGATGTTGATACAAATTCGTACGGGTTATGGGAGGACTTGCCTCCATACTACTATGGCGAACAGTTGGTGGTTCCATTTACTGCTCCGTATTGCGGCACTGCTCTAACGAACGTAGTCTATGAACGAACGATATATTTGCCTGTTTACTATGGATGGTCTAAAATTTTTATTGTACCGGCTGTCAATATTATCGAAGAGGATTCAACTTTTGATGTTCCATGTTGGCAACTGGCAGGAATACGACTTGAATGGGAAGACTCTACAGGAACAAAGGGAGTTTTAGAACCCAACACAGAATTCGGAGCTGTGGAATTAGCAGTATCAACAGATAATTATGCTGTAGGACTAACGATTCGCTTAATTTGTGATGGGGGCACATTTGTCTGTCCTGTCTCACTATTTCTTATTGGGCATCTAAATCCAGAGGCTGACGAGGATTGGGATAATGATGGATTAACCAATCTGGGCGAATTTTTGGCGGGATGTGATCCATACAACCCCGATACTGATAGCGATGGAATGCTTGACTGGTGGGAGGTGACGTGTGACCTTAATCCACTTGATGCCTCAGATGCATATGAAGATGCTGATAATGATGGGCTCACGAATCTTGAAGAATTTCATGCAGGGACTACTCCACGTGAGCCGGATACCGATGGGGATGGGTTGCTTGATGGTGACGAAATTTATATATGGGGAACCGTTCCATGGATGTGGGACTCCGACGGCGATGGCATGTCGGATGGGATGGAGATATTTTATGAATTTGATCCGCGGGATGCCAGCGATGCAGAGGAGGATGCAGATGGTGATGGGTTGCCGAATGAGTGGGAGGTTCGCTATGGTCTTAATCCTCGCGACAACGGATATGCTGATCGAGATAATGGAGCGGACGGTGATCCTGATTGGGACGGTTTGAGCAATTGGGAGGAATACATCATTGGAACAGATCCTACAAATTACGATTCTGATTGGGATGGTTTTCCGGATGGATGGGAATATCACAATGGATATAGTCCACTGAGTTATTCCAGCCGGCCGATTGATACCGATAAAGATAAACTGCCGGATATATGGGAAGAGCTGTATGGATTTGATCCGCGGGATAATGGTTCAGTCATTAAGAACAATGGCCCTAACGGTGATCCTGATGGTGATGGGCTGACTAATATACAAGAATTACGCGCTGGGACGGATCCTAGAAATCCGGATACTGATGGTGATGGTTTGAGTGACCGGGATGAAATTTTCGTCCACAAAACAAATCCACTTGATCCTGATACCGATGGCGATGGTGTAAGCGATGGTGAAGAAGTTCGGTTGGGTACTAATCCGCTTAGCGGATGCTCCTCAGAAACGGGGATATGGGATAAGTACATGGAGGCGTTGAATGGTGCGGATCCGTTTGAGATGCGCGGAGGCACAGGCTTATCGAATCTTTCAAAGCTTGTGTATGGGTTATCGCTCAACAATAATACGTTCAAAGCCCCGGTGTTGGAAAAGGACTCTGCCGGGATTGCTGTGACTACGTATCTTTTGATGCCACCGGGAGCGACAGGGGGAGCCATTGTCCAAATTGATGGCACATCGATTCCCTTTGTCAATGGACGCGAGTTCAGGCATGTGGTGCCGTTGGCTTATGATCAAGAATATGAGATTAAATACAGAGGCCAAGGGTTGCCACCGGGATCTGTGGTACGCGTGGAGATAGAAAGCCAGGCTTTTACAATAGGCGACAGCCCCAAGGATACTATTTTCACTTGTTATCCGGTCGAATCGCGTAATATAGGCATGCGGACTTACGTGCCCATTATTCCCAGCCCATTTGGAAACTATGGGTTCAGTTTTTTACAACCGCAATGTACACTGAAGCGTGACCCGGTTTGTATCCATGAGGATACTGGAATGATTGAGGTCATTTCAACGTGCGGGGTTATTTTTTCGGATGCCGGAGGCGATGGTATTGCGTGTGCTCCCGGCGGCAGCGAAATGGGTGTTTACGCCGATTTTCCACGGACAGAATATCGCACGTGCGAAAGCAAGCTCGATCATGAAAAGTACATCTTCGGATCGCGAGAAAGAGAATTTGGCGTGAAATACTGTCCGCCATTTGACCCACCGTCGGACGATGACGATGGCGGTGATGATGACGACATTGACTACTACGAGTCCGAGGATCATAGCTGCTCGTACTGTGGGCATGGAAACTGTGGGTGTATTTTATGCGAACATGGTTCTTGGTGGTGGGGTGAGGGGCGTGGATATTGTGTCAGTTGTGACGACTGTGAGCGAGAGTCAGAGGGATCTGGTTCTCCCGGTTCTCCCGGTTCCCCGGGCTCCCCCGGTTCTCCTTCAGAAGATCCTAACAATCCCAATCCAGGGTCCAAATATATCTTTTTGGGCAATTATGTGGCAGAGTTTAAATTCAAGAGAGAGTTCGTAAGATTAGATATTGCCGTGCCGGCAGTAGAGTCCGGAAAATGCTGTGCATGTCCCGAGCATGGCGGGGGCACACCCTCTGCCTCAGTTTTCTATTGTGATAAAGGTTTACGGTTGTGGGAAGATGCCAAAGGCACCCGCCCCTTGACAGCGCTTACGGGTAGCGGCACTCATGCGGTCTATGTGGAGGGTATCCGTGCAAGCGGATATCCATTTGAAAAGAGGGTGGCTTTTTCCGTCAACCATCACCAAGAAATTCACTATGCGAAATTCACCGTCATTGGAACGGATCTGCTACCGGTCTTAGGAGGCAATAAGACGGTGGAAGAACGTGTTCACATTCGTGATAACATTCTGGCAGCTGACAATGGCGGTGGTTATTGTTATGGTTGGTTTGTGGGAGTTGGCCGGGATTCGGTTAATGAGGTTGATGCTTATCTTCGGACAAAATTTGACTGGGCCTATGTTGTTTCAACGTGTGCTTATGGTAATTACTATGACAGTTATACCCTCTTTGATTCTGGAGGGAAGCATTTGATGTTTTCACCAGAGGAATATCCATATGGGCCAATGCATATTTGGTATGCGGATTATTGGTGGAGTGATTATGGACGGCCTCATGATAAGACAGGTGTGGCCATGGCACGTTATAATCTGAGATGCCTTGATTTTGGTCCGGGATATGTGGATTTTGGTTCGTTCATTGATTCCGGTGACCCTTATATATCCGCTGGCTTTAATCAAAACTTTTCAACGATTGGTGGCAAATGGGTTGCAGATTATGACCACGATGGGTATTGCGATGATTTTGAGGAATGGTATACTATTCGGGCCGATGAGCGCTGGATGGTTCAAACCGGAAAGGAGGGTGTTTTTGAGCTGGACTCATGCATGCTCCAGTATGATGACGCTGCCGAGATAGAGGTCTCTTTATACGGCGTGAAAGGAACCGTTTATGTCTTCAATCTCGAAACGATGAACTATGAGGTGCTGTGTACATCAACCAATTCCTACACATGCTCCAGCTATGATTGGCAATCGTTGTATAATCCAAGTCCTTGGTGGAGTTCAGCTTATTTCCTGTTGGTTTGCGATGAGCCGGGAGATGGCGAGATTAAGTTTAAATACAGCAGCTCAAAGGATTATGGATTCCAAGCCGGTGACACGCTCTACTTCACCGCGGTACGGGCTCAATGGATCGCAGACCAAAACCATGATGAGACGATTACAGACTTTGATGTGGAAACCACTCTAGCTAAAACCAACCGTTGGATGATAATGGCAGATCCAAACACCGCCAACCTCTTACATTTGCGGACATCGGAGTTGCCCGCCGGTGGCAGCGTAAGCATTTCGTTGAGCGGCCCTAAAGGAACGCTGTATGCCCGCCCTCTCGGAAGTGGGGCTTTCCAAATGCTGTTTCAAAATCCAGGAGTCAGCTTTTTTAACTTTTCAGAAGAGTGGTGTGCCCAATATATCAGAGAACCCCATTATACGGTTGAGATGAAATTCGTTTGCGATGAACCAGGAAATGGCACGATTAGTTTTCACTACAATTCCAGCGATGATCTCGACACGATGTTTCGTGCCAGTGATACGCTTGATTTTACTGCTATTTCAATCCTCGCCGAACCCATCACAAATGAACAAGACGCAAATGGAATTGTTTATAATCCGTGTGGAGTTGTTTTGAATGGCACGGCACAATACCAAATTATGATAGAACCTCAAGAATTATTGGACGATGAGAAGATAACGTGGCGTATTGCTGAAGGTTCTGATAAAATATCATTTACAGGTGGAGCGGAGACTACGAAAGGACGACGTGTGGAGGTCAAAGGATTGGAGGTGGGCAAGTTCAAACTTGAAGCCGATGTTGAAGGATTAGATCTTGAGCCTAAGCCGTATTTTGAAGGCACGGTCTTAACTCCAACGGTTACAAAAGTGTTTGTTTATATTGTTTGTGACAATGATGGGCGTTTTGCCAAACCGACGCTTCGGCTCTCCTCAATGTTGAGACGCGCCAATGAAATCTATAAACAGGTTGGGATGAGTTTTGTTGTACAAGAAACAAAGTTTATCAAAAAGAAGCAATATCTTTTGAAGATTTCCGCCGAAGAGGGTGAGGGAGAGGCACTTGCTGAATTAACTTCTCAAGCATCGGCGACTGGGGGAATCGAAATATATTGTATTGATACGTTCACTGTAAAAAAGGGACGCTCCCCGGTTGCCATGCATATACATGGGAATAATAGTAATACAGCATTAGACGGGTTGGTTTTGACAGACACCAGTGGTGAGGACGATTTGGCACATGAGCTAGGACATGCTTGTGGACTGGTAGATATTTATACATATAGCAACGTAGCAAATCCCAAAATTCGAAAAGAAAATTTACCTAGTGATTGGAGTGGAGGTGAGTCACCCGGATATTATGCTCCACCTCTAACTCAGAATGTGTTGATGCAGCGATTGCTTATGTATGGGGTTCAAGTGGAAAGCCCCGTCGACATTTCAGCAGGACGAGTTAAAGGGATGATTTGGTATCGTGATCCCGTCACACGAAGAAGAGAAAAGAAGATCTTGGGGGACGCTGCAACTGGGTTGTCGGACATGAACCGTTCACCACAACATCGATGAAAAGGAGAAATCATGAAAAGAACAATTATGCTGGGCTTAAGCTTGTTTTGCGGGATATTGGCATTTGGAAGCAATTCGCAAGGTGCTCAAACAGATGAATGCTGGCAAGATATCTTACTGGAGGGGTTCTTTTCGACTCAAGGCGATAACATTGACTTGAGCAAAAAATTTTCCAGCGTAGACCAAGCCAATCTTTTAACGAATGCCTATCAATTGACAGCTGAGCAAATTACAGAACAAGTAAATAAAATACTGCGTCAATTGATTACAGATCCCACAAACCTGACTCAGGTTATCACGGATTCAGAAATCCGTGACGGCCTTAACCGTGAAGATCTTGATGAATTGATACATGCCTGCAATGTAAATTTGAATGTAATTATTCCTTGGTATCATAATGCAGAAACAATTCAATTGCTAAAGACTGCGGTGGAAGATAACATGCCCTATGTTGCTTTTGAGGTAGCGTATTCTATGTGCTTGCCCCCGGTTGAGTTTTACGATTATGTCTGGGGCAAGATTCTATCACGTCCCGATCTTAATGATGAATCAAGACGGAATTTGTTTTTTCTCGTTATGCGAAAGAGATATAGCCAATTTGATTCTGCCAAACAGGCAGCGGTTCGAAATGTTTTACATGATTATGTTGATTTTGAGGTAGATGGTTCATTGCGATATAAAGCGGATGCGTTTTTACAGCAGATCAATCCAGCCTACAAAACATCTGCTAAGCGTCAGGCATTGCTAGACCGTCTGGATGCGATAGACTTGATTGATGATGATCCCTTCATCATTCCTAAGCCTCCCTCGACGATGTCGCGCTTATTCGACAAAATCAAAAGTCTTTTGCAATGATGCTGACCTCCTTGCATTTGCGCGTCTGTTGGATCCGTGTATTTTTGCGACACCCGCAAGCAGTGATCCGCCTGGCCTCATTCCCGCGCCCCCGGCTTTCACCAATACCATTCCATCGTTGGAGGAGTTGTTTTGATTAATACGCTATAAAGATATAAAGCGGAAAGAGGCGCGGAGACAACCGCGCCTCTTTATTTTGGAGAGTGGGGGTGGGGTTGTCGGTGAAGAGAAGGGAGAAAGTAGTAAGTAAGAGGTGATAAGTAATAAGCGAGAGAGAGGAGAAGAGGAGGATGGGGCTAAACGCGGTGCGGCGGTTTCGGCGAAAGTGCCACAGGCATCTTCATAGCTCTACCCAACAACTGTGTCAGTTTCTCTCGGCGCCTCCGCGTCTCCGTGTGAGCTTTTGCCTGACATTGCTGTCGAATGAATTAGTAGAGGTGCGCGGCCGCTAATCGCGGACGCCCTGCCACCGTTGCATAAACTCAGCCGCCGAGCGTCCTTCATCGAGATGCTTGGCAAGCGCGCTGCCGAAGATGATCATGTCGGGCAGGTCTGCTTTTGCTATACCTGCCAGCTGATCGGGCGAGGACAGACCGAATCCAAGCGCCAGCGGCAGCTTGAAATGCTTGCGGGCTCGGCGGATGGTTTCAATCGCCTGAGGCGGCAGCGTATCGCGTACGCCCGTTACACCAAGGGCTGAAACAATATAGGCATAGCCGCCTGCAACATCCGAATAGGCCTGCATCCGCTCGTCCGGCGTGTTTGGTGCAATCAGCGGAATGAGATGCACGCCCTGCTCCTTTAAGATAGAGCGATAGGCCGCATCTTCATCCAGCGGTAAATCCGGAATAATCAAACTATAGACACCTGCCTCTTTACAGGCAGTTGCGAGACGTTCAAAACCGTACTGCAAAAAGGGATTCATATACCCCATCAGCGCAAGCTTGGCAGTATATTGCCCTTTTCGTTTGCGGAGCTCTTCAACGATATACTCTAGCGTGATACCATTCTCCAAAGCCCGAATAGATGCTGCTTCAATCACCGGACCATCGGCAACCGGATCAGAGAACGGTACGCCAATCTCAATGACTTCAGCACCACCCTCATCCAATTCCCTCAGACTCTTCCAAAATCCATCAACCGTAGGAAATCCTGCTGTAATAAAGGGTACAAGTTTCATATGCCAAGCTCCTTCTGAATAATATCCATATCCTTATCGCCGCGGCCGGATAAATTAACAACAACATTGCCACCTTTAGGCAGCAGCTCCGGATTATCCAACACCCACGCCAACGCATGCGAAGATTCGAGTGCAGGCAAAATACCCTCTTCCCGGCACAATGCCTGGAATGCATTCAACGCTTGGCTGTCAATCACGGCATGGTATTCAACACGCCTATTTGCTTGCAGCATGGCATGTTCAGGGCCAACGCCCGGATAGTCAAGCCCCGCAGAAACCGAATGCGATGGTTCAATCTGTCCGTCTTTTGATTGCAACAGCAACGTATACTCGCCATGCAAAACACCGGGCGTTCCGCGCGTGAGAGCTGCCGAATGATAACATCCGGGCTTGCCGTTGCCCCCCGCCTCAACACCGACAATGCGTACAGACGGATCATCAACAAACGGATGGAACATGCCAATCGCATTTGATCCACCGCCAACCGCAGCGATCACGACATCCGGCAAACGCCCTGTCTTCTCCAGCATCTGCTGACGCGTCTCACGCCCGATTACCGCTTGAAAATCCCGCACCAGCGTCGGGAACGGATGCGGCCCCGCTGCAGTGCCGAAACAATAGTGCGTGGTCTCCTGCTCGCTGACCCATGCCCGCAAAGCCGCATTAATCGCGTCTTTCAATGTCTGTGATCCGCTTTCCACAGGAATGACCTCAGCCGCCAGCATTTTCATCCGCCGCACGTTGGCTGCCTGACGCACTACATCTTCTGCGCCCATGAAGATTTTGCACTTCAAGCCCAACCGTGCCGCAGCCGCCGCAGTGGCAACGCCATGCTGTCCTGCGCCTGTTTCCGCCAACAGCGCGGTCTTGCCCATTTGCTTTGCCAGCAGAGCTTGCCCCAGCGTATTGTTGATCTTGTGTGCGCCGGTATGCAGCAAATCCTCGCGCTTGAGATACAGATTGAACCCAAGCCGTTTGGACAATGTCGGACAGAATGTCAGCGGCGTTTCACGTCCGGCATAATTACGCAGCAAATCATCCAATGTCTGTTGAAAGCTTTCTGACGGCAGTATCCGATCAATTGCCTCTTCCAACTCTTTTAAGGCGGGAATCAATACCTCCGGCACAAAACACCCGCCATAATCGCCAAAATAACCTTTTTTCATACTAATCCTTTTACCTCTGCAATCAACGTTTCAGATTTAATCCCGGGACTCAGCTCAACCCCTGAATTGAGATCAATGCCATCCGGGCGGCAATGTTCAAACAATGTTCCAATGTTTGCCGCATTCAATCCCCCGGCCACAAAGTAAGGGATGGGAGATTTGAACTCCTGCAACACGCGCCAATCAAATGTTTTACCGCAGCCGCATCCTGTGTCCAGCAATGCAAAGGCAGCGTGTGAAGGGTGTACCGTTTGCTGTGCAGGGAAGTAAACACGTATCACACGGTCAGCACCGATCGCCTCGCAAACCTCATCACTTTGTCCATTGTGCAGTTGGGCAAAATCCAAACCTGCAACTTCCATCGTGCGTTTAATTTCATTCGGATCCTGTGTCATAAAAACGCCTACCCGGCGGCACCGTTGCGTACGAATGCAGGCCGCTTGTTCGGGAGCGAGATAGCGCGGACTTGCCGGCGCAAAGACAAATCCGCAAAGGTCAACGCCCAGCCGCTCCAAAACATCGGCATCTTCTTGCCGTGTAATACCACAGACTTTAATCAACATGACAAAGCCTCTTCAAAAATGATAATGGATCCGGATTGTTCATCAGGGCTGTTCCAATCAGCAATGCGTCATACTCATCCAGACCTTCCGTACTGGTCAGACCGCTAGCGGCAATCCAGACTTCATTTGAATGCCGTTGAACAATCAAACGGCGGGTGACCGTAGTATCAACCTTCAAAGTCTCAAGGTTGCGATTGTTGACCTGAATGATCCTGGCTCCTGAATCACGGGCGCGGGCAAGCTCCTCTTCATTTCCAACTTCAACCACCGCTTGAATTCCGAAAGATTCCGCCGTCTCACGCAAGTGCCGAAGGTCTTCCGGCTCGGGCGAAAGTGCCACCATCAACAATAAAGCCGAAGCCGGTGTTGCCGCCGTTGCACAAACTTGCAGTTCATCAAAAATGAAATCCTTTCGCAACAACGGCAATGGTGAAACTGAACGGACACAGTCTAAATACGAGAGACGTCCGTCAAAATACTTCCGCTCTGTCAGGACAGAAATGGCACTCGCCCCACCCTTTGTATAGATTGCGGCAACCTCCTCCGGTGACCGTGTATCATCAATGATGCCTTGTGAAGGCGAAGCACGTTTATACTCGGCGATGATTTGCAACCGCCCTCCCCGCCGCCCAATAAATTTCGGACGTTGACCGCCATAAAGCGCAATTGGCGGATGCAACCGCAAACTATCCAGTTCGGGCTGCTTGGCAATACGAAAACGTTCAAGCTGCATGGGGGATCAACTTTCTGCCGGCACCGGAGGCGATGGCTTCGCGCGCCTTTGCCATACAAACGGCAAGCGGCATATTTTCGTTCAACAAGTAAAGCGCAACAGCAACATTCAAAGTCAGCATATCACGCATTGCTGCAGAGCCGCCACCGTTCAATAATTCACGCAGGACGGCTTCACCATGTGCGGCAGATTCAATTTGGAGGTCTTTTTCCGCGCATGGAGCGATGCCAAACTCAGCCGGGTCAATCTCCATAGCTTCGCATACGCCATCGCGTACCAAAATGAGTTTTGAGACGCCTAGAGGCGATACTTCATCATATCCTCCCGCACCGCAAACAACTGCGGCACGCCGGACTGCCGATGCCGCCAACGTTTCAGACATCAACTCTAGCAGATTTTCACGCGCAACTCCCAGCAGCAAATACGCCGGACGCGCCGGGTTGATTAACGGCCCTAATAAGTTGAAGAGCGTTCTGAACCCTACGTCTTTGCGGACAGGCTCAATATTGCGGAAGGCGGGGTGATAATGCGGTGCAAACAAAAATGCGAAGTTTGTCCGTGCCACTTCAGCAGGAACCGCCGTCGCAGGGATGTTGATCGGAATACCCAAGCGTTCCAATACATCAGCACTGCCGCAGACCGACGTAATTGCACGATTGCCATGTTTGACAACCGGGTATCCCATTCCGGCCAGCGTCAACGCCGTGGCCGTCGAGCAGTTGAACGAGTCGCGTCCATCACCGCCTGTCCCGACAATATCAATTGCCGTACCGACCGCCGCATCCAAACGTACCGCCCGCGCCAACGCCGCTCGCGCCGCCTGTGCCAATTCAATAGGAGTCTCGCCTTTCAGGCGCAAGCCCATCAGTAATGACCCTGCTTGCACAGGTGGCAAGCGCCCGTCCATCAGCGCATCAAATGCAAAGTTGGCCATTGACGGAGTCAGGTCCTTCCCATCCGCCAGCGTGTTGAGCACATTCTTCATCCGTAGCGCAAGACTGGCATCCGGCAGAATATGCCCAGGGAAGTTAGCCAATAGCAAAGCCCCATCCGGTGTCAAAATGGATTCCGGGTGGAACTGTACGCCAACCCACGGACGGTCGTTATACCGCAACGCCATCACTTCACCCTCCGGCGCACGCGCCATAACCGAGTAGGCCTCATGCTCTTTGACAACCAGCGAGTGATACCGCCCGACACGCAACGGATTCGGCAAGCCGTGGAAGATTCCCTCGCCATCATGAACGATATCAGATGCCTTGCCATGATAGGGCTGGGGCGCGCGCTTCACTTCACCGCCTGCAAACAGTCCCAGTATCTGATGCCCTAGGCAAACGCCCAATACCGGCACTTCCGGATTAAGCCGCTTGAGAAACTCCAAGCAGTAACCGCTGTTCAACGGATGGCTTGGCCCCGGCCCGATGCAGACAGCTTGCAACGCAGGGTCTGTTGCATAATCCAACAAGCGGGGATCATCGTTATAAACAACAACAGGCTCCTCACCGAGAGTTTGAAAGGCTTGAATCAGATTGTAAGTGAACGAATCGTAATTATCGATAAACAGAAACATTTTCTTCTCCTTGCTGCAAGATTGAGGCAATAATCGCAGCTTTATTTTGACACTCGTCGTACTCTTTCTCCGGCACCGAATCACACGTAATTCCCGCACCCGCCTGCCAATGAATCAGCCCATCGCGCACCCATAGACTGCGGATTGTAATCCCCAAGTCCATATTCACTGCATCCTTATCCAGCCCAATCCAGCCGATACATCCGGCATACGGTCCGCGGGGACGCTGTTCACATTCGGCCACCATTTCAATCGCCCGCACCTTCGGCGCACCGCTGACTGTTCCAGCAGGGAATGTCGCCTTAATCACATCCACCGCATCACACTCAGGCGTCAAAATAGCGCTCAGCCGCGAAGTCAGATGCATCACATGCGAAAACCGCTGCACCTCCATCAAGCGTTCAACCTTCAACGTGTTACTTCGCGCAATCCTCCCAAGGTCATTCCGACCTAGATCCACCAACATCACATGCTCAGCCCGCTCCTTGGGATCCTCCAACAGCTCAGTCGCCAAAGCAGAATCTTCCTCCTCAGTCTTCCCGCGTTTCCGAGTCCCGGCAATCGGCGACAGGTAAAGCTGATTAGCCGCACACCGGATATTCAACTCCGGTGAACTACCCAGCAGATGGATGTCGTCAAAATCGAAGTAGAACATATACGGCGACGGGTTACGCTGACGCAAACTGCGGTAGAGCGTAAAAGAGCTGCCGCTAAACGGAGCCTGACGGTGCAGCGACAGAACCGCTTGAATACCTTCCCCCGCAACCAACTGCTCCTGCAAGTCGTGAACTTGTTTCACATACTGCTCACGGTCGGGATGCTGAATCATCTCAGCCATGTTACATTTGAATGCGGCAGGAGGATGCACGCAGGATTCATCATTAGGCGTAGGAAAATCATCGTGATACGTAATTTCCACCAACCGGTTATACAAATGATCAAACAGCAAAATGCGGCCCGGAATCACCAAGCATGCCTCAGCCTCCTCCGGAAGCAGTGTCTTTGCCAGCCGCGGCAAACACAAACCTGCAATGCCATAGCCAAGATAACCATAAACCCCGCGCGTGATGGGTGGCAGATTGGGCATATTTTCCGGCGGCGTGACCTGTATGAAAGCCAGCAGAGCCCGCAACCCTTCCAAATAATCCATTCCCTCAAACTGCTTCAGACAATCAAAACGGGATTCTTTGACAGTCAACACCAGCTTGCCGCCGCGGCAATGCATCAATAATAAGTAATCATCAGCCAACAGGCTGTAACGCCCCCAACGGCCATCGACCTCGGCACTTTCCAAAAGCAAGCCGGATCCTTGCTTCAAATAAAGGCTGATCGGTGTCTCCGTGTCAGCCTGTAAATAACGGGCGCGTTGTTTCAAAGTCAAGCAAGTTGTCATAAACATCCAAACGATTCTTTTTGCAGATACAGGTGTCAGTATATCATCTCCACCGACAGCAAGTCAACATGTTTCTTTTAAAAGATACGATTATTTAAAAATCCGTCTCCATATACGGCTGTTTCAGGGTACGTCAGCGACGGGATTTATACGGGTATTAGGCGCGAAGGGGTTGCCTGACGGGAGCGGTGAATAAATGTATCAGGTAAGTCCGCGGCACAAACAAACCGGCTCCCGCTGAGTTATTGAAATAAACTAAGCAAGGAGCCGGTATCGCACAAGAATGTTTAATTTTGAACAGGCGGCGCTGACTCAAGCTCTAATGCCCGCAGCATGTTTGCAACCGACTGTTTGATTGCGGCTTGCGATGTTTGGTATTGAGCTTTTGCGTACGCCTCGTTACGATACAAATTGTCCATCGCCCTTTGAGCGCGAGCATCGGCGGATTCGACGTCCTTTTGAGCTTGTGTTTTCCGCTTCAACGCCTCACTTCGCGCATCGGAGAAAGGCATTTTATCATAGCTCTCGTACTCCCGCGTGGCGGCGTCTAGGTTTTGCTGCGCCGTTCCCTTCTCCTGCAAAAGGCGCCCAATCTGGCTCACAGCATCATTACCACTGCCACTCCATCCACCCCCTCTGTTGTGCGAGGAGGCCTTGCGCTGTTTGTTCAAAGACGCGACTGCAACAGCGGCATCGATCCATTGAGAATACGCCGCGCGGCATTTTTCTACTTCGACGGCGTACTCCTGCTGGAGTTTCAGGCAATTGCGCACAGCATCTTTGATACGCTCTTCATCCAAATCTTGTTGCGCAGCTTGACGTGCCAGCAATTGACGTTCGGAATAAAGCGGCGGCGTACGCCAATCATTCAGGCGAGCCGTCACATCCGCAAGCTCCCACTGCCCATTAGCGAGTTTTCGTGTAGCAGTGACTTCAAACTTCCAGCCCTGATCAGTTGGCGCGGCAACCGGCTCGGGCTTGACAACCGTCTTTTTCCAGAGCACCTCACGTAACGTTGTCAAACGTTCGGCATCGGCCTCTGTGACGAGAGGGTCCCATGCGGCGACTGCCGGTGCACCGACTCCCGTCTGCAAACGATTAAGCTTCGCCGTGATTTCCGGGCCTGCTTCAAGCGGCGCGGGCCAAACGTCCGCCGTAGCTTCAGCACCGAGGATATCGGCAACGGAACGACTGACCAAGCGTACAAATTTATCGTCCCCGCCCACCGGCACAAACACACATGTGAACGCATCGGAGCCATCCGGATTCTCCACCGCCTGCACATGAACTAATTCTAACTTGTTAAAACCTAACCTTTCAAAAAACTCTTTCTCTTGCCGCCAGACAAATGGAATGATGTACTGCGTGGCAAAAATCTCGGGCACGCCACCGGGCATCGCTTGTTTCTGCCGGATAAACTCCTCGCGGTTTCTTTTGCGCACCTCCTCCTGCGCACGCAGCTTCTGCTGAGCCGCGCGGGCATCACGCTCTGCAATAGCCGCAGCATCACGCTTAGCTTTCTCGGCGGCATCTGCAAGTGCGAGCTCCTTCAGCTTCGCCGCAGCATCCGGACTGCCACGCTCAACGGCAAGCTTCCAGCAAGCCTCCGCCTCAACCAAACGCCCGGCACTGGCATGCAGCATCCCCAAACGGAAATCAGCATCGGCATTACCGGCCTCTGAGGCTGCGGTGTAATATTGAATCGCCGTTGCGGCATAACCGCCCTTGACGGCAGTGTCAGCACGGCGTAGTAAATCCAACACATCCACCTCGGCTGGTCGGGCGCTGGGCTTGCTCTTCTTTTCGCCGCCGCCAAACAAACGCCATGAACTGCTCTTCTTCGGCGAAGCGACCTCAATAGCAGCCTCGGTCTCCTCTCCGGCAACGGGCTCTGAGGCAGGTTCGTCCGTATTGAAGCAGTACAGGAAAGCCACCTGCACCAAAGCTCCCAACAGCACGAGCAGCACAAGAATCACCCATATTCCGGCTGAACGATTTCGTCCCTGCATCCGCGTTCCCCTTTCTTCAAAGTTGCCCACACACCGAACGGGCGCATTATCTTATTTATGCTCCCCATTGTCAAGCATAAGGCGCAAAACAAACCAATGCATATTTACAGCCAAAGTGTTCACACCTCAAACGCGCCTGGTTCAAAGCTCACCGCCCTCATCGTATTCGCCGACTCCATCACCGCCTTGGCCAAAACCACCGACTGCAATCCATCATACACCGAACCAAACCGCAACGGCGTATGCTTCACTTCCTCCGACAATAAACGGAAGCGCCAATACTTCGTCCAAAAATAGGTAGCACAAATTTCCCTATTCCAAAGCGGCTGCTGCCGGCCTCCATATCGCCCGTCTGCAGTTTGTGGGCTTGCAAGCCCACAAATGTGGGGTTCGAAGCCCACGGTTGGAGGCTTGCAAGCCTTCAGTTGTGGGGTTGTAAGCCCCGAAGTGTGGGCTTGCAAGCCCGCGGAACGTAGATATATGTGTCCGGTTCAGATGATAACCAAAAGTAGTCTCCCGATCGGACGTGATTGTGGAATGGTGTCCTAGTAAGGAATAGGTGGTTTAGGGGATGGATGGAGTGGAAATAACGAGGGTGGATGGGCAGATGGGGTCCGGTAGTACGTGTTTGTGAATTTTCTGCGGGGTGTGTGAAGTAATGTTTGACAATAGCACGCCGAAAGTGTATAGTATCGCCCTTATTTGCAGTTACAGAAGCAGGAAGAAAGAATCCCATGGACGCATACGCAGTGATTCAAACCGGCGGCAAACAATACCGCGTGAGTTTGGGACAGATTATCGAGATTGAGCGGCTTGATGTTGAGGCCGGCAAGGATGTGACCATTGACGAAGTCATGGCACTTTCCAACGGTACCGAGTTGAAGATTGGCATGCCCACCGTCGTCGGCGCGAAGGTGGTTCTGAACATCATCGGCCACAAGCGCGGCCCGAAGCTCATCAACTTTAAGAAAAAACGCCGCAAAGGCTACGAACGCCGCATCGGGCACCGTCAGGAGTTGACTGTTGCCAAGGTTTCGTCAATCGCCTAATTTAAGGAGTATAGAAAATGGCAGGCAGCACAAATAACGGACGCGACAGCCAATCCAAGCGCTTGGGCGTCAAACGTTACGATGGCCAAATCATCAAGGCCGGCACCATCATCGTCCGCCAGCGCGGTACGAAGATCAAGCCCGGTAAGAATGTCGGCATCGGCCGTGACTTCACTCTCTTTGCATTGGCTGACGGCGCCGTCAAGTTCATCAAGGAAGGTGCTGTCGCAACTGTTGTTCCGCAGGCGTAACGCCCCGCAGATACACATGAAGAAAGCGCGGGCGTCGAGTCTGCGCTTTTTTTGTCTCTACACATTGTCCCTTCCCGCTTAGCATGAAAACCCGTACATTTATTGATTCTGTCTCTGTTGAAGTCAAGGCCGGCAAAGGCGGCGACGGCTGTTCCAGCTTCCGCCGCGAGGCTTGCGTACCGGAGGGCGGCCCCGATGGCGGCGACGGTGGGATTGGCGGCAGTGTGATTATCCGCGCCGATCATGACACCGACTCGCTGATTGCCCTTTACTATGCTCCACGCGCATGGGCCGAAGATGGCGTGAACGGACGCGGACAGAAGATGCACGGGCGTAACGGCAAAGATTTGATCGTCAAGGTCCCTTGCGGCACCGAGGTCTATGATCTGCAGACAGGAGCATTTCTGGCCGAAGTGCTGGAGGACGGTCAAGAGGCATTGATTGCCCAAGGCGGACGCGGTGGCTGGGGCAACGTACACTTTAAATCCTCCGTCAATCAAGCGCCCGAGCGTGCAATCCCCGGCTTGCCCGGCATGGAGTTTCGTGCGCGTTTTGAATTGAAGACCATTGCTGATGCGGGTTTGCTGGGATTCCCGAACGCAGGCAAGTCTTCACTGTTGGCGGCATTGAGCGCCGCCAAGCCGAAAGTCGGCTCTTATCCTTTTACCACGTTAAATCCAATCGTGGGCACGGTGATTTATCCTGACAATGTGCAGCTGCGGATTGCGGACGTGCCGGGAATCATCGAAGGCGCGGCCAACGGCGTCGGCCTCGGCACGGCGTTCTTGAAACACATCGCCCGTGCCCGCATTTTGCTTTATGTTATCGACATGGCGGGAACCGACAACCGTAACCCGTGGGACGATTACCGCATCCTTACGAGCGAGATTGAGCAGTATAACCCGGAGCTGTTGGGGCGTCCGTTCTTGGTGTTGGCGAATAAGATGGACGAGGATGCCGCACTGGAGAATCTCCCGCGCTTTATCAAAGAAACCGGCGTGAACCCAATACAGGTCTCCACAATCAGCGACGACTTTCCTGGCTTGCTGGAGCTGAGGCAAAAGCTACGCGATCTGATTGTCGTGACTGCCCCGGCCGTAGTCGAAGCCGAAGCCAAACCGCCGGTGCCGGTGCCTGTTCCCGTAGAAGAGGCAGCGGCTGAAGACGACGTTGGACTGATTACTCCGGAGCAGCTGGCTAAGGCGTCTTTTATTGTGCAGGATCCGAAATCCTCGCGCAAAAAAGGCCGTAAATAGCCATTTAACCGGGCCTCAAGCACCCGTTTAAAGTCGGCTCAAAGGGCGTTTCTTTTTGCCTTTGCCCCCAATTTGTGGTATTCTTTTCAGCTCTAACTTACAAGAGGAAAAGTATGTTTATCCATGTCGCCGGAACCGGGTCTTACCTGCCCAAGCGGGTCATGACCAACGAAGAACTGGCCAAAAAGATTGATACTTCTGATGAGTGGATCGTCTCCCACACCGGGATCCGCGCGCGCCATCTGGCCGCCGATGACGAATCCGCCTCGACCCTCGGTATCAAAGCCGCACAGATCGCTTTAGCAGATGCCAACGTCAAACCCGAAGAACTCGGCTTGATCGTGCTGGCAACCTCCTCGCCGGATTACATTGCATTTCCTGCGACAGCCTGCATCGTCCAAGACGCAATCGGCGCGAAAAATGCCCTGGCATTCGATATTTCCGCCGGATGCACGGGCTTCGTCACGGCGCTGGACATCGCCCGCGGCATGATGCAAAACGATCCCCGCCCTGCCCTCGTGGTCTGCGGCGAGACGATTTCCCGCATCGTGGACTGGAGCGACCGTAATACTGCCCCGCTTTTTGGCGATGGTGGCGGCGCGGTTGTGCTGAAAGCTTCGGCCGATCAACCCGGCGGATTGCTCAAGTCCTACTTCCGCACGGATGGCTCCGGCGCAATGTCTCTCTGCCGCAAGGGCGGATCTGTTCTCCAACCCGATGGCACGCCCTATCCGCTGAGTCCGTTGGAGATGCAAGGCCGCGCGGTGTTCAATTTTGCCGTCAAGGCGATGGAAGAAACCATCGTTAAGACGCTGGAACTCAATGGTTCAAAGCTGGGCGACATCGATATTGTCATTCCTCACCAAGCCAATATCCGCATCATCGAGGCTACCGCCCGCCGGATGGAAGTCGAACAGTCCCGCTTCTTCGTCAACATTGAAGAAACGGCCAATACTTCCTCCGCAACGGTGCCCATCGCCCTCGACCAATGCGCGCGCCAAGGCAAGCTGAAAGCGGGCGACCGCCTCTTGCTCGTGGCATTCGGCGCCGGCCTGCTGGTTGGCGGTATTGAACTGGTCTGGACCAAATAACCCATTGCCCCGAGTGCCAGCCGATTCGCGTTGTGATTGGACACGGGGCATGATTGAATAACTTTTGATAAAGGATATGAAAATGAATACTAAGCGTGCTGTTATTACCGGTCTCGGAGTCATCACCCCGATTGGCAACACTGTGGATGAGTTCTGGAGGAATATCCAAGCAGGCGTCTGCGGCATCGACATGATCACCAAGTTCGACACTTCCCGCCTGACAGTCAAGATTGCGGCGGAAGTCAAAAACTTCGACCCTGTGGCATTCGGCCTCGACAGGAAAGAAGCCCGTCGCATGGCGCTCTTCACCCAATATGCAGTCGCCGCCGCCAAGCAAGCTTGGGCCGACGCAGGCCTCGAAGGTAAAGAAGGCCTGAACCCCACTCGCATCGCCGTGGTGCTCGGCAACGGCATAGGCGGTAAGGAAATTGATGGCGAAGCCAATCAAATCCTCCTTGAAAAAGGTCCTGACCGCCTCTCCCCTATGACCGTTCCGCAAATCATCGCCAACGAAGCCGCCGGCAATGTCTCCATTGCCTTGAATGCACGCGGCCCGGCGTTGACCGTTGTGACCGCCTGTGCCTCCGGCACTGATGCCATCGGCGCGGCGTTGGACTTGATCCGCTCCGGCCGTGCTGATATCGTTGTCGCAGGCGGCACGGAATCCACCATCACCGAATACTGCGTGGGCGGATTCCAGGTCATGCGCGCGCTCTCCACTAACCCCGACCCCAAGAAGGCCTGCCGCCCGTTCGACAAAGAACGCGACGGCTTCATCATGGGCGAAGGTGCTGGCATCCTGATCATGGAGTCCGAAGAGTTTGCCAGAGCACGCGGTGCCCGCACCTACGCCGAAGTCGCCGGTTATGGTGCTTCTGCCGATGCTTACCACATTGTCGCGCCGCACCCGGAAGGCCAGGGCGCGATTGAGGCCATCCGCGGCGCAATGGAAGATGCCAATCTCAAGCCGGAAGACATCGACTACGTCAATGCCCACGGTACCTCGACCCCGTTGAACGACCCGATGGAAACCAAGGCCATCAAGGCGATCTTCGGTGATGAGGCACGCCGGGTGAAGATGTCCTCCACCAAATCAATGACGGGCCATTTGCTCGGCGCCGCCGGTGCGATTGAAGCCGTCATCTGCGCGCTCGCCATCCGTGATGGCGTGTTCCCGCCCACGATCAACTACGTCACGCCCGATCCGGAGTGCGATCTGGACATCGTTCCGAACATCGTGCAAAAGGGCGAAGTCCGCGCCGCGCTCTCCTCCTCCCTCGGGTTTGGCGGACACAACGGCGTGCTGGCGTTCAAAAAGATCAACGCTTAACCCCTGCCCACGGCAAGTCATGTCTGAGAATAAGCATAAAAAGTTTATCCCGCCGGCCGACAGCAATCCTGCTGATTGGATTCCGCATCGTGAGCCCTTCCTCTTTGTAGATAGGATTCTCGAATGCAGTGAAAAGTTTGTTGTTGGCGAACGTACGTTCACCCTCGACAACAGCTCCTTCTTTCAAGGACACTTCCCGCAATACCCGGTTGTGCCGGGCGTATTGCTGGTCGAGTCTATGGCGCAAGTTGGCGGTAGCGGACTTGTTGCGTTCGGGCTTTATGACCGCGGACAAACCTTTCTGCTGGCTTCTATCGACAATGTGAAGTTCCGGCGCCAAGTTCGTCCCGGCGATACAGTACGGATGGAAATCATTGTCAAAAAGGCCACCCCACGCTTGGTTAAACAAGCAGGCAAGGCCTATGTAGGTGATGAACTGGCCGCTGAGGGCGAATGGGTTTGCTTCTTAACAAACGACTCCACAGTCTACTAAAAGCCCACTCCACTAAGCATGAAAAAACGCGCGTCTGCAGAAATGCAGCGCGCGTTTTTTGTTTGCCTATCGGCAATTTGGCTCAGACTTTACGCTCAGGCAGCGGGACATAAGCCGAACGGTTGCCGACGGCCTTAAATGCCGGGCGCACAATTGGCCCGCCGTTGATGAGCTCCTCGATACGGTGCGCCGACCAGCCCACGACTCGCGAGATGGCAAACAGCGGCGTATACAGCTCCAGCGGAATGTTCAGCATATCGTAAACAAAGCCGGAGTAGAAGTCGACGTTGGAACACAGCGGACGCTTCTTATCGCGCGTCTCATTGAAAATCTGCGGGCCAAGGCGGTCAATCATCTCATAGAGCTTGAACTCATCTTCGCGTCCCTTGGAGATAGCCAGTTCGCGGGCTTTCTCACGCAGGAGCACCGAACGCGGATCGGACAGCGTATACACCGCATGCCCCAATCCATAGATCAAACCGGTACCGTCGCCCTCTTCCTTGCGGAGAATCTTCCGGAGGTACTCGGCGACCTCGTTCTCATCACCCCAGTTGGAAACCTTCTTCTTCAGCACATCCATCTGGTTCATCACGCGCAGATTGGCGCCGCCGTGGCGGTAACCTTTGAGCGAGAGAATCGCAGCCGTGATGGCCGAATAGGTGTCAGTAAATGCCGAAGTCACCACATGCGTCGTGAAAGCGGAATTGTTACCGCCACCATGCTCCGCATGCAACACCAGCGCGAGATCGAGCAGTTCAGCCTCAAGCGGCGAATACTTGCCATCCTCACGCAGCATCAAAAGGAAATTCTCTGCCGTGCTCTTCCCTTGTTCCGGGTCACGGATATACAACGGCTTGCCGTGGAAGGCGTGCTGTTGGGTCTGATAGGAATAAACCGCAATCGTAGGGAACACCGCAATCAGCTCGATGCATTGGCGCAACACTTCCGATAACGCCATCGCATTCGGATCTGGATCCAGATTGTACTTATACAACACCGCGCGGGCGAGACTGTTCATCACATCGTGTCCGGGGAAGCGGGTAATCGCATCCTTGGCAGCATCCGGCAGACAGCTGAACTTCGTCAGCACATCGCTCCACTCGCCCAGCTCCTTCGCAGTCGGCAAACGGCCAAACAACAACAGATAGGCGCACTCCTCAAATCCCGGGCGCTGTTCCGCTTGGGAACCGGCCACCAACGCATTCACATCAATGCCGCGATAATACTGCTTGCCCTCGACGCAGACCTTCTCATTCTCGTCGATGATATACCCATGCACATGCCCGATCCGCGTCAAACCGACCAAGACGCCGGTACTGTCAGCATTGCGCAAACCCCGCTTCACGTTATACTTCTGGTAAAGCTGAGGATCAATAAAGCCGTTCTCTTGAATCAACTCCGTATATTTAATCAAGAAGTCGCTCGGTAAACTGGAAGGCTCAAGGTCATGCATAACGGGTCTTTCTTCGGGCCACAAACCCCGAAAGGCTGTCACGCCAATAACACTATAATAAACAAAAATTGGGGCGATTGACGGGGCTCGAACCCGCGACAGCCAGAACCACAATCTGGAGCTCTACCAACTGAGCTACAATCGCCATCGAAAGCAGGCAGGGAGTTTATCAAAAAGCCCCATCAAATGCAACATCAAATACACTGCCTCATCAAAAAACACACACAATGTCACCTGCTCGCACCCGGTCTGCTCCTAAAGGATGAGGATAGATTTCGCCGGAAGCGCCGCATCCTGCTACGCGGCTTCTTCGATTTCGTCGGCTTCAACAATTTCACTGTGAGTGCCGGCGAGGACGCCTGCGTTCTGAAGAACAACATGACGCGCTTGCGCGTTCGTTTTCCTTCTCCGCTGGCACACGCACTGCTGCGAGGTTTTTTGCGCGCGGCTGACCGCTCTAGGCTTGACTCTTTGGGCAGAAAAAGGCATATTATCCGCTCACAAGCGGAGCCTTAAATGATTACTGTAAAAATCGTCGGCGCGACCGGGTACGGTGGCGTTGGAATTATTGAATTACTTTTACGTCACCCTAAAGCCAAGATCATCACGCTGATTGCCCGTGAGGATGTTGGGAAGCGTATTTGCGATGTGTACCCTCACTTGCTCGGATTCTGCGAATTACCGATTCTCGCGCCGGATGATCCCGCCGCGCAGGTCAAGGCCGATGTCGTTTTCTTTGCCACGCCCGATGGCGTCGGCATGCAGCAGGCCGCGAGCGAACTCGCCAACGGCGCCAAGGTGATTGACTATAGCGGTGACTTCCGCTTCACCACTTCCGAAGCGTACGCCGAGTATGCCCGCCGTCAAGGCAAGGAACCGAAGCATACCGCACCGGAGCTGTTGGGCACGAACGCCTACGGACTTTCCGAACTGCACCGCGCTGAAATCGCCGCCTCTAAGATTGTCGGCAATCCCGGCTGCTTCGCCGCCAGCTGTATCCTCGGACTTGCCCCCGCCGCCGCGGCTAAAATCGTCGAGCCGTTCAGCCTGATTTGCGACTGTAAAACGGGCGTCTCCGGTGCCGGCAAGAAAGTCAGCCCCACCTTCCACTACCCCGCGCGTTATGAGCAGATGAATGCTTACAAACTTGCCGGGCATCAGCATGTATGCGAGGTCGAACGCGAACTCGGCCTGCTCGCCGGTGAAGAGGTGCGCATCACTTTTACTGCGCAGGTCTTCCCCGTCAACCGCGGCATCATGTCCGCGCTTTACGGCACGCTCAAAAAGCCGATGACGGAAGAAGAGCTCGTTGCCATCTATAAGGACTTTTACAAAGACAGCCCCTTTATCCGCGTCCTGCCTTCCACTGCCGCCGTCGGTACGCAGAACATCCGCGGCACCAACTTCTGCAATCTCGTCGTCAGCGTTGACACGCGCGTCAACCGTCTGCGCATCATCTCCTACATCGACAATTTGATGAAAGGCCAAGCCGGCTCCGCCCTGCAAAACATGAACATCATGTTCGGCCTCCCCGAAAATACAGGCCTCAACTACGCGGGAATCTATCCATGAAGAAGCAAAAAGCTAAAACAAAGACCAAAGCCGTCAAACCCGCGACTCCTGCACCTGCCGCCGTGCCCCGCCATAAACACAAAGGACTCGGCAAAGGACTCGGCGCGCTCATCGGCACGCCCGCACCTGTGGCGCCTGCACCGACAGCTCCCGTAACGGCAACTCCCGCAGCAACGCCTGTTGCAGCACCTGCGCCGATGCCTGTCGAACAATCCATCGCGTTGAACAAAGATGCCATTCTGCACGTCGCCGTCGGCAACATCCAACGCTCGCCATGGCAGCCGCGCCAGACCTTTGACGAAGAGGCCCTCGCCGAGCTGACCGAGTCCATCAAGACCCACGGCATTATCAATCCGCTTCTGTGCCGCCGCGCTGGCGCCAGCTATGAGCTCATCGGCGGCGAGCGCCGTCTCCGTGCAGCCATCAATGCACAACTCTCGCAAGTGCCGATCATCCTCGTCGACGCCGAGGACCGCAAGGCCGCCGAACTCGCCATCATTGAGAACATCCAGCGCCAAGACCTTAACGTCATTGAAGAAGCCGAAGGTTACCGCACGCTGGCCGAGAAATTCAGCCTCACCCAGCAAGACGTCGCCGAGCGCGTTGGCAAATCCCGCTCCGGCGTGACCAACGCCCTGCGCCTGCTCGACCTTCCCGACGAAGTCAAGCAGCTCGTCGCCGATGGCCGTCTCTCGACTGGACACGCCAAAGTCCTCCTTGGCCTCACCGACCCCGAAGAACAGATCGTCCTTGCCCGCAAGTGCATTACTGAGGCTCTCTCCGTCCGCGTGCTTGAACGTCTGCTCGAAAAGCGTAAAGCACAGCCGGAGCCCAAGGCCAGCACCTCTCGTCCTGATATGCCCCATGCGCATGTCCAAGACCTTTCCGACCGTCTGCACCGCTATTTTGGTACCGCCATCCGCCTCACCTCCGGCGTCACTCACGCCAATGGCAAACGCGGCAAAGGCTGTCTCGAAATCGACTTCTACGACAATGCCGACCTCGACCGCATCCTGATACTCCTCGGCATTGAGCTCGATTGACGCCCCGCCTGTTCCCGCCTCCATCGAGCCTGTTCTTTCTCTTCCGTGCGAACCGTTGCAGGTTTCACGCTATGCAACATACTACCGGCACCATAAATAACGCGCATGTTATTCCTTTCTTCGCCGCCCTCCTCTTGGCGGGCTTGTTAGGTTGCGCGCCCGGTTCCCCGCGCGTCATCTCGCCCGACTTCACCGCGGAAAACGGCTCCAACGCCCTGCGCCGCACGGTCGAGTTCGTCAAAGCCCACTCGCCGCGCAACCCCGGCACGCCGGAAGCCAAAAAGGCCGCGCACGCCATTCACCTAGACCTAACCACTGTCCCCGGCATCAGCTTCGTGCGCATGGTGCCTTTTCAAAGCCCCACGCCTGAAGGCATCAAGACCTTCCACAACGTCCTCGGCGAAATCAAAGGCACAGGCGACGAATGGATCGTCCTGCTCACCCACTACGATACCAAGTCCGGAATCGCCGCCGACTTCCAAGGCGCCAACGACGGCGGCAGCTCCACCGGCCTTATGCTCGAACTCGCCAGAGTCCTCGCCGCTGCGCCGCGCCTCAAGCACAACATCCTCATCGCCTTCCTCGATGGAGAAGAGTGCCACTACGCCTACACCCCCACCGACGGCCTCCACGGCAGCCGCCACCTCGCCGTCAGCCTTAAACAGCAAGGCCGCCGCATCAGTGCCGTGATTCTCGCCGACATGATTGGCGACCAAAACTTCCAGCTCCAAGTCCCGCCCAACACCACACCCCGCCTGCGCAAACTCCTCCATCAAACCGCCCGTGAGTCCAACCTCCAAAGCTACGTTCGCGACGTCACCTTCGAGATCCTCGACGACCACCAGCCCTTCCTCGACCTCGGCTATCCCGCCATCGACCTCATCGACTTCGACTACGGCCCCAAGAACGTCCACTGGCACACACCCGCCGATACCATTGATAAGCTCCACCCCACCGGCTACATCGTGACCGGCCAACTCATCTGCGGACTCATCAGGCACCTCGAGCGCAAATGAACTCCTTCTACAAACAGTCCACCCGCCACTCGCTCTACATTCACGGCGCACTCTTCGTCGGGCTCCTCATCGCGGCCTTCATACATACATGGATAAAGCCCAGGCAAGAAATAATCATCCCCCTCACCCCAACCCTCGTCCTTGACGAAAACCTCGCGCCACCGGACGATAAGCCGCAGGAAAAAGAGAACACCAAAGAGCCCGACACCCCTCCTCCGCCCAAAGAAATCCCCGCGCCGCCCCCACCGCCTCCGCCGCCGATTCCGGAGGATACTGTCCCTATTGAAAAACCCAAGCCGCCGGAGAAGAAGCCGGACCCCAAACCAGTCGAACCACCCAAACCACCGGAGAAGAAACCCGACCCCAAACCGCCGACTCCTAAACCGCCGGAAAAACAGCCTGAACCAACCAAGCCAAAAGAATTCAAAAAAGGCACCCGCATCAGTGCGACTGACGCCACCAAGAAGTACAATCCCACCAAACAAACCACAGCCAAGAAACTGAGTGAAGCTGAAATACAAAAGCTCCTCAACCAAGGCTATCGCCCCGGGCGTGAAAACATCATCGCCCCCAACGAAGCCAGCCGTTGTTTCAATCGAATCCGCGAAGTCATGTATGAAGCATGGGATCAGCCGACCGATGCGTCCCTCGTTGCCACGCTTGAAATCCGTCTCGACAAAACCGGACGCGTCTCCAATCCCCGCATCGTTAAAAGCTCCGGCAATAGTTTCTTCGACCAATCGGTCCTCAACGCCGCCAGCAGCGTCACCCGCATCAGCGGCCTCTCCGCAGAATTTCTTGACAATTACGAAACAGTCACTATCGCTTTCCAACTCGATTGATTCCTGTTGGAGCTTCACAAACTCAACCACCGCATAGGAGTAAGAGTATCATGAAAGTAACCATCATCGGCGCCGGCCGCACCGGCTCCAACACCGCCTTTGCCCTTCAATGCGCGGGAACCGTCGCAGAAATCCAAATGCTCGACGCCCATCCCGACCTCGCTGCCGGCGAAGCGCTCGACCTTCTCCACGGCACATCCGCCGCGGGCGGACAAGACATCTACGCCGGTGATTACGCCCGTGCGGCCGACAGCGACATCTTCATCATCACCGCCGGCCTCCGCCGTAAACCCGACGAAAGCCGTCTCGACCTCGTCAACCGCAACGTCTCGCTCTTCCTCCAAATACTGGCCAGTATTTCAGAAGCCGGTTTCCGCAAGGACGCCATCTTCTTTGTCGTCTCCAACCCCGTCGACATCCTCACCCGCCTCGCCGCCGACAGGCTTGCGCTCCCCGCAGACCAAGTCATCGGCCTCGGCACCATGCTCGACACCTCGCGCCTGAGCTCCCTCATCGCCTCCGAACTCGATCTCCACCCCACGCAAGTCATTGCGCAGGTACTCGGCGAACACGGCGATACGATGGTGCCCGTCTGGTCAAGTGCCACCTGCGCCGGATTCCCCCTCTCACAAATCCCCGGCTATAACACCGAGTTCCGCACCAAAATCTACGAACGCCTCAAAGGCAGCGGTGCCGAAGTCATCCGCCTCAAAGGCGGCGCCGGCTGGGCTGTCGGCCTCACCATGTCCAAAATCATCGACGCCATCGCACTCAACCAAAAAGCCGTACTCCCCGTCAGCACCATCCAAAAAGGCGCCTACGGATTGCGCGACGTTGCCATCAGCGTTCCAACAGTGTTGGGACGTAAAGGCGTCGTTGAGCAGCTCGAAATCGAACTCTGGCCCGAAGAACTCGCAGGCCTCAAAGCCAGCGCCAAAGCGCTTGACGAAGTCTACCGGAAAATCGCAACAGGTACGCTCTAAGCCTAGCCTGCAAAATGCCGCACCGCCTTATTGAAGATCCTTCAATAAAGGCGGCACGGCAACCTGTGACAACACCCAACCCATCCCACTGCCCCATGTCCTCTAAACGCCCCTGCCCCGCACGCCACCGCCCCCAAGGCCTCGATATTCTTCACGAAGACCGCGACCACTTCGTCATCAACAAACACGCCGGGCTCCTCTCCACGCCTACACCCAAAGGTGAAATCAACACCGCCGAAGGCAACCTCACCACCTACATCCGCAAAGGCTCACGCGTTTCGCGGCTTGCCGCCTGGCTCGTCCACCGCCTCGACCGCGACACCAGCGGCATCATGCTCTACGCCAAGACCGAAGCCGTCCGCGACAAACTCCAATCCACCTGGCCCCAAACCCAGAAATACTACATCGCCACCCTCTGCGGCCGCCTCGACAAACCCACCGGCACCCTTGAACACTACCTCGCCGAAAACGAAGACCAATACGTCTACCCCGTCAACGACCCCGCCCTCGGCCGCCTCTGCCTCACCCGCTACGCCATCATCAGCCAAACCGACGACACCACCACCGTCAAAATCCAACTCCTCACCGGCCGCAAAAACCAAATCCGCGTACAATTCGCCGCCATCGGCTACCCCATCCTCGGCGACAAAAAATACAACCGCAAAGGCCCCAAAGCCGACCGCCTCTACCTCCACGCCGTCACCATCATTTACCCCCACCCCCACAGCGGCAAAATCCAAACCCACACCGCCCCCATCCCCCCCCAATTCCACACTACCCAAGCCCAATACGACGCCATCACCATCCCAGATGCCTAAAACAGCACAATCGTATACCCGTGGTGGTGGAATGCAACACCACAGGGTGTTGGGGTAAAAACACACGGGGCACCCGGATACGGAAGCGCAAGGCCTTCGTTCCCCTTACCCTCGACCTTTAACGCCCAAAATACCGTTCTTTGGCGCCCCACAAAGGAAAAAACCAGACCAATCCACCTCCAGCGGGGGAGGTTCTTCTGTTCACTTCCGCAGGTGTATCGGTTTTACTCGGTGCGCGCCGTGTGTTTACTTTCTGACATGTTAACCTCAGCTTGCTGAGATATATATCTCAGTAACTCTACACACAGAACCTCAGCTCCTTGAGATGTATCGTGCGCAAAGTTGACAGATTAAGCGAACTTTACAGAGATAGTAGACGCCACAAATATAGAATACCTCAACGGAACCAATCAATCAGCCAGTCGAACAAAATCATCCCGCCAAGCGGTGGCACTAATGTCCCTAATATCAGCCAGCTCGGATGTACTCGCTTGCATGCAACCGCCCAGATAAGTCCCCCGGGAATCAAGAGTGAGCTATAAAGGATTGTACGTTGCGACCAAAACTCCTCTTCCCAACGCATGAGATTGCCCACCGGATCAAATATGACAATAATAGCAATGACTGCCCAACACAAAAGAAGTAAGCGGCTGACAAACGGCTTGTCATGGTAAACAAACCAAACGCCCAAAAATATAGCCGTCGGCCAATATAAAAACTGAATAGTCCGGCCACATTCTCTTCCAAAATCTTCGGACACAGCGAACAAAATGCCGATCCCTTGCAACCCACACGTGAGCAACAACAATATCCCTTGAAGAACTCCCAAACGGCACAACTCTTTTGCAATCTCAGGCATTCTTTCGCAGCTACACAAACTAGCTACAAATGACAGTATAACCATCAACAGCATCGGCCACCCGTCTGTACAAAAGTCCTTTATATCGCTCACATAAGTAATTCCGAGTGATACCCATGCATTCCACATGTAGAAAACGAACAAAGCAGTTACCAAGCGTAAACACCATAACCCAATCTGCGCGGCGCGGCCTTTAAACCATACCCAGAGCAAGACTGCAGTCGGCCATTTCGTACTGAAAAAACTGCTCATGGCATCGGCTTTCCTTGGTTGCCATGGGAGGACATTGGACGATGCCGATAGCCCCAGCGAAAGAGTCCCGGTGCTAAGAGTTGATCCAACTTAGAGACAAAGCGAGGTTCGTTACAGTCCGCAGGCAGTTTTGCGAGCACGCCTTCCGCATAAGTTTGTAACGCAGAGAGTTTTTCTGGCGCAACCCGCCCCTGTGCCGTTTGACAATAGGCCAATACTTCCCGTGCAATGTCTTCTGATTCGATTTGACGGTTCATGAAATAATCAGCACTGGCATCCAGCGTAAAGCGAGAAACCGCTATCAACTCAGGGTCTTGGCCTTCATGCCAAGTAAGCCGAAGTGAAAGCTCTTGTAACCATGCGATTGATTGACTTTCCGTCAACAGAGTATACTGCCATAGGAGAAGAACGCTCAGAGTAAAGAAAGCTGTACTCCCCGACAGGGCGATTATCCAAGTGATAAACTCACTCTTCTGATGATGTTTCATCACTCTCCCTCGGATGTTTTCTTGCCGCTTCTTCTGCCTTTTCCTCAGCCTCTTTTTTCAACGCTGCGCGCTGAAGTTTTCCAGCGATAAAAGGCGTATTTGTGTACGCATTACGTATTTGAGAGTGCCACCAGATAAAATGGCATTCCTCTGAGCGAGGCATTGTTAAGGCCGATACCTTCGGATAAGCCCAATTAAAACTCAGGTAGAATACACCATCCCCCAATCCATTGTAAAAGTGAGGATACCCGCAGGCACACAAACAGCGCCAGCCGTCTTCAGGCGGCAAGTTTTCAATGTAGCGTTGATGGAGATCCGGCGGAGGCAGAGGAGGTCCAACGAGATACTTGTTTATTCCCGAAGGCTTTCTCAAAGCACTTTCCAACCCCCAGCTATAAGCGTGGCGGTCAAAAGCATATTGTTCAAGGCCACGTCTGGTTGCACGAGACAGCGTCAACACTGTATTCCAGTTACCTTGGAGGGTCTGCTTTTCTACCTCACGGCAGGTGGCAAATTGGCGTGCGCAAATCGTACGTGCCTCTAACACCAAGAGGCGTTCACGCAGAATAGCGAAGCACATCACTAAACACAGCACCAGATAGATTGTGGCTTGGATGATGTGTTTTTTCATGGCGGGCTAGCTGTCGGAGGCCGGGGGATGCGGGTAAAGCAAGCCGTAGAGGTAGTCGTTCTTGCGTTTGAGTTCGTCCGGGGTGAGGCCTTCCATCTCGTGGGGGAAGACGACCCAGCGGTCGGTTTGGTGGATATAGTAATCGGGCTGTATTTTGGTTTGGTTGTGGCCTATATGCCAGAATGGAGTAGCGATGCGGACATCGGCCTGGGTTGGTGCGAGCTTGTCAATGATGGCTTGTGCCGTCATGCCGGAGTCGAAGATATCATCGGTGACGAGCACTTTGATGCCAGAACGGCAGAATTCGAGCACCCGCGGCGGGCATTCGAGTTCGACGGTAGAGGTGCGCGTGTCGATACCGGTGTAGGAGGCGCATTTGACGATGTCGTGTTGTACGTGGTGCGTGCAGTAGCGCAGGTATTCATGCACGGTCATCCCGACGGGCGCCCCGCCCCGCCAAACGGCAAGAATCAAATCCGGCAGCCAGCCGCTGCGGTACACGTTGTCGGCTAAGCGGTAGCAGATGGCCAAGTAGTCGTTGGCGGAAAGGTAGAGTTTGTCCTCAGCCATAGTATTCACCCCAGATATCTTGCAGACGGCGGATGGCGTCAAACGGCGAGGCGGCGTGGCAGACGTCGCGCACAACGGCAAAGTTGGCCGCGCCGGCTTGGAGCACTTCGCGCAGATTGGCGGTGTTGATGCCGCCAATCGCGAGCGCCGGACATGGCGCGGCTTGCAGCATCTGAGCCATGAGATCAAAACCCAGCACGGGGTCAGGGATGGCCTTAGTCGGTGTAACGAAGACCGGCCCCACGCCGATGTAGTCGGGCAAGTGTTCGGCCGAGCGGCGTACTTGCTCTAAGTTGTGCGTGGAGAGGCCGAAACAGCCGAGCGAGGGGTAACGCTTTTTGATAACAGTCAGGTCGCCGTCGTCCTGTCCGATGTGCACGCCCCCTGCTCCGGCTTCGACAGCCAACTCGGGGTCATCGTTGAGGATGAAGCACGTGCTGCTGCCTTTGACGATGGAGGCAAAGTTGCGTCCATGCTCCAGCACTTCTTCACGCTCACCGTTTTTGATGCGCAGTTGGACATAACGCAACCCGGCCTTGACGGCGGCTTCCGCACACGTCTCGTAGGAGGTGACCGGGTTGGTTATTACAAGGTAGAGGCCAAAGTGTTCCACTATTTCACCATACCGATGTTCTTCATCCAATCGATGCACTCCATCGGCCAGTTGGCCGTGCCGGGGATAGTCTTGGCCAAGCCGACGCCGTGGTTGGCCTTTTGATAGATGTGCAGTTCGGCAGGTACTTTGTATTTGCGGCAGGCCTGATAGTAGAGGATCATGTTTTCGCAAGGGACGGCCTTGTCTTCATACGTGCCCCAGAGGAAGGTGGGCGGCGTATTAGCTGTGACACGCTTATCAATCGAGAACTCTGCAATCTTCTCCGGCGAGGCATCTTCGCCCAACAGGTTCTTCTGCGAACCGAAGTGCGTCACGCCTTCAATGCCGAGCGCCAGCACAGGGTAGCACAGCACAGCGAAGTCCGGGCGGCTGGAGACGCGCTCAACCGGGTCTTTGGCATCGGCTTTGGCGTCAATGAACATCGTGGCTGCGCTGCCGGCCAAGTGTCCGCCCGCCGAGAAACCGAGCACGCCGATCTTTGCAGGGTCAACACCGAATTCTTTGGCGCGAGCGCGCACAGTTTGAATGGCATGGCGGGCGTCATCGAGCGGTGCGGGGTTTTGATATCCGCGCCCGTTGTGGCGATACTCCAACACAGCGCACATGATGCCCTTACTATTCAACCACGCGGCGATGTCCTTGCCTTCGTGGCCGGTTGCCAAATGGCCGTAACCACCGCCGGGGCAAACAACAATGGCAGCACCGTTGCCGTTCTCAACGGTATACAAATCCAAAGTCGGGATGTCCTTAGATTCGGTTCCCTTGGCGCCGGGTGCGCCGTCTTTCCACAGATTCTCACGCGTCATGGCAAACGTTGAACAAGCCGTCAGCGCGGCCAAGCAAAAAAGAGTCTTCGTCATACAGTTAATCCAAAAGAAAAGTGAACATACAAGACACCAATGGCCTGCCATGCGGCAGGCCATTGGCAGAACAAAACAAACTACAGCAGTGCGGGCACGGCGTCAGCCATGTCGTCACGTTGCAGAACGATCTTGCCATCAATTGTGGCGGCTTTGCCGAGGAACTTGCCTTGGCTGTCGTAGGCAGAGATGCCCTCTTCACCCTTCACGAGGCGGAAGTCGCCCTGAGGTGTCGTGACGCGGATCGAACCGTCAGCCAGCCGTTCCATGCGGGAGTCGCCCATCGTGGTCGAAGCCACGGGATTGTCGCCTGTCCAGAACTCGATGGAGTTGAAGATAATCGCATCGCCCAGAATACAGACGCCGTACACAGGAATAATCACGCAGACCAAAAAGACCAGTTCGTCGGTCCAGTCATCGCTTTGGCTGTTGACCCAAGTATCAATCCGCTTCGTCAAAACAAACGGTCCTTTGCAACCCATCGTTGCGGACAACAACACCATCGCGGCCATAGCCGTAATCACCAGTTTCTTCATTGTCTTCCTTTCTGTTTGTTAGAGATAATTCTCACCTGTACCATACTTCTCGATGATAAAGTCGATATCCTTGTCGCCGCGCCCGCTCAGGTTGACGAGGATGGAGCTGTGCGGATTCTCCTTGGCATACTTCATGGCAAACGCCACGGCGTGGGAGCTTTCGAGTGCCGGAATGATGCCCTCCTTGCGGCAAAGAGTATAGAACGCCTTGAGGCAGTCTTCGTCGCCGATGGCGGTATAATTGACGCGCCCCATATCCTTCAACATGCAATGCTCCGGGCCGGAACCGGGATAGTCCAATCCGCTGGCAATCGAATACACCGGCGCAGGTTGGCCATCCGCTGTTTGCAATAAATAGCTGTTGAATCCATGCAGGATGCCCGGCTTGCCGTATGTCAGCGATGCGGCATGGTCGCCCAGTTTAGTGCCGCGCCCCAGCGGTTCGACACCATACAACGCGGTCTCCATATCATCCAAGAACGCAGTGAACATGCCGATGGAGTTACTGCCGCCGCCCACGCAGGCGGTCACGGCATCGGGTAGCTCGCCCGTCATTTCGACAAACTGCTCGCGGGCTTCAATGCCGACGCAACGCTGGAAGTCGCGCACCATCAGCGGGAACGGATGCGGTCCCACAACCGAACCAATGCAATAGATGGTATTGACGGGGTCTTTCAGATAAGCTTCAAAGGCCGAATCCACGGCTTCTTTCAACGTCTTGAGTCCGAACGAAACCGGCACGACCTTGGCACCCAACAGCTTCATCCGCACCACGTTCGGGTGTTCCTTGGCGATGTCCACCTCGCCCATGTGAATCTCGCACTCGAGGCCGAAATAGGCCGCGGCCGTTGCCAAGGCCACGCCATGCTGTCCGGCGCCGGTCTCAGCGATGAGCTTCTTCTTGCCCATGTACTTGGCCAACAGCGCCTCGCCCATGCAATGGTTCAGTTTGTGCGCGCCGCTGTGGTTCAAATCCTCGCGCTTGAGATAAATCCGTCCGCCGCAGTCGCGTGACAGCCGCCCGCAGTAGTAAACAGGCGTCGGGCGTCCTTGAAAATGTTTGCGGATGCTGCGCAGTTCCGAAATGAAATCGTGCGATTTGCTAATGGTATGGTAGGCCTCGTTAATCTTCTTCATCTCGGCCTGCAAAATCTCCGGCACATACATGCCACCGTAGGCGCCAAAAAAACCTTCGTCGTTCGGATACTTCTTAAAATATGCTTCGCTCATAATACCTCTAATTGGTCAAATAACAACGTCGGGAAGAAGTATAACTGTTTCTATATACCATTGCAAGACTAAACAGCCGACCGATAGACATCCTAAAACCGCACCCATCCCCTGTTGCCTTTGCAAATGCGTTCTGATATAATACTCCGCAAAGGAGGTGCCATGAAAATCGTTTGCGACAAAAATGTGGTATTAGGGGGCGAGGCATTTGCAGGACTCGGTGATGTTTCAATTCTCAACGGGCGTACGCTGCGTGCCGAGGATGTGAAGGATGCCGATATTCTGATCGTCCGTTCGACAACGAAGGTGAACGCCGCTTTATTGAATGGCAGCCAAGTCCGCTTTTGCGGATCGGCAGTCATCGGCACCGACCACTTGGACATCCCCTACCTTGAAGGACACCACATTGCCTGGGCATCTGCCCCCGGCTGTAACGCCGAAAGCGTCGCCAACTATTTCACCGCCGCTCTGCTGCAAACCGGCATTCCGCTGGCAGGCAAGACTGTCGGCATCATCGGTGTGGGGCACGTCGGCAAACGCATCGCCGCCAAAGCCGAAGCACTCGGCCTGCGGGTCATCTGCAACGACCCTCCGCGCACCGCCATTGCCTCCGATACCGAGGCGCAGTGTTTTATTCCTTTAGAAGAGCTGCTCAAGCAAGCTGACATTGTCACCGTGCACACTCCGCTGACAGCCGACGGGCCCTACCCGACTCATCACCTCATTAACGCTGAAACACTCGCGCTGATGAAACCGGGCGCAGTGTTCATCAATGCCGCCCGCGGGGCGATTGTGGATACGCCCGCCCTGCTCGATGCCCTCAAGGCGCATCGCATCGAACACGCCATCATCGACTGTTGGGAAGATGAACCGCTCTACTCTGTCGAGCTCCTGCACAGAGCACACATCGCTACGCCCCACATCGCAGGACATTCTTACGAAGGTAAAGTCAACGGCACCAAACAAGTTTACCTCGCCGCCTGCGAACACTTCGGCATGATGCCGGACTATCCTTTTGACCTGCCGGAGCCGCCCGTGCCGCGCGTGGAGGTTGACGCACTCAACCGCCCCGACGAAGAGGTCCTGCGGGAAATCGTACTCACCGTCTATAATATTATTGAAGATGATCAAACCATGCGGGCAGGTTGTACCGATGACCACACAACCCGCCGCCAGGCGTTCGACTATCAACGGAGCAGCTATCCTATCCGCCGCGAGTTCGCCTCTACGGAGGTTGCGCTCTACAACTCCTCCGATACGCTGCGCAAGACCGTGGCTGGATTGGGCTTCAAGCTCGCGCCGGAGCCGGTCATCCTATGATGCAGCCGGTTGAAATCTTAGCGCCTGCAGGCGATTGGATCTGCCTGCAGGCCGCACTGGATGCCGGTGCTGATGCCGTTTACCTGGGACTTGACTGTTTTAGCATGCGGCAGATGGCGGTCAAGACGTTTACGTTGGATAATCTCCCCGAAGCCTCCGCGCGTTGCCGTGAACGCGGAGCCAAACTCTACCTGACGCTCAACACGCTGGTCTTTGAAGAGGAGCTTGAAACGCTCGACCGCATCGTGCAGCGGATAAAGCCTCACATCGATGCAGCGATTGTCGCCGATTGGGCTGTTGTTGAAGCCTGCCGCAAGCACGGCGTTTCTTTTCATATTTCGACACAGATGTCGTGCTCCAATTCGCAAAGCGCCAAGTTCCTCACCGCGCAAGGCGCCTCGCGGATTGTGCTGGCGCGTGAATGCACGCTACGGGAGCTCGAGCTGATTGCAAAACACACACAGACTGAGCTGGAAGTCTTCGTGCATGGCGCCATCTGCACCGCCGTCTCCGGACGCTGCCTCCTCTCGCACGATGCTTACGGCTATTCCAGCAACCGCGGCGAATGCCTCCAGCCCTGCCGCCGCGAGTATGTCATCCACGAAGTCCGCGAAGGTGAAGATGCCGATGCAGAGTTCCGCGTAGGACAAGGCTACGTGCTCTCCGCACGCGACCTCTGCTCACTGCCATTCCTTGACCGCATCATCGCCGCCGGTGCGCGCTCGCTCAAAATCGAAGGCCGCGCTCGTAATGCCGACTACGTTAAAACCGTTGTGTCGGCCTACCGCGAAGGACGCGATGCCGTACTGGCAGGCGCCTTCACGCCAGAGCTGGCGGAGGCGTTGGTTCAGCGGTGCGAAAAAGTTTATCACCGTCCCTTCGGTAAGGGGTTGTATCACGGACGCCCCGGCGTGGCGCAGTTCACGCAGGACGATCAGAACGAAGCCCAAGAGAAGAAAAAGCACTTGGGCGTTGTTGTCAACTACTTTGCCAAAGCGCGTGTCATGCACGTGGCGATTCAAGACAACAGCGTGTCGGTCGGCGACCGCTTGGCGGTTCACGGAAACAAAACCGGCGTGGTGTATCTCACGGCGGAGTCGTTGCGGCGCGAGGACGATACACTGTCTCGTGCGGACAAAGGAGAGTGGTGCACCATCCCCTGCCCCGAGCCCGTCCGTGAGGGTGATAAGGTTTTTCTGGTTGTAGATGCCGATGCTTACGCGAAAGGTTAAACATGAACACACGCAAAGTACTCGTATTCCCCTGCGGTTCGGAAATTGCTCTTGAAGTGCATCGCGCGTTATGTTATGCCAAAGAGGTCGACCTCTGGGGTGCAGGCAGCCGCCCTGATCATGGTGAGTTGACCTATGCTAATTACATTGCAGGCGTGCCCTTCTATGATGATCCGGACTTTCTCGATAAGCTCAACGACGTCATCCAGAACTATGGATTCGACTACGTGATTCCAGCTTACGACCCTGTCATACGCATCTTGTCCGAAGCCGCGGAAGCCGGCAAGCTGCGTTGCAAATTGCTCGGCGCACGGGCTGAGTGCGTGCGCATCTGCTCCTCGAAACGTACCACGCATGTACAGCTGTCCGGCGCGGTGCCACTGCCTCACCTTTACCGCACGTTGAACGATGTGGCGCACTATCCCGTATTCCTCAAGCCGGAGTTCGGCAGCGGTTCCAAAGGTGCCGTGAAGGCTGACACGCGTGAGGAAGCCGAGTTTTACTTGGCGCGCGACCGCAGCTTACTGATCTTTGAGTATCTGCCGGGAACGGAATATACCGTGGACTGTTACACCAGTGCACAGGGCGAACTGCTGTTCTGTGGCGCGCGCGAACGTGCGCGGATTATGAATGGCATTGCCGTGCGTACATTCCCGGTCTCTGATGGACGCCTTGAAGAAATGGCGAATGCAATCAACGAGCGGATTCCATTCAATGGCGTTTGGTTCTTCCAAGTCAAGACCGACGCAGGCGGCGAACTGCAGTTGATGGAAGTCGGTCCCCGCATTGCCGGGGCGATGGGACTGCATCGGGCAATGGGCGTGAACTTTCCACTGATGATGTTGTACGAAGCAGAGGGCTATGAAGTTGCCAAGCCGCTGCTCAACAACTATCCGATCATCGCCGACCGTGCGCTCGCGGCGCGATTTAATCTGGAGCTTGATTACAATGTTGTCTATGTGGATCTGGACGACTGCCTGATTATCCGCGGGCAGGTCAATACGCAGCTGGTGCAGTTTCTCTACCAATGCATCAACGAAGGTAAGCGTCTGGTTCTGCTGACACGCCATGCAATTGATCCGCATCAAACACTACAGCAATACCGCTTGCAGCAAACGTTCAACGAGGTGATTCACATCACCGACCCGGCCATGCACAAGTCAGACTACATTACACGCAAAGACGCCATCTTCATTGACGACTCTTTCGGCGAGCGGGCCGAGGTTGCTCAACGTTGCGGCATCCCTGTCTTCGCGCCCGACATGGTCGAAGCGCTTCTTCACAGTTAGCCATGCGGGCATAAAAAAACCGCCGCAGTCATGCGACGGTTCAGTTAGTCAGTCCTCACTGACGGCTTATTTAAAGTAGCGGGCCAGCAACCCCGTAAAGATGGCGCCGTGACGGGCCTCATCCTTGCACATCTCATGGATGGCATCATGGATCGAGTCCAAGTTCAGCTCCTTCGCGCGAACGGCCAGCTGCTTCTTGTTCTCGCAAGCAAAACGCTCGCCCTCGACACGCTTTTGCAGATTGTTCTTAGTAGACGCCTCAACGCCCTCGCCCAACAACTCCGCCAAGCGTGCGGCATGTGCGGCCTCCTCCTGGGCAACCTGCCTGAGAGCGGCAGCGACCTCGGGATAACCCTCGCGCTCAGCCTGACGCGCCATCGCTAGATGCGTAGCAACCTCGGAACACTCGCCCAAATAATGCGCGCGCAAACCATCGACAACAGTCGCATCACACCCCTGCGCAATACCCACGCGATGCTCATCCGCCCAGCCGGCAGCCATATTCGTCCGATCCCCGAACTTAGAAGACGGCGCCTTACATTGCGGACAAACCTCCGGCGGCGTCTCACCGTAGTGGACAAAACCGCAAATCGTACAAACCCATTTTCTCATATCTCACACTCCTCACAAATACCCCAGCAGGCTATCTTATATACCGCCGTGCGGTACAATTTAACACAAACCTAACCGAATGTAAAGCAAACAGCCACTAAAAGCCCCCATATTTTCTCACCCCGCCCTCACGATGCCCATAATATCTACCGTGTAGGGTAGCAAGTCTCTAATATTAAGATGATTTTTCACCTTCCAATCTAATATACTCACACCTTTCTTGCAGTTTTTTATGTCATTTGCGATGGGCGCCTATTTCTCCCAAAACAGAAACGATACTCATATGAGTACCGTTTTGTTACACATATGAGTACCGCTTCGTGACTGCTACCAGTCATACATCCGTACTCATATGAGTACCGACCCGTTACTCATATCAGTATCATACCACGACTGGTAGCAGTCACAAATCAAAACGGATAGCGATAGTGCTATCAACAGATTCCACCCCACAATCCAGCACTCTGCAGACTCCTTAATATAAGGGCTTTACTCTTGATTTCAGCGGGATATTGGGGTATAATCCCGCCACTGCCTTTGGAATGGTTGCAGAGGCTCGAAAGGATGCTGAATATGTTGACTTGGATGCCGGCGTTACGGGGACGTTCCCTGTTGACTTTGATGGATTTGACCGACGAGGAAATGCTGGATATCCTGCGCCTCTCGATTGAGCTCAAAGCCCGCCGCAAAGCCGGTATCCGCGGCGAGCTGCTCAAGCAAAAGCAAATCGCCCTCATCTTCGAGAAGTCTTCCACCCGTACCCGCAACTCCGCCTCCATCGCCGTACGCGACGAGAGCGGCCACGCTGAGTACCTCACCCAGCACGACATTCACCTCGGCACCAAAGAATCCGTTGCCGACACCGCACGCGTGCTAGGCCGCCTCTTTGACGGCATCTTGTTCCGCGGATTCTCACACAAGATTGTCGAGGAGCTGGTAAAGTACGCAGGCGTGCCCGTTTGGAACGGCCTGACTGACGACTACCACCCCACGCAAGTCCTCGCCGACCTGATGACGCTGCAGGAAAACTTCGGCCGCCTCAAAGGCCTCAAGCTCGCCTACGTCGGCGATGGCCGCAACAACGTCGCTAACTCACTTATGATCGGTTGCGCAAAAGCCGGTGTCAACTTCGTCAACTGCACGCCTGCCGAGCTGATGCCAAATCCGGCATTGGTGAAGAAGCTGACCGAAGTCGCCGCGCGTAACGGCGCCACTATCGAAATCACCACCGACCCTCAAGCCGGCGTCAGAGGCGCCAACGCCATCTACACCGACGTTTGGGTCTCCATGGGTGAAGAAGCCCACCGCGCCGCACGCCTCAAGCTCCTTGCACCCTACCAAGTCAATGCGGAGTTGATGAAAGCCACCGGCAACCTCGGTGGCGAGCTCATCTTCCTCCACTGCTTGCCTGCTTTCCATAACCACGACACCCTCGCCTCGAAAGACACCGGCGCACAGGAAGTCACCGACGAAGTCTTCGAAGCGCCCTACTCTAAGGTGTTCGACGAAGCCGAGAACCGGATGCACACCATCAAAGCTTTGTACGTGTCTGCCTTGGCCGAGTGCGATTAATTTATTCACGGAGTTCAACCCATGACAACATTAACGACCATCCCCTGGGAAGAATTCTCCAAACTGCCGCTCGAAGAAAAGGCCGCCGCCGTCCTCCAAGCCGATGGCGCGCCCTACCACACGTTATACGCGCAGCAGTTTGACCGCGCTCTTCTAGAGCGCCTTTCCACACTAGCCACCTCCATCCGCCGCGTCGCGAAGACATCGAACGGCAGCGCCTTCCTCCGCTCGCTCATCCCGCACAAGCGGGCCATGCTCTACTTCTCGCAGCCCAGCTCGCGCACCTTCCTCTCCTTTCTCTCCGCCTGCCAGATCCTCGGCATGCAAACCGGCGAAGTCCGCGACACTGCGACCTCCTCCGAGTTCAAGGGCGAATCCAAAGAAGACTCCGTGCGCACCTTCAGCTCCTACTTCGACCTCATCATCATGCGCACGCCCGAGAAAGGCCTCGCCGAGCGCATGGCATGGAACGCTTCACATGCCGAACGTAAGATCCCCATCATCAACGCCGGATCCGGTGCCGATCAACATCCCACTCAAGCACTGCTCGACATCTACACCCTCCTGCGCAGTTTTGAACACCGTGGTGGACTCGCCAACAAGACCATCGCCTTCTGCGGCGATTTAGCACGTGGACGTACGGTGCGCTCCCTCGCCTGCCTGCTCACCAAGTTTCCCAACATCCGCCAGATATTCGTGGCGCCGGAGCCCTTCCAGATCGGAGACGACATCCTTGCCGAGCTCAAAGCGAAGGGCGTCGAATTCATGGTCTCCGACAATCTCCAAGCCGTCCTCCCCGCCTGCGATGCCGTGTACATGACCCGCATCCAGGACGAGTGGGACACCGACAAAGGTGCCAGCGCACAGATCGATATTGAGCCCTTCAAGTTCGGCATGCGCGAGCTGCAGCTCCTGCCGCCCCACGGCGTCATCCTGCACCCCCTGCCGCGGCGCGATGAAATCTCCACCGATGTCGACAGTGATCCGCGCGCCATGTATTGGCGCCAAATGCGTAACGGCATGTGGATCCGTACCGCTCTCATTGCGATGACCTTTGGCTGCGAAAAGAAAATCAAGGTTTACGCTGCGGATGACTAAGTCCTGCGTAAGCACCAAGCCTCAGCATGTTTAAACGACTTTTACAAACCGGCCCGCAGATGCGCTGGGCCATGGTTGCGCTGGCGTGTTTCGCCGGGGCCATAAGTCTGTATTCCGCAGAGGAACCCTTCTCGCCCGTATTCGGCGAACCGCCCGCAAAACGTTTCCGTATCGGCCCCTTCTACGAAACGCGTACCGAGAAAGACGGCACCGTCTCAACGATGATCCGTCCCTTTTTCTCGACCCTTCGTAATGCAGAGAACACCGCACGCATCACTGAAACCGTATGGCCGCTGACCCGTTGGGTCAGCAACGACAACCGCCGCTATGGACGCGTACTGAACTTCTCCTACTCGACTGATGATGTCACAGATGACGATTCCGTCTACTCGCGCATCTTCTTCCCCTTCTATGCCGAAGGCAGAACCCGCGAGGGCGAGGACTACTGGGCGCTCTTCCCTTTCTACGGGCATATGCCGACCTTCCTCGTGCTGGCGCATGACGTCGACTTCATCATGTTTCCCTTCTACTGCGCCTACACCACCGGTGGCGCTTCGGCCATCCGCACACGCTACTACCTCTTTCCCTTCATCTCCACGCAGACAGATCATTACGACCGGAATGCAGAAGAGCAGAGGATCGACCGCTGGGGCTTCTGGCCGTTCTATGGCAGCAAGAGCGATGGGCTGGTGGAATCCAACTACGTCCTCTGGCCATTCTGGGTGCACGCAATATACGACTCCCCCATGCGGCAGGGCGATGCGTGGCTCGCGTTTCCGTTCTACGGACGTGTCATCACCAACTCAGAAGACTCCCGTATGTTCATCCCGCCATTCATCCGCTACACCAAGGGTGAAAAGCAGGGCATGCTGCGCGTGTGGCCGTTCTACGAAGACAGCTGGGACACCCAGCAGGCCTACACCTCCTATTGGCCGTTCTACGGCAGCCGCAAGTATGACGAATGGTCGAGCTGGTACAGCGTGTGGCCGCTCGGCGCCGGGATGACGCGCACCGATAAAAAGAGCAAGACGGAGGTCACCTTCTCGCGCTTCTTTCCCTTCTACTTCCGCGAGACCCGCACGCGCGTCGATGCCGACGGTACACGTACAAAAGAATTTGAATACCTGCGCATCTGGCCGTTCTATTCGCGCCAGAAGAAGGCGGACGGTTCGCACTACCTGCGCACTCTCGAACTTTTCCCCCTGCGCGACAGTCCTTCCTTTGAACGGACCTTCGTGCCGTTCTGGACGCTCTACGAGTTTCAACGTTATGAAGATGGCTCAACCGACAACTACTTGCTGTGGGGGTTGTTAAACTGGTAAGCAGACCATTATGAACACAACTGACAAGCATCCCTTTTGGCATTATACCTTGCAATGGACGGCATTCTGCACCGTGAGAGTCGGCCAAGGCTCAATCATGATCGTCCGCGGACTGCTCGGCCTGCCCCGCATGCTCACGCATAGCGACACGTGGCACTCCTTCCTGCGCCAGCTCTATATTGCGGGTATCAGCAGCCTGCCTGTCGTCACCATTGTGGCGGTTTTCACCGGCATGATTCTGGCACTGCAAACTGGGCTGGAACTCCAACGCCTGAACCAAGAGATGTATATCGGCTCCGCCGTCATGGTCTCCATGCTGCGGGAGATGGGCCCCTTCATGTCCGGGATGATTCTTGCCGCCTGTGTCGGTTCCTCCATGGCCGCACAGCTCGGCAGCATGGTCGTCAACGAAGAAATCTCCGCGCTGGAAATGATGTCCGTCAACCCCATCACCTTCCTCGTCACGCCACGCATCTGGGCGATGATGCTCATCCTGCCGCTGCTCTCCTTTTACACCTGCGCACTCGGACTGCTCGGCGGCGCCGTCATCGGCGTCACCCAGCTTAACGTCAACTTCCAGCAATACTTCAGCGTCGCCATGCACTGGGCGGAACTGAAAGACCTCTACGTCGGTCTCTTCAAGGCATTATGTTTCGGCGTGCTGATTTCCGGCATTGCCTGCTACCAGGGTTTGACCACGACGGGCGGCGCCGTCGGCGTTGGCCGCGTCACGCGCAACTCCGTCATTGGTGCGTTTCTCATGATTCTGGTGGTCGGCTACATCATCACCCGCTTCTTCTACACCTTCTACTAAAACAATGATCCGCCTCGAAAACATCACGAAAGTCCTCGACGGTAAAACCATCCTTGATGGCGTCTCCCTGCACGTGCAGAAGGGCGAGCTGTTTGTCATCACCGGGGCATCGGGTTCCGGCAAGACCGTCACGCTCAAGCTCATCAGCCGCCTGATGCTGCCTGACTCCGGAGCGATTTATATTGATGGCGATTGTATCACCGAAGCCAACCGCATGAAGGTAGCCGAAATCCGCCGCAAGATGGGTTACCTCTTCCAAAGCGGTGCTCTGCTCGCTTGGCTCAACCTTTACGAAAACATCGCCCTGCCCCTGCGCGAGAACACTCCGTTTAATGAAGACGAGATTGAAGCCCGCGTCATGGAAATGCTGGGCTTGGTGGGACTTGAGAATGACGCAGAGAAGTTCCCTGCTGAAATCTCAGGCGGCATGTGCAAACGCGCCGGGCTTGCACGCGCCTTGGTCATGCGTCCGCAGTTCGTACTCTTCGACGAGCCAACCTCCGGCCTAGACCCCATCATGTCGCGGCAGATCGACGCCTTGGTACGCAAGCTGACCAGCGAGCTGCAGATGTCCAGTGTTGTCGTCACGCACGACCTGCGCGGCGCATTGGAATACGCCGACCGCATCACGCTGTTGCACAAGGGCAAGTTCCTCGACCCGACTGCCCCCGCACAATTTCACCAATCCCAAGAGCCTGAGGTGCAGAATTTCCTCAAGGCGCAGTTCATCATCTGATTTTAGGAGCAACGTATGAAAAAGCAATCCGATATCTTCAGCGAACTCATGGTCGGCATCTTTGTGTTGGCAGTGTTGGTGGTGCTGATCTTCTTCACCGTCATCGTGTCGGGCGCGGAAATCTTCACCGGCCATAAACGCGTCACACGCCACGCTCTCTTCTCCGACATCGGCGGCCTGCGCAAAAACGATAATGTCATCCTGCGCGGCATGACCGTTGGTAGCGTCACCGGTATGAAGCTGGAGGAAAACAACGTCCGCGTTGCGATGACGATTGATACCAATGTACAGCTGAAAGAGGGATATCGGATTACCGTAAAGCCCACCACTTTGCTCGGTGGACACTTCCTCTTGGTTGAAGAGGGCGATGGTGCGCCCGTAGCGGAAGACGCCGTACTGCAGGGAGCTCCGCCGTCCGACCTTCTGCGTGACATTGGCGAAGCCGTGAATGAAATCCGTTCAACACTCAGCAACAACGGTGTCTCCGGCATGCTCGCCAACTTCAACAGCGCCTCGGCCTCCGTCAGTAATCTGCTCATGCGCGTCGAAAATGGCGAAGGCACCCTTGGCAAACTTTTCGCTAAAGACTCGCAAGTCTACGATGATATCCAAACCAGCGTTGCCAACTTGAAAAGCGCTACCGCCAAATTGGAGAAGGGCGAAAGCACTCTCGGCAAACTGCTCTCTGACGATGCAGGCCCCTACGAAGACCTCAAGCAAACCGTGGCTTCTCTCAAGACCGTGGCGCAACGTATTGAAAACGGCGAAGGCTCCATCGGCCGCCTGCTCAAGGACGACGGACAGGTTTATGAAGATTTCTCTGCCACGATTGCCAACATCAAAGACGTGACCGCCCGCATTCAAAAGGGCGAAGGTACCCTCGGCAAACTCATGTCCGAAGATGCCGCCTTCTACACCAGCCTGTCCGAAGCGGCGGAATCACTCAAGACCGTTCTCGCCCGCCTCGAAAAGGGCGAAGGCTCGCTGGGCAAACTGTCGAAGGATGACGACCTGTACAAAGAGGTGCTCGGAACAATTAAAGACTCCCGTCAGGTTATCGATAACTTGCGCGACACCGCGCCGATTACCACCTTCTCGACAATTCTCTTTGGTGCGCTGTAAGCATGGCTGAGGCGGAAACATCTCTTTCCCCTAAAGAAGCCGCTGTTTGGACACGCGGACATGTAGTTCCGTTTGCACTTTGGATTGCCGGATTGGCGTTGGTCGTCTGCGCTGACACTTTTTGGCCGGCAAGTCCGGTTGTCTTCGCACCGATTGTCTACGCCGTCAAATCTTTGCTCTGCGCCGCCCTGCTCTTCTGGTGGAAGCCATGGCGCTATTATGACGCCTGCACGCTACGCTCAATAGGTTGGGGATTGCTCGTCGGCTTATTTGTCGCCATCATTTGGATTGCCCCCGAGACTGTCGGATTGCACTCCGGCATCCGTGACATTTATCACCGCTGGCTGATTGTCATGCCGGGTGTCTATCCCTCCTACTACGATCCTGCGATATTCCCCGCTCTGCCATCGATGCACCCGTCTCTGGCCTACAGTCCGGGAGTCTGCGGCTGGACGCTGACTATCTGTAAACTGCTCGGTTCGGCCTTCGTTATTGCCGCTGCGGAGGAGTACTTCTTCCGAGGCTTTCTTTATCGCTGGCTGCAGGGTCCTCGTCCATGGACGCGTCCATTAAATTATTTCGACCCGCGCGCGTTCATGCTGACGGTGCTGATATTCGGCTTTGAACACGACCGCTGGCTGGCCGGCCTGATTGCCGGTGTGGCCTATGGCTGGCTCGCCAACAAACGCGGCGACATGAAAGCCGCCGTCACCGCCCACATGACCACCAACTTCCTTCTCGGACTCTACGTCATTATATTCAACCGCTACGGCTTCTGGTAATCGGCATGCACATTCAACCCATCACAAGCACGGCCAACCCGAAAATCAAACACGTTGTCAAACTCCGTCAGCGCGCCTACCGCGACGAAGAACAGCAGATGTTGGTTGAAGGCTATCGTGAAATCCGCCGTGCACTCGATAACGGCTACCGTCCGCAAATGCTGTTCTTTTGTGAAGAGCTCTACCTCAAGAATGAGAATGAACATGCACTGGTGGAAGACTGTGCCAAGTGTGGTGCTGAGATATTTGACTGCTCACGTATCGCCTTTGAAAAAATGGCTTACCGTGACCGCCCCGACGGATTGCTTGTCGTAGGGCCACGCATCACCTGTACGCTGGATGATTTAACACTGCCGCCGAATGCGTTGGTCATCGTTGTGGAAGCAGTTGAAAAACCCGGCAATCTCGGCACCATCCTGCGCACCGCCGATGCCGCCAAAGCCGCCGCAGTGATCGTCTGCGACAAATGCACCGACATTCACAACCCCAACGTCGTTCGCGCATCAACCGGCACATTGTTCGCTCTTCCGATTGCGGAAGCCTCCAGCCCCGAAACATTGACGTGGTTAAAGGCACGGGGATTCTCAATCTTCGCCGCCACACCGCATGCCGAAGCACTTCACTTTAACGTCGCACTGACAGGCAACACGGCCATCGCTCTTGGTGCCGAACAATACGGGCTCACACAAACATGGATGGATGCAGCGGATCAGCGCGTGCGTATTCCAATGCTCGGACAGGCGGACTCTCTCAACGTCTCTGCGGCAGCGACGATTCTCTTATATGAAGCCATCCGCCAGCGCATCACAGCAGGTGTGATCGACGTTCCGCCTGCCGAACCTTGGCACGGCGAAGCGCAGCACGATCACTAAGCATCAGCTGAGCGATAGCGCATCAATATCAATGCCGGCCGCGACTTCTTTACTCGCCGGAAATTCACGGCGCGCCATGCGGAATACTTCACCCAGCACACGTGCAGATTTGTGGCGCAGCACAATCTGATACCTATAAATATTCTTAATCTTCGAAAGTGGTGCCAGAGACGCCGGCGCAATAAACAGCCCATCAGCATTGAGTCCGCGAATGAACGTCTCATACTTCTCGGCAACCACCCGCACTTGCTCTTCCGATGCTCCTGCATAGGTGAGCACAGCCAAATGCACAAATGGCGGAAACTCCCACTCTTCGCGCTCGGCTAACTCACCTTCTGCAAATCCCAGAAAGTCAGCTTGCTTGGCAAACTGAATGGCCGGATGCTCAGGCGTGTACGTCTGCACCAGCACCTCACCAGGTGTTTCACCGCGCCCTGCGCGTCCTGCGACCTGCGCGAGCAACTGGAACGTCCGCTCAGCCGCGCGAAAGTCCGGCTGATGCAAACTCATATCCGCCGCCAACACACCAACCAATGTTACATTTGGAAAGTGGTGCCCTTTGGCAATCATCTGCGTACCAATCAGGATATTCGCACGTCCTGATTGAAACTCCTGTAGGATTTCATCGTGGCTATTCTTACGTGCCGTGACATCGGCATCCATGCGCAGTATTTTTGCTTGCGGCAGAATACGCCCCAACACGCTTTCGATCTTCTGCGTGCCGATGCCGGCGTAGCTGAAAGCAGGGCTAGCACAATTCGGACACACTGAGGGCGGATGCTTCCATGCACCGCATAAATGACAGCGCAAGCAAACACCGACTTTGTGATACGTCATTGAAATACTGCAATGCTCGCACGTCTCTACATAACCACAGTTAGGACACTGCAGAGAGGCCGAAAAACCACGGCGGTTAAGAAAGAGAATCGTTTGCTCGCCTCTATCCAGGCGCACGCGCATGGATTCAATCAATTCTTCGGAGAACAATTGTGCGTGTCCTGTTGCCTGTACAGCCTGCCGCATATCAACCACGCGGACAAACGGCAGAGGGCGTCCGGCTGCGCGTTCCTTCAACTCGGCAAGAACATATTTACCGCGCGTGACATTCGCCCATGTCTCCAATGCAGGCGTTGCAGTGCCCAATACAACGGCACACGATTCCAACCGTCCGCGCATCAGGGCGATATCCCGCGCATGATATTTCGGGTGTTCTTCTTGTTTGTAGCTCGGTTCGTGCTCTTCATCAACAACAATCAAGGCAAGATTCTGCACCGGCGCAAACACCGCCGAACGCGGACCAACCACGATACGCGCATCGCCGCGCCGGAGCCGGTGCCACTCATCATGACGTTCGCCATCGCTTAATGCACTATGCAGCACTGCAACGCTTGAACCGAAGCGGGCCGTAAACCGCTGAACCGTCTGTGGCGTGAGCGCAATCTCCGGCACCATCACAATGGCACCACCACCCTGCTCTAATACATTGGCAATGGCCTGCAGATAAACTTCTGTTTTGCCGGACCCCGTCACACCAAACAACAACACCGGCTGAGGCATCTCCTCTGTTTGTGTTGCCCGCTTAGTAAAGCCTAGATCAATCTGCCGGTTGATGACGGTCAAAGCCTCGGCCTGCTCTGCATTCAATGCAAGAGGACGTGTTGGTAATACTTTGCGCCGGGCAAGCGGATTCCGGAGCTGTTCCTTCTTCTCAATGGTTACTGCGCCATACCGAGCCAATGTGTGAAACATCCCCACCGTGCAATCAAACTCATGCGTCAAACTGGAAAGCCATCCCCCCTCCACGCGCTTGATATTGTCATATAACTCGCGCTGCTTAGCCGTCAACTTAATCTCGCTCAAATCTTCAACGGGCGTTACAAAAAAACGTTCCTTCGGCTTGCGGCCTTTCTCGCGTACCGGTGCCGGAATCACGCAACGCAAGGCAATCGAGAGCGGTACGCAATAATACTCCGCCAAGAACCGTGCTAAATCAAGCAGCTCAAGCGAAAGAAATGGCTCGTCCTCTTCAATAGCAGAGACAGCCCGTAAAGTATATTTCTTCTGTCCGTCATCGAGCTCACCGCCAAATAACGGCAGCGCCTCCTCTTGAACATCTTCCGGCGGTGCGACGACATAGCCGATCACCTGCCGTGTACCAAAGGGAACTTTAATCCGCTGTCCCGGGCGTATACGATTTTGTAAAGCTTCCGGCACCGCATAAGTGAAAAGGCGGTCCGGTAAGGCTTCAATACTAACTTGAACGGTGTACATCTCTCTCGGAATGAAAAAGGGAGCGTTTCCGCTCCCTCTTCATCAATCTATTGTCTCTGCGACAGCTTACGGCTCCAAATACTTGAAGGTTGCATTATTTTGCGGGAAGGAAAAACTACGCTGATCATAAAGAACACCCTTCTTCAACTGAGAAGCACCTCTCAGTTTAATCACCGCTCCGCTCTTACGAATCAACACAACACCTTTTTCAGCAAACGGTGTCTTGTATTTCGAGTTAAATGTAATCGCCGTTTCCATCATGGTACCAGCATCCACGGAGCTGGTAGTCTCCAAGTTTGCAATAGCAACATTACGCGTAATCAAGAATGGAACTACATCGTCAATGGAATCATTGATACCAGCTGCCACCATCCACATATTATTTGCAGACTGGAAAGCCGCTGCCGATGCAGCGGGATTGACACCGGCGCCTGAACACTTCGTAAAATCAAATCCCGGAGCGATGGCTTCGTATTGACCGCTCGCATCTTTACTTTCTGGTGTACCGCGTCCAGCCAAATATTTGAAATAATCTGTACTTGTCGAATCTGGGGTGCGAGCGCTACCATCTACAGGATCAGCCCATGGCCAAATATCTCCCAATCCCAGCGGTTCGCGTTCAAGATTCCCCTGAACAACGGACATATAAATATCACGGCCTTTGTTGCCAACCGCAGTCATATTAGCGTTCTGGATTGCATCTGTGACCCTTGGGAACAACGCCGCCGCCAAAATACCGATAATACCAATCACCGCGAGCAATTCAACAAGGGTAAAGCCCTTCTTACTTGTTTGCATAAAACGCCTTTCGTTAAATAAAGTAAATCCTAACAACGCCGTAAGTTTACTCCTTTTTGGTGGCAAAGTCAAGGAAAAGCCAGAATTATCTTTGCAAAACACGCCTAAATGATGCTCTTGGCCAAATGCGAGGCGGCATAACACCGCACATTTGGAAAGTTTCTGCGGAATAATTGAAAATGGCTCCCGCATCAGGCCTTATAGGCGCGCGGGCTTGTAAGCCCGCAGTTATGGGGTTGCAAGCCTACAGTTGTGGGCTTATAAGCCTTCATTTGTGGGGTTCGAAGCCCACAACCACGGGCTTACAAGCCCGTGAATCGCACTCAGCCGATTGCACACCATTTAACATGACAAATCCAATATTCTTTTGAATGCTGGCACGATGCTTTGAAGCTTGTACAATATGAGGGCTATGGAAGACCGTTTTAGGCATCAATCCATCAAATCGTCCGGATCAAGCGGCTGTAAGGAGCCTTGCTCTTCCAGTTCGGCTAAGATCTGCTCGGCAGGCGTTTTTGCATGTTTGCGCTGGTTGCAGGCCTCGCAGGCAGGCACGACGTTGCCTTTCGTACTGCTGCCGCCACGCACCACCGGCACGACGTGATCCATCGTCAAATTTTCAGTGCCAACCTTCTTGCCGCAGTAGTGACAGATACCGGGCGCACATTGTTCGCGCCACCAATCGCTCTTACGCAAATCCCGCGCTTTGGCTCGTTCACGCGCTACATGCGCATCATCGCGATTGATATCGACCCAATCGTCCATATTTATTTCCAGCGGTTATGCATCCAGAGGTATTGCTCCGGCCAACGCCGGATCGCCGCTTCCAGATGGACAACCAGCTCTTGAGTTAGGTTTTTGATATCCTCATCCCAGCTGCCCGTCCGTTCGCAAACGATCGGATCGCTCGAATACATACGATATTTAAACAGCCCTTCGCGCACAAACGTGCCAAACACAATCGGATGTCCGCTTTTCAATGCAATCCGTGCGGGCGATGTAAATACCGAGACCGGACGTCCAAAGAACGACAACACCAACCCTGATTTGCCGGAGGCCCGTTGATCCATCACGATTGTCAACGCCGACTTCTCCGCCTCCCACTGCCGCATCGCCTTTGGCGTGAACCCATTCTTCTTTGAAATCACCGTGCAGCGTCCGCGGAAATGCGAACGGCTGACAAAATCCGCTACATACGGATTCTTCATCACCTGCACCACCGCCAACATCGGACGGAACGAAGAGATCACCGGCACAGCAATCTCCCACACGCCCAAATGCCCCGTCGTAATCATCATCGGCTCCTCGCACGCCGCCATAAATGCGAACTGCTGATCCGACATTTCGACAGTCACATGCTCGCGCCAATTATCGGCAATCTTGTCACCTGCGCGAATCGTCTCCAAAATATGGCCGATAAAGTGCCCGATCGAATACACCGCAATCCGCTCTGCCTCCTGAGGGTCTTCTGTTATCTTCGCCAGCAGAACATTTTTGATCGCAACCCGTTTGCGGGAAGGCACGATTACAGATCCCCAACGCCCCAGCAACAAACCAAAATCATACGCCTTTGACGCCGGAATCACTTTCAGCAGCAGCCAAAGCACGCGAAAGAAAAAGTACTCAACCAGATGACGTATCCGAGTCATACTCCCCTACTCCAATTCCCGCATCACACTATCTATCTCTTCACGAATCGGCCGCGGTTCGCGGTCCCTTCGGGGCAGCATCGGAACAACCAGTTTCGCAGCTCCTTCCCTATCACCCAGACGGATCAGAATGTGCGCCAAAGTCAGTTGAAACAGCGGCTCTTGAGGTGACATTTGAATTGCACGTTCAGCCGCCTGCTGAGCCTCCTTCAGCTTGCCCTTGCGCATCAATGCCCGCGCCAAGATCGCCCATCCGCGGTCACTCTTTTCATCCAACCGCAACGCCAATACAATCTGCTTCTCTGCGGCCTCCCAGTTGCTCTCGTCATAAAACAATTCGGCCAGCTCAATGTGAGCCAACACCGTAGGCCGCTCGGCTAAACTCCGATGCAACAAGATCTTTGCGAGATCCAACTTACCGCGCATTCGATAAATATGCCCAAGCAAGAAATTACCCATCGACGAATACGGATCTGCCCGCAGTGCCGCTTCTGCATCCGCCTCCGACTGCACCATATTCTGAAGGCGGTAATCAATCTGCAAAATACGATCGCGCAAAGCGGTATCCTCGGGCATCAACGCCAGCGCCTGCATATACAAGGCACGCGCCGCTTCATACTCCGGCGGATTCTTACTATACAACACATGCCCCTGCACCCGATACACCAGCGGATGGCCGCTACGCTCCGTCAACGTCCACATTGCTTTCACGATGCTCGCCTCTACCTCCGGCGCCAGCCCCAATTCAAACAACACCTGCGCCATCAGAGCCAACACCTGCAGCTCCTCCGTCTTCGCATCCAACACCTGCAGCAGCTTCGGACGTTTCCGCAACGACGCAATTACCGCCAGCTCCTGATCCGCCACAAACGCTTTTTTCAACCGCTCGCGCGCATCCTGCGGACGCCCAGCCTTCAAATCAATCAACGCCAACACGCCCGTAAAGTTCTCATCTTTGAACCCCTGCTTGCGGATTTCATCCAAACACCGCTGTGCCTCAAACGTCTTGCCCTGCCCCGCCAGCGCCACCGCCAAACACAACAGCGCCTTCGGGCTGCGTTCTAAAAACTCCGACAGCAATTCCCGCGCCAAAGCCTCCGCCCCGGCATAGTTCTCCATGCTCAAACACTCAGCCGCCCGCTTCAACAAATCCGCCTGAACAGCCTGCACCACCTCCTCCAAACGCGGCGCCGCCAGCCCGCTCTGAAACGCCAGCCAAACACCCGTATCCGCCACCTGTCCATACAACGAATCAAAAGCGCGCCGCTCTCCCCCCGCATGCTCGACAGCCGCCTTTGCCTGCGCACCCAACACCGCCGCATCCGGCAAATCACTTCCTTCACGCAATCCAACCGCATACAAATTCAAAGCCGCCGCCGCATTCCCCGCATCCAACTCCAGCGCTTTACGAAAACCCTTGATTGCCGGTTCCACCATCTTCTGCCGCACGCACAGTACCGCCGCATCATTCGCCACGCGCCCCATCGCCGTCTGCAACTTACCCTGTAATGCAGTCAAATACGCCGACCCATCCGTCGATGCCTCCTCCAACGCCGTCATCACCTCCTGCGTCATACGCTCCGACAGCGCAATGCTTTCCACCAACGCCACCTGATTCGACGGCGCTACCGCCTCAAACAACCCCCGCGGATAAGCCCACATCCCTGTCCGTTCCAACAGTGCACACGGCGAAAACGCAGCAATCTTCCCCGCCGCCGCAGGCTCATTCATCAGCCAATCGTTCACGAAGTAACACGGGCTCACCCCCAAGCTCACCGCATAAATATCCTCCACAGAAGGCAGCAACTTCGCCACCGCCGCCCGACGCCTCGCAAAACTCAACTCTGAAACTCCCGCCGCCGGCATAAATCGAATCGCCTTCCCCTGCCGCTGCGCCAGACAATACAAATTGTGTCGCAACGGCGTCGCGCCATAGACAACACTCTCATCCGCCATCTGCCGCAAACAGACCGCCGCCGCCGTATCCGCAAACTGCCCCGCCCGCCCATTCGCCGCCGGAAACCGCCACACAATACTCACCCCTGCCATCACCACCACTGCCAACGCCAGCACGCCGCCCAGTTTGGCCAAACTCTTATGATCCGTCTGCCCCTCATAATCCGGCTCATCAAACGTCCGATAGCTGATCGGGTCCCGCAGCAACAGCCACGACGCCACCAAAATACCAATCACCGTCGCTGGCACAGCCGAATCCAACATCGACGTCGCATCCACCCCCACAGACGCCCCAGTCAACCGCATCCGATAACCGGCCGAGCAGGCCAAATTAAACAACGACGGCACTGCCGACGTCAGCAACGCCAGCTGAAACAAAAAGCTCCACCAATTCCGCGCACGGAAAAACGAGAACGAGAAAATCAACACCAGCGACGCCGGCAGAATTGTCTGCAGCAACATCGCCAGCCAATACCCCCGCGGAATCCACCACTCCACTTCCGACAGCCACTGCCCCAACAATAGCCTCGGCAACGCCTGCACCGGCCACTGCGGCATGCACGCATTCATTACCAACAGCCCCGCCAGCGCACACACCACCCCGCTGATAGCCGCCCCCAAAATATATCGGAACCGCGGATGCTCATCATCATTCTGCCGCGCCTGAAAAACGATCCGTCCCAAGAAAAACAAGGCCAACGGCGACACCACCACAAACCATGCCGACTCCAAACACGTCAGCCCACACAGAAAAACCGCCGCCATCACATCGCGCCGATTCAACACCTCAATCGCGCTCAGCGTGTAATTCAAAATCAACAATACCAACACCGCATCAAACGGCTCCACATGCAGCCGCGTCGCCATCGACCACATCGGAATCGCCGTCGCAAACACAAACGCCGCCGTGGCCGCTCCCACCACAGCCGCCACCACCGAACTCTGATTATGCCGGATCACCCCCGCATTCTCATTCGGCACATAGTCTCCCGACTCCTCATCAAAAATCACATCATTGACCACATCCTCGCGCGAACACATCAGCAGCCACTGCACCATGAAAAAATAAAACAGCCCCGCCGCCAACGTCGAACACACCGCGCTGAACAAATTCAACGCCAGCGGATACGATGCCGGGAACAACTTCCAAATCCCCCACGCACACGCATAAAAAAGAGAATGCTTCGGCATCGTGTCAAAACCATCGAAGCCCGACAACGCGCTCACCGTCCGTGCCGACTCCCCCGGGAACACCCCCAAGCACAACGTCGCACAATAAACAGCAAAAGCCGCGGCCATCAATCCGGCCATCACGCCGAACACCAACCGCGGCCTCACCCGCCAAGCAATGCAATTAACCATTTGCCAAACCTATTTTACAGATTGTTTCAGCAGTGCCTCGTCCGAATACTCCGCCAAACTCCGCACCACCCAATGCGCCTGCGCCACCGCCTCCTCCGCCGCCGGATACCGCGCCAGCCCCACACATAACATCCCCGCTGCGCGCGCCGCCGCGACTCCCGCCGGCGAATCCTCAAACACCACGCACGCTCCCGGCTCCACGCCCAACAGCTCCGCCGCCTTCAAAAACCCATCCGGCGCCGGCTTCCCGCGCGCATAATCCTCCGCGCCCAACACAAACCTCACCAACCCATCGGCGTTGATCAACTTCACGCCCTCCTCCACATCATCATGCGGCGAACCCGACACCACCGCCACCGGCTTCTCCCGCGCCAGCCGCCGCAACAACGCCGCCGACGCCTCAATCACGATGCTCTCCGACTCCGCCAGCCGATTAAAATGCTCCCGCGCCCGCAAAGCGCTCTCCTCGATCGGCCGCTTCACCAAACCCGGCGCCATCTCCATCATCTCCACATAAATATCGCGCCACGACCGCCCGAAGACGATCTTCAACATCTCCTCCTTCGTGCAAGAACCCCCATTCTCACACACCAGCGCCGCCATCGCCTGCGCCCACAACGGTTCCGTATCCAAGAACGTGCCGTCCATGTCGAACAAATACGCCTGAATCTCCATTACGCTTTCCCGCAGCACTTCTTAAACTTCTTGCCGCTCCCGCAAGGACACACATCATTCCGCCCCACCTTCGGCTCCTCGCGGCGGATCGGCTCCGGTGCCAAAATCTTACCATCCTCAAACACCCACTGCCCCTCGCTCCCACGCGTAAACTCCGCAATCTCGTGATGGTTGAACATCGTCCCCTTCACCCGATAATGCGCCACAAACTCCAACACCCCCGAATCATCGCGCTCGCCGCCCTTCTCCACATTCACGACCTCCAACCCCGTCCACTCCGACGACTCCGCCCACTTCTTCGTGTTATCCGCGTCGAACTCCTTTTGGACAGCCTTGCTCGACGTCCGATACAAATAATCCACATCCGCACACGCATACGCCGAATACCGCGACCGCATCAACGCCTCCGCCGTCTTCGGCAGCTTCGACCCATCCAAAAACGGACCGCAGCACGCGCCAAACTTCTTCTCACTCCCGCACGGACACAACTCATTCTTATCTCTGCTCATCGAACACTCCAAATTACGACTCTCAACCTATTACTTCTTAATACTCAATTCAACAACCATTCACAAAATCCACTTATCGCTCTCCTCCCCTCTACCTCTGGGAGAGGGGTCGGGGGTGAGGGGCGTGCACTGCACGCTACTTATTACCTATTACTTATTACTTCTTCCCTCATCCCAACACCGACAACAACTTCTCCAGCCGCGCCAACGCCTCCGACAGCTCCGCCTGCGACGCCCTCTGCTGCTCAATCACCTTCGCCGGCGCCTTCGCAACAAAACCCTCATTCCCCAGCTTCGCCGCGATCGTCGCCAAAAAACCCTTCGTCTTCGCGATCTCGCCCTCAAGACGCTTCCGCTCCGCCGCCATATCAATCAACCCCTCCAACGGCAGAAAGATCGACCCCAGCTTACACACCGTACACGGCATCGCCTGCTCCGGCGCAGTGCTCACAATCGAGACCGACTCCGACCGCAGCTGCCCCTGCAAACCCTCCAAATCCGCCAACAGCCGCTCCGGCTCCGGCGTCACCACAATATAATCGATAAACTTCGACGGCGCAATTCCATACTCCGAGCGCAACGCACGTCCGGCAGAAATCAACTCACGCTTCGCCTCCACAAACTCCCGCAGCTCCGCCGACACGCCCCACGCCTTGCACGCCGCCTCATCCAACGCCTTCGGCCACGGCGCCTTCATGATCGACTCGCCCTCTGCGGCAAATCCCATCTCATGCCACAGCTCCTCCGACAGGAACGGCATATACGGATGCAGCAGCCTCAACGCACGCCCAAACACACTCGCCAGAATCGACAACGTCTGCTTGCGCCGTGCGTCATCCTCGCCATACAAATCCCGCTTCGCATACTCCACATACCAATCGCAGAAATGCGTCCAGAACAGCTCATACAACAACAGCGCACCATCCTGCAGCCGATACTCCTCCAAAAACGCCGTCATCTTCGCCGCGCCATCCGACGCCACCGCCAGCATATGCCGATCATCATCCCGCAGCAGTGCCGCATCCAGTACAAGACCCTCATCACGGCCCAACGCCCGCCAATCCAGATCCGGACACTTCTCCGCATGCAGCTTCATAAATCGCGCCGCGTTCCAAATCTTCGTCGCAAAGTTCCGCCCGATCTCAAACTTATCCACGTTCACATACACATCCATCCCCGTGGACGTAATCAACATCAAGCTGAACCGCAGCGAATCCGCACTATACTTCTCAATAATCTCCAACGGGTCGATCGAGTTCCCCAAGCTCTTGCTCATCTTCCGCCCCTGGGCATCTCGCACCATCCCCGTAAAATACACATTCCGGAACGGCACCTCGCCCATGAACTTACAACCCGCCATAATCATCCGCGCCACCCAGAAGAAAATAATATCAGGCGCCGTCACCAAGTCCGATGTCGGATAATAAAATTTCAAATCCGCCGACTCCTTCTCCGGCCACCCCAACGTCGAAAACGGCCACAACCACGACGAAAACCACGTATCCAACACATCCGGATCCTGCGTGATATGATCCGACGGCATCCCGCACTTCGGACACCCCCCCGGCCCATCTGCCGACGCCCACTCATGCTTGCAAATCCCGCACGTATACACCGGAATCCGATGCCCCCACCAAATCTGCCGCGAAATGCACCAATCCCGAATATTCTCCAACCAATTAAAATACGTATGCGCATGCCGTGCCGGCGTAAACACGATCTTCCCGCTCCGCACCGCCTCCAACGCCGGCTCCGCCAACGGCTTCATCCGCACAAACCACTGCTTCGACAGCCGCGACTCCACCACCGAATCACACCGATAACAATGCCCCACCGAATTCGAATACGGCTCAACCCTCACCAAAAAGCCCCCCGCCTCCAAATCCGCCACAATCCGCTTCCGGCACTCAAACCGATCCAATCCCTCGTATGCACCCGCCGCCTCATTCATCGAGCCATCGCCATGCATCACATTCACCATCGGCAGATTATGCCGCTGCGCCACCTGAAAATCATTCGCATCATGCGCCGGAGTAATCTTCACCACCCCCGTCCCAAACTCCCTGTCCACATACTCATCCGCCACCACCGGCAGCTCACGGTTGCACAACGGCAGCAAAACCATTTTACCATGCAACGCCGCATACCGCTCATCCTTCGGATTCACCGCCACAGCAGTATCCCCCAACAACGTCTCAGGCCGCGTCGTCGCCACCACCACCTCGCCGCCGCCCACCACCGGATACCGCACATGCCACAAAAACCCATCCTGCGCCTGATGCTCACTCTCATCATCCGCCAACGCCGTCCCGCACCGCGGACACCAATTCACGATATAATTGCCACGGTAGACCAAGTCCTCCTTATACATCCGGCAAAACACCTCCGCCACCGCCTTCGACAGCCCCTCATCCATTGTAAACCGCTCACGCTGCCAGTCACAGCTCGCCCCCAACATCCGCAGCTGCCTAACAATCGTCCCCCCATACTCCCGCTGCCACGCCCACACACGCTCGATGAATTTTTCGCGCCCCAAATCCTGCCGCCGCAGCCCCTCCTTACGCAACGCCTTCTCCACCACATTCTGCGTCGCGATGCCCGCATGATCCGTCCCCGGCATCCACAACACATTCCGCCCCTGCATCCGCCGCCAACGCACCAAGACATCCTGCACCGTATTATTCAAAGCATGCCCCATATGCAACACGCCCGTCACATTCGGCGGCGGAATCACCACACAATACGGCTCGCCCCCCTCCTCCGGCACCGAATGAAACAGCCCCCCAGACTCCCACGCCGCATACCACCTCTGCTCCACCGCCTTCGCATCATACACCTTATCCATCAAAAACCACCCAATCTTATAAAACCGCTAAAACAAACAAAAAACCACTCACCACTTCCATCCGCCTTTATATACTCAACCCATCCACTCTCACTTATTACTTCTCTCTCCGCGCCTCCGCGACTCCGCGTGAACATCTCATCTCTCCACTCTCTCGCGTCAGCTCTCAACCTATTACTTCTTACCTATTACTTATTTACTTCTCTTCTTTCCCCGCTTTGCCACGCCACCCCAAACCCGTGCCCGCAACAAACCCAAATACAACCCCAATAATAACCAAAAAAACACTAATATTCAAGAAAATAACCCCACTCTCCCCCCGCTGGGAGCGCCGGCGTCCACGCCGGCATTCTCACTTCTTACCTATCACCTATTACTTACCACTTCTCTCAAGGTAGGGCGATGCTCGCCGAGCGCGCCGCATGTGGTAATGGTTCTCTATGTTATTAAAGGTGCCTGTGGTACTTTCGCCGAGCGCGCCGCACCACGTAGCCCCACTAAATATTTCTCTCCCCTGGGAGCGCCGGCGTCCTCGCCGGCATTCTCACCTATTACCTCTTACCTCTCCCCCGCGTCAGCTCTTCACTTATTACCTACCACCTATTACTTACTACTTCGTCTCTCGCGTCAGCCCCACACTCTATCTTCTCTTCTCCGCGACTCCGCGCCCCCGCGTGAACATCCTCATCCACCCCCACCGCGTCAGCCCTACTAAAAATACTCGGCGACTTCGACGAAGCCGCCCTCCGTGCCGCAGCCCACGATTTCGCCAACTTCACCGATTTCGCCGAACATTCATAACGTGTTTTACAAATGCAAATTCAGTTTCAAGCCTTCAACATAACCATTGGAATACGTAAAGACTTTCTTTGTGCGATCAAAACAAGGCATGGCAGCGTGAATAATGCCATGGTGATTAGGACAAACTACCATGATATTATTAGCATTGTTATTGAGCGAGACCGAAAAGTATTCAATATGGTGCGTATGAACAACGGTAGCATCATACCGTTTGCCGACGGATTGCCCGCAAATTTGGCACCTGTGCTGATAGAGTGCTTTGAGGCTTTCACCAATACTCCGATCAAGCTTGCGAACTTTAACAATCTTCTGCTGTTCAATCAGTGCGGGAATATCAGCTGCCTGTAAAAGTTGTTCGACGGCAACTTCGCCAAAACCTTGCAACGTCTCCTTAACCTCAATAATCTCCTCATGCGTGATACACTCAATCGCAAGAACATCATCGAAGGGCGTCGTATAAAGAGCCATATACTCCCGACGATCCGCAGGAACCACAAGCTGTTTCTTTTTATTCGTCAACCTTCCCTTCTCCACCTGCAAGTAACTGAAACTGCTTGCAAAGATTTCTCGTAGTTTCTTGGCTATCGGACTCGTAGGGGTATACCAGATATGCACAATGTCTTTACGAGCAGGATACTTCTTCGAATCAAATCCAAGATTGGACAGCATTGCAGGATACGCAACACCCTCCAACAACAACTTGATCGCCTGACTCTCACCTCTCCGAAGCCGTAGACTCAACGCCTCATAAAAAGCCATTTGCAAAGAAATCGGAATGTTCAGCCCAAAATTCAACGCCGACCAATCAATCTCTTTTTTATAAATATAGAGAGACGAAATCATTGCGACGCCTCAAGGCACACTTCTTACGGCAATAGCCCAATTATTTCTTTTGAATAAAAAGGTTGGCAATTTTCACGGCAAATGTCTAAGGATAGCACTAGCGTCAGCAGCATTAGCACTGGCTTGCAACGCAGAATTTGCCACAAGAACAACTGTTTTAGACAAAATATGATGGGGTCTAAAGGTCGCAGCCAATCGCGGAGGTTTCACAAGCTTTGTATTACAAGCACAGACGAAAGTATCGATCCCTCTCCCAGCATACAACCTCATGGCATTGCAAAGCGGATTAGAAGAGTCACCCATAGTAAAGAATACTATTTGACGTCCCATAAAGCTCACAATAGCCTGAAAATCGTTTACGCCTCCTCCAAGTGATCTTTTCCACGTAACAACCCCACCTGCTAGCAAAACAGCTTGATACACAAGCACCAGCGCCGTCGTTTTTCCTCTATTACTATCGCCATGCAACATTATAACTTTCATTACTGTTTCTTTCGTTTAGCATTGTTTTAATGAATTAATCGATGCTTGAGTTAGCACTAAGTATACGAAAAAGCAACCATGTTACTCTAATACAGAGAAAGATACTCACCATGATAAAGATATACCACCCCGTTATAGCGAATTTCCAAATAGTACTTTCCTTGTCGACAACCAATCCATTTAAAACAAATGATATCAAAAGCACGAGAAACGCGAAAACACATGATTCAAAAATGTATTTCAGAAACCTTTCATACTTTCTAGCACGCTTCAAATGATCAATTATAGGCCTATTTTCCATAGCAAGGATTATAGTTAAGCTAGCACCCAAAAATCCAACTAGAATCGAAAATATATTGATTGAAGACTCAATTTGATACTCAAGGCGATCTGGTAACGAATGATGCGAAAAGAAAAGAATCCCGGTAATACTTCCCAATAATACTGGAAGTAAAAAAGGGCCCCATTCCTCGAAAAGTCTTCCTAATGTTTTATCAATCACATTCATTTGCAACAATTCCCGAAAAGGCCGACAAGCTCAGATTTTTGGCTATTTAAGGCCAGAGTGATGGCATTTTTACGATCATTATAACTCAAGGATCGACTTTGAGCAATCGGAACTTCTTGCGTAGCACGCAACTGTTCCTTTATCAAATCAAATTCATCTCGATGCCCATTAGTATAACCGCTTATCTCAAATTTTTTCACCACAGCCGATCCTGTAGTTTTACCACCTAAAAGATTCCCAGCTAACCGAGCGATGTTCCGAAGAGTAAGAGATTTACGTTTACGCCCGCTTGTTATTCGCACTTCAATAGTTTCTCCCCCAACATCCCGCATAGTAGAAATTGCACTATCGACGGAATCATTTGAGTCAAAATCAACTTCTGCTTGAGTAGGCTTAGCTATTTTATAAGAAACCGTCCGAACGTCATCCATTTGCCTTAGTTTCTGTATTCCTTCCTTAGATAAGACTGGGAATATCTCGATCATTTCTCCAACGGCTCCGAGTTTTTCTACATACTCAATGAACATACTAACGGAAGCACCATAACGATTTTTTTGAGTCACGAGGATAGATGACTGAGTATCAAACAAGAAGGCAAATGGCTCAGAAATGCCCTCGCTCAAACGCAGATTCAACGGCATTGATTTGGAGTCAACTCCACCTTTAAGGGGAAGAATATCCAAGCGAAGTTTCACAAAATCTCCCATAATATAACGCGGCTGTATACTTATTTCTTCCCAGCGAACGGTATATTTATTGATTTCTGCATTTCGCTTTGGAATACTTTCAACCTTTGACATTGCTTCCAAAGCATCGCCAAATCCACCAGCATAAGTCGCAGGCATTTTGATTAACCAAAAGTCAAAAGACAATTTTTTGTGTTTTTGTTTCATAGTTTTTGCACAGATGAAGTAAAGACAACATATGTTGCGAAAAGCCATCCTCAAGCAGGCCACTACATTGAGTAATCTTCTCTACGAACAACACCAAGTACTGTACCACCTTTCTCCTTAAAATTCAAGTAGTTTGGGGTTAATTTCGCACAAAATTTAAATAACTCGCTCTGATACCGATAATATCGATAAATAGAAGTACAAAATGAAATAAACAAAGACAAGAGAGTTGAAGTCGATAGTCATCTATGATTACGCTCGTAAGCTTACGCGATTACGGACGTCGTTGTCGGCGATCACGGACGTGATCGTGGGTGGTTAGGAGCGTGATTGTGGAGGGGTGTGCTTGAATTTGGCAGTGTTTTGGGGTGAATGCGAGGTGGAATTGCCGAAAATGCAATAAAAAAGGCCTGTGGAGGGTGAGTCCACAGGCCGTAGAGGTTCTTTTTTTAAGGGATGGTGTTAGTTGATGCGGAAGTGTGTTTCGCAAGCTGAGCTGCGTAGAGCTTTGTTGCGGCCTTTGCGGGCGCGGACGACGAGCGTGCAGTTAGTGCCCTTTTCCAAGCTTTCGGGGACTTCGACAGTTAAGCGGATGGTGGTGTTATCAAGCACGCAGGTGGCTTTGATTTCCGTGCCGTCTTTTTGCACAAAGTAGATGCCTTCGTCTTCCGCAAGGGGGTGGAATTTGAGGTGCCTGCCGAGAATGGCAACCGATCCGCCGCGCGTGAGTTTGGCATTAACACTGCCGCTGCGGCCGTCTTCCACAGTGGTAATGATGGGGGTGATGATTTGCGTATCGATGGGCTCGAGTACAGCTTGCCGCTTAAAGCTTTTGACCAAATCACCCGAGACCTGCATGCGGAGCCCCAAGTCGGGGCCTTTGAGCCATTCGCCCTTGGCATCCTGCGTGCCGCGCACGTAGGGGACGATGTCGAACAGATCGGGCAGGCGCACAGTGACGCCATTGGCGCATTGGGTGAGGATGACCTCCCGAATCGCCTCCACCGCGGCAATGGCATCGCTGCGCTTGAGTTTGGGGTTGGCGAGGGAGAGCAGCTCGTAAAAGCCGGTCTCGTTGAGTTTATAAGCGCGTGAACTTTGAATGATGCTGATGCCCTCTGCCTGTTGGTCTGCATTGAGGGGGAGCTTTTTTTGATAGTGAATAGCCATGACTACTGATTCCTAACTGCCGCCTTTAGATTTCAAGCTGACAGCCGACGGCGTCTGTCAACCCAACGCCTTGGTGATTCCGTAATAGACCGTTACAACGCACTCGCGTCGATGGTGGAGTTTCCCCTTGGCATCTGAACTGCACGCCGGCCAAACGGGCAGTCTGTTATAGTTGATGGCTCCTTGGAGCTTGGATTCCTGATTACGGATACCGTCGGCAAGCCGTTGCGGTTCTCGTGAGAGCAGGTCACCCAATGGGGTCAACGGAGGTGCAGTTTAGCAGATTGGATGATAAAGTCAAGGTGCAAAGCTCACGCGGAGCCGCGGAGAACGCGGAGAGAATGCCGCCGGGGACGGCGGTGTCCCGGGAAAGCACACAATGCGGGCAGGAATGCCCACGCTCCAAGGGGTGAGGGGCGTGCGTAGCACGCTACTTATTACTTCTGAGCTCTTGCTTCTCTTATTGCAAAGGGGGTGGAAAATGTTTATACTAGGGGGAACTTGAAAGGGTGTGTGTATGATTTTGGATTCTTTGGCGAATGCGGAGCGGTATTTTGCAATGCATCCGTTGTTTGAGCAGGCGTTTGGGTATTTGCGGAGGCTGGCGGCGGATCCGTCGGCAATTGCGGATGGTCGGCATGAGGTGGTGGGGTCGGACTTGTATGCGGCGGTGCAGACGAATGTGTTGAAGCTGCCGGCGGATGGGTTGTTGGAGACGCATCGGAAGTATATCGATATTCAGTTCCTGCTGACGGGTACGGAGTTGATCGGGCATGCGCCGTTTGAGGGGCAGGCGGAGGCGGTGCCGTTTTCGGTGGAGAAGGATATTGCTTTCCATTTTGGCGCGTATACGCCGATTCCGCTGCTACGGGGGTATTTTATGATTTTGCACGCGAATGATGCGCATGCGCCGGGGTTGTATCTGCCGGGGGGTGAGGCGCAGACGGTGCGGAAGGTGATTTTGAAGGTGGCGGCGGTGCCGGCTTGATGCTATGCTGACGGCTGATTATGATTTTGTGCTGCCGCAGGAGTTGATCGCGCAGCAGCCGCTGGCGCAGCGGAGCAGTTCGCGGATGTTGGTGGTGCATCGTGCTTCGGGCGCGTTGGAGCATCGGCGGACGGCGGATTTGCCGGAGTATCTGCAACCGGCGGACTTGCTGGTGTTGAATAACACTAAGGTCTACCCTGCCCGCATTTATGGGACGTGGGCGGACACGGGCGGCGGGTTGGAGCTGTTGCTGGTGGAGGAGACGGAGCCGCAGGTGTGGCAGTGTATCGGCGGAAGCGGGCGACCGATGCGTCCGGGGTTGCAAGCGGTGTTGGCCGAGGGTGCGATCCGTGCGGAGGTGCTGGCGCGCGATGGCGAGAATTGTACCGTGCGTTTGGAGACGGACCGTCCGTTGCTGGAGGTGTTGGCGGAGCGCGGGCATGTGCCGTTGCCGCCGTATATCCGGCGGGAGTCGCGCGAGGCGGCGGATTTGGTGCGGTATCAGACGTTGTATGCGGAGCACACGGGGGCGGTGGCGGCGCCGACGGCGGGGTTGCATTTTGACGAGGCGTTGTTTGGGGCGTTGCGGGCGAAGGGGGTGCATTGGGATTATATTACCCTGCACGTGGGGCCGGGGACGTTTAAGCCAGTGAAGGCGGAGCGGCTGCAGGAGCATACGATCGACCCGGAGCGGTATCAGGTGAGTGCCGAGACCGCACAGAGGATTGTCGATGCGAAGGCGGCGGGCGGGCGTGTGGTGGCTGTGGGGAGTACGTCGGTGCGTACGTTGGAGACATTGGGGTTGGGGCAGCATGGCAGTGGGAGGAGCTCGCTGTTTATTCATCCGCCGTATTCGTTCAAGGTGGTGGATATGATGCTGACGAATTTCCACTTGCCGAAGTCGACGCTTCTGATGATGGTGTGTGCTTTGGCGGGAAGGGAGTTGGCGCTGCGTGCGTATGAGGAGGCGGTGCGCGAGCGGTATCGGTTTTATTCGTATGGCGATGCGATGTTAATTGTATGAAGCGGGTGCGTTCCATCGGGTGGGCGGCGGTTGTGCTGTTGTTGCTGGCGTTGACGGCGTGGCAGGGCGTACGTTTGACGGCTGTGCGGCAGGCGAAGCTGGCGGCATCGACACCGGGGTCTGCGGCGGTGGCGTTGGGGTTGAGCGGGTTCCGCGGGATTGCGTCGGAGATATTGTGGTACCGTGTGACGCGGTTGCAGGACAAGGGGCAGTATCCGGAGATCGTGCAGCTGACGCGCTGGATTACCCGTCTCGATCCGCATGCGGTGGATGCGTGGAGTTATTTGACGTGGAACTTGGCGTATAATATCAGCGTGATGTATAGCGCGCCGGAGAGCCGCTGGCGTTGGGTGAGCAATGCGTTGGAGCTGTTGCAGCAGGATGCTCTGCGGGAGAACCCAGACTCGGCGAAGATTTATCGGGAGATCACGTGGCTGTATGCGATGAAGATCGGGTCGGACTTGGATAGCGCGCACCTGTATTACAAGCGTCAGCTGGCCGAGCAGCCGCCGCCCGCCGACGCGGCGATGCGTCAGGAGATTGAGTCTGTTTACGGGCCGATGAATTGGAAAGAGGCGAATGCCCATGCGGTTTATTGGGCGACACTGGGCTTGAAGCATGCGAAGACGCCGGGGGAGGTATTGGAGCTGGAGCGGATGCGGATGGGTGCGTTGGTGGCGACGTATTTGGCGCGCCCGACGCCGGCGTTACTGCGGGCGCTGTTGACGAAATTTGACGAGCTTAACCGCACCAGTGCGCATTATCAAGAAATCTACCACGGCTTTTTGGAGACGGCTTACCGCCGTTTGAATCCCGGCGCCGTGACCGAACATTTAACGCCGACGGTTTTACGCCAGCGGCTGACCTCGTGGCCGGGAGCGTTTTAACCCCCGTCAATACGGGCGGAAATGAATGCCTGTATTTTATGGTTGACTTTGCGCGCCTGAATATGTTATCTTGAGGACTCACGCAGTTGATGAACGGAAGCGGGTGGGAATCCCGCGCGGTCGCGCCGCTGTAATCGGATACGATGCATCTGTTGGCCATTCCTCGAGTGAGGGAGAAGGTGGATGCAAAGGTCAAGCCGTAAGCCAGAAGACGAATCCGCTGCATTGTAAGCTCCGCGTAAGAGGATTCGTGAAATGTCACGTCTATTATGTCTACTGGGCGCAGTGTCGTCACTCGCCTTGGCGCAGCAGGAAATGCCTGCCGCCGTCTCAAACTCCATCCCCGCCCTTCCCCCCACCGCCGCCACGCCGCCGCCGAGCAACGATGTAATCGTCGTCACCGCCAGCCGCATGGATCGCTCGGCCAATCAAATGCCGGGGGGCGTCACGCTCATTACATCCGAGCAGATTGCCGAATCAGGCGCGGGCGATATCGTCCAAGTGCTCGAACGTCTGGGCGGACTTTATATCCGCAAGACCTCTGGCAATCCGTCGCAGTCCGAAATTTCCATGCGCGGCTTTGGCGAGAACTCCCACGGACGCGTGTTGATCTTGGTGGATGGGCAACGCTTGAACGAGCCGGATATGCGGGTGCCGAATCTGGCGCGCGTCCCGGCGGCCTCCGTTGAAAAGGTGGAAATCCTCTACGGCGCACAATCCGCCCTCTATGGCAACTACGCGGTCTCCGGTGTAATCAACATCGTCACCAAGCGCGGCACGGAAGATCTGACCAGCGTGTCAATCACGGCAGGTTCTGAAGACACCTACGGCGCACACCTGCACAAGTCCGGCAGTATTGGCGATACCACCTACTCCGCTGATTTGGATTGGCTGAAGAGCAGCGGGTGGCGGGCGAACTCTCAGTTTGAGAATTATGACGTGCGGGCTTTTGTCGAGCACGCATGGAGCGAGCAGCTCAAGTCGTCGCTCTCCGCGTTCTACAACTGGGGTGACTACGGCATGCCCGGTGCGTTGACGAAGGCGCAGATGAAGGCCGACCCGCAGCAGAGCGTCACGCCGGATGATTGGGCGCGTAATCAGGCGTGGGGGTTCGACTTGGGTTCCAGCGGCATCTTGATGGACTGGGGCAAGCTGAGCGCTGACTTCACAGGGCAACGCGAATTGCGGACGTTCTACGATGCCACCTATGGCAGCGGCAATGATTACGCAATCGATAGCTTGGCCTTTACGCCGAAGTATGAGGTTGAGGGCACAGTGTTCGGCCTGCGCAACTTGGCATTGGCGGGAATGGATTTGGGCTGGGACCGTCTGGATTATTTTAAGAATACGCTGGCGACCGGCGCGATGCTGTCGGATGTGATGCTCGACCGTTGGAGCGGTGCGGCATATGGGCGCGATGAGTTGTTCTTTACCGATGAACTCTCACTGGCGCTGGGGGCGCGCGGCGAAGCCATGCGTACACGCGTCAGCGGTTCGTCCGGGGGACTGCGCTTGAGCGATTCCGATACCGAGACGGCTTGGGCGGCGGATTTAGCGGCGTTGTGGCGTCCAACCGAGAAGCAGAAGTATTATGTGCGCGGGGGCACGTTGTACCGCTTCCCCTTCTTGGATGAGATTGCGAGCTATCAGGGTTATGGCGCGGGGTTCAATCCGGACTTGGAGCCTGAGAAGGGATGGTTCTTAGAAGTCGGGCTCAGTGTCGAGATTGTCCCAACCGTGGTGTATGATCTGCGCCTCTACCACATGGGCATGCGCGATGAGATCGCTTATGTTTATCCGAACAACGTCAACCTCGACCGCACCCGCCGCGACGGCCTCGAAACCGCCATCCGCTGGACGCCCGAACGTTGGGGTAGCTTGGGGCTGACGTATAACCTCGTCAATGCCGAGTTTGACAAGGGCGTGAACGAGGGTAACGATGTGCCGCTGGTGCCGAAGCAGGTTGTGACACTCGATGGCGTGCTGAACATTGGCGCAGGGGTGAGTTTGCTTGCGGCGGTGCGCGGCGTGAGCGACCAATATACAGGCGGCGACAATGGTAATGTGTCCGACCGCATTGCGGGCTATGCAACGGTTGACGTCGGCGTACGTTACTGCCCGGAGTTTGTTAAAGGACTATCGCTATTGCTAGCGTGTGACAACGTCTTCGACAAAACTTACGCGGAGTCCGGCTACTGGGGTTATGGCTATGGCCCCGATTCGTTCTATCCGGCTAACGGGCGTATGTGGCGAATCACGATGGAATATCAGTTCTAGCGCCTTACTTATCTTCTAGGCGAAATACGACTGTCAGGCGGATGCTGGAATCAATTGCTTTCTTGCCCCGCTTGGCAGGTTTGAATGGCGTATGTTTAATCGATTGTATGGCGGCGGTATCTAAGTCTGTAAAACCACTGGAGCGCACAACGCGGATTCCAAACACGCGTCCCTTTGCATCGACGCCGGCCTCAAGCGTCACTTCTCCCTCTTCTCCGCGCCGGCGTGCCGCGCTTGGATAAGTCGGTTTAATCAATTGACGGGCAGATGCCGGCGAGTCCGTTGCACCTGCCGGCGGCGGTAGATTGGCGGGTGTTGGATTCGTCTCTCCGGATGATGCAGATGAAGCGGCTGGCGCAGGATTGGAGGTAACGACCTTCACAGGCTCGGCAGGCATCGGCATCGGTGGGATTTCAACCGGCGGAGGTTCCGGCTTGGGCTCCGGCGGAAGCTCGACGGCTTCTAATTCCAGCGGCTTGTCATCCGAGGCTTCAATGATAATCTCCGAAGGGGCAAGCAGGGTTGTTGAGATTGTTGGCTCAATAACTTTAGGCGGGGAAGGAATCGGTGTTGCCGGTGTGGATTGTACTGCAGGGGCAGTCTGTTCAAATACCACATCAGTCACATCTGCTTTGATGGCACCGATAGTGACGGGTTCCGTCACCGCTCGGCCTAAGAACAGTAATGCGCCTAAGTTGATGATAACCGAGAGAGCAAGAGCGATGATCTCATCCAAACGCATAACGTACGCTTAGGGTTGCTCGGCACGCGTTTCAAATGCAATACGCGCGACACCGGCTTCTTTGAGCTTGGAGACCAGCTCGACACCAGTTCCCAGCGGCGCGGCGCGGTCGGCTTTAATCAACACCGACGATGGTTTGTCACGCCATTGACTGAGGACGGTTGCCAAGAGTTCATCACGCGGCATCGGCTGTTCGTCCAGAAACAGCTTATCCTCCGCTGTGAGTGAAATGACGATCGGCTTATCGTCGGCACGGGGCGTACCGCCCTGAGGCAGATCGACATCTACGCCACGCGACACAGTCATGGAAAGCGTTCCGTAAATGAAGAACACCAACAGCAGAAACATGACATCCATCAAAGGGATGACTTCAATCCGAGCGCGGCGGTCTTCAAATCCCGACTTGAGGTTCATGCGCCGCTGCCTTTCCGATAGGCGGTTTCAAAGGCGTGAGTGAGGTGTTCCATTTCTTCGGTGCGGTGCTTAATCCACGACACGCAGTAGTTGTATGGTAGCAAGGCCGCAATCGCAACGATCAATCCTGCAGCAGTAGTAATCAATGCTTCGGCAATACCGCCCGTCACTGCCGCGTGGTTCTGAATGCCGGTGTCGGACATCATATTAAAGGACGAAATAATACCCGTAACCGTACCCAAGATACCCAATAGCGGCGCAATCGTAATGACGGTATCCAACAGGGAAAGTCCACGGCGCAGACCATCGATCTCTTTCTGCGCGGCTAAAAGCAGGCTGTCGTGCAGATTATACTCACGGCTGAACAAAGCAAAGTGATAGACCCGCCCGAAAGCCCCTTTCAGCTTTTCGGTCATCCGTTGCGCTTCATCAAAGCGGCCTTGCGTCACCAAGGAGACAGCCTCGCGGCAAACGGACTGTTCAAGCCGATTGGCACAGCGGTATTTCAAGAAGGCCCACGCACGATGAATCGCCACGGCTAATCCGAGAATCGAACATCCTAAGATCGGCCACATGACGGGACCGCCCCGCTCAAACAATGTCATTACTGCGCTTTCAGTCATAATCTATCCTGTTCTAAATCAACGACCAGCCAACGGCGTAAGCCGTATTTAGTTTATAAACGAACAACTCAGGCAAAAGTTCACCGCTATTCAAGCGCATCCGGCTGAATCGAAAGATAAGTCGCGGTATCTTCGGCTACCCGGGCAAATACCGGCGCTGCCACAACGCCGCCGTAGTGCTGGGGCTGCGGACGTTCAATAACAACCAGAATAGCGACCTCCGGTGCGGTTGCAGGAAAGTAACCGACGAATGACGCATGATACTCCGACTGCGAATAGCGGTGTTGATCCACCAAGTAGATTTGTGCTGTTCCGGTCTTGCCTGCCGTGGTATAATTTTTGACGGTAGCCCGTGTGGCGGTGCCGCCCTCTTCCGTCACGCCCTCCAACATCGTACGCATTTGCGCTGCAGTCGCTGCACGAATCGGACGGCCAATCACTTCCGGAGTGTTTTGCTTCATCACTTTGCCATCGGCCCCAACGACACGATCAATCAAATACGGGCGCATCAGTTTACCGCCGTTGGCAATCGTACAATAAGCATTGAGCAATTGCAGCCCCGAAACCGCCACCCCTTGGCCGATGGCAATACGCGTTGCATCGACATTCGCCCATTCCTTTGCCGGACGCATCAACCCCTTTGCCTCCCCCGGCAGAGAGACGCCATAAGGCGTGCCGAATCCAAAGGCGCGCAAATAATTCCACATCCGCTCCTTGCCCAAAACCAACGACAGCTGGGCGCAGACAATATTGCTCGATTTCTTCACCGCGGTCGTAATATCAATATGTCCCTTCACGTGATCGCGCAAGATGAATCCGCCATAAGGCCAAGTGCCGTTCCCGACATCGTAGGTCGTCTCCGGCGTGACGAGCCCTTCATTCAAAGCTGCGGCAACAGTGACGGCCTTCAGCGTCGAGCCCGGCTCATATGAAATCGCCATCGCCTTATTCTGGCGCTCCTCATCCGTTGACTTCGAATACTCGTTCGGATTATACTCAGGATAGGACGCCATCGCGAGAATCTCCCCGGTCTTCACGCGCTGCACAATCACAAACCCGGCTGTCGCTTTATACTTCTCCGCAGCGATGCGCAATTCCCGCTCGGCGCTGGCTTGAATGTTCATATCCAAAGTCAGATACACATCAACCCCGGGAATGGCCGGCACATCTTCATACCGCAAGTTCCGCAGCTCCTCTTGGCGGGCATTGACCTTGCCGGAAATCTTGCCGGGCACGCCCTTCAACTCTGTATTGAACGACTGCTCAATGCCGGCCGAACCTACGCCCTCTTTATTAACGAATCCGACCACATGCGACATCAAACCGCCCAACGGATAACGCCGGATAAAAGAAGGGTCCATATTCACCCCCGGCAGAAACTTATCCTTGGCCTTGAGCGAACTCCGTGTTTTCAACTCCTCAATAACGTCGTCATCAATCGTTGTCGTCAACTTGATATACCGCGAGTCCGTCCGCTGCAACTGCGTCAGGATTTCACTTGCCGGCATTTGCAGGATGCGCCCCAGTTCCTCCGCCACATATTCGCGCGGAATCGTCCGTTTGCGCTGATTAAAACGTTCATCCTGCGGATCTAAGAAAACGAGCTTGGCCGGTAATGTTTCAGCCAGCGGCACCCCCGCCTCCGTTCCGCCATTGCGGTCGAAAATCCGCCCGCGGCATGCCAGCACCTCCGCAGAAAAACTCCGCTCCGGCTCAACCGTCGAATGATTCCAGATGTGTAAAAAACACAGCTGAACCCCTACGCCCAGCAAAATCGCAAAGATAGCAAATGCAATGATGCCGATGAGAAACTTCGAAATCTGATCTTGATCATAACCCTGTGACATAACCCACTCCTTAACTCAATATCTGCACCGGTGCGAACTCTCAGACACGCCGGCCAGATAGCAGGCATGTCTTTATCTAAATGGTATCAGAAATGGCATTTGCAAAGTTTGCAACCTACTACTTACTTAGCCTGCCCTGTCTGTATGCTGCCATTGCCACGCGCACGCTGTACAAACGGCTGCATTGCATGGACCTTCCCATGCTGATCAATATGAGCAGTGAACTCAGGCTTTGCGGCCTCCATCTTCAAGCCATGGTTCCGCAGCGCCTGATCCAACGAATCCGGCCTTTTCAGCTTATTCCAATTTGCCTCTTCCCGCCTGCACTGCTCCGACAACGTAGCCAGCTCCTGCTCGGAATCCCGAATCCACTGTCCATACTGCTCGCACTTATGCTCAAGCACCAAATACACCATCAAGCCCCCGATTGCAACGACAACCAGCCCGATCAGATTAACTGGAATCAGCCGTCCATACTGCTTCTTCCGTCTATTTCTACGTGCCATTTTCAAACCTCCACACAAAGTCCACAAACAAAACTGCCCAACACTTAAATCCGCCGCGCCGCCCGCAATTTGGCCGACCGCGCTCGTGGATTTGCCGCCGCCTCAGCCTCGCTCGCCGGAACCGCCCGACGTAACACCCGCTGCACAGCCGGTAAAACACCCTCCCAACGGTCTCCCCCCTGATGGAGCGAAACCCGCCGTCCCTCGTGCGCTACAAAGAATTGCTTCACCACACGATCAGACAGACTCTCAAACGAAATCACCGCCACAATGCCGCCCGGACGCAAAATCTCCAACGCCCCGTCCAACGCCGACGACAAATCATCCAGCTCCCCATTCACCCGCATCCGCAACGCCTGAAACACCCGCGTCGCCGGATGCCGCGCCGCTCCCTTACGCCCCCCGACGGCCTTCTCCACAATCGCCGCCAACTGCGCCGTCCGCGCAATCGGCTCCTTCGCACGCTCCCGCACGATCACGCTGGCAATCCGCCGCGCCTGCGGCTCCTCGCCCAGCTCCTTGAAGAGCTTCATCAATTCCGGCTCCGACGCCGTTGCCACCAACTCAGCCGCCGACATCCCGCTTGACGTATCCATCCGCATATCCAGCGGCCCGTCAAACCGAAAACTGAACCCCCGCTCCGGCGTGTCCAACTGATACGAAGAAACCCCCAAATCCAGCAGCACCCCGTCAACCTCGTTAAATCCCTCAGCCCGTGCAATCTGCGCTAAATCTCCATGCCGCCCCTGCACCAGCCGAATCTCGGCCTCCGGAAAACTCAACCGCGGCGCGGAGCGCGTGAGCGCCTCCGCGTCGCGGTCGATGCCTAGGAATCTACAACGTCCGTTTGCCCGCCGCAAAATTTCACATGCATGTCCCGCGCCGCCCAATGTCCCGTCGACATAACAGCCGCCCTCGCGGATGTTCAACACATCCACCGTCTCCGCCAACAAAACCGGCACATGACCCTCGCCGCTCATCATCATCAGCCTCAACAGCGCAACCTGCTTGTCCCGACACAAAAACCTCTTAAAAATCCAGTGACTCAAACGCCGCGCTCAAACCTGCTTGATCCACGCTCGCGCTATCATGGCGGGCATCCGGCGCCCACAACTCAATCCGGTTCACCGCGCCAATCATCACCACCTGCCCCGTTAAACCCGCATACTGCAACAGCCTGTCCGAAACCCGGATCCGCCGCTGCACATCAAACATCAACTGCTCAGAATTCTCACCAATCGTCCGCAACGACTGCGTCGCCTTCGGGTCAAACAGCTTCCTCCTTTGCAACGCCTGCAGCCGCGCCTCCATCTCAGCCGGTGCCAGCACTGTCAAACAAGCCGAATTCGGATCCGGAATCACATACACATACCGCGGCGCCCCCATGACCTCAAACCATCCCGACGGAACCGTCAGTCGACGCTTCGGATCCAACGCATGTTCAAACCGCCCCATCAGCATCCCTAAGGGCTTCTCGCTCTGAACATGATTTGTAGTTTCTTGCTTTGACATGTCTGACACTCTGCCCCACATTATACCACTTCCTCCCACCACAAAGCTATCAAAAAGTACTCATTTACAAATAAATAATCGCACTATAGACTGCCCCTCACCCCCCGCCAAAAGGCCATTTAACAGGCATAAACACTGCTCGCCAGCAATTTCCACCCATAAAATGGCTAATCCGGGTAAACACCAAAATTCGGGCCTTTTCAAAAAACACCCCGCTCATACCCGAAAACACCCCCTCACCCGCACCACCCAAATTTAAAAAGGTGTCAAGCCACCAAACCTCTTGACTCTCCCCCGGCGATTTGCTAGACTTCCCCCGTCGACACCATCGAGTGACCCGTCACTGACGCCCCACCCCAAAAGCGCATACGGGAGCTTGAGCTCCAAGGAGCCATCGATTAACAGACTGTCCGCTTGGTTGACGCACAGCACAACCCAAAACATCAGGACACACCTCACCATGTTACCCGCATTCATCATCGCCATCACCTTATTCATTTACGTTGCCATCGCGCTCATGCTGCCCTATGGGATCGTCGACTTACAATACTACGCCTCAGCAGGTAGGGCGGCTTCGCCCACACCGCCGTCGCGTTCCCTCGAAGCACCGGCGTCCTCGCCGACATCTTACAATCAGCCCGATCTGTCCGATCTGACAGATCAATTACATTTCCCGGCTACTTAACAAATCCCTCAACTCCACCCTCGACGGCACGGCTCACAACAGCCCCGCCGTCTTTTTTGTGCCCAAAACCAAAATAAAACACACCCGTGTTCCAAACCTGTACCAATCCACCTCCAGCCAACGCGCCACCTCTGTCAAGTTGGTGGTACACTGTGCGTCAACTTTCCGCGCGCCGTGTGTTGATCTCCCGACATGTTAATGTCAGCAAGCTGAGCTTAATACCTCAGAGAGCTTGCACATACCATGTAAACTCCTTGAGGTATACCTCGCGCCAGCTCGACAGATTAAGCGAATTTTTTAGAGATGAATTAGGATGATCTTCACTCAACTACGCACAAAAAATACTTTCCGCAGATGCATCCTTTATTTTGTTTCGCCCGCTGCCGAATTCGGGTATAATGCACGGCTATTAGAAGGAGAGACTCATGACCACTCTACTCGAACGTATCAAAACGTCCAAGTTCAATTTCGCATTCGTAGCATTCTACCTACTCATCACGCTGTGGATTTTTGCAGACGTTCTTACCTACTGGATCACCTTAAGCACTCCGGACGATGGTCCCTACTATTTAGTCGGCTGGAAGATGCAACAGCTCGACAACTGGCTTTCCGGCGCGGCCCCCTTCTCGCCTCAACGCCTCCTAGCCCTCTTTGATCCCATCGCGGTGCATGATGTCAGCTACATGTTCCACCAGCTCCTTTTCATTCTCGCGATCACCTTCTACCTGCGCACCCTACGCCTGTCACCCGTCGCCGCATGGGGTGGCGGACTCCTTGCAGGCTTCTCCGGCTACCTCTTCACCCTCTTTTCAGCCGGCCACGGCGGCTGGTTCTACCTTCTGGCCTGCGCCTTCTGGTCGCTCGGCCTCATCAACCGCTGCTTCCAAACCCGCCGCTGGCACTACTACGTCCTGCTCGGCGCTACGCTCGTCTGGGGCATGCCGTCCCAACCCGATCTCTCCATCTACGTCGCGCTCCTCTTCGCCGCCTATGGCCTTTGGCGCCTCTGGCTCAACCGCCAAACCGCCCTTGCCACTCTTCCTAAATTCGCCCTCTCTCTCCTTGTCGCCATTGCCATCGGCCTACCCTCCATCAAGCACACCCTCGGCAACAATATGGCCGACCGTGATGCCCAGATCGAACAAACCGCCCCCAACGCCACCGAACAAACACCCGCCCAAAAAGCCCAACAACGCTGGGACTTCGCCACTGGCTGGAGCCTTCCTCCCACCGACACCCTCGAACTTCTCATCCCCGGCTACTACGGCAACGACTCCATGCGCCCTCCCTACCCCTTCTGGGGCGCCCTCGGCCGCCCGCACGACTTCAAGCCCGGCGCCATGATGCCCAACTACCGTCAACACACCATCTACCTCGGCCTCACCACCCTCCTTCTCGCCCTCATTGGCATGGGCGCCTACATCCGCAACCGCCGCACCTATGCAGCACAACCCACTGCAGACACCGACACCCCCGATCTGCGCGACAGCCTCTTTTGGACCACTGTTGCTCTCATAGGCCTCATCCTCGCCTTCGGACGCTACACCCCCATCTACAAATACTTCTACGCGCTCCCTTATATGGACTATCTGCGCGCACCCGTCAAATTCCTCCACTTCACCGAAATCGCCGCCGCCCTCCTCGCCGGCTTCGGACTCCAAACCCTCCTCACGCAAACCGCAAACCGCCGTTGGGCAAACCTCCTCCCCGCCGCGTTCATCCTCGGCATACTCCTCATTGTTGCCATCGCCACCATGAGCTACTCCGGCGCCATCGCCGCACACATCAAAACCCTCGGCCTCGGACTCGACCAATTCGCAGCCGCCCTCACCAGCTACGCCCAATACAACACCTGGCGTGCCGTCGGCCTAGCCCTCCTGCTCCTCGCGCTTCTCTACACTCTCAATACCCGCGCCATCAACACCCCTCAACGCCGCACATGGCTCGTCATGCTCATCCTCCTTATCGGCGTCACCGACCTCGCCACAGTCGCCCGCCGCTACGTCATCCCCATCGACCTCCAAGCCTACTACCAACCCAACCACCTCACCCGCGAAATCGCCAAACGCACCAACGGCCAACCCGCCAACATCGCCAACCACGCCACCCAAAACGTCTGGTCGCGCGACCTCCTCAGCACCGCCCTACGCATCCAAGGCAACAACATCGTCAGCCCCGATCCATCCGACCCCAACGCTCCCGAACGCCCCCTCGCCCAACGCGCCGGCACCGTCACCGAATACTGGGGCCTCACAGGCACCCGCTACATCCTCGTCCCCACCAAAGACGCCCCCTCCGTCGCGGCGCTCCCCGGCATCACCCCTGTCGCCCAATACGAAATCACCCCTAATGCCATCCGCACCGCCCGCGCCGGCAACCCCAACACCATCACCCTCCTCGAACGCCAAAACCACTGGCCAGCCCTCTACACCAACCCCGCCGACTACCGCCTCCACGACGGCAAAGCCACTATCCTCTCCCAAGCCAAAGGCACACCCGCCACCTTCACCGCCATCCGCGGCCAAAAAGACATCCGCACCACCCGCGCCACCATCACGACACAAGCTCCCGCGTTACTCGTCTGGACAGAACGCTACAACAAAAACACCCGCGCCAAGCTCGACGGCAAACCCATTCCCCTCCTCCAAGCCAACGAAGCCTGGTGCGCTGTTGAACTCCCCGCCGGCACCCACACCCTCACCACAACCATCCCCTTCACCTCCTACCCAAACGCCATCTCCGCCCTCCTCAGCATCGCCATCCTCCTCGGCACAGCCATCTACCTCCTGCGCCGACTCCTCGGCAAACGCTAACTCACCATGCAATCCAAAGCACAACTTCTCCCCGCCGTCAAAATAATCCTCGCCACCACCGTACTCTTCGGCGCCATCATCACACTCTGGCTCCTCGCCATCAGCCTCGCCCTCCACTATCTTGACCCCGACGAAGCCCTTTCACCGAGCAAGCAGAAAGGATCAAACACGTTACTCCATAAATATGAACGCGAGAATCGTTGAATATAAGAGTGGAGCCAGAACGAGATATCGACTGGAAATAATATCATTATATTGTAATGGGGCCAAAGGAACAGACGATTGACGACATAAATTGAACAAACATCACTTCCGGCTGTTTACTCCCAATAAAATATGCTACAATCCGGCTATCATGATAAGCTTGAATGATTGTGTTTCGATTGTGACGCAGGGGGGCAGCTTGTCCCGTCAGCAGATTAATGCCGTGGCTGAAGCCCCGCTGAATGACCTTTTGAGAGCCGCTAATGAAGTGCGCGTGAATCGTATTGGCAATCGCGGCAACCTCTGCGCCATCATCAATGCGAAGTCCGGACGTTGCGGTGAGAATTGCCGTTATTGCGCCCAGTCGGTTCATTATCCGACACACCCCCCCGTCTATCCTTTGCTGGCGGCCGAAGAGATTCTTCGCGCTGCACGCGAACACGAAGCTAACGGCGTCCAACGTTTTTCCATCGTGACCAGCGGCGGTGCTCTCTCCGATGCCGACTTCCTGACAATCTTAGAAGTCTACGCTACGTTGAAAGCCGAGACCTCCCTCACTTTGTGTGCATCGTTGGGACTTCTCACCGCAGAACGCGCTGAAGCATTATGCCATGCGGGCGTGAGTTTTTACCACCACAATCTCGAAGCCAGCCGTAATTACTTCCCCAACACTTGTACTACCCATACTTGGGAGCAACGCGCCGATACCATCCGCTGCGCACACGCCGCCGGGATGAGTGTTTGCTCAGGCGGTATCTTCGGCCTCGGTGAACAGCTCAGCGACCGTATCGATATGGCGTTTGAGTTACGCGAGCTTCAAGTGGAGTCTATTCCGCTGAACATCCACACGCCGATTCCCGGTACACCGTTGCAAGATGTGCCTTTAATGCCCCCCGATGACTACCTGCGGGCGGCGGCGCTCTATCGGTTGATCCATCCTGATGCTGATATCCGTCTCTCCGGCGGACGCCGTACCTTGGGGACCCGTTTCCACGAAGCGCTCGATGGAGGCATCAATGCGGCTATCACCGGCGACCTGCTAACCACGCTCGGTGCCACAACAGCTGAAGACCGTCAGTATTTCGCTGACCACGGTTATACCCTCACGCCATGAATCCAATCCTCCGCCAGCGTTTAGACCAAATCATCGCGGATGGACGCCAGCGTTTCATCAGCGAAGCGCCTGCTGCGGATGTATTGGATTTCTCCGGAAACGACTACCTCAACCTTGCGCGTCATCTGGCTGTTGTTACCGCCGCAAACGAAGCGACCCTCCGCTATGGAGCAGGGGCCCGTGCCGCGCGTCTCATGGCCGGCAGTCACCCCTACCACGCACAACTTGAACAAACCCTCGCCGACTGGCTCGGCATGCCCGCCACCCTGCTCTACGGCAGCGGCTATCTTGCCAACGCCGGCACGCTTGCCGCGCTCGCACAAAAAGGCGATGCTCTTTTCGTCGATAAATTGGTTCATGCGAGCATCATTGATGGACTTCGATTAACTCCTGCCGAACACATCCGCTACCGCCACAACGATTTGGCGCACTTGGAGAAGCTTCTGGCATCGCACAGCGGTTCCGGATTGAAAATTGTAGTCACCGAATCTGTGTTCAGCATGGATGGCGATACTGCACCGCTTGCAGAGCTCATTGGCTTAGCCCGCCGCTATGAGGCACTGGTCTTTATTGATGAAGCTCACGCGCTCGGCGTTCATGGACCTCATGGCGCGGGCCTTTGTTCGGAACTGCCGGCCAACCTCCGTCCTGATATTATCACCGCGACGCTCGGCAAAGCCCTCGGCAGCTATGGCGCCTTTTGCGCTTGTTCCACTGACATCAAAGACTACCTGATCAACACGGCGCGTACATTTATATTCTCCACCGCATTACCCCCAGCCGCGATTGCGGCAGCTCAAGCCGCCATTGAACTCTGCTCGCAAAACCCTCTTGGGGCGGATCTATTGGAACGGGCCAAAGCCTTTCACGCGCACTTGGGTTTGACCACGCAGTTCGGTTCGCAAATCATTCCAATTGCTGTTGGTGATAACCGTAAAGCCGTTGCAATGGCAAATAAACTACGCGAGCGTAACATTCATGTCACAGCCATCCGCCCACCGACAGTTCCGCCGGGCACCACGCGCTTGCGCCTTTCCGTTACATTAGCACACACGCCGGAACAACTGAAACATGCCGCAGACGTCATTAACGAAGTAATGTGCGAGCAAGCGTAACGTTGAACTTCAGCGTAACAAATCTAATACGCTGATGGTCGCATTATCAGGCAGTTCGCCCAAGCGGATATCGGGCTTGCCTGCTCCATGATAATCCGACCCTGCTGAAACAGCCAGCCCATATTTATCTGCCAGACGTAATAACGCCACCAACCGCTCGCCAAAGTATCCGGTGTAGTAAGCCTCAATCGCTTGCAGGCCATAACCGACAAGAATGCCGATACCTTCTGATAGCTTGTCCTCGTCCTTGAACCATTGATACGGGTGCGCCAGCACTGCCACGCCGCCCGCTTTGCGGATGATTTCAATTGACTCACGTGCCGGCAAACGGCGGCGGGTGACATAGGCCGGGCGCCCCTTGCGCATCCATTGCTCAAAGGCATCTGAAATTGAATCAGCGTATCCATTCTTAACCATCGCTTGCGCCACGTGAAGACGCCCAATCAAATCCGTGCCAGCAAACTCCTGCACATCTTCGCGGGTGATGTTTAAACCCAGATGATGCAATCGTGCCAGCAGTTCATCGTTACGAATGCGCCGTCCTTCCTGCGTCCACTCTAATGCAGCGGTAAGTTCAGGATGGCGGTAATCAATACCCAGGCCGACAATGTGCAGTGTGGCTTCGGGATATTCGGCGCTTAACTCAACACCGGCGTAACCTTTGATACCCGGTGTTGAATCACACGCAGTTAGAAACCTTTCAATCCCCTCAACGGTGTCGTGATCGGTCAGCGCCAGATGCTCGATTCCGGCTTGCCGAGCATGCTGCACCAGCTCTTCCGGCGTATCCGTGCCATCCGAAAACCCCGTGTGGGTATGAAGGTCAGCCTTCACAGCGATAACACGCCTCGACTTCGGCAATCGTCCGCTCGACAAAGTAACCCGCAATCGCGGCGTCGTACGCCGCAGTATGGGCAAAAGACTTGCGCATCAAATCAAAACGCAGTGCCAAGCTGATCTTACCGCCTGAAGTTTTCAACTCGTCTGCAATGCGACCATAGTCGGCGGGGTCGGTTACCGACGCCACGCGCAAATAGTTCTTGGCCGACGCCCGCACCATGCAAGGCCCGCCGATGTCGATATTCGTGCGCGCCATTTCCGGTGTCACGCCCGCAGCAGCAATCGTCTCGCGGAATGGATAGAGATTCACTACCACCATATCCAGCGCCACGGCCTCCGTACGCTTCAAATCGTCTTGGTGTGCTGTGTTGTACGTCTCGCTCAGAATGCCCAGATAAATCTTGAAGTCGAGCGTCTTAACCAATCCGCCTTGCATTTCCGGCTGGCCGGTGTAGTCTGAAACTGAGACGAGATTCTTCGCACATTGCTCCGGCGTCAGCATCTTCTGCAGCGCAGTGAATGTCCCGCCTGTTGAATACAGCTTTACATCCGGACATGCCGCCAGCAATGCCGGCACGAATGTATCCAGTCCGCTTTTGTCCGACACCGACAGCAGCACATGCTTCACTGGCACCGCACCATCAATCTTCTCAACAATATTCAACGCCATATTCTTACGCTCCCAATTCGCTTTGCAGCTTCTGATTCGTCTCCGCCACCAATGCGGCCATATCGGCCTTATAGCGGGCAAACGCTTCCCGCAGCCCGGCATCCTGCACGCCTAAAATCTGAACAGCCAGCAGACCGGCATTCAATGCATTGCCAATGCCCACCGTCGCTACCGGAATACCGCCCGGCATCTGCACCGTTGCATACAACGCATCTACGCCATTCAACGGTCCGCCCGCAATCGGCAAACCAATCACCGGCAACACCGTATGCGCCGCCAGCACGCCACCCAAATGCGCCGCCAATCCCGCCGCGGCGATAATCACTCGCAATCCACGCGCCTCAGCCTCGGCAGCATAGGCCGAAGCCAGTTCCGGCGTGCGATGTGCCGACATCACTTGCACCTCATATGCCACGCCAAACTCATCCAACGCCTTCGCGGCCTTCTGCACGACCGGCCAGTCCGAATCACTGCCCATCACGATGCCAACCAATGGATTATCCATAACCGACTCCTTTATCAAATACCCAACTACTTCAATGCACGATAAGCAATATCTTTGCGATAATGCGCGCCATCAAATTGAATCAGCCCGATCGCTTGATACGCCTTATCCACCGCTTCGCGCAAAGTCGTCCCCAGCGCCGTGACCGATAACACACGTCCGCCAGCCGTGACAACCTGATCGTCCTTCATGGCCGTCCCCGCATGAAAGACCACGCAGTCCGGCAACGCACCCGCCTCAGCCAAACCTGTAATTTTCAATCCCTTGGGATAGCTGCCCGGATAGCCAGGCGCGGCCATAACAACCGTCACTGCTTGACGCGGGTCATGCTGAACTTGCACCTGATCCAATGTTCCATCAATGCACGCTTCAAACAGCGGAATGATATCCCCGGCAATGCGTGGTAAAACTACCTGCGTTTCGGGATCGCCAAAGCGGGCATTGAACTCCAGCACCATCGGCCCGCGCGAACCAATCATCAAGCCCGCATAGAGCACGCCTTTGTAAGTGATGCCACGGCGTTTCAATTCCTGCAGCACCGGCAACGCAATCTTTTCCTGTGTAAACTGTAAAATCTCCTCCGTCACAATCGGTGCCGAAGAATACGCCCCCATGCCGCCGGTGTTGGGTCCTTGGTCATTATCAAACACCCGCTTGTGATCCTGCGCGGAGGGCAGCACCGCTACATGTTCGCCATCGCACAGCACCAGCAAGGACGCCTCTTCACCATCTAAAAACTCTTCGACCAGCACACGGCCACCCGATTGTCCGAACACTTGGTCATCCAGCATGGATTTAATCGCATCCACCGCCTCTTCGCGCGTTTGTGCAATAATCACGCCCTTGCCCGCCGCCAAACCATCGGCCTTCACCACCACCGGCAGTGTATACTGCTCCAACGCCGCAATCGCAGAGGCGCTGTCGGTGAAGGTCTCAAAGCGAGCCGTCGGCACGCCTGCAGCAACCATGACTTCTTTGGAGAACGCCTTGCTGCCCTCCATCTCAGCCGCAGCGGCACAGGGGCCGAACACACGGAAGCCTTCCGCAGTAAACATATCCACAAGCCCCTTACACAACGGCACCTCAGGACCAACGACGGTCAAATCCGGACGATGCGTCTGCGCCCACTCTAACAGCCCCGGCACATCTTTGGCACCTACCGGTACGCTCTCAGCCAGCCCTGCGGTGCCGGCATTGCCCGGTGCACAAAAAATCTGCGGCTTGCGGCTATCCTGCGCCAGCTTCCATACCAACGCATGCTCCCGTCCACCCGAACCGATTACCAATACCTTCATTTACCATTCACCTCTTTTGATTTCTCCGCCGGCTTCTGCATCAGCTCGCGGATCATCTTCTGCATAAACAACTCTTGCAACACCGGCATGCCCTTATCCAACAGCTTCTGCAGTGCCCCAAACTCTTCCGACGAAATCCCCAGCTTAAACTGCAACGCATCAACCGGCAAACATACGCTCCACTCCGCGCCCCTGCCTGCCGACGGCAAGCGATCGGCAATACGGTCGCCGCCCGCCTGCGCCTCGACCCAGCGCCTCAACAACAATGTCGGCTGACAGACGCCCGCAGAGACCATCCGCTCGCCTTGCAAACGCGGGCTGATCCGCTGACGGAAATCGCCCTCGGAATCATTCACCGATGCCACAGCCTGCTCAAAAAACTTACGGTCGCCCGTGGTGCAAACCAGATACTCCTTCAACAGCACCACATTCAACGTATCCGACTTCTTCATCAACATCACCGGGTTAATCGGCAGCCCCAAGTCCGGCAGCATATTCACCGCCTCGGCATCGCGCGTCAGCTTAAACTCCTGCGCCCGATAGCCATTCCCCAACGTGAACTGCGTAGCTGCCCCAACCTTAAAACCAAAGCTCTGCACAGGACTCAGCACCACATTCGTCGCCCCCTGCGCCAACTCTTTCAAAGCGCTCTCCGCCGCCTTCTCGTCAATCACCTTGCGAATAGCCACCGTGTCCAGATGACCTGATTCACGGTCGACCGTCATGTAGACCGTCGATTCACCAAACGCCGCATCCGCCGCTGTCTGCCCCAACACCGCCCCAAAACAATTCCCACGCGGCACTTTCCGCCACGCCAACACCGGTTCCTTGCGTGTCGCCAACAGCTTCGCCAGCGCAGACCCCGGTATCGCCTTCAAATCCATCACAACATTCGCAGACGTCGGAATAAGCTCCAGCCCCACCACGCACGATGCCACATCCGTCGGAGCAACCTTCAACGACCGCTTTCCCGCATCACTGATCATCCGTTCGGCAAATCCCGCCGCAGTATCCTTTTCCAATGTCAACACGACCTGATACGGATCCGCAGACGGTGCGGGCGGCAACGCATCCAACTTGGAAGCCACCAGCTTGCCGCGCTCCCACGACTTCGCCACCAACAATTGCTTGCCCTTAATCAACGTGTGCAACTGCTCGGGCATTCCCGGCTTGGTCGGCTGTTCATAGCACCACCAGCCAAACCCAATATCACGTTGTTTGGCATAAGCGGCCTTCATTGCAGTTTCAAATGCCTCCGGAGCAGCCAGCTCCGCCACCGTCACATCCTCCCCGCCTTGATCGCCCTCGCCTAAAACAATTCGCAACGGCCGGTCCAACGCCACGCCATCCAACACCGGCAGCCCCATCCGGCGGAACAATGCTCCATGCAGCGACTTAATCACGCCATCGGCATTCGCCGCCACCGCCAGTGCCTGCAACCGATTTGCCAGCCGCGGATATTCCGGCACATCCAACACCCCCAGCCAATCTCCGGCCAAAGCGCCAAACGCACAACACACACCCAACACCGCCAGCAAACACTTCTTCATAAGCCGTTCCAAAACATCACGCTGCACACACGACCGCCGATACGCAGTCCGATAAAACAATAACGGGCGTGCCGATTCATCGGCACGCCCGTTAATCAAACCATTAAGCCTTCGCTTCGGGCTTCTTCGGGTTAAATAACACCGCCATCGCCACGGCCAACACGACCGCCATGACAAGTGCCACCAAGAAAGCCGTTGACCAGTCATGCTTCGTCACCTGCGTCAGCGTCTCGGCAACGCTCGTAGCACCATCTGCGCTTACAGTCTTTACCACCTCATCGGTTGTTACGGTCACCGCGCCATGATTAAGCACCTTCTCAAAGGTAAGATTCGACAGCAACGCGCCCGCACCGAACATGATCAAACCGATCAAACCCTGCGCTTGCGCCCGCAGCTCCTGCGGAGCGGCCGAATCCACATACATCTGGCTGCCGACAATCAACATACCAAAGATCAGACCATGCACCAAGATGCCGCCATAGTTTGCCCACTCCGCCCCTTCGGCACCGAGATAGAAGAACACATAACGCACCGCCAACGTTCCCAACGCCAGCACCATGCCCCACTTATATCCCGCCTTCTTCAAGATAAACGGAATCATCAACATGAACGCAATTTCGCACACCTGCCCCAAGCTGGCTGTAATCGTCAACAGCTCATACCCCTGTTCCTTCAGATACTGCCCCGTATACGCCATATACCATTGAAATGGAATCATCGCGCAAAAGATCAAGATCGCAAACACGGCGAAATCCAAACGCTTAAACAACACAACCGCCCGCAGCCCCAACGTATCGGCCACCGACATCGGCTGCCCCTTCGCCTTCGGCAGCGTGCGCGGTAAGAACAAGGCAAACACCGCAGCAATCACTGCCACACCGGCGCCACACAAAAAGATATACGGAGTCTGGTCAAACGACTGCACATTCAAATACTTACTTGCAACGAAGCTAAATACGCCGGCAGCCACCCACCCCAACGACCCGAACACACGGATTGAAGGAAACGCATCTGTCGTCGAATTCTCCATCGCAATCGTTGCCGTCAGCGACCATGTAGGCATATACACCAACATCACGCCGACCAGAACAAAGAATAGAATCTGCGGATCCGTCACCGTATAAGCATACCCCAACAACACCGCACCCATAAGGTTGCAAAGCGCCAACACCCGCTCACTATTAAAAAACCGATCGGCAATCATCCCGAACAACGGCGACGTCACCGCGCCAAACGCCATAATCGAACCGCACCAAACCCCCCAAGCTTCGCCTCCCGGCATCGCCTTCACATAGGCAAACATTGGAATAAACCAAACCGGCAGCATCATAAACTGCAAGAACATCATCAAGCTCAACTTCACCCGCATGGACATCGACATCGAACTGCTCATACAACCATCCTTCCTTAGAAAAATAAACTCCCCCATTCTACCACATCCGCCCCCCGTGGAGCAAGGCAAAAACGCCAAACCCGCCCACTGTAATATAGAATGTAAAGTGTAAAATATCTTTTCCCTGCAGATGGGGGGTGCCCGGGCACGCTCTCTTTCAGGGGAGCCCCCCATGGGAGGCGCGAAAATCTAACCGCCGGTTGAGACGTTTAGTGTTCCATCGGCGGGCCGATTTTCGTATCATTTCATCATCAAACCAAACAACCGAAAGGAACCGCCGATGGAACGCCGCCAGCATACAAAACCCCGCCGTAAGAATCAACCTTTAACTCAGCTTGACCGCCAGCATCTTGAACAATGGCACGCAGAAGCCCGCAAGCAAGCTCCCGGACGCCGGGTGCAGGTTGCTGCGTTCTGCAAAGAAATGGCCATGCGCCTGTGCTGTTGCACACGCACGATCCGCAATGAACTTAAACGGGGGTATTACGCCTGCCAGCTTTCGGACTTAACGACTGTGCCGGGCTACTCGTGGCACTGCGCGCAGACCTGGATCAATGCGAACAAGCTCAAAAGAGGACGTAAACCGCTTGAAACGCGGGACAAGCAGTTCAAAATCTTCCGGGGTATCGTAATCGACCTGTTGCAAAGCAGGGAGGCGCACCAGCGTTACTCCATTTATGTCGCCACCCAAATAGCCAACCAGTGCACCGGCCTTCATATCAGTGCTAAAACCGTCTATAACATGTTGATGCAAGGCCGCTTAGGCAACCTGACCC
>JAVBMC010000002.1:0-17061 GCA_031552845.1 Kiritimatiellia bacterium
CTGCTCATGCGTTTTTTTATACATCTGAAGAAACTCCTGCAGGCTTTTTGCCGCCTTTCGTTGTAAATTATAGCAGAAAGCAAGGGAAAAGCAAATCTAACTTGTTAATTGCTAGCAAGTTCAGACTCATTCGGCAGACCCGAAGTAGCACTTGACATAAGGCGCATAAAATTTACGGTTCATTTCTAGTTTAGATTGTCTTAAATTCAAGCATGAGCCTAATTTATGAAAACACTACTCACAAACCGTCCATAAATAATGGGACAAACCTAGACTATTTTCTGCAACCCCCTAAAAACTTATAGAAGGTCGCGATAATCATTTAGCCCCTAAACAAGAAATAAATTGGCAGCAACGCCATCGTCCTACCGTCCAGAGGTAACTAGGCAATTCGAGAATTGCATCAGGAAGAAATGATATTAAAAAAAATCGAGGAATTGAAGTTTTTTTTGTTTTTGGGTCTAAAATCGCCACTCCATCTTCAAGTACCACACTATACAACTCTGGGAACCTAGCAATATGTTGAGGAGATAAATAGCTGTAATGGGTTGAACAGGGAATGTACCACTGAGCAAAAGGCGATACCGGAGATTGGGCTGGCGCAAAAGGACGGATATTGTAGTCATCCTGAAGTGTTGTTCGCATATAATAACTGAGTTTATCGCCGCAAACAATCACAGGGGAAAAATCCGTCTTCATTATTGAGATTATTTTTACATTTTGAACAGAAATTACTCCCCGCATAAGAAAACCACCCAATGAAAAACGGAGAAGCAAAACGGTGGCATAAATACAGACGACAACGATTCCTACCCGTTGCCATATTGATTTGCATGTCGAGACACACAAGAATCTGTTCAGAAGACCAACAACACATAAAACAGGAAACAAATAGAACTGAGGGACGTAACGCATGTACCCACTATAACATGTTGGCTGAATTAAAACAGAACACAACACGTAAAGCAAAGCTATCTTGATTTCCCTGCATTGAATAAAAAAAACGCCGACAAGTGAGATACAGAAAGCTATGCGAAATGGAATGCCGAAACCGTCAACGCCATCAGGAACTCCAAAAGCGGGTTCAAACTTCGATTTATTCAGTTTCCACCGATAATAAGAAAGAGTTGCCTCTTTTGACAAATAGGCACAAGCAAAACGTCCACAATATCCTATTTTTTTTGCATCCTCGTTCATGTCTCCAAAATCAAAAGTAATTTTATCTTCACACATCACTCGTTTGTCAAAGCTATGAAACGGATAAAAAGGTCCTCCATGTCGAATCCAACTGGTAACATACGGTGAAAAACCAATCACACCAATTAGCAAACAACAGCAAATGCACATCAACCCCCAACCTCGGACAAAAGATGTAATTACGGCAAACACTCTATCGCGACAAGACTTTTGCAAAATACCCTTACTAAGGCAAAAACCAAAACATTGAATAAGTTGCGCGCAACCAAAAATAATAAATAGCAAACCTGTATTCATCACTCCTGTGTATTTTAACCCCGTTGTTAAAGCTAGTGCCATGGCAACACTAAACAAATATTCATTTCTTTTATTTGCAAGATATGAACAGGCTGATACAATGGCAGTAATTTGAAATGAATATAAAGCGGAGTCGACGTCTCCTGAAACAATCCCACTGCAAACTATAGGAGAAAAACAAATAAAACCTGTAAATGCTAGCCGAGCACCATATGTAAATAAAAGCCCTTTTAACCAATGTGACACGAATAAAATTGATATCATAAAGGCTAACACATTAAGACTATCTGTTATTTCAATAAAACCAAACCACTTGTAGAGAACAGCTCCGTATACCCATCCAGCATGGGGTAGATAGGCAATATGCCAGGGACGCACCCCCGAGGCAACCATACTCAGGACGTCGTTTATTGTCGAATCAAATACTGGGTTCCATCCGCGTGCAAGCAAAAATGTAGCTGGGCGATGATAAGCTGTTGCATCTGTGCTCGAGCACATCACCCAAAGACCGGAAACAACGATGGAAAAAAATAAAGTGAATAAAAAGTTCCTGATCAACCGTTTCTTTGTCGCCCGCTCGGCGGGCACGATACACATAATCCCAATCGTTAGAAAAAGAGCAAGCACACCATGAATTTTCCCAATGGGGCATCCCAATAAGAATCCAACGGTTGCTATCACATTTACAAGCACCGGAAATAGCAACAAGTACAAACCCAGCGAAACAGTATTTCTTGAAGGATCAGTCATAAACACCTTTACTTGGCATTGTTGGCAAAGAAAATCTCAAACAATTGGTCGTGATACTTTGTAATTGAATCCAAAATCAAACCGCAAACAAAGGCGAGTAAGGCCGCGAGCCCCGTAAACCCGGCGACAATCAGTGTAGGGAACCTCGGCACGAGTCCGGTTTGAAAATAATCGAGCAAGACAGGAACCATCATGCAAGTAGCGAGTCCAGCCAACAGGCTTCCCACTAATCCAAAAAACAATAACGGGCGATAATATCTGAACAAGTTTACAATCGTCTTAACTACACGAATGCCATCTGTAAATGTGTTTAGCTTAGATACACTTCCTTCAGGACGGTCTCTATATTGAATAGGAAGCTCAATTAGGCTCATGCGCTTGGCAAGCGCATGTAAGGTCATTTCGGTTTCAATCTCAAACCCATTGGCAAGAACGGGACAATGCTTGACGAATAACCGACTAAAGGCACGATATCCTGTCATTACGTCCGTTACTTTACGTCCAAAAAGAAATCGGATCATTGAAACAACTAACACGTTCCCAAAGTTATGGAAAGGTCGTTTGTTTTCTTTCATGTAGGTGCTGGAAAGCCTGTCACCAATAACCATATCTGCCCGTCCCTCAAGAATGGGGAGTATCAATTGATGGACTTCGTCTGCTGGATAAGTGTCATCACTGTCAACCATGACATAACAATCAGCCTCAATCTCTTGGAACATTCGCCGTACAACATGTCCTTTTCCTTGTTGAGTGACATATCGCACTTGCGCCCCTTCAGCCAGCGCGATTGCTGCGCTTTTGTCAGTGCTGTTGTTATCATAGACCCATATCACCGCATCGGGCAATTCGGCTCGGAAATCTCGCACGACTTTCCCAATGGTCATTTCTTCATTGTAACAAGGCAACAGCACAGCAACACGCTGATTAGTTTTCATAATTCAAATCTTTCAAACAACGAGAAACGCTTGCTTTAACGGCACTTAACAAACACACATCGACGTCACCTACTCGACAAGAACCTTGGACTATATCTCATAGTCGTTCGTTTTTCAAGTCTATTAACCGCTTTATGTAAACAAAAAGCCGTTCGGGAGGCGGCTCCCGAACGGCTGTAGATACTGGACCTTTACATCCGCGTGTAGCGAGGGCCTTCGCCGCCGGCCGGGAAGTTCCACTCGATGTTGTCGAGGGGGTCCTTGATCTGGCAGGTTTTGCAGTGGAGGCAGTTGGAGAAGTCAACGTGGAGTTGGCCTTCTTCCAAGCGGTAAACTTCCGCAGGGCAGAACTTGACGCAGGGCGCACCGTAGTCTTGGATGCATTGGCGGCATTTGGCCGGATCCTTGATTTTGAGGTGGCAGGGTTGGTCTTCTTCGTGGATGGTTCCGGAGAGGAAGACGTCCGACAAGCGGTCGAGTGACAGCGGATTCATCAGCAGCTGTGGCGGTTCCGGAGCTTTGTCTTTGGACAATGGCCGAGTTGCCTCGGCATCGCCTTCCATGCTGACACGCCAGAAGGGGAAGAGTCCGCCGAGCACCGCTGCGCCGCCTGCACAGGCCATGCCATAGAGCAGGTGGTGGGAGAAGCCCGCACGTACATTGCGCACGCGGTGCATTTCTTTCCAGCCTTTCATTGCATGGAGCTTGGCGGTGTAAGCCGACAGTGCCGCCGCGGAGAAGTCTTTCTTGCTCCAGCACGCCGCAAGAGTATCACCCGCAGCCATGCCGGATTGTACGGCGATGTGAATGCCTTTGATACGCAGGGAGTCGAGCAAGCCGCCTGCATCACCCACAATCAAAGCGCCTTCGGTCATTCCATTCGGTGCGCTGTAGCATCCGCCTTCCGGAATAACTTTTGCGCCATAAGCCACCGTCTTGCCTCCGGCGATGTGCGCCTGTACAAACGGGTGTTCCTTGAACATGCGGAATGCCGTATGCGGATCAAAGTTGGCCTTATGATAGTCCAAGCCCAACGCCCAACCGACGGCCACTGTTGTGGCATTCATGCGGTAGATGAATCCGCCGCCGTAGGTCGAACCGTCCGGCACAGGATAGCCGAAGGAGTGCGCAATCTCACCAGCGCGTTCCGGCGCGGCGGGCACTTCAATCAATTCCTTGAACGCCACCGCATAGGTCTGCGGGCGGACGCCTTGCAGGTTGTGCTTTTTGATCAGGCGTTCGGTGAGAATACCGCAACCGCCCTCACCCAGCACTACTGTCTTGGCGAGCACTTTTTCAGGTGCGAGGTAGTTGCTCTTGGGCTTGCCGTCGCGGTCAACGCCCTTAGCACCGATCTGCACGCCAACAACACGCTTGCCGTCGGCATCAAACAACAGCTCCGAAGCGGCAAAGCCGGGGTAGATGGCAATGCCCTCTTTCTCGCAGAGCTCGGCCAAGTAGCGGGTGACCTTGGTCAACGACACCAGCGGGTAACCATGCGCCTGCATCAGCGGCGGCACCCACGGTACTTTGATTGTTGAACGCTTGAGCAGCATCGCAAACGATTCTTTCCGCACGGTCGACTCGACAGGGAGCTTTTCGTATTCTTCCGCCGTGAGTAACGCTTTGAGTCCCGAAGGATCCATCACCGCACCGGAGAGCACGTGATTGCCGATGGCGCGGCCTTTTTCGAGCACCATCACCTTGGGCAGCGGCGAAACGTTTTGCTGCTTGAGCGTACGCATCAACTGCAAGGCCGTCGCGAGCGATGCGACACCGGCACCGATGCACAGGATATCTGTTTCAATTGTTTTGTCCATTTGAGTCCCCTCCCCTTATTTATTGTCCTTGGCCTGCTTGAGCTCTTTAATCAGCAGCGGCAGAATATCAAACAGATCACCGACGATACCCAAGTCCGCCACCTCAAAGATGGGCGCATGCGGGTCGCGGTTGACAGCGATGATGAAGTCGGATGACGTCATGCCGGCGGTATGTTGAATCGCACCGGAAACACCGAAGGACACATACAGCTTCGGGCACACCGTCTTACCGGTCTGACCGATCTGATGACCTGCGGAAATCCATCCAGCGTCGACGCAAGCGCGTGAAGCGCCCACCACGCCGCCGAGCACATCGGCCAATTCTTTAATCAAGCTCAGGTTCTCAGCCTTGCCGATACCACGGCCAGCCACCACGACAATCTCCGCCTCGGCGATATTGACCGCGCTGACATCGTGCGTCTCGCCCAACAATTTGGTACGTTGGGCGACATTCTGCAACACCTCCAACAACACTTCACCGGTACGGCGCGGGTCTGGCGCATCCATCTTGAAAACCTTCGGACGCACAGTCGCCATTTGCGGACGGTGGTTCGGACACATAATCGTGGCCATGATGTTACCGCCGAACGCCGGGCGTGTCTGCCACAGCAGCTTGGTATCCGGATCAATCGTCAATGCGGTACAGTCAGCCGTCAATCCCGTGCGAGCACGGACAGCGACCTTTGCAAAGAACGAACGGCCAATCGCCGTAGCTCCCGCCAGAATCATCTCCGGCTTATGACGCTCAATCAACTGCGCGAATGCGTCGGTATAGGCATCGGCATCATACACCTCCAACTCGGGCATATCGACCACATACACCTTATCGGCGCCGGCGGCAATCAGCGCCTGACCGAGGTCGCTGATCTTATGCCCCAGCAGAACAGCTGACAGTGAACATCCGCGATCCTGCGCCAAACGACGGCCTTGAGTCAATAACTCGTAAGCAACTTCCTGAATTTTCCCGTGACGCTGTTCGGCGAACACCCAGATGCCGTTGTAGGCTTCGCGGTTCGGCGTGCCGGCGGCAACCTTCTGCTCAACCTTCTCGATTGCGCGGAAGGGGCAAGCTTTAACACAGGCGAAACAAGCGCGGCAGTCTCCGGAGAGCACGGCCTTCTTGTTCTCCATGGTCAGTGCTTCAAATGCGCACGAGCTGACGCACTTTTCGCAGCCGACGCATTTGTCGGCATTGATGATAATCGGTCCCGAAGCCATTACGCAACTCCTTTCTGCGCGAGTGCCGTAATGACCGCCTGCACGGCGGAGGCTGGGTCTTCGCGTCCATCAACCTTCGTGCCACCGCTTTTGGTCGGCGGTGCAAAAATCTTAACAACCTTTGTCGGCGAGCCATCAAGGCCGATGAACGGGGTCTCGGCTTCAATCTTGGCGGCGCTCATCCAATCAACCTTTACTTCACGCGCGGCAATGCAACCGCTGAGTGACGCAAAGCGCGGTGTGGCGGCTTCCTTCACCACAGTCATCACGCACGGCAGCTTGACCTGCACGGTGCAGTTGCCGTCGTCCATATGCGTTTCGGCCTCGAGCAAGTCGTCCCCCACCTGCTTGAGCGTCTGCACATACGTCACCAACGCGCAGCCAAGATACTCCGAAACGCCAGGGCCCACCTGCGCGGTGTCGCCATCAATGGCCTGCTTGCCAAAGAGCACCAAGTCGGGCTTGTCGGAAATCTTCTTAATCGCCTGCGCAATCGTGTAAGACGTTGCCAGCGTATCGGCACCGGCAAACGCACGGTCAGTCAGCAGCACCGCATCATCGGCACCGCGTGCGAGCGCTTCACGCAAGACGGACACAGCCTGCGGCGGCCCCATGGAAATCACTGACACGCGGGCACCCTTGGCGTCTTTCAACTGCAAGGCCAACTCCAGCGCGTACTCGTCATACGGGTTGATAATACTTTCAACCCCTTCCCGCATGAGCGTATTGGTTTCCGGATTGATGCGAACATTCGCGGTATCCGGCACCTGCTTGATACAAACAATTATATGCATTTAATTCTCCCTTCGAGATACGAACGGCACTATTATAACAAAAATCCCCCGCTTTGTCATGTCGGCCAAACGGGGGACAAATTACTGTACCAATAATCAGAACGTACGCAGCAGTTCTACCGTCTCTCGATAGATTGCTTCCGACCGTCCTTTCGGCCAGCCGCACTCGCACGACATGCCGCCTGTATAGCCGATATCGCGCAGTGCGTCGAAGTACGGCTTGAAGTCATCACCATCAGTTCCAGGCACTGTACGCTTCGCCTTCTCGGCGATGTGCGTGTGCTTAATCCGACTTCCCGCCTTGCGAATCGAATCCGGCCCCTCATCCACACGCATCATGTGGAACAAGTCCGCCAGCAGCTGAATTCGCGGACTGTCAACCGCATCGACAATCTCAATGCCCTCGGCAACCGTGTTCAACAAATTCGTCTCGCCCTTATTCAACGGCTCCAACACCACCGTCACCTTACAACGCTTGATCTCTCGTCCCAAGTCCTTGCAGAACGAAATGAACCGGTTGCGATACTCCACCGGGTCGGCGCCATCCGGCACGCGCCGCACATAACCGCTACCAAAGACGATATACTTTACGTCCACCATGTCCGCATGCTTGCACGCCCGCACCGCATAAGCCAACGCCTTGGCGCGATCCTGTTCGTTCGCCAAGAACTTAAACTCGCCGGGAATAAAGCTGTTACACACCCGCATCGGCAGTGCCAAGTTACGCAGCTCCGCGACCTTCGGGGCAAACTCCTCATCCGACGCATCCGGCATCAGCTGATCCCTCACGCCGCCTTCGATATAGTCAAATCCGGCTTCCTTGAGCAGCACCGCATCCTTGTTACCGGCACACACGCCAAACAACATTCGCTTGCTCTCCTCCTTCGGCATTCCGACACAACCGCACAACGCCGCCGCGCCAACGGACTGCAAAAACATCCGCCGATCCATCTCCATAGCCATCTGCTCCCCCTCTTCTTATAGAATAGTAAAAGGCGGGCACCTGCTCCCTCGCAAGCGCCCGCCCTATTTCATCAGAAACCCTTGAACGGCTTGCCGTCAACAATTACTTGGCGCGAAGCCTTGTCAAACGTCGCCCGCATGCCGGTGCGCAAGGACGCATTCGCCATCACCAGCGCCACCGTGTGGTTATACCCGGCTTCAATCGGCGCATTCGGCTGCTTACGCGCCCGGACGCTCTCCATCCAGTTCCGCATGTGATTCACTTCCAAGTTACCCGCACCGGTATTCGCGGCAGTCACCGCGGCGGCCTCGTTCGAGATCTTCGTCGTTTCGATATTCTTACGGTCCAAGTCCGGCGTAGCACCTTCATTCGACACCGTGCCGGCAATCAAGTCGATCGTGCCGTTCTTTGAATAATACCGCTCCACATTCCCGCGTGCGCTGTTCGTCTGACGCGAGCTGAACACCACTTGAAAACCCTTCGAAGGATCATTGTCCGGTCCGAACTCCAGAATCGTCGTGAACGTATCATCACTCTGGCGACCATCCTTCCATTGATAAATCCCGCCGGCCGACACCGCATTGCGCGGGAAGTCAAAGCCCGTGAACCAGCTCACCGTATCGATCTGATGACACATCCATTGGCCCGGAATTCCCGACGAATACGGCCAGAACAAACGGAACTCCAAATACTTCCGTGCGTCAAACGCCACCTTCGGACGATCCAACAACCATGTTGCCCAATCCGTATCCTCCTCACGCAGAGTCGGCACCACATTCGGCCTGCGCCAGCGCATCGGCTGATTCACATTCCAACACAGGTCCACATACGCGATATCGCCGAATTTACCCGAGCGGATATAATCATTCGCCGCGTGATACGCCCCACCGCTCCGGCGTTGCGACCCCACCTGCACCACTGCGCCACCGCGGTTATTCGCCTTACGCGCCGCGTTCACCGCATCCAACACCGCATTCGCCGCATCCATATCCTCAGCCAACGGCTTCTCCGTATACGAATCCTTCCCCGCGTTCACCGCATGTACCGTGTGCCGCGCGTGCTGGAAGTCCGCCGTAGAGATAATCACCGCATCGACATCCTTCGCCTTCTCATACAGCTCCACGTCGCTCTTATACACGTCGATGCCATGGCCGATCGCCTTCTCGATGCCCGCCTTACCCTTCTCACGGCGCTGCGACCACAAATCCGCCACCGCCACCATGTCAAAGTTCAAGTCTTTGTTCAGCTGTGTGAACGACGGCAGCAACGCCTGCGTAAAACGATCCGAATACCCCACGCACGCCACGCGCACCCGGCTATTCGCTCCCACCACATTCAACGACGGCGCCTGCTGCGCCTTCAAAATCCCCGGCAATGCCGACGCCGCCACACCCGCCGCGCCAACCTTCACAAAATCCCGACGTGAGAAACTCATCCCCTCCATAACCTACTCCCCTCCTATACGGTTAAAAACACACAAACGCGTGGAGCAGTCTCCAAACGAAGACCCCTCCACGTGCACATTCTACCCCCATTCGTGCAAAAACACAAGCTAAAAGTGCACCCACCCCCTACCGCATTGACTCCATCCAGCGGACTGCCGTCATTTTGGCGCAATATTGGCGTTGAACCGTAGGAGGTTTTCGGGGTCGTATTTACGCTTGATTTCGCGCAAACGTTCTAATTTATCGCCGCTATAGACGTCGGGCAATCGCGAAGGGCCCTCGTATTCAAGGTAAGTAAACGGCACCTCCTGTTTATTGAATGGCGCCAGGCGTTTAGCCAGTGCGGCAACCTGTTTCCGGGCTTCATCAATCAAAGCAGTATCTTTGAAGAAAGCGCGGCCATTGAGCAGCCAACTCGTTTGACGGTGCGAAACCGCGGAATAATTCTCCGGCAGCCGGCTCCAAACGCCGCCACGGTAATAACTGAATAGAAGCATCGTGAGTGATTTCGGCGCGGAGACGACGTCAACCAATGCATCAACCACTGGATCGGTGAGTTCATCGAACAAAACGCCGTGCCAGTAGTTCAAGAAGCCTACCCCCGGGTCCTGCAGAGCGCCGAAATACTCCAGATAGGTCTGCGGCTTGACCGAGACCGACTTCGGCGACGTCGCCTTGGCCAGCTTATCGACCAGAGGCGAACCGTCGGCAGGATCACCCACGTAGATTACGGAAACGATTATCAGCGGCTCAGAGCCCCCGGTAATCGAGACCGGCAGAAGGCTGAGCGACAGCGCCATGTTGTCGGGAATCTCCTTCGTCCATTCACGTAATCCTTTGATAGCTTGTTTGGCACCGGCAATGTCATACGTCAGAGTGCCTGCAAAGACGGTCGTGATAGGATGCAGCCGCAAAGTCATGGAGGTCACGATTGCGAAGTTGCCGCCGCCGCCCCTGAGAGCCCAGAACAAATCACTGTTCTCCTTTTCGCTGACGTGCAGTGTTGTTCCATTAGCGAGCACGACTTCGGCGGAAATCAGGTTATCCGAGCCAAGCCCGAAAACGCGCGGAAGATCGCCGTAACCTCCCGACAGCGTGTAACCGGTCATACCGACATCGGGGGAGACTGCCGTCGGTCCGCCCAACCCATGCTTCTGCGCCGCCGTGATGAATTCAATGGCCGTGACTCCGGGCTCCAACGTCGCAGTCCGCTGTGCCGGATCAACCGTCAGCCCCTTCATTTGTGACGTATCAATCAACAAAGCGTCCTTGTCAGCGGCTTTGAGCGTACCATGCCCCGTTGATCGGACGGCGATACCGACCTTCCTTTCGGCGGCAAACTTGACGGCCTTGACGATGTCCGCCTGTATCTGCGGACGGACGATTACAGCGGGATGCTGGTCAACTGTGCCATTCCAAGTCTTACGGCTGATTTCATACTGCTGCTCCTTGCTCGCAAACACCTTGCCCGGCAGCGCATCGGTCAGCATAGCGATATCCGCCGCCGTCACCGTACCGCTTTGAGGAGAACTGGACGGCTTTACTTTCGGGTCGCAACCGGCCAATAAAAACATCACCCCGCCTATGCCCAGTATTGTGCAATAGGGAAACCTGCGTCCGATAATACCACTCATGAGAATGCCCCTTTCCAGTACCCAGACAAAACGAACAGCCGCTTCAGCTGGATTTACAGACCTTGCTCCGTGGCGGTCCCGCCGCACATTCCGGGCCTTATCAGCACATTCAATCAGGAGATGACCCGTGATGCAACGCACCCGCATCCGACGCCCTTCGACGCCGCCCATTTCATACCACGAATTATACCTCTTTCCCCTCCCCCCGGCAATGAAAGAGCAACACCCCTAAAAGTTTTCCTCCTTGAACGCACACGGCAAAACAGGCTTCACAGAAACCTCCGCAAAAAGAAAAGGGCGCGGATTGCCCGCGCCCTTTTCTTTTCCCTGGGAGCGCCGGCGTCCCCGCCGGCATTTCTCTTTGCATCTCCGCGTGAGCTTCTTTACTCCTCCACCGCTTCAATCGTCAACCTGAACAGCTCCGAACGTTGCGTCTTGGGCACTGCTACAGGGATGCTGTAGAAGCCGAGGCCTGCGGCATCATCACTCTCCACCAAATAAGGCGTCAGGATACCATACAACTATAGACCGTCTTAACGCCTTCTTCGTTAAAGCTGCCGCTAAAAAGCCCGGTCTTGGGCGTAAGGGTGAGCTTCACGTTGTAGTGATTATTGGTCTTGGATAGTGCGTCTACCCCGGTTCCCTTTGCGTTGAATTGCACAGAGACTGCAGTTGTGCTGGCATCTGCATTAAGCCGAACTTATAAGAATTTTCAGGATCGTAGCTGGTGTCGTAAACACTGTAAAGGCTGATGAGTTGACTATACCACACTTTCGGCTTACATCCTTGAATCACTCCAGCGGATTAAAGAATCTCCACGCGCCCTGTGCGTATATGCAAGGCATGCCTTTATACTTACTTCGGTCTGTCCTGCTCATCATGTAAGTGCTAAAGCAAAGATAAGTGTTCTGCCCCACACTGCGTTCAGAAAAAGCCAATAGTGATGGGCGGAAGAAAAATATATCCTTTGCAGTTGTAATCCATTCCGTAATCCATTCTGGGTGTTCCGAAAAATCAGATGCAGTAAAAACACGTTCCTCCCGCATCGACCAAAAATGCTGAACATACTCATTTGTTGTTGTCACCCCGGGACGCATATTCTCTAATTGCTCGAGAAATACTGGCACAGCTGCGATTGCCGCCTGATGATGATTGGTCAAAGCAATCGCTTGCATGTATCTCAAGCTCACTGGCTCACGAATATAATAATAGTTTGTGGCACCTATAGTTTTATAGGTGCCAAAACGAAACCCTGTCGGATAGTACAATGCTCCATTGATGCCATCAAAGGCACCGGTATACCGTACATCATTTGTAATCGCGTAAGTTGGAATATTAGTTGGTATGCGCGAGAATATTAATCCAACGTCATCGCTGATTGCGGACTTAACTTCTGTGGTCAGATTAGTGTCGTCAAAAATCAAACTACACGTGTTATCCCCCCAGCGGAACGAATACAAAGGAGAATCACCAGCAAGTATAGCTGATGAGAAGAACAATAATGCGCCAATGAGCCCTTTCATCGATTACTCCATTGGATTAAAGAACCTCCACGCGCCCTGTGCATAGACACATGCACCATCTTGGTATTTGGAGTGATCAGTTCGATTCACTGAGTAACTAGCAACACAAAGATAGGTATGTTGACCAACCGTACGCTCTGAGAATGCTAGTATTGATGGGCGAAAGAAAAACCACTCTTTCGCTTTTGCAATACCTTCCGTTATCCACCCTTGCTCGCCATCAAAATCCAGTAGAGTTGATACTCTGCCTTCTCGCATCTCCCAAAATAATTGCACATATTCGTTTGTTGTTATATTGCCCAGATTAATTTGTTCAAGACGCGAAAGAAATGGGCTAAATGATTGAACAGCTGATGCATAACGATTCGTTAAATCAATTGCCGCAATATAATTTGTGCTGACTGTTGCACGAACATAGTAGTAATTAGTTGCTCCGATTGTTTTGTACGTTCCGAAGCGGAATCCACGAGGATAGTACAGCCGTCCATCAATACCATCCAGTCCTCCTGTATAATGCACGTTATTCGTAATGGCAAAAGTCGCAATATTCGAGGGGACTCTTGAAAAAATCAATTCTATATCATCTTGAATAACTCCTTTAACTTGCGCAGTGAGATTTATATCATCAAACAACAATCCACACGTTTGCTCGCCCCATTGAAAGTTAAACGTGGCAGGTTGCGCATAGATTAGCAAGGATGATAACAGTAAAAATACGCGAATGCATCGTTTCATGGATTACTCCATTGGATTAAAAACTCTCCACGCGCCCTGCGCATAGACATAATCCATATCCTTATATTGGGAACGATCCGTTTTATTCATAATATAAGTATTAAAACAGAGATAGGTGTTTTGTCCAACTATACATTCGAAAAATGCCAAAATTGAGGGGCGGAAGAAAAACTTCTCCTTTGCCGTTGCGATTCCTTCGCTAATCCATTCTGGATTCCTTTCAAAGTCAGCTAAGGTAAAAACACGTTCTTCACGCATCGACCAAAAATATTGAACATATGTATTTGTTGTTGTTACTCCGGGGCTCATGTTTTCAAGTTGCGCAAGAAATACCGGTGCAGCGGCTACGGCAATCTGATGACGGTTGGTTAATGCAACTGCCTCTAAGTATTTCGAGCTGACTGCTTCGCGAACGTAATAAAAATTGGTTGTGCCTATTGTTTTATACGTTCCAAAACGAAACCCGCGAGGATAATACAACAGTCCATTTATGCCATCCAATCCCCCGGTATAGCGAACATCATTAGTGATTGCATAAGTTGGAATGTTAGTCGGTATGCGCGAAAATATCAATCCAATGTCATCACTGATGACAACTTTTGCTTCTGCGGTCAGATTAGTGTCGTCAAAAATCAAACCACAGAGTTCATTTCCCCAGCGGAAAGAATCGCCAGAACTTCCAGCAGTAAGTACAGCGGGGAACACCAACAATAATAGGCAAGTGAGTTGTTTCATGGCATCTCAGGCAAGAAAATCCGCCAGCCTCCCTCCACAAAAACATAAATAAAACGTGCAAAAAATGGCTCTAGCCCGTACTGGCTGGCAAAAGCGGGGGGATCAGAAAACTTGGCCGTAGAACCACAAACGATCAGGGGGATGTTTGTATAGGAGGCGTCTGCCATAACTTTGTATTCTAAAATTGATGGAGGATAAGCCACAATTTGCGGGCCATTTGTTGGCACATTGCTATCACATAGTGCTCGCAGTTTTTCTGGCGTCAACAAATTCATCACCTTGGGATTCCACATAAGCCGAGCTCTCGCAGCCAACGACATCTGAAAATTAGTGTAGGAGTGTCCATAATCCTCAATGAAACTGGAGAGTTTACGAATAACCGCCGCATGCTCATTGGTGAAGTGAATAGCATTGGTGTAACTTTCGCAAATCTCACCAAGCAGGTACAAACGATGAACGCCATTTGTAACCGTATAAGGCATTCCGCCACATCCCCACGGAATGGCCGCAGACGATATCATAAAGTTAAGCGATCCTTGAAAAGGTTCCTCTGAGCCGGAATAGGCTGTTGCGTCGAGCGCGAAATCATTCGCACCAAATCGACTTAACCCAATATTCATATCGCTGCAAATAGCGGTTTTGACATTCTCACTCAGGTTAGTCAAACCAAACGTCAGCCCCCAGTTGTGGGAGTCAAAGACAACTCGATGATCTTGTCCAAACGCAATTGATGCAAATAAAACGCAAAGCATGAATGATTTCATTAGTTTTACTCCTTTTCCCACATCTCTGGCCATAATAAAGGCTTGTTATTCGGCACCGGCGGACGGCAATACAAATAGGCTTTCGTATAAACACCTTCGCACATAATCGCATGATCAAGTGCCCCGCCCAACCATAAGAAGCCCCCCTTCTGACAAGGATTCCCATCCAATTGGAGTGCGCGAATATAAGGGTCGACATCATGCTTTACGTGCCTCGTCACAGAAATCTCAGGGCATACAACATCTGCCGTACCGGCGCAGACGCCAGAAAGCACAACCTTCCCATCTAGTTTACTATAACAAGTTTGATGCCCATGGCCGCCGTCAGTGGGCTTAGACCTCATCTCCAAGATGGAGGTATGATGGTAAAACTTCCCGGCGGTACTAATTCCTTCCCAAAGATTTGGTTCATCTGGCTCAGGATCCAAGAATATTGTCTGGGTGCCTTGAGTAACCATATCCAAATATTCATACGCAGCCGGCAGTTTTTGCAACCAGACACGATGCGTTGCGACGCTCCATTGATTTGTCCAACGTACATAGAGAGTCTCGGTCACAGGGCTGTTAACAACCAGAACGAGCCGATCCCATTCTTTATGGTCAGCCTTTCCGACGATTTCTACACGATAAATTTTTGGCTCTAAATCAATAGGAGATTTTCCAGGGTACGATAGTTTAGAAGAATCTTGTGTGTTGCCATCAATGCGCCAAAGAGCATTAGTTTTATATGGTAAGGCATCCTCATGAACCAATGACATTAAGTCAATTCCACCACGTTTCCACTCTACACCCAGACAATGTTGATACTTCGCATCACTTGCTGATTCGTCCTCATGATTGAGATTTCGCGTGTTGACTTTAGCATGGTCGAATCCAAACCGCATTGTTGGTTGTTTGGCGCGGTGTTTGCAGATGCAGGGGGAGTTGGTGGGGTTGTCACTGTAGCCGGGGGTATGGTCATCATTGACACAGGCTACGAGGTTGGTTTCGACGCCGTCGGGGATGTGGCTGCCGACTTCGAACTCGGTTCGTCCCATAATCCAGTAATGCGGATTCTGCCGGACGGTGATGGTATGCTTACCCGCCCCATAAGCCAGAGGGTCAAATTCATAGGAAGTTGCGCTCGTTGTTTCAACCAACAAGCTGTCAACGTAGACGTCTACTTTGCCCGCGTTACCGCCCCATGAGCAGACGCTTTTCACGAATGTAAAGTCTTGCAACGGGCAAACATCGTGCGGAGTGACATCGACATCAAGGGAGTAGGCCGTGAGCTGTGTCGATGGCCAATCATCACCCGGACACGGCACATCATCGGCAGGTGCAGCTGTTCGACGCATCGCAGGATATTCAAAGGTAATCTCGCCATAGCTGATGCCGCAGTTGGTGGAGACGTCGTGATAGGTCGCGTCGGCGGCGAAGACTGCGCAGCTGTTGTCATAGGCTTCAACACTGATTGCCGGTCGCCAATAGCCTTCGTCCATACTCTCCGGCAGGTCGGGTGTGCGGGTTTGGAGCGTGAGTTTGGTTTCAATGCCAAGCGGCAAGCGAAGGCGGAATTGTTGCGTCTCTAACTTCGGCGCGATAGGCATATAGAGCGTGTTGGTGTTTTTAACAGCCAATACCGCCGGGCGGTCGGCATAGACATTGACATAAAGCTCCGCCTCGATCTCCCGGTCAATCTCCGTGACCTCCCCACCGAGCACATGCTCCACATACCACGGCGAGAAATCATCCAGCCACGGACTTGCAAACAACCGCGCATCTGTACGGCTTGTCACGCCAAACTCACTACACCACGCCTCCACGTCAATCGCCGACGGCACCGCAGTCCGTGGGCAAGTCTCCATCGCCAGCTCATCAAAGTCGCCCCACAAATCTCCATCGGTATCCCACAAATCGGTCCGCGTGTGATGCTCGAAAATCTCATCAATATCAAGCAAGCCATCCCCATCCGTATCCTCAAGCCCCGGATCAGCCCAACCAAATGCCCGTACATACAGCTCCGTGTTCGACGCCAAATGCTCTCCAGGCAACATCCACCCGCCGCGGTTGTTTTGAAAGCCCACGCGGTGGGTGTTGCCAATGTTTTCGGGTAACTCTTTGTAACGAATAACCATATCGCCATCACGGAACAACTCCACTTGAAAGCTCGTCGGCGTCTCGGCGTTATTGATGTAAATATTCTCATAGGTAATCACGCATGAGTTCGTCAGGTCATGCAACCACACCTTGCTCTCCTCGCCGAACGAA
>JAVBMC010000034.1:0-12673 GCA_031552845.1 Kiritimatiellia bacterium
CCTCATCCGCCGCTTTGCCCCCAAAGGCAGCCGGCTAAGCCAGATCAGCCACCGCGAACTGGCCGAAGGCGTCGCCTTCATCAACCGGCTCCCCCGCAAGATCTTTGACGGGCAAAGCGCTCTTGAGCTCTGGAATGCCGCTTTGAAAAAAGTCGCCAGAAAGTGAAATCATTTATTGCAATGAACCCCAATACGGGAACGATACTCATATGAGTACCGTTTTGATACTCACATGAGTACCGGTTCGTGACTGCTATCAGTAATGCTCCCGTACACGTATGAGTATCGAGCCGTTACTCATATTTGTATCACATCATGACTGGTAGCGGTCACGAATCCTGTATCTGATGGGAGGGGGCTGACGCAGGTGGAGGGGGGGGGGGGGATAGGTTATCTGACAGATCGGACTGATTAGTCGAATCTGTGTACCGGCGTTGGCGGGGAAAGTATTAGCAATGAGGCGTTGCGCTTCGCGGTTATTTTTTGAAGCGGATGGCGGCGGCGTTGGCGTGGGCGTCGAGGCCTTCAATCTCGCCGAATGTTTGGATGGCGGCGCGGGTTTGTTGAAGATCTTTTTGGGTGAACTCGACGAAGCTGGTGCGTTTGCGGAAGGTGTCGGCGGTGAGGCCGCTGTACATCCTGGCGGCACCGCCGGTGGGGAGTACGTGGCTGGGGCCGGCTACGAAGTCGCCTGCGGATTCGGGCGTCCAGTGGCCGACGAACACGGCTCCTGCGCAGCGGACTTTGTTGAGCCAGCTGGTGGCTTTCTTGACTTGGAGTTCGAGGTGTTCGGGGGCAAAGCGGTTGATGAGGTCGATGCCGTCGTCGAGGTTGTCGACGATGACGCTGAGGATGCCGCCTTTGGCGATGACGCGGTTGATGATGTCTTGGCGGCTGAGGCTTTGGATCTGCCAGAGGATTTCGTCAGTGACTTGTTCGGCGAGTGCGCGTGAGGTGGTGACGAGGAGGGAGCGTTCGTGGCCGCTGCCGTGTTCGGCTTGGGAGAGGAGGTCGGCGGCTACCCATTTGGGATTGGCTGTTTCGTCAGCAAGGATGGCGATTTCACTGGGGCCGGCAACTTGGTCGATGGCGGCGTAGCCGTAGACTTGGCGTTTGGCGGCGGTGACGTAGGCGTTGCCGGGGCCTGCGATGAGTTGGACTGCGGGGATGCCAGGGGCACCGTAGGCCATGAGGCCGATGGATTGGATGCCGCCGACGCGGTAGATTTCGGTTGCGCCGGAGAGTTGGAGGGCGCACAGGAGGATGGGGTTGATTTTGCCGTCTTTGCCGGAGGGCGTGCAGGCGACGATTTGTTTGACGCCTGCGGCTTTGGCGAGGGTGACGGTCATGATGGCGGTGGAGGCGAGGGGTGCCGTGCCGCCGGGGATGTAACAGCCGACGCGGTCCATGGCGGTGTAGATTTCGCCTTGTGCGCCGCCGCCGGGTGTGGGTTGGAGCCAGTCTTCACGCAGGCCGGCTTCTGCAAAGGCTTTGACGCGTTTGTGGGCGGTGGTGAGGGCTTTGCGGATGGCGGGGGTGCAGTGTTTTTGCGCGGCGTCGAGTTCGCGCTGTGTGACGCGGAGCGTTTTGGCTGTGAGCTTGGCCCCGTCGAATTTTTTGGCGGCGTCGAGGATGGCGTTGACCCCGCGTTGACGGATGTCAGCGAGGATTTCGGCGGCAGCGACTTCCGCAGCGGGATCGAAAGCCGGACGTTGAAGAAAGAGGTCGACGAGCGGGTTTTTCTTCTTAGGTGTCCAAGCGGTGATGAGAGGGTGGTTCATGGAATGCTCCGCGCTGTTGTTGTGTGAGGACTCAGGGGACGTCGTATTTGACGGCGAAGGCGGCGACTTCTTCGCGGATCTTGGCTTGGAGGTCGGCGTTCTCGACGTCCTTGAGGATGGCCGCGATCCAAGCACCGATCTGACGCATCTCGGGTTCCTTCATGCCGCGTGTCGTGACGGCGGCAGTGCCGATGCGGATGCCGGAGGTGACGAAGGGGCTTTGGGTATCGAAGGGGATTGTGTTCTTGTTGCAGATGATGCCGGCGGCGTCGAGGGCTGCGGCGGCAGCTTTACCGCTGATGCCGTTGGCCATGACGTTAACGAGCATGAGGTGGTTGTCGGTGCCGCCGGAGACAAGTTTGAAGCCTGCGTCCGTGAGTGTTTGCGCGAGGGCTTTGCAGTTGGCGACGATTTGTTTGGCGTAGTCCTTAAAGGCGGGCTGCATGGCTTCGAGGAAGCAGACGGCTTTGGCGGCGGCGGTGTGCTCGAGAGGTCCGCCTTGGATGCCAGGGAATACAGTCTTATCGATGGCCGCAGCGTATTGGGCTTTGCAGAGAATTAAACCGCTACGGGGACCACGGAGGGTTTTGTGCGTGGTGGAGGTGACGAAGTCGCTGTAGGGGACAGGGCTGGGGTGCGCACCGCCTGCGACGAGGCCGGCAATGTGGGCCATGTCGGTCATGAGGAGGGCACCAACGCTGTCGGCGATCTCGCGGAACTTGGCGAAGTCGAGGATGCGCGGGTAAGCGCTGGCGCCGACGACGATGAGCTTTGGCTTGCAGGCTTTGGCTTGTTCGGCAATGGCGGTGTAGTCGAGGAGTTCGGTTTCGGGGGAGACTTTGTAGGGGACGATGGTGTAGAGCTTGCCGGAGAAGTTAACGGGGCTGCCGTGGGTGAGGTGGCCGCCTTGATCGAGGCTCATCGCGAGGATGGTGTCGCCGGGTTGGAGCATGGCGAAGTAGACGCCCATGTTGGCGGAGGAACCGCAGTGGGGCTGGACGTTGGCGTGCTCGGCGCCGAAGAGCTGCTTGGCGCGTTCGATGGCGAGGGTTTCGACGGTATCGACGGGGATGCAGCCGCTGTACCAGCGTTTGCCCGGGTAACCTTCGGCGTATTTGTTGGCGAGGACGGAACCGTTGGCCTCGCGCACGGCGCGGGTGCAGAGATTCTCGGACGCGATCAGGTTGATGGTGGTGTCTTCTTGGTGAACCTGCGCGGTGATAGCGGCGTGCACTGCGGGGTCGGCAGAGGCGAGCGAGGCGAACTCGCTGAGGCGGCCTGCGCGGTCAACTTTCGCGATGCGGCGGACGTGACGTTCTTCCGCGGAGAAGGGGGTGTCAATCCATGTCTTGAGGATGTCGGCTGCGAGCTCGAGAGTAGTTTCCGCCGCGCCGAAGACGAGGATGTTGGAGTCGTTGTGCTGACGGGTGAGCGTGGCTTGCTCGACAGTGGTGCAGAGGGAGGCGCGTGCTCCGGCGAAGCGGTTGGCGCTGATGCTCATGCCGATGCCGGTGGTGCAGATGAGGATGCCGCGGTCGACCTTGCGGGTGATGACGTCCTGCGTGACGTGCACTGCGTAGTCGGGGAAGTCGACGGGGTTTACCGTGCCGGTGCCGTAATCGAAGGTCTCAACGTTGAGTTTCTTGAGAAGGGCGCAAAGAGTCTCTTTGAGTTCGACGCCGCGGTGGTCACAGGCAATGGCAAGCTTCATGGCAGGCTCCTAGGAATAAAAAGCAATGACTATATCAAAAATATAGAGTCAAGACAATTGCAAAGCAGTGCGGGGGACGCCGGAGTACAGCGCCGTCTACCCCCGTCTTTCGACGTAGCTTTTCGAAATATCACGGAAAGAGGACTTTTGGCAGTACTCAAAATACGGGCGTTTTTGGGTGTTGAACACGCATTTAAGACCTGCGCAGATGTTTGACCTTGCTTTTTAAAGCCCTTTTGAGTACACTAAGACGGGTTTATTTTTATTGGAGGTCTTTATGGTTCTGGTTCAGGGCGTGGTGGTGTTGCTTACGGGCATGGGATTGACTGTTCTTTTCCTGTTGACGCTGATTGGCGTAATGAATGTTTCGGCGAAGATCGTGCCGTTGTTTGACCATTTGCTGCCGACGCCTGTGCCGGCAGCTCCGAAGAAGCCCGCCGCTAAGACCGATGATATGGCACCGATTGCAGCGGCAATCGCAGCAGCCCGTTGCCGCGGGTAATTCCTTTATAATTTTAACTTAATACAGAAAGAGCAGGGGTTATGGCCAAGAAGCAAGTGAAGTTCATGTGCACGGCGTTCCGTGATGGGTTCCAGTCCGTTTACGGCACGCGCGTTCTGCCGGATGATTTCTTTCCGGCCTTGGAGGCTGCGCGCGACGCAGGCATTACATGGTTTGAAGCAGGCGGCGGCGCGATGTTCCAATCCCCGGTGTTCTATCTGAACACAGACCCTTATAAGATGATGCAGCGCTTCCGCGACACAGTCGGTCCGGATGTGAACCTGCAGACGCTGGCACGCGGTGTGAACATCGTGGCGTTGGATTCGGCCAGCAGCGATGTGATCAAGCTGCATGCAAAGCTCTTTAAGAAATATGGGATGACGACCATCCGCAACTTTGACGCATTGAACGACGTGAACAACCTGATCTGGTCGGGCAAGTGCATCGTTGAGGCTGGTTTGAAGCATCAGGTCGTCGTGACGATGATGTCGCTGCCGCCCGGCTGCACCGGCGCACATGATCCGGACTTCTATGAGAAGACCCTGCGCGGTATTTTGGATGCCGGTATTCCGTATGATTCAGTTTGCTTTAAGGACGCATCCGGCACGAGCACGCCGGCGGTGGTTTACGAAACTATCAAACGCGCCCGTAAGATGCTGCCGGAAGGCACTCACTTGCACTTCCATAGCCACGAGACTGCCGGCTGCGGCGCTCTGTGTTATCGTGCGGCGTTGGATGGCGGCGCTGACGGTATCGACCTCTCGCTCTCACCGGTTTCGGGCGGCACCTGCCAGTCCGACCTGTTGGTGATGTGGCATGCGCTGCGTGGCACCGATTTCGATCTGGGCATCGATGTAGACAAGGTCCGCAAGGCCGAGCGTATCTTTACCGAGTGCATGAAGGATTACGAGATCCCGCCGGAAGCGATGGCGGTCAATCCTGAGATCCCGTTCTTCCCGCTGCCTGGTGGCGCTCTGACTGCCAACACGCAGATGCTGCGCGATAATGGTCTGATGGACCGTTATCCTGAAATCGTTGCCGCCATGGGAGAGACTGTTGCCAAGGGGGGCTTTGGCACGTCGGTTACGCCGGTATCGCAATTCTACTTCCAGCAGGCGTTCAACAACGTCATCTCCGGTTCGTGGAAGAAGATCGCTCCCGGCTACGGCAAGATGGTGCTGGGTTACTTCGGCAAGACGCCGATCGCTCCCGATCCGGAAGTCGTCAAGATCGCGTCCGAGCAGTTGGGCTTGAAGCCGACCACCGAGAAGGTGTTGGACATCAACGACCGCAACGAGGCCAAGTCCATCGCGGCTTGCGAAAAAGTTCTGAAGGACAACAACCTGCCCGTGACGGACGAGAACGTTTTCATCATCGCCAGTTGCGCCGAGAAGGGCTTGCTCTTCCTCCAAGGCAAGGCCAAGGTCAACGGCGTGCGCAAGGGCGCTGCCGCGAAGCCTGCTGCCGCCGCAGGCGGAGCATCAGCGGGCTGCACGGTCACGGTCAACGGACAGAAGTTCGCTGTTAAGCTTGATGGTGACACCGCGACGGTCAATGGCAAGAACTACTCAATCTCTGTTAAGGATGGCATTGAGCAGAGCGCTGCCGCACCGGCCGCCGCTGCCGGCAGCGGGACGGAAGTCCGCTCGCCTGTGCCCGGCTTGATCTTGCGCCTGACTGCCGAACCCGGCCATCCGATCAAGAAGGATGAAGAGATTCTCGTGATGGAAGCGATGAAGATGGAAATGCCTGTCAAGGCGCCGTGCGACGGTACCCTGCTGAGCATCAATGTCAACAACGCCGACAAGATCAACACAGGCGACTTGCTGGCTGTCATCGGCTAATGCGTAACGGCGCCCGCGGGCTTCACTCCTGCGGGCGTTCCATTTACTTTAAAGCAGAAAGAGAGTTTATCTGACTATGAAGAAGTTTATCTTAGCCCTGAGCTTAATGGCCGCTGTCGGCGTGTTTGCCCAAGCGCCTGCCGCTCCGGCACCGGCTCCTGCTCAACAGGCTCCGACTGCGCTGGATGCCAAGGCGTTGAAGCAGGAACAGCTGAAGCACGATGCCGACTGGAAGGCAACGCTGCATAAGGTCAAGAATATTTGGAAGGAAACCGGCGTTTACGGTTTTACAATAAAGAAGAAGCCCGCTGCTCCCGAACCGGTCGAGCCCCGTGCTAAGATTGAACGCCCGTTGGTGTTTCCCTACGGTGTCGGTCAGATTTTGATGATCGGCGTTTGCTTGATTCTGTTGTACTTAGCCATTGCCAAGGAGTTTGAGCCGCTCCTGCTGATTCCGATTGGTTTCGGCGGACTGCTGTCCAACATTCCTTTGGCCGGTATTGCGGGGCCTCCGGTCGTCGATACGCTGGGCCATTTGGTTGAGCCGGGCGGATTCTTGTATTATACGTTCAGCTTCGGTATCGAGACCGGGTTGTTCCCCATCCTCATCTTTATGGGTGTGGGCGCGATGACCGACTTCGGCCCGTTGATTGCGAACCCGAAGACGGCGCTGTTAGGTGCTGCGGCGCAATTCGGTATTTTCATGGCGTTTATGGGCGCGTTGTTGCTGTCACACTTTGTTGACGGCATCAATTTCCACATGAAGGAAGCCGCCTCTATCGGCATCATCGGCGGTGCTGACGGCCCGACGGCCATCTGGCTGACGACGAAGCTCGCTCCTGATCTGTTGGGTGCTATCGCTGTTGCGGCGTATTCCTACATGGCGTTGGTGCCGATCATCCAGCCGCCGCTGATGAAGCTCTGTACGACCGAGGCCGAGCGCAAGATCAAAATGAAGCAGCTGCGTCCCGTCTCCAAGCTTGAGAAGGTGATCTTCCCGATCACCGTGCTCCTGCTGTGCGCACTGCTCTTGCCGGCGGCGACTCCGTTGGTGGGCGCTTTGATGCTGGGTAACTTGGCTAAGGAGTGCGGCGTGGCGGATCGTCTGTCCGATACGATGGGCAATGCGCTCATCAACATCGTGACGATTCTCCTCGGTCTCTCCGTCGGTTCGAAACTGGCCGCTGATAAGTTCCTCAACGCCGATACGCTGGGCATCATCGTCCTTGGCTTGATGGCGTTTGCTTTCGGCACGGTGGGCGGCGTTTTGATGGCGAAGTTCATGAACCTGTTCCTGAAGGAAAAGATCAATCCGTTGATTGGCTCTGCAGGCGTCTCGGCGGTGCCGATGGCTGCGCGCGTTTCGAACAAGGTCGGTTTGGAATACGACAGCACGAACTACCTGCTGATGCACGCGATGGGGCCGAACGTCTCCGGCGTGATTGGTTCGGCCGTGGTGGCGGGCGTGTTGTACACCATCTGCCGCTAAGATATCCGAATTAGTTTAATGAGGCTGCATGCGCAATCCGCATGCGGCCTTTTTCTTTTCGGCGGGAGATTGGGAGGGGCCGATGAAGGTTTTGGGGAGCAGGTGTTTTTTGCTTGTGCACCGATGCTTGAAATGCTAACATGAGTGCAGTGCAACTCTTGTGGAAGTTGCCTGCGGCGGGGTCGTGCGTGATATTTAACACGCCGCCGGTTCTTATTGATGGCGGTCATGTGATGTTTGGTCAGAGTCAGAGAGGTCTTGCCTCCCGTAACAGGAGGTGCTGTATAAAGCGCCTCGCGTTGCTGTGCCTGCTGCCGACTTGTTTCCTGATGGCGCAAGATGCTAACTTGGGCGAGAAACGCCATGCGTTGCGGTACGGCGCGCTGGCGAGCATGACGCTGCATGTGGTCGATAGCCGGACCAACGCTGTGCAGGACGCAGATGTCAGTCTGAACTTCGTCTTTCATGACGATACGGGTACGATTGCGTTTGGACGCTCGGATCAGGATGGACGTTTTACCGTCCAGCAGCGCTGCACGGGGCCGGTAGAGTATAGCGCGGAGAAGCCGGGTTATTACCGTACCGATGGCGAGTTTGATTTTTACAAGCCGCTCGAGCCCTGTGTGGCCGATGGGCGCTGGCTGCCGTGGAACCCTCAGATTACAGTGTTATTGAAAGAAAAGCGCAAGCCGACTCCGATGTTTGCCAAGAGCGGGCGCGTGACGTTTCCGGAGCAAGACAAGCGCATCGGTTACGATTTCATGCTGGGGGATTTTCTGCCGCCGTATGGACGGGGGCGTTATGCGGATCTGGTTTTTGAATATTCATTTGTTCCCGGGAAGAGCGGTCACTACGCCGATTTCACCCGCCAGCTGCATATTACCACATCCGGCGGAAACGACGGTTTGATGATGCTCGATGCCGACCCGCTCACAGAGATGATCTCGGCGTATGAAGCACCCGAGGAGGGCTATGTCAAGGAGCTGAAGCTCCTGCGCGTGCGCACCCCGACCAACATTGTCGAAGAGATCGTCTTTCCTAAGGACAAGTACATCATCTTCCGTTCGCGCACGATGATGGACGACAACGGCACCATCACCAACGCACACTACGGCAAAATCTACGGACCGCTCTCCTACGGCGGGTCGCTGCAGAACACGAATGGTTTCAGCGCCGACCTTACCTCCTATATCAACCCCACGCCCAACAGCCGCAACATCGAATTCGATGTCAGCAAAAATTTATTCGGCTGGCGTTTCCGTGTCACCCGTCCCTAACGCGGGGGCGGCGTTTTGCTTTTCCGCGTACGCTTTGTCGGGCCGATGCTTTCGCACTCTCCGCTTCCTGAGGTGCGATTGTTTTGCTCTCCTGAACAGTTGCTCCGACGGGTGTAATTAATGTCCGCGATGGGCGCATTTAAGTTCTAAGCTGTCCATATCCTTGTAAAAACATATAGGTGTTTTTAGAGAAACATATATATGATTCTTCAAAAACACCCATATGATTCTTGAGAAACACCTATATGATTTTTTTCAACGGCATCCGTCTCGGCCTCAAAATGCGTCCGCAAGGGAACCTTCCTGCGTCCCTCGCGTAAGTCTAACACGTTGTTGTGAAACTGTGTCGCAAGGGGAATCCGGCATGTGTGGCGTGTTGGCAATGGGGTGGTTGCGGATGGTGTCATTTATCCCCGCCCGTAGTGATTTTATCCCTCGGTGCCATCGGGCGAGTATTTGTTCCAAAGGGCTTTTTTCGGTTGCTATTTTTAGGGGGATGGGGTATCATTTCAGCCGTTTATTGGAAGCCCGGCTGGAGAACCGATTTTGACCAAGCACGCAAGAGAACAAGAGACCGCACGGCGCAGCGCGATTACTGCGCGGCTGTTGGGTTTGTCGCGGCAAGATGCCGCGGAAATCTTGCGGAATAGTTCGTTGCCGGGAGGGTTGACAGAGGAGCTCGTGGAGGCCCGGCGCGAAGAGTTCGGACCGAATAAGATTGTCCGCCAAAAGCACGCCTCCATCCTGCGCCGCATCATCGACGCCTTCTTCAATCCCTTCACCTGCATCCTGCTGCTGCTGGCGGCGGTGTCGTTTTTCACCGACGTGTGGTATGCGTCGTCGGGAAACAAAAATCCCATGACCGTCATCATCGTGTTGGCGATGGTGCTCATCAGCGGCTTCCTGCGGTTTATCCAAGAGACGCGTTCCGGCAACGCCGCCGCGCGCTTGAGCGAGATGGTCAAGACGACTGCTTCGGTTGAGCGCAAACCCGAAGGCCGCCAAGAACTGCCGCTCGAAGATATCGTTGTGGGCGATTTGATTTATCTTTCGGCCGGTGACATGATTCCCGCCGACGTGCGGATTGTACGCGCGAAGGACTTGTTCATCAGCCAAGCCGCACTCACCGGTGAGAGCGAGCCGCAGGAGAAGAACGCCGCGCCCGCCACGGCCGACATCCTGCAAGAGTGTCACAACATGGCCTTCATGGGCAGCAACGTCATCAGCGGTTCGGCCACGGCGGTTGTCGTGGCGGTCGGCAACGAGACGCTTTTCGGCGGTATCGCCAAAGCACTGACGGAACGCCGCGAGACCTCGAGCTTTGAGAAGGGCGTCAACTCTGTTTCCTGGACGCTCATCCGCTTCATGCTCATCATGGTGCCGATCGTGTTCGTCGTCAATGGCGTGACCAAGCATGATTGGACAAGCGCCTTCCTCTTCGCCATTTCCATCGCGGTGGGGCTCACCCCCGAAATGCTCCCGATGATCGTCACCACCTGCCTCGCCAAGGGCGCGGTGGCCATGTCGCGCAAAAAGACCATCATCAAGCACCTCAACGCCATGCAGAACTTTGGAGCCATGGACGTGCTCTGCACCGACAAGACCGGCACGCTCACGCAAGACCGCGTCGTGCTCGAAGTCCATATGGACATCCGCGGCAACATCGACCCCAACGTGCTCTACCACGGGTTTTTGAATAGTTACTATCAAACCGGCTTGAAGAACCTGGTTGACATCGCCATCATCAACAAAGCCAAAGAAGAAATCGGCGGCAGCGAAAAGCTCGACACCTTCACCCGCTTGTATGAGAAGGTTGACGAGATTCCTTTCGACTTCAGCCGCCGCCGCATGAGCGTCGTGGTCGTCGACAAGAAGGGCCGTACGCAGATGATCACCAAGGGCGCCGTCGAAGAGATGCTCTCCGTCTGTTCGCGCGTGGAATACAAAGGGCAGATCCTCCCGCTCACCGAAGAAATCCGCCAAGACGTCTTCGTCACGATGAACCGCCTCAATGCCGACGGCATGCGCGTGATTGCCGTGGCGCACAAGCTCGACCATGCGCCCGTCGGCGCGTTCTCCGTCGCAGACGAGGCCGACATGATCCTTATCGGTTATCTCGCCTTCCTCGACCCGCCCAAGATCACCACCGAAGCCGCCATCCGCGCCCTGAGGGAACACGGCGTCTCCACCAAGGTGCTCACCGGCGACAACGACCGCGTCACTCAATGCGTCTGCCGCCAAGTCGGCCTGCACGTCGACAACCTTCTCCTTGGCTCCGATATTGAAGCGATGACCGATGACGACCTCGCCGTCGCGGTCGAGCATACTAACGTCTTCGCCAAACTCTCCCCGCAGCAGAAAGCCCGCATCGTGCGCATCCTCCGCCACAACGGCCACACCGTCGGGTATATGGGCGATGGCATCAACGACGCCGCCGCAATGAAGGTTGCTGACGTCGGCATCTCTGTTGATACCGCAGTCGACATCGCAAAAGAATCGGCGGACATCATCCTGCTTGAGAAAGATCTCATGGTGTTGGAGAACGGCATTATCGAAGGCCGCAAGACCTACGCCAACATGATCAAATACATCAAGATGACGGCCAGCTCTAACTTCGGCAACGTCTTCTCCGTACTGCTCGCGAGCGCCTTCCTCCCCTTCCTCCCCATGCTCAGCGTGCAGCTGCTCCTGCTCAACCTCATCTACGACGTCTCCTGCACGGCCATCCCGTGGGACAATGTCGACGCCGAGTACCTCAAGAAACCCCGCACATGGGACGCCAAGAGCGTCGGCGCCTTCATGGTCTACCTCGGCCCCACCAGTTCGCTCTTCGACATCACTACCTATCTGCTCATGTACTTCGTCATCTGCCCCGCCATGCTCGGCGGTTACTACCACCAACTCACCACGCCGGGCGCACAGGCCACCTTTGCCGCCATCTTCCAAGCCGGGTGGTTCGTTGAATCCATGTGGTCGCAGACATTGGTCATCCATATGATCCGCACGCCCAAGATTCCCTTCATCCAAAGCCGTGCTTCATTCCACGTGGTCGCCATCACCTTCGCCGGTATTGCCGCGCTCACGGCCATTCCCTTCACGCCGCTCGGCGCCGCCATTGGACTGGGGCATCTCCCGCCTGTTTACTTTGCGTGGCTATTGCTCACCATCTGCCTCTACATGGTGCTGGCGCAGATCATGAAGCGGGTGTATATAGCCCGCTATGGCGAACTCCATTAACAGCGGGCGCTTTAACTCCTCCGCCCCAAGACACAAAAAACGCGGCACCGTCAGGCGCCGCGTTTTTAATGACGGATTCAACATCCGCTTGAGTGATTACTCACCCCAAACTGTGGTCGTGTGCTTCACGACGATACCGAAGATGTTCTGCACCTTCTTGTCGACATGATGTATCTTCGTGATGCCGCCATTCTTCATAGCAGCCGAAACCGAGGCATCGCCCTGTGCGAAGAGGATGATACCTGTTGCTTCAGAAGTTCCCGACTTTGTGGCCTTGACCGAGTTGTCCCAGAAATTCTCGGAGTAACTCTCATCCATAACAATCGGTGCCATCATTGGCGCACGAGAAAACACACAGCCAGTCATCACCAACGCAACAGCAACGCCCACGGCGCCACAGATCAATTTCTTCATAATACTCCTTCATTAATTAGTACGATGCCATAATTTTACTCTTTTTCCCGAACATTGACAAGCCTATTCTTAAATCTAATTCTGTTTTGTAAAAATTGCAGGGGAATCCCAACGTTCCCCCGCGGTTCATTGCAATACATGATTTCACTTTCAGGCGACTTTTTGCAAAGCGGCATTCCAGCGCTCAAGAGCGCTTTGCCCGTCAAAAAGTTTGCGGGGAAGCCGGTTGATGAAGGCGACGTCTTCGGCGAGTTCGCGGTGGCTGATCTGGCTTAACCGGCTGCCTTTGGGAGCAAAGCGGCGGATGAGGCGGTGGTTGTTTTCGTTACTGCCGCGTTCCCAGGAGCTGTAGGGGTGGGCGTAATAGATCATGGCACCTGGCGTATGACGGCGCAGGAGTTTGAGCATGCCGTTGACA
>JAVBMC010000032.1:0-18598 GCA_031552845.1 Kiritimatiellia bacterium
AGTTCCGCGGCGTGCGTTCTGAAATGTTCTATCTATACCTAAAAGAAACGGAGTGGAGATTTAATCATCGACAAGAAGATCTTTATCTGCTACTCTTAGCTCAGTTCAGAGAAAATCCGCTCTAATCTAGGCATGAACCAAGATATTTTATACTTTACAGATAGCAAAATAGTTGGGGGGGGGGTGAGTGATTTTGTTGTTGTAGTGGGTGTGCTGTTTTGATAGGATGTGCTCGTCCGCAAGGATATGCCGTCGGTCGGCCACTACTTAAACAATCAACTAAACTAATTATACGCTGACCGAGGGGGGTATTCTCATTTCTGTTTTTGAGCTGCATGGCCGTTCAGGCTGTGCTGTGTCTCGAGTTCGGATGGTGCCGGAAGCGCAGGCCGGGTGGCTGGCGTGGAGGGGCGAATCTGTGATGCGGGCTGCAGCTGCATCGCGGTAACGATCTGCAGAATGAAAGGAATCATACATATGATTCGGTATCAAGTGACGGAGGGGTTCTCTCCCGAGCAGAGGCAGGACGGCCTTAAAACAGTCCGTATGGCCCAGGGGCGCAAGCTGTCTGGGGAAGCATTGGTGGCGGAGATTCTGGCGGAGGAACCGACCTTGACAGAGGGGGTTGTGAAGTCGACTATCGATGCAATGCGGCGGGTGGTCGCACGGCGTATGGCTGAGGGTGACACGGTGGAGATTCCGAAGCTGGCGCGCTTTGTGCCGCATGTGAGTGGCGAGCAGGATGCCGCAAGCACGTGGACGAAGGGACCGTTTGTGGAGGCGAAGGTGTATCCCGCGGCGGAGCTGACGCAGGAGTTTCAGGCGAAGGCGCAGCTGGAGCAGGTGGATGAGTCGACGATTCGTCCGATTGTGAAGGGGACGCTGGACTCGAAGAGCGGCAGGGCGGACTCGGCGGTGACGCCGGGCGGGTCGTTTGCGATCTTCGGGCGCCACTTGAAATGGCACCTGTTGAGGCAAGATGAGGGCGTGTTCTTTATTCTACCGGATAAGACGGAGTTCAAAGCGGCGAAGGGGGTGGATAATAAACCCTCGCGCTTGACGGTGGATATCCCGAATGACTTGCCCTCCGGCGAGACGTGCCGGCTGGAAATCCGTATGAGGCGTAGTCAAAATAAGACGTTGCAGGTTTCGGATTGCCGGATGGTGTTCGAAATCTTGTAACAGGGGTTGGTTGAATGCGGTAGGGGCAATTGGGCCCCTACCGCTTTTTTTTTGTGCTCATGGGGATGTGAATCGTACTCCCCGGGGGTTCGTACCCGTACCGCACTGGGGTTAGTACCCCAACCGCCCGGGGGTTCGTACCCCGAACGCTTGGGGAGTACGATTGTGCTATCTTGGGTGGGTTAGCGGAGCTGGAGGATGGTGGGGGGGAGGTATTGGGCGTGGAGGGTCCAGCCGGTGGTGGCGTCGCCTGTAATGTAAAGGTGGAAGTCTTTTGGGGCTTGGATAGGGCGGGTGAGGCCGGCGGTTGGGGTGGCAGCGGTGATGATGTCCCACGTCTGCCCGACTATGGGGTTGGGGGGGAGGATAAGGTTGAGTTTGCCTGTGAGGGTGAGGGGTGTTTTGAGGTTGGCGTAGGCGAGTTTGTCGCAGGTACCGTCTGGGTTGAGGATGAGGTTGTATTGGGTGGTGGGGGTGTCGGTGATGGTGGTAGCTTTGAGGTTGAGGGTGCCGGGGGCGTTGGCGACCGTGTGTGGGGTGAGGGTGACTTCTTCCGTGAGGTGGAGGGTGCCGCCGATGATTTGGATGACGCCGTCGCCGCGGATTTGGCGGGGTAGGGTTATGGCGGAGTTGTCGGGGAATTGGAGGAGGGAGCGGGGGGTGTTGAAGATGATTTTGTTGGAAGGGTGGCCGAACATGCCGTCGTTAAAGGGGATGGCGGTATTGCCGCCCCAGAGTTTGACGTCGTTCTCGGCGGGACTGTTCCATTGGCCGTGGGTTTTGGTGGTGCTGCCGACGTAGATGTCGCCACGGAAGGTGTTGGCGGGGTTGAGGGGGTAGAAGCTGGTGTGGGACCATTCGTCGTGGACGCAGTCGAGGAGGATGGGGGTGGGGGAGGCTTCGATGCCGCCGGTGATTTTGGCGTAGATGGTGAGGTCGTTTTGATGGGAGTAGGCTGTGGTGTGGCGTAGGGGTTGGTTGAGTTGGAGGGTGAGAAGGGTGGCTTGGTTGGTGCCGATGAGGAGCCTGGTCGCTGCGCCGCGGGTGAGGTTGTTGGTGCCGCCGGGGGTGTCGAGGGTGAGGGTTCGGGGGGTGTCGTCGGCATCAATCATGACGGTGGTGTCTTCACGTTTGTAGGTGAGGGCGCCGAAGGTGACGTCGTTGGTGAGGGTGAATGTGGGGGCGAGGGTACTAGGGGTGAGGGATTTTTTGTCAATGAGGACGGCATCGCCGGAGTATTGGGGGAGGGTGCGCAGGTAGGGGGTGGTGACGGTCCAGGCGGCGGGGTCGAACCAATCGACGCTTTCGCCGGTCCAGGTGACGCGGGCGGGGGCGTCGTGGGGCTCAAGGGGGATGAAGCTGGCGGAGGTGCCGGAGAGGGTTTCGGTGCCGTCTTGTAGGATGGCGAAGCGGTAGTAGGTGGTTTGGCCGGTTGCGAGGCCGGTTTGGAGGGTGTAGGAGTAGGTGCCGTCGGCAGTGGCGTTATCGTCTACAATCAGGCTGTGCTCCCAGTTGGCGGCGACGTTGTGGCCGTCTGCAGGGCCGTGGTAGAGTTTGATGGTCACGGCGGCGGGTTCGTCAGGGAGGCCGACGATTTCGTAGTGGAGCGTGGCGGTGGTTTCGGCGATGGCGTCGGCGTCGTGGGTGATGATTTGGGCTTGGCCGGGGGCGACGTAGGCGCCAGCGATGCTATATTTGTTTTGTAGGTAATAGCCGATTTGGATTTGCTCGTCGGCGGTGAGGGGGTGGCTATAGACGAGTAGCTCGGCGATCTCGCCGTTGAACCAGTGGGAGGTGTTGCGGCGCATGAACATGGTAAACTGCTGTTCGTTTTCGTATTCGAAGTAGCCGAGCAGGGGGATGGGAATCACGCGTCCTGTCGTGTTGTGCGCGCTGTTGAAGTCAGATAGGGGCAGCCCGGAGAAGGCGTAGCGCCCGCGGATGGTTACAGAAGCCTTTTCGCCGTCAAAGGAGACGTTGTCAGTTGCACCGCTTCCATGGCGGTAAAATACATCCACAGTGCCGCCGCTGATGGTTTTGCAAAAGATCATGTTGGGGTTTGTGCTGCTGGTGGCCGGGGGTTTGGAGACGATGAAGATGCTGCGGGTGGCGATGCCGGCGGTGGGGAGGTTGAGGTGGAGTTTTTCGGCGGTCGATATGGCGGGTAGGCCGCCAATGACGTTGGCTTTGTAGGTGGGGCGTGCGGCGTCGGTTGTTTGCGTGACGTGGTTGCCTTGTCCGGAGGAGTCTTGCCAGGTGGCGACTTTGTCACCGTCGGCAGCGGGGAGCTCGTCGGCATTGAGTACGCCGGTATCGGCTTTGAGCCAGAGGGTGAGGTTGGTGATGCTGGTGGGGTCGAAGGCCGCGAGGAGCGTGAGGGGGAGGAGGGCGAGGAGGGTTGCTAGGGTTTTCATAATAGTCTCCAGGAATCAACTGCGAGGAAATGAGAGAGCATTCACTTAAACTCTAATGAGCATAGCACAAAGTTGTAAGGTTGGCAATAGTACTTTTGTCGCGGTTGTATCTATCCCGTGTTGGGGAAACGTAAAGCCCCGCCTTGTGGGCGGGGCTTGTAGAGTAATCGTACCTAGTACGAGTTAGCGGAGCTGGAGGATGGTGGCGTGGTGGCGTTCAACGCTGAGGATCCAGCCGGCTGTGGCGTCGCCGGTGATGTGGCGGCGGTAGCCTTTGGGGAGGACTAGGTTGCTGATGAAGCCGCCTGCACCGGCGGGGATGGTGATGATGTCCCAGAGTTGGCCTTGGGGCAAGGTTGTGGCTTCGGGGAGGTTGAGCTGTCCCGTGAGCGTGAGGGGTGTGTTGAGGCCGGTGTAGTTGAGTTTGTCGTTGGTGCCGTCTGCATTAAGACGCAGGGTGTATTGGGTGGAGGGGGTGTCGGTGACACCGGTGGCGTTGAGGGTGAGGGTGCCGGGGTTATCGGGGTTGGCCTTGGCATAGGGGGCGAGGGTGGTGCCGTCGAGGTGGAGGCTGCCGAGGCTGCCGCTTGTGTGGTGCGCGCGGAGGGTGCCGGTGCCGCGGAGGGTGCGTTGGTGGAGTTGCGCGGGGGTGGTTGATGTGGTGTAGAGGGTGAGGAGGCTCTGGTTGCGTAGGTGGATTTGGTTGTCGGGGTGGCCGAGCATGGAATCGGCAGCGGCGAGCGTGGAGTGTCCGAGGCGGAACTCTGAGACGCCGGCGGTATTGGCGGTGTTGCCGATGTAGTAGTCTCCGCGCAGGGTGTTGTTAAGGGTGTAGAGGTTGAGGGCGATGGTGCCGTAGTCAGTGGTTTCTTGGAGGGTGATGTGGCTGGGGGCTTCAGGGGTGCCGCCGGTGAGGGGAACGCGGATGTTGACAGCCCCGCCGTGGGTGGCTCGGCTGATTTCGAGGGGGGCGTCTAGTCTGAGGGTGAGTTGTTCGTTGGCGGCTTCAAGACCGAATGCGATGTAATTGAGGTCTTTGTCGGTGTTGATGGTGTTGATTTGGCCGGGCTGGGCAGGGGCGAAGATAAGGGTCGCGGGGCCGTTGGTGGCACTAAAGGTTAGGCTGGCACCTTCGCCCGCCAGAAGGATTAGTTTTTGGAGGGTGGCGTCTTGCGTGAGATTAAGGGTACGGCTGACTGCTTTGCGTCCTTCGCTGTTCCAGGCGACAACGAAGTCGATGGTGACTTCATCACCGGGGCATTGGGGGATTTTGCGTAGGTAGGGGGTGGTGGTACTCCATGCATCGTCAACAAACCAGTCGGAGTTGGTGGCTACATAGGTGAATTTATCGGGCGTGGTCCAAGGGGTGGTGTAGAAGGTGCCGCGGTCGAGGGAGAAGGTTTCGCCTGCGCTGTTGGAGAGGGAGTGGCGGTAGTAGTAGGTGTGGGAGGGTTGGAGGCCTTCGGTAATGGTGAGGTTGTGGATTGCGGCTTCGGTGGCAGCAGCGGGATATTGGAGGCAGTGATCCCAAGCGGCGGGATCAGAGCCGCCATCGGCTGTGCCGTAGTAGACGCGGATGTCGGCTGTATTGTCGGGGATGGTGGCGATGACGTCGGCAACCACGGTGGCTTGGGTGTCGGCGAGGTCGTAGGCGGGGAGGTTTTGGACGATGGGGGCCGTGGCGTCGCCTTCGTAGATTTTGGTGGCGATGAGGCGCCAGCCGTTGACGGAGTCGCCGTCTCTTTTATAGGAGTAGTTGGGGGTTTTATAGGAGGGGGCGAAGGTAAATGCGCTGGCTGTGGCGGCTTGTATTTGCATGAGCATGAATTGGCTGCCGACGGGGACGTTGCCTTGTTCGCGGATTTCAACAGCACCGGTGTAGGTGAAGGGGTTTTTTGAGGAGGGGGTGAGTTTGATAGAGTCGTTGGCGGTGGTGCTGACGTCGAAGACTACGCGTGCGGTGGGACTAAAGGTTATGGCGCTTGCGTTGATGGTGATGAGGCCGTACTCGTTGGTGGTGGTGCAGGGGGAGAGGATGGCGTTGGGGCCGATGATGCCGGCGCGGAGCGTGTTGCCGCCATCGGTTGAGAATTTGATGGTGCCCCAGCCTTCGGCTTGGCGGTTGAATCCGTCGGCGTGGGTGGTGAGGAGGTTGAGGGTGGCTTGGCGGTTGCGTAGGATGATTTTGTTGCGCAGATCGCCGAGGTAGAGGTTGGCTGCGAGTGATGAATTTTGGGGGGCTACGCGTACGTCAGAGTTTTCGTGTGCTCCGGAGGCGGGGAGGCTGGGGGTGCCGATGATGATGTCTCCGTAAAAGGTGTTGCCGGGGTTGAGGAAGTGGGGGCGGTTGTAGATCCATTGGGAGTTACCCGCGTTGTAGTTGTTGGTGACGTAGATAGGGCAGTAGACGCCGGGGTCGCTGGTGATGGGCGCGCGGAAGTGGATGAATGCCGAGCCGGTGCCGCCTTCGTCATGAGCGATCCAGAGGGGGCCTTTGAGGTTGAGGGTGAGTTGATTGTCGGTGGCGGTGCCGAAGGTAGTCGTGGTGTTGAGGCGACTATGGATGCGGTTGGTGGCAGTGGGTGTGTCGCCACCGAGGTTGAGGGTGACGGGCCTATCGGGCGCGATGAAGGCGACGCTGTTGGCGGTGCTAAGGTGTGTGATGCGCTGAATGGTGACGTCGTTGGAAAGGTAGATTTCCGGTTTGGTGGTGCCGGTGATGCGTACGGTGTCGCCGGCGATACCGGGGGCGGTACGGTCGAGAGAGGTGGTTGTCCAAACGTCGGCTGCATCCCAGTAATTGGAACCGCCGTTCCAAGTGAAGGTGTCGGGAGTCTGCGCGAGGAGTGCGAAGGGGAGGAGGACAAAGAGGGCTGCTGCTTTTTTCATAGTATTCACCTAAGGATCGACCGTCTAAAAATGAGTTTGGAACGCAATCAAACTTTAGTGAGCATAGCACAAAGTTGTGGGGTTGGCAATGGTACTTGTGTGCCTTTTATATCTATCCCGCGTTGGGGAAACCGGTAGCAATGTAGTGAGTCGCCGGTAACTCGGTGAGAGGCTGGCGAGGTGAGGTGGCGAGATAGAGAGTGACTTATGGGGAGAGGGGGCCGCAATCACGTTCGTCATCACGTGCGATCACGGGCGTGATCGTCGGCGATGAGGGGCGTGATTGTACGCGGTTAGGCGTGTGATCGCAGGTGATTGGGTGGGGGATGGCTGGAAAGGGTTCACGCGGAGACGTGGAGAAAGGTGGGAGAGCTATCGCAATGTTGGTTGTCTGTCCGTACTGCGGGGGGCGGCGTGTCCTGTTTTGTAGACGGACCGGTTGTGCGGGCTTGGGTTGTTTTGGGAAGATGTAGGGTTTGGGCTTGCTTTGCGGGGGGGATGGGGGTATGATGGAAGTATGTTGTTGATGACGCATGGTTTTTGGTGCTTTTTGAGGGGGCGTTGTTTGGGCCGCAGCGGTGGGAGGGGTGTTGAGTGTGTTTGTGGAGTATTGGAGGTAATGGGATGAAGATGAGCAGTATGATGATTGCGGCGTTGGCCTTGGTTTGGACGGCGGACGCACAAATTGTTTCACGTACGAATACGTGGATGGCTGCGCAGAGCGGTGCGTGGGATGAATTGAGTAATTGGAGCGACACGTCGTTCTATCCGAATGGCGCGGGGGATGTGGCGGTCTTGATGTCTGTGCCTGACGGGGTCTGTACCAACACCTTGCCGGTAGGTGGAGTGACGTTGGGTGAGCTGCAGTTCGGGAGGGCATTCAGGTTCCTTGCCGGGAATGAGTTCATCTTCGACAACGGCAACGAGGTGGCAAAGTGGACGTATGTCTCTAACGCAACAGCGACGACTTGGCAGGATGTTTCCGCCCCCATACAGGTGTATGGAACGTTTGCATTTGATACGGCTGCCGTCACGGGCAACAGTATCTTGAAATTCATCGGCGGCTTTCGTGGGGATGAAAATGCCGAAGTGCGCTTTCCGCCATTTGTTCATGCTTCAGCGTCGTATGAACTGCAGAAGAACACTCAATTCTTTGGCAATTTCGTTGTCGGTGATGATGAGTATGGGGGTTGTACTATTCAGTTGGTGAGCGATGCAGGGGGCTTGGGGGGAAGCGGGAGGTATAGGATTATGCCGGGGTCGAAACTGGTCTTGAGCGTAGTGGCTACTGATGCGTTGACTGAGCAGTTTGACTTTGTAAATGGCATGGGACAGTCTTTTAGCGTCTATGGCAACTATCTGAAGAATTTGACAGTGCCGCAGCGGGTCGTGCCTGCCGGAGGCACGTTGCAGGTCAGCTTAGTGAATGCGACGGCGGCAGACTATGGAATTATTGATTCGGATGTTTATCCGATTGCTTTAACGAATACCTATGTTTCGATGTCCACGAGGAGCGGTAACACGCAGTGGCTTAAGGCGGGCACTTTGTCGATCGCAGGGCAGAATACTTTGAAAATAGATAATAAGTCAACCGTGGCGAGCGGGATTGAAGCGTATTACTCCTTCAATGGCTTTTCGCGTGCGCCGGGAGCCACGTTGCTGATTCAGCAGGTGAATGCAGGGGCTCCGGTGGTAGGAAGCGGGCCTTCAACTCAAAACCGTACGATGATTGCCGGACTGCCGGCTATGACGAATAGCATTCTGCCGCCGTGGTGTGTTTATTGTCCGGGCGACTCTTCGACGGACAATAGTTATTTTGCGACGTATTCGGATACTTACGGCATTAAACCGTATTATGATATGCCCTATACGAATGACTTCTCCGGCGGCGCGACGGGGGTTGTACATGTCAATGCCAACATGGTCAATGCTGCCGATGCAGAACTGGAATGCTATGCGCTGCGCCTGCGGGGTGCCATGCAGAATGGTCAAGTCACGATTGGCAGCGGGGGGCTTATCCTAGGGACTGCAGATAAAAAACATACGGCTACATTCTACTTCGGAGAGGATGGCGCGTCCGATGCGTATATCTATGCGACGGGACATACCGACCAAATCAGAGATCACAAGTTTCTCAACAAAATCGTTTGCAACGATCTTCTTATCATGAGTTACGCATCTGGGCGGAACAGCGTTTGCCTGGGCGGAACAAATGAGATCAGCGGCAAAGTCTGGATACAAGGCGGCGGCATGCGAATCTTAACCGATACTGCTTTGACTGCAGCTAACGATATCTTTTTTGGGATGAACGCTAAGCTTCACCCGGAAATCTCCAAGGTATTGCATGTGGGCGGACTTAACGCACCGGGCAACGCTTCTATTGTTTCGGCTGCGAACAGCGGTTCCGGAACAGAAACAGTGGTGCTCAACCCCAAAACGGGCGAGACCTACGATTACCGGGGCTTTTGGAGTGATACGGCATTTCGCACCCTAGCGATACAAGTCGCGGGTGCCGGCGTGCAGTTGTTTAATGGCGTCGGGCAGTATTCGGGTGGAACGATTGTTAAGACCGGCGGTACCTTTGGCGGTTCGGGGCGTTTGGAGGGCGCGTTGACTGTGGAGGTGGGCGGTACGCTGCGCCTCTTCTCCGGCAAGCCGCTGCGCGTCGCAACGTTGGAGAGCACCGGGTCGGTGTTGGTAGATGTGGGCGATGCTGCCGACCCGCGTGGTGATGTGTTGGTCTGCACCGACAAGCCGCTGAGCATTCCGCGCTTGGAGTTGGTTGGTGCCGCCGCTGCAACACATCAAGTAACTTATGATCCACAAACCGGTGTGGCGAGTATTGAGTTGAAGAGTGGGACGCAGCTGTTATTGTTCTAGTAGATTCTTTAGTATAGAAAGTAAACGATATGATTGTAAGTTTGATGCGTTGGAAGCGGGTTGTCTGTTTGGCATGCGTATGTGTCACGGGCGGGGTTCATGCGGCGGCCTTTGCTCCTGAAGCTCCGGGAGTGGCGCGGATTTCTCTCGCGGGCGAGTGGAAGTTCCAGCAGGATAAGACTGTCAAGACGGGGCGTGCCGCCGCCAATGGTTGGGAGAAGCCTGATTTTGACGATGCTGCTTGGAAGACGCTGCGCGCTCCTGGTGCATGGGAAGTTCAAGGGTATCCCGGTTACAACGGGATCGGCTGGTACCGTCAGCGCGTGTTTATTCCTTCGGAATGGAAGGGATCGCCGCTTTGGCTGCGTCTGGGTATGCCGGATGATGGCGGGGAGACCTACTTTAATGGTAAAAGTTTGGGGCTTACCGCCAAGTTCGGTACGATTATCACACACCGCCTGCCGCCTGAGCTGGTGAAGTGGGATGCCGAGAATGTGATTGCCGTGCGGATTTGGGATTGGTATCAAAACGGCGGTTTGGCCGGCGTGCCCGACGATTTCGAACTTTTGCGCGTGCAGCCGTTTGTTCCCTCGCGTGACGTCAGGCAATTTACGCCTGTAGCGTTGGATGTGGCCGATGAGAAGCTTTGGCTGCCCGGATGGCGTGATGAGGGGACTTCCGACACACGCCCGAAGCTACGCGTTGTTCCTGCCGCTTATCAGGGGGCTCCGGCATTGGAGTTTGATGTTTGGTATCCGAACTCAATGGAGTTCATGGATTGCCAGTTGAAGCGCGAGCAGAATGGCGCCGTCTGGAAAGCTAATCAGGCTGAGTATATCGCCTTTAAGGTTAAAAGTACAACCGCAGGTGAAATGCGCATCCGCCTGAGTAAATCACCTGTGAAATGGCGCAACGGCGTAACGCCGTATGGCACCCGCTTCTATGTCAAGGCGGGCGATTGGGAACAGGTGATGATTCCGCTGAATGCATTTGTTACCGACAAGGGCGAGGCACTTTCGGATCTCTCCGCTATGAACATCCTTAGCTTGGGCTACGGTAATCATGAGTTGCAAGCCCCCGGCAAAGTGATGTTCGCCGATGTGAAGGTTGGCTCTTTCAACAGTGCGCCTGCGGCTCGGCCAATTGCGCTCTCCGGGCTGTGGCGTTTTGCGCTGGATAATATGCGTCCTGACGGCACCAAGAGCGACTTGAAGGAGAACCTGACCGACAAGCAGGGATACGGCGAACAGCTGGGGTGGCATAAGCCCGGCTTTGATGACTCCAAGTGGGATGCTATCCGCGTGGGCGCCACCTGGGAGAGTCAGGGTTATAATTATGACGGCCCTGCGTGGTACCGCCAGCAGGTGATGATTCCGCAAGCGTGGAAAGGGCGCCCACTGGTGTTACGTGTGGGCAGGCCTGACGATCGAGGCGAGCTGTTTTGGAACGGACAGCTGGTGCAGAAGATTGAGAAGTTCGGTCCTGAGTTCGAAGTGACACTGCAGCCCGATTCAATCCGTTACGGGCAGATGAACACTCTCGCTGTGCGTGTGCATGATTGGTACGTGGCAGGTGGTTTGGCAGGGGCGGCTTTCTCAATCGGTCCAGAAACCGCGAGCGTTGAGTTCGTTCCAGCCAAGATGGGGGCTTTGCCCAATGAACAGGTGCAGGTGCGCATTCAGCTGATGAAGGAACTCGCGAGCGAACCCGGATTAAAGGTCTCCTATCGCATTACAGATTGTTTCTTCCATTCCATTGCCGATGGTTTGCTACCGTTGCAAGCAGCTGCGAATGGTGATTGGCAGGGGACAATCTCCCTCACGCCTGAACAAAGCCGCAAACTCTACTATGGTGAATGGATTGATGTTCGCGGGGTGGTTGTGCGGGCAGATGGTTCACCGCTGATGAGCTTTGCACAACTCGACCTGCGTTTGGACTATACGGCACGCGATGCGTATCTGCTGCCGCCGTTACCGGAGAAAGTTGAGCCAACGCCGCTGGGTGATTTGAAATTGGTCGACGTCATTACGGCAACCGACCGCGAGCATCCTTACAAGGAGGGTGGGGTGCGGGCATTTTGGGGCGGGCGTCGGGCGTATTCCCCTTGGTTGGATGGCGTGCGGCTGCAAACGTTCAAGGATCGGCAGTACCGCGAGGCGACGCACAATCAGCATTTCGGCTACCGCATTGGCCGCGGTAAACTCAAGCCGGGTAGCGTCTATTTGCTGCGCATTCTTTACCCGGAGGACAAAAGACGTTACTTCGCCATGGATGTGAAAGCCGGGCGCAACTATCAGGGCATTGGATTCCGTAATGGCGTGAGCGCAGATAATCCAATCACGCCGTATCCGCTAACCGGCAATTATGAGTGGTGCGATGTGATTGTGCCCTTGGATGATTTAACGTACGGTTATCAAGGGCGCCGGACAGTTTCGGCGGAGAACGGATTTTGGGTGTTCTTCCATGACATCGGGCGGGTGTATTCCCCGCAGTATGATGCCGGGCCGGCAATCGCGGAGATGCGTTTGTATGAGATCACCAATCCGCAAGCATCTTATGTGAACATCCGTTATCCCGAGCAGGCGCCGCGTCGTGTCTTGATGATGGATTGGGAGCGTCAGCCCGAAGCGAATCCGGCAGATATGGCGCAGTATGCACGTTTGATGGGACTCACGGCAGTTTCGCCGGTGATGCTCAAGTGGGGCAATACGGCGTTCTATCATAACACGCAAGAGTATAAGCCTGCGCCGGAGTGGTATGGCTTGCGCGTCAGTAAGGGGGATGACCACGACTATGACGTCTACCGCCGTTTTCTGGAGGCGGGTAAGAAGTATGGCGTCTCGATTATTCCACGCGTAGAATACGGCGGGAGCGCCAACCTGCCGAAAGAAGCGCGGGTAATCGGCCCCAATGGCAAACAAGACCCGTGCGGCCGTTTTACGCAGTGGGGCGCCAACTTGCTGCATCCTGCCACATGGCAGGAAGTCGAAACGATGATTAAAGACTTGGTGGGAACGCAGATTAAAGAGTTTCCGAACATCGGCGGTATTCTCTGGCGGATGCGTAGTGACCGGGTCAAGTGTTCCTATGGCGCGCAAGATGTGGAAATGTTCTGCAAAGAAACCGGACGCGAAATGCCGAAGGGCGATGCCGCCGCAGTTGCGAAGTGGGCCTCATCCACTGTCGAGAAGGACTATCATACGTGGTGGCATGGCAAGCGGGCGGCTTTTCATAAGCGGATGGTTGATCTGCTGCGCAGTTATCGGCCTGATTTGCGGCTCTACTATTATAACTGGGATCCCGATGGCTGGAGCTTGGCCGATGGCGCAGGCAACAACACCAAGGAGGATTGGAGTGACCAGTATAACGTCGATCGTGCCCGTTTGTATTATGACCGCAAGATTGCCGCACAAAAGAAACTGACCGACACCGATTATTTGCAGCGCTTTACGGAGGGACGCGCACCGCATACCAATGACCAGCACAAACGCTTCCGCCCGGAGTTCTATAAGGACATGAAGGGGATGGCGTTTTTTGCGCCCGTGCATTGGCATTATCTTTCGGACAATGAGCCGTATATCAACTACTTCCGGACCGGTGATGGTTTGGCAATCTGCAATCAATACTATTACGAAGAGAAGGGGCGCACGAACGTCCAAGGCGACAATTACGAGACCAGTGAGATGGATCCCGGCGGCCCTGACTTTGCGATGGCGGAGGAGGTGTTGAGCTTCTTCCACGGCGATCCAAACGTCATCACTTGGACGCCTTATACGATTGGCCGTTGTTTTGCCACTGAGCATCGCCGCTTTGCGCAGGCATTCCTTGCTTTGCCGGACGTGCCGGGAACCGTGGTGCCGCAGGCTTCCGCCGATTTGAAGGTGCGCACCTATCAGACGCCCAAAGCGTTGTACGTCAGCGTTGCGCATAAAGGGTGGAAGGCTGCCAAGTTCAACATCGTGCTGCCGGGAGTAACGGGCAAGCAGGTGACGGACTTAGTAACGGGTGAAACAATCCCTGCACGCCAGACCGAAAAAGGCTTGGAGTTTGATGTCACACCGCGTGCAATGGAGCTGCTGGCATTTCGTATTGACAGGTAATTGACGCAAAGAGAGCCTCTAACAATTCATTCTCAGCGATAAGCTCACACTGAGACACTGAGATGCGTAAGGGGGCGCGATCACGTTCGTAATCATGCGCGATCACGCCCGTGATCGCCGGTGGTTACGCCTGTAATCACGCACGGTTATACGTGTAATCACGGGTGATTGGATGGGGCGGGGCTTGCGGGTAAAAATAAAAAGAGCGACGAAGTCGTGAAAATCGACAAAGTCGCGTTAAGAGAATATTGCAGGCGGCTTTGTCAAAGCCGCCGTACTATATTTAGGACGAACTGACGCGTCGCCGGGCTTAGGGTTCGATGCGGTCGAGGCCGCCCATGTAGGGGCGGATGACTTCGGGGATCATAACGGTGCCGTCGGCTTGTTGGTATTGTTCGAGGATGGCGATTATGAGGCGCGGGAGCGCAACGCCGGAGCCGTTGAGTGTATGAATGAGGCGGGGTTTGCCGTCGGGGCCGCGGTAGCGAATGTTGGCGCGGCGGGCTTGGAAGTCTTCGAAGTTGGAGCAGGAGGAGACTTCGAGCCAGGCTTGCTGACCGGGAGCCCAGAGTTCGATGTCGTAGCATTTGGCGGCGGAGAAGCTGATGTCGCCGGCGCAGAGTTCGAGGATGCGGTAGTGGAGGCCGAGGTTTTGGAGGATGGTTTCGGCGTTCTTGAGGAGCTTTTCGAGTTCGTCGTAGGAGGTTTCGGGTTCGACGAATTTGACGAGTTCGACCTTATCGAATTGGTGGACGCGGAGGATGCCGCGGGTGTCTTTGCCTGCGGAGCCGGCTTCGCGGCGGAAGCAGGGGGTGTAGGCGGTGAGGTAGATGGGGAGGGGGGCGTCGATGATTTCGTCGCGGTAGTAGTTAGTGACGGGGACTTCGGCGGTGGGGATGAGCCAGAGGTCGTCGACTTCGCAGTGGTACATGTCTTCGGCCATTTTGGGGAGCTGGCCGGTGCCGCGCATGGTGTCGGTGTTGACGACGTAGGGGGGGAGGAGCTCGGTGTAGCCGTGTTTGGTGGTATGGGTGTCGAGCATGTATTGGATGAGGGCGCGTTGGAGTTTGGCGCCGCGGCCGGTGAGGATGGGGAAGCCGGTGCCGGTGATCTTGGTGCCGCGGGGGAGGTCGAGGAGGCGGAGTTTGTCGGCGAGGGCGATGTGGTCGAGGGGTTCAAAGTTGAATGCGGGGGGCGTGCCGTGTTTGCGGACTTCCCGGTTGTCGGCGGCGTCTTTGCCGTCGGGGATGGTGGGGCAGGGGGTGTTGGGGATGGCGAGCATGTGGTCTTGGAGGGCGAGCTCGATTTGGGCGAGGCGTTGGTCGATGGCGGTGATTTGGTCGCCGATGTCGCGCATGGAGGCCTGGATGGCGGTGGTGTCTTGGCCTTGGCGTTTGGCGTTGCCGATTTCTTTGGAGGCGGCGTTGCGCTGTTGTTTGAGGTCGTCGGCGTTGCCGATGAGGGCGCGGCGTTCTTGGTCGGCAGCGAGGATTTGGTCAATGGCGGCGGTGTCGATGTTGCGGCGGGCGAGGGCGGCGCGGACTTGGTCAGGGGTTTCGCGGATGCGTTTGATGTCTAACATGATGTTACCGTTGTGTAGGGGGTTAAGGTTTAAGCTGTAGTGAAAATGAGTACGAGAACGGCGACGTAGAGGAGGATGGTGGCGATGATGCCGGGGTCGGTATAGAGGATGGTTTCGGGAGCGCCGCCTTGGGATTTGTTGTAGATGAGGTGGTTGTAGCGGAAGAGGCCGAAGGTGACGATGGGGATGGTAAAGCCGAGGCGGTCGGTGTGGAAGCGCGCAATGGTGTCGGGGTTGAGGGTGTAGAGGGCGTAGGAGACGATGAGCCCGGCGGCGGTGATGGCGATTTGGGTGTCGAGGACTTGCGGGGTATAGTGGCTGAGGACGGCGCGGTGGAGGGTGTTGTCGGTGCCGGTATCGAGGAGTTTCTCGTGGCGGCGTTTGCCGAGCGCGAGGTAGAGCGAGAGGAAGAAGACGCAGAGGAGGAACCATGGCGAGATGCGTAGGTCGAGGACGATGGCACCAGCGAGGGCGCGCAGGACGAAACCGCAGGCGATCATGAAGATGTCGAGGAAGGCGACTTGTTTGAGCGCGTAGGTGTAGGCGAGCTGGAGGAGGAAGTAGAACGCGACGATGGCGAAGTAGGCCGGGGAGAGGATGTAGGCGAGCGTGAGGCCGATGCTGGCGAGCAGTCCGGCTGAGGTGGCGGCGAGACGGATGGAGATTTGGCCGGCGGCGATGGGGCGCAGGCGTTTAGTGGGGTGGTGGCGATCGGCCTCGAGGTCGTGGATGTCGTTGATGGTGTAGATGGCACTGGCGACAAGGCTGAAGGCGAACGTGGCGAGCGTGACGGTGACGAAGGCTTGCCAGTGGCGGGCTTTGTCGGCTTGGGTGGCGTCCCACATGGCAAAGAACCATGCGGCGTAGATGAGGCCATTCTTAATCCATTGGCGCAGGCGCCAAGCGCGGAGGAGGGCTGTGAGCGTGGTCATTATTGTTGGGGCGCCTTGCGGGGTGAACGGCGCAGGCCGTTGCGGATCCAGAGTTTGAGTACCATCATCATGGCTTCAAAGGTGATGCTGAAGCTCATTTTGGAGTAGCCGGCCTGGCGGTCGGCAAAGACGATGGGGAGTTCGACAATGCGGAAGCGCTGCATCCATGCGGTGTAGTTCATTTCGATCTGGAAGCTGTAACCGTTGGAGGTGATGGTGTCGAAGTTGATGTTCTCAAGCACTTTGCGGTGGAAGCATTTGTAGCCGCCGGTGGGGTCGTAGATGGGCATGCCGGTGACGAGGCGTACGTAGACGCCTGCGCCGGTGCTGAGCAGGAGGCGGTGGAAGGGCCAGTTGAGCACACGGATGCCGCCGACGTAGCGCGAGCCGATGACGAGGTCGGCATCGGTCTGTGCCGCGAGGAAACGGGGGAGGTCTTCGGGGTTATGTGAGAAGTCGCAATCCATCTGAAGGATATGGGTATAGTCGCGTTCGAGCGCCCAGCGGAAGCCTGCGATGTAAGCGCGGCCGAGTCCTTCTTTGCCGGCGCGGTGCAGCACGTGGATGCGCGGATTGTTTGCCACCAGGCCGTCGATGATGGTGCCTGTTCCGTCAGGAGAGTTGTCGTCAACGAAGAGGATTTCGATGCGCCCATCTTGTTTGAGCACTTGCTCCGCCATGGGGGTGACGTTCTCTTTTTCGTCGTAGGTCGGGATGATGACTAGTGGTTTCATGCGGCGGCCTGTGTTGGGGTTATTTGTTCCAAAGGAATCCGGTTAAAGGAGAGCTGGCTGTGGCGTCGGGCTGCGCGGCGCGGGGACCTGCGGCTTGGCCGAGCTGTGCTGCTTCGACGGCTTGGGCAAAAGCTTGCGCCATTTTGATGGGGTCTTGCGCAACGGCGATGGCGGTGTTGACGAGGACAGCCGAGGCACCGAGTTCGATTGCCTGTGCGGCGTGAGAGGGAAGGCCGAGCCCTGCATCGACAATGACAGGGACTGTTGAGTTCTGAATGATAATCTCCACCATGTCGCGCGTAAGCAATCCGCGGTTGGTGCCGATAGGTGCGCCCAGCGGCATGACGGCGATGCAACCTGCCTCTTCTAGACGTTTAGCCAGCACGGGATCGGCATTAATATAAGGAAGTACTTTGAAACCCTCCTTGGCGAGCACTTCGGCGGCTTTGAGCGTTTCGATAGGGTCGGGCAAAAGGTGCGTGTGGTTGGGCGTGAGTTCGAGCTTTACCCAGTCGAATCCACCGGCAGCGCGGGCAAGGCGCGCGATGCGGATCGCTTCGTCAGCCGTGCGAGCGCCGGAGGTGTTGGGGACGATGGTAATCTTCTCGGGATTGAGCTGCGAGATGAGCGAGTCCTGGCGCGTGTCTTTATCGAGATCAACGCGACGCAGAGCCACCGTGACCAACTGCGAACCCGATGCCTCGATCGCCTGCGCCATAATCTGCGATGATGCGAACTTACCCGTGCCAATAAAAAGGCGTGATGTGAATGTCCTATCTCCAAGCTTCAAAGGTTCCATCGAATCTTAGCCTCCACCGACAAAATGAATAATCTCCAAGCGCGCATCAACGGGGATTTGCGTAGTAGCATACTCCGTCTGCGGAACAATCGCCCCGTCAAACTCCACCGCCACATGCTCGACAACAACCTCAAGCGCCGTCAGGATATCCTTGAGAGTTTTTTGCGGTAACGCATACTCCTGTCCGTTAATAATCATCCGCTTAATTATAACAAGGGGCTTTTTGAGAGTCAAGACTAGTTATTGAGCAGAGGTACTTTTGGTTCATTGCAATAAATGATTTCACTTTCAGGTGACTTTTTGCAAAGCGGCGTGCCAGCGCTCGAGGGCGCTTTGCCCGTCAAAGATCTTGCGGGGAAGCCGGTTGATGAAGGCGACGCCTTCGGCGAGTTCGCGGTGAGGCACGAGGCTTAACCGGCTACCTTTGGGAGCAAAGCGGCGGATGAGGCGGTGGTTGTTTTCGTTACTGCCGCGTTCCCAGGAGCTGTAGGGGTGGGCATAATAGATCATGGCACCTGGCGTATGACGGCGCAAGAGTTTGAGCATGCCTTTGACGTCGGAGAACTCGCTGCCGTTGTCGAAGGTGATTGTTTTGATGTAGGAGCAGTCTTTGAGCAGCAGGCGCAGGGCTTTACGGGCGCATTTGATGGTATTGCGGGGCATTTTTTAGCATAACTGCATGAGGGTTGAGCTTTCAATGAAGGAGAAGATGAAGGTCTTATCTCCCCGGCTGCTGCAGATGGTATCGCCTTCAAAATGCCCGAACTCTACGCGAAGATCGATGTGCTGCGGGCGTTGGTCAATACTGTGGCCGAGGTTGGCGATGTGGGGGGGGGGGAGGCTTTGCGCGGAGCCTTGCGTTTGGGCTTGCGGAAGAAGAGGACTTTCTTGGGGGTCAGGTTGCCTAAGCGGCCTTGCATCAACATGTTATAGACGGTTTTAGCACTGATATGAAGGCCGGTGCACTGGTTGGCTATTTGAGTGGCGGCATAAATGGAGTAACGCTGGTGCGCCTCCCTGCTTTGCAACAGGTCAATTACGATACCCCGGAAGATTTTGAACTGCTTATCCTGCGTTTCAAGCGGT
>JAVBMC010000054.1:0-20993 GCA_031552845.1 Kiritimatiellia bacterium
AAACAATGGTCTTGCCGCCTGCGCCACGTCCGCGCTTTCCCCGCACACGATGAGGGCCGAAATAGGATTCATCAATCTCAATTTCACCGGCAGTGAAGCAGGATTCTTTTTCAGCGAGCTGTACGATGCGCTGACGCAGCACCCGGAATACCCGATCAATTGTTCGCCGGTTGAGGTTAGTTAATTGCGCGGTTTGGACAGCGGTTAGATCCGTGCAAAAGAGCTTCAAAACAGCCTTGAATTTAGCCTCCGAAAGGTGAACTGACCCCAAATACTTGTTTTTCATGCGTCAATACTAGTCGAAATTGAGTTTAAGTCAATCTAATCTAGGCATGAACCTTGTTTTTTGAGGTGAATTATTTTTTCGCGAAGTAGGTTTTGAAGAACAAATCATCCGGTTTCAGGGAACAGTGGATGAAAAGACGTTTTGGAACGGTTGAGGCATTCGTTAGGTGGCGTGGATTTTTTGCTGAGCATTCCTAAGGTAAAGGATGATGTGAAATGGAGCGCGTGACGAATGAGAGGGCTTGTGTTCTTAGAGGGTTGTATGTTATAATAGGGTCAGATGAAAGAGAGGGCATAAAAAGTACTCTCTCGAAACAGGAGGTGCCGTTATGAAATCGAATGTGTTGACTCTGGCAATGGTGTTCATTTGTACGTGCGCGTACGTGCAAACAGGTTGGGCTACTGCAGAAAATGGCGAAGGCGATTTCTATTGGAGCGGTGCGGTGGATACGGACTTTGAGAATGCCGGGAATTGGTGTTATGGTTCGCCAACCGGTGCGCCGCCGGAAGTGCCACCCAAGAATTATGATAACATAGTGCATGTTTACTTTGTTGATGGACTGACCGATAATAAGGTCGTCAACCTGACAAGGTCGCGTTCGATACAGCGGGCGTTGTTTGTGAATTCTGCGGATTGGGTGCTGGTGGGGGCGTTCACATTGACGTTGAAGCAGATTATAGTCTCTGGTGCAGTGACTAACACAATGAGTTGCTCGGTGAAGACGGGGAATGCAACGACTTGGTCGGTAGAAAAAGGTGGGCAGATCGTGTTTACCGCCGGAACTTATCATGATAACAACATCACTTTCGGTGGTGGTGGCGAGTATGTATGGGAGAAGGGCATGGATGGTTATAGCGGGAACCGTTATGTGATGGTGACGGGGGATTCGCTGTTGCGATCGGAGACGAGTAGCTTCTTCAGGGGAAACAACCCGGCTGCGTATATTACGCTGAATAGCCGTGGGGCGCGGTTGCAGTATAAGACGACGGTGGCGGCGGCGAAGGCGAAGTTTGGCTTGACGGCGAATGGTGCCGCAGGGATTGTGAATGGGTATAATACGAGAAGTTATGCCTTACAGGCTGTGGATATTGGGGATGGATTTGTAGAGGTGTCTTTATTATCGATTGCAACGTCGATGATGGTACAGTAACTGGGTTGTTGGGTCTAAATGAAAAGCCCCGGAGCGTGTGTGCGTTCCGGGGCTTTTTGTTGCTCTGCTCTTGGTGGTGACTAGAGGAGGGTGTTGAGTTTGTTCATGACGGCGAAGGCGTCGGCGACGTAGAGGACGTCGGCTTTGCCTTGGGCCCAGCCGCAGTTGGGGTCGAGGTTGATGGCGCGGCGTTCGTTGATGAAGCGCCAGCCGACGACGTGGGGTTCTTCTCCGTGGCAGCAGGTGGAGAGGCCTTTGGGGTGGCGGGGGGTGGAACCGGTCTGGCCGATCTGGTTCATGTGGCTGATGAAGCTGAGGGCTTCGCCGCCTTCGCTTTGGAGGTCGATGATGGATTTGCTGCTGCCGAGGCTGGCGTCGCTCTTGCCGAGGAATTCTTTGATGAGGACGGCGGCGGTGTGGCCGTGGAAGGAGCCGTCGCGCTGTTTCTTGGTCCAGCCGGCGCCGGCGACGAAGAGGAGCTGGGCGTCGGGGCGGATGGTTTGTTCGTCAGCGGCGGGTTTTTGGACGCCGTTGATGGTGGTGCGGGCTGCGGGGAAGTCGCAGGGGACTGTCTCACAGGCGGCTTCGCCGGCGGCGATTCCGCCGAAGGGTGCGTAGACGCCGGTGTCGAGGAGGATGATCCACGGACGTGCGGCGCGGGTGATGGTGGTGTAGATGCGTTGGCGGTAGTACCAGCGCTGGGCGTGAAGGGTGTCGCCTTCGACGGTGAGGCCGACGATGCGGGTGTCGATCTGGGCACCGATGCGTGCGGCGACGCCGGGGAGCGCGCGGCTGTAGCGGGTGGTGCCGGGAGCGAGGATGATGTCGGCACCGGAGGCTTTGATGAGCGCGGCGGCGGCGGCGGTATCGCTGGAGTAGCGGGGGGCGGCGAGGGCTTCGTTTTCAATGATGTGGAAACGCTCGGCTCCGCAGTTAGCGATGAGGTTGGCGGAGGCTTGTGCGCCGGGGCCCATGAGGGCGACGGTGTAGGGAGCGCCGAGCTGTTTGGCGGCGGTGAGGGTTTCGAGCGCGGCCTTGGGGAGGGTGAAGTCGGCGGTGTGGAGGAGTACAAGTGTTTTCATTGTTTATATTCCGTAAAGTGGGTTAGCCTTTGATCCATGCGGCGATTTCTTCGGCGATGGCTTCGGGGGTCATGTCTTTTTCGATGCGGGTTTGGCGCTTTTGCGCGGGGATCTCGGCTTTCTCGATGGTGATGCCGCCGTTGAGGGCACCCGCGGGTTTGGCCTTCTGGAGGGCAGGCATGACGGCGCGCATGTTTTGCATGCCGACTTGGGGGTTGTTGGGGGGCTCGGGCAGGTTGCCGGTGGCCCAAGCGACAACGGCGGGTGCGCCGGCGCAGGTGGCTGCGAGGTATTCGCCGCCTTCGATGCGTTCGAGGGTGGTGAAGGAGCCATCGGCGTTCATTTTGAGTTCGTCAACGCCGGCGAAGAAGTCGCCGATGCCGAGGCGTTCGCAGACCATCTGGAGGGTGACGCCGGCATCGCGGGAGGCGGAGGCGTAGCCGCCGAAGACGAGGAGTTTGGTTTTGTCGAGGCCGGGGATAGCTTCAATGGCCGCGGCGAGGGCTTCGGCGGTGGCGGAGGCGTCGGTAAAGCCGCTGGCGCTGCCGTCGATGGCGATGAGTTCAAAGGGGACTTTTTGCGCCACGCTCATCATGAGCTGCTGGAGTTTGGCTTTGGGCGCGAGGGAGACGAGGTAGACTTTGCTGCCAGGGTTGTTCTTGGCGAGGTTGGCGGCTTCGAAGAGGGCGTGGGAGGCCCAGGGGTCGAGGACCGAGGGGAGCATCATTTCGTTTTTGAGTCCGAAGCCCTGGGGCGTTTGGATGGGTTCGAGGGTTTGCAGGGGATCGGGAACCAAGCTCCCGCAGACAACGATTTGGAAATCAGCCATGATGTAGTACCTTCCTTATAATAGCTCGTACAATGTGTGGGGGTATTATATATGGAAGCTTCCCGATATTCAAGCGAAAGTTGCCCGCAAGGGGGTGAAGGTGGGGGCGGATTGTTAAGCAGGCGTTTAGTTTTGAGGGGCATGGCGGGGCGTGCAGGGGGTCTGGTTATTACAAAACAACTCCTTTTTGTGGTATACTATTGTTCCGGGGCAGTGGGTATTTGGTACCTCTAAGTACCGGGGTTGGGTACTTCGAAGTACCTGAGTCGGGTACCCTTAAGTACCATAGTCGGGTACCAAGTGGTACCTGAGCTCGTTTCCAGGCAGTACCTGAAGCTGTAGGCGGGGGGTGTGGAATCCTGGTCTCAAACGAAGGTGCAGAGGCACCTTGCGATATCTTTGGCGAGGAGATATTGGGAGTTATACATATTTCGGAAATGCAGGCGATAGCAGTTGTTTTTTGAGAGGGAAAGGATTATACTATGCTCTAATCGGGTTAGACAGAGGGTGTTCCTTAGGGTGTCGTGTTGGGGCGTATCTTGGAGGTGTCATGAAGAGTCTGTTGTTGGCGGTTACTTTGTTGTCGATGTCGCTTTGTGCTGGAGCGGCTACGTGGAAAACGGATGCGGTGGACGGGGATTGGACGAATCCGAATAACTGGAAAGATGGTGGCGTGCCGGGGGCGGAGGATGTAGCGGTATTTAATGTCAACAGTGCCCAGAGGGCCATTGTCATACCTGAAGATGGGGTGACTGTCAAGGGGATTACTTTTGATACGGGGAGTGTGGGCATCTACACCTTCAGCGGCGGCCCGGTTTCCCTAGCCGACAGGGGTGTGATTTGGAATAGTAAGACGGCGGATAAGGCGCAGACGTTTACCTCTGATTTGGTCTTGCTCGGCGACGGGATCATCAGCAATAGTTTTTACACAACGGGGTCTACGGCGTTAATGACGTTCGGTGCAATCCAAGGCAGCGCGATGGAGGGCATGACAAACACGTTGACGTTAGCGGGCACCAACAGTGCGGGTAATATCGTGGGGACGATCAGTGACGGCGGCAATGGGGGGGCGTTGAAGGTGGTCAAAGAAGACAAGAGCACTTGGGTTTTGACCAACAATACATTTACCGGCGGCGTCGAGCTTCATTTCGGGATGTTACGCCTTGCCCATGAAACAGCACTTGGGACTGGCGTGTTGACAATTAACGGCGGGATATTGGAGAAGTTAAAAAACTCGACCATTTTCACTGTCTCTAACGAGATGGTTTGGGATGGTAATGTTGAGTTTATTCAACCGGATGCCGGCAACAACGTGCAGTTCCCGATTTATTTTACGGGGGCGATTCAGGTGATGCGCGACTTAACGGTTGCGTGCGGCAATGGCGGGGGATATTACGGGAGAGTATTCCTCAGCGGCGATATTGCTGAATCGGGGGGGGCGCGGAAAATTACGTTTGCCAATACTACGACGTACCCTTGTCAGTTAACGCTGAGCGGAACGAACACGTGGTCGGGCGGCACGGTGATTAACCTAACGTCCAGTCAAGGGATTGTGAACTTCACCCACTCAAAAGCGTTGGGAACAGGCCCAATTGATTTTGTCTATGGACGTATCGGACCGACGGGATCTCCGGCACCCATTCCAGAGGTTCCTGAGGTAATTATTTCCGGCACGATGGTTGAGAATGGCAGCACAATGGTCTACGATTTTGGAACGCTGCCCATCTCAGTGCCGAGCAATGGCGTGATTGCAATGTCGCAGGGGCGGTTGATTAGCGCGGGAACCGTGACCGGCTTATCGGAGACCTCCAGCCTTAAGATATTAAAGAATGGAACCTCGAACGCAACTTTCGCCGATTTGAAGTGGAATAATACGCTCAAAGGCGGGTTGACGTTTGAAGGAGGAGCAGGCAATAGCGTGATCGTCAATCTGTATACGCCGACGGCGTTTGGACAAGGCCCCGTGACGTTTACGAATGGAGAAGCTTCCCCATCGGTCATCAACAACCTATCGTCGGCCCCCTTCGCGATTGTGACAACAAATGACTATCATGTGAAAACCGTTTTCGCCTTCGCCAATACGCCAACCTGTACGAATCTGGCACTGATGAACGGCAGCATGCGCCTAGAAACCAACGGAGTCTTCCGCATCGGAACAGTTGCCAACACGGCGACGCGCGAATTAAAAATCGGCGTGCCAATCAGCGATGATGAGACGCCAAGATCGCTGCTCAAAAGCGGCCTGGGCGTTTTGGAGCTCGCGGCGGAAAACACCTATCAAGGTGGCACGATTGTCAGCGCAGGGGTGTTGCGGGTGACAGCGGAAGGCGCGTTAGCGAATGGTGCTGTTGAAATTGCAACAGGTGCGCAGGTAGAAGTGCCGAGAGGACTGCGGGTTTATATTTCGTCTTTCACATATGATGGAGTAACTTATACAGAGCCCGGCCTTTTCACGGAATCTAACTTTCCTGGCGTAGTTGTTGGTGGAGGTGCCCTGTGCATTGATTGGCCAAGACGGACACTGATGTCGATCTATTGATGAGGAGATGTTATGAAACGCACTTTCGCTAGTTTGTTATTGGTAGTTGTAGCCGTTTTATGCAGCCAGGCTCAAGTGACTCGGCAGTATTGGAATGGTGATGCGGAGAATATGACGTGGGATGCCACGGGGGTAAATTGGCTGGGGTGGACGGCTGATGATGTGTTGTGGGATGCAGACGCAGGTGCTTCAAATATGGCGGTGATTACCAATGGGATTTCGGAGGTGACGAATAGTGTCACAATCATGATCGATGGTGCTGTCAAAGCGGCGGGGGTGGAGATTACTAGCTTTGGCACGGTGATTGCCGGGGATGGGTCGTTGACTTTAACGACGGGAACGAACAATGTCCTGAGCGGGCAGTGGGCGGCATTGCGGGTGCCGATGACGGCGCAGTCATTGGTGAAGGATGGATATGGTATTTTGGAATTGGGATCCGCCGCACATGAGATTGATGATTTATATATCCGTCAAGGCCATGTGCGTTTGGAGGCGGCGTTTCCGACGGGAGGGTTATACGCGCAATTGGATGCGAGTGATCGTTCGTCAATCCGCACGAATAGTGCAGGCGAGATGACGCAGTGGTATCGAACAGTTGTTGGCGGCGCGATGGAAAGTTGGCGGATGTTTGTGCCGTGGGGAACGAAAGGACCTGTTTGGTCGTCTGATGCATTGGGCGGGCGCGGAGGTTTTATCTTTGGTAATGGTGTGGGGAATCGGATCTGGATGGGCGATGGCTTGAATATCGAGCAGCAAACAGTATTTATTGCGAGCCGTCCGACGTCAACAAGCCAAAACTCAAGCTCGGCACTTTATACAGGCAAGGCTTGGAATGATCCGCGCATTTATCAATCGGGTAAGGAGTGGATGGGGACGAACAGTTCTGGCGCATTTCATTATAAAGGATGGATGCGGGTTAATGGTGTCGATGCGTCGGGTAATGTATCTGTAGGAACGGACATCAATATATTAACCTCGGTTTCGGTTGCGCAGAAAGTATTAAACATCACCATGGGGACAAAGGCAGACTCGACCAGCTATTACTGGCAGGGGGAATTGGGTGAGGTGATTATTTACAGCCGTCAGCTGACTGAGAACGAGATGTTGGCGGTTGAGAATTATTTGATGAAGAAGTGGATGGGGGAAAAGGTCTCCGAGGAGCCGTTCTTTGTCAATCCGATTTCATTGCGCATGGGCGACACGACGTTGGATCTGACGGGGCGGGATCTATGTGTGTCGTCGTTGACGAATACGACTTCGGGAACGGCGAACAATTGCATCATCATCAATACAATGCCGTGGAATACGACGTTTACGGTTGATGTAGCCGAGGGGCAATCCAGCCGATTCTCCGGGCGGTTCCTGCGTGACATTACGCTTTGTAAGAAGGGCGTGGGCGTATTCAATTTGCTTGGCTCGGGGAACGATTATCATGGACGAACGGTTGTCGAAGAAGGTATGCTAGCTATCGGCAGCGCAGGTAAATTGTCGTCGGTTGCAGGGCGGGAAACATCTGTTGAAATCGCGGCTGATGCTGTGTTGGATCTGGGCGGAACAGTGCAGACGATTGTGATGTTAAGAGGAAGCGGTACGGTGCGAAATGGTACGTTGAACGTGCAGCAGCCAATTGCGTATCAAGATGGTTTAACGCTGGGTAATGGTGCGCCGTCGCAAACGGTTGAGTTGGTTTCGGGTCAGACGGCAATTTATACGGGCGATACGGCGTTAGAGGGTATAACGTTTGTGCTGAAGGGTGATTGGCGAATTACCGGTCATGTGTTGGCGACGACCTCCGGAACGTTCTCCGGAGTGCCGACGGTGACGGGCGTGAGTTTGAATCAATGGAATGTTCGGGTGACGCCGAAGTCGGTTATGTTATTGCCGGTGGCGGTGCAGTTACAGCTTTATTAATAAAAACAGAGAGGATACGGACATGAAGGTGGTTAGGGGTTATAGCGCGGCGGTGAAGCTGGGTGTAGTTGTGTTGGGGTGTCAGTTGGCCATGAGTGGGTTTGCGCAGGATGTGGGCAAGACCGAGGTGATGAAGTGGAAGGATGGCAAGGTCGGCGTCTTTATGATGGGCTTTGACGACAGCTGCGTGACGCATTTGGAGAATGCGATTCCGGCGTTGGTCAAGCGCGGTTATCCGGGAACGTTTTATATTAACCCCGGTAATGGACCGTTCCAAAGCCGCAAGAATGATTGGATGGAAAAAGTGCCGAAGATGAAGGGGATTGTTTATGGCAATCACACCTACAAGCACAAGGGCGCGACAGATGCCGCAATGCTGGATGAGGAACTGTTGGGCTGGCAGACGGCGATGGCACCGGTTTATGCCAGCCGCAAAAAGCCGTTCCTGCTGTCATTCGCCCAGCCGGGCGGCGTGAAGTGGGAAGTGAGCAAGGAGGAACAGGAAGCGGCTTTGAAAAAATATAACCTGATTAACCGTCCTCCTTTCTGGGGCGGTGGGATTCATGTGAAGACCACTCAGCAGATGGAAGAGCTGATAGACAAGGCTGTGACCAAGGGCATGATGACGCACTTGGACTTCCATGGCGTCGGCGGCGACTGGCTGAAGGTCGAGATGGATTTCTTCAACGCAATGCTGGACAAGCTGGATGCCGAGAAGGACAAGCTGTGGGTGGCGGATCATATCTCCTATCACAAGTATCTGACCGAACGCACCTCTGCCAAAGTGGAAGTTGTAAAGAAAGACTCCAATCAAATCCGCATCAAGCTGACGTCGGATGAAGATCCGGCACTCTATGACGAGCCGCTGACGCTGCGCACGCAGGTGCCGGCGAACTGGGCCGTGTGTAAAGTGACGCAGGGTAAGGCGGTTATCGAAGAACGTGCCGAGCACGGCGTGCTGCAATATAACGCAGTGCCGGGCGCAGGTGAAATCGTCATCACCAAGAAGTAGTCACTTCGGACATAAAAGGATTTAAGCATCATGAGATTAACACTCACGATTGTGGCCGCATTGTCCTGCGCGATGACATTCGCGCAGGACATCACTGCGAAGCTGACCGATAAAGCGATTGTGCTTGAAGGCGGCGGAGCTTTGGGCAAGTTGGAATTGTCTTACCCGAAGCTGGGCGGTTCGTCAGGCGGCGAGCGCAAAGGACCAACCGGCGTCAAGCTGGATGGCAACAAAGCGGCACTGACGTATGCCGATGGCGGGCAGATTGCGCTGACGTTGAACAAGGATAATGTCGCGTTTTCGTTTGTGAGTGCACCTGGCGGTCTGAAGGATTATCAGTATCAACTGCTGATCCCGCTCGACCATAGCAAGGGCAGCAGTTGGAAGATCGGTGACAAGGAGGGTGCGTTCCCCGCAGAGAGAGGTAAGACGAAACTCTATCAGGGCAACACCGGCAGCTTCATGCTGGCATCTGCGGATAAAAAGAAGCTGTGGATGCTCTTCCCGGAGACCTTCTCTTGGACAGAGCTGCAGGACTACCGCGAATGGAATTGGCAGACGTTCGGCTTGGTGTTTGTCACGCCGTATAACGCCGACAAGAAGGTGATTGTCGTGCCGTTCGGTTCGTCGTTGGAGGCCGTGAAGAAAGTGCACGTCGAGCCACCTGCAGATTCCGGCGGTGCTGCGGCAAAGCCCAAGGTGAACAGCGAGTTTGCCGCCCGCTTGAATGACAAAGGCGTCGGCTTGGCTTGCGGCAACATGGGTGTCTTTGAGCTGCCCTATCCGAAGATCACGATTGACGGCGCCAAAGCCGGTCCCATTGAGAAGCGGACAGAGGGCAATAAGGCGTTCTTGAAATACAAGAACAACGGCGCGGCGGAGCTTGAACTCTTCCGCGACAAGTACGTGCTGACTTTTACACAGATTCCGGGTAATGCAAAGAACATTCACCTCGAGATGTTCATTCCGTTTACCTTCTGCGACGTCGGCAAATGGCGGATTGATGGCACCGAAGGCACCTTCCCGAAGGAGAAGAAGCCCGGCGGCAAGCTGTTCCAAGGACACAGCAAGCGCCTGATGATTGCTGACGTCAATAACTCCCAGCTCAACATCGAAGTGCCGGAGAACTCCTACCTCGAATTGCAGGATAACCGCGAGTGGGGCTGGAACATCTTTTGGTTCTCGGCCTCGAAGCCGCTCACGCCTGACAATAAAACGTTCACCGTGAAGTTCAACCGCGACGTCAGCGGTTACAAGCAGGCCAAGCTCGTGGATGCCTTCGGACAGATTCCGCGCGACTTCCCCGGCAAGGTTAAGTCCGAGGACGAGTTGAAGCAAGATGTCGCAACTGAGAATGCATACTACAACAGCTTGCAGAAGATGCCGTACAAGACGAATAACTTTGGCGGCTTGGCCGGCAGCGGGCAGAAGCTCGGACTCAAAAAGACAGGCTTCTTCCATGTCGAGAAAAAGGCCGACGGTAAGTGGGTGCTGGTTGATCCGGCGGGCGATGCATTCTTCCACTTGGGCGTTTGCACATTCGGCGCGGGCGGTGAAGACGCCACGTTGATCGAAGGACGGCGCGAAGCGTTTGAATGGCTGCCGCCGCGTGAGGGTGCATTCAAGGATGCGTGGAATGAAAACAGCTGGTGGAACTCCCGCGCGGTTTCGTTCTACAAGGCCAACGTCATCCGCAAATATGGCGCGTATGACCGTGTGACGCATACGGAGCGTTTGATTGACCGTGTGAAGAAACTCGGCTTCAACTCCGGTGGTGCATTCTCCGGCAGTTCGGACATCTTCAGGACTCAGAAGTTCCCGTATGTCTCGACTTTGCCTCTGGGCAAGTTTGACTTCACCGAGGAGGTGCCCGGCGTGCGCGGCATGTTCGATCCGTTCGCCGAGAAGAGCATCACCAAGATGGACGAGCTGTTCTCCAAGAGCGTCGCGAAGAATGCGGACGAGCCGCTGATCATTGGTTACTTCCTTGCGAACGAGCAGGGCATGGAGGATATTCCGCGCGCGATTCCGGCGTTGAACGGCAAGCATCCGTGTAAGGTGAAGCTGATCGAAATGCTGCAGAACAAGTACAAGACGATCGATGCGTTCAATCAGGCGTGGAACATGAAGGAAGCTTCGTTCGATGCGTTGAAGGATAAAGGTTTGCCGGTGACGACCAAGGCCGCCTTTGCCGACATGCAGGCGTATACGGAGTTCTTCATTGATGCCTACTGTGCGCTGATCACCAAGACCTTCCGCAAGTATGACAAGAACCATATGCTCATCGGCAACCGCTGGCAGCCCAGCACGGCTAACAACGAAATCCTCTGCCGCGTGACCGGCAAGTATATGGACGTCATCAGCGTCAACTACTACTGCCTCGGCGTCGATGCCTCGTTCATCCGCCGCATCTACGACTGGACCGGCGGCAAGCCGCAGTTCTGGAGCGAGTTCTTTTTTACTGCGGAGAAGGAAAGCAACGTCGCGGCGTTCAATGCCGATATGGGTACGCAAGCCCTGCGCGGCCAAGCCTACCGTTACTACATCGAGACCGCCGCATCGCTCGGCTTTGTGGTCGGCATCGAATGGTTCACGCTGCTGGATCAAGCCGCGACGGGACGCTTCTTTGAAGGCTTCAACGGCGAGCGTACTAACACCGGTCTCTTCAACGTGGCCGACCGTCCTTACAAAGACATGTTCGTCGAGATGAACAAAGCGCACACCGAGATCTACGACGTGTGGCTCAACGGCAAAATGCCCTTCGTGTTGAACGATCCGCGGATCTCTGCCAACTCCTCCGGCACCAAGACGGTGACGGCGGCGCATCCGGTTGGCGCGATCAAGATCGACGGTAAGCTTGACGGCTGGCCGCTGCGTCCGCCGGAAATGATTCCATCGTCACGCGTCACCATGGGACGCGATGCGAACGGACTCGAAGGTGGCTTCAAAGTTGCATGGGACGACAAGTTCCTCTACCTGCTCGTGACCGTGACCGACAACACGCCCATGATCAACAAGCAAACCAAGCCCGACCGTTATTGGAATGGCGATTGCATTGAGCTGTTCATCGGCAGTGAGAATGTAGAAAAGGGTGGACCGCTCCTATTCAGCGACCGCCACATTCTCATCAATGCCTCCGGCGACAACATGACTTACGTCGGCAATGTCGCGCAGCAGCCCGCTCTCGAAACAGCGGTCGTGCCCGCCATCGGCGGCAAGGGCTACACGGTCGAAGCGAAGATTCCGTGGAGCGTGCTCGATACCCAGCCCAAGGAGGGACAACAGCTCCTCTTTGATATCGGCATCGGCAACAGCGATGGCGATCTGCGCAACGTGCAAATCATGTGGAACGGCAGGGGCCGCAACTCAAGCGACCGCAGCGCTTGGGGGCGCCTCAAACTCGTGCCCTAACCACACGTCACATCCTCACGACAGCCTCTGCGGTTTTCCGCAGGGGCTGTTTTGTTTTAGCGCGCGCCCATCGATGCTCTCAGGGGCGTCGCCTTTTACGAACACGAGGAAAGGGCAAAAGATTGATGAGACCGGAATCAGATACTTACGTGTGTATGGCGCCTGTGCGAAATGTTACTGCTGAGCGTCAGTAAGGTTACTTGCTGTTGGCAGTAATGTTACTTCCGGTTGTGAGTAACGTTACTTTCACCGCGAAGTAATGTTACTGTCAGCGCTGAGTAACATTACTCACGTTCCTGATACGGGGCTGAAACTGAAGTGCCATGGACGTCGCCTGATATAATTAGCTTCGGGTATTGTGCCTGCGGCATTCCTCGTAAGATGTGGCGCCTGCCTTTGCTTTAATAGCCGAGGCCGTAGAGCCAGATGGGAATTGTGGCGAGGCAGCAGAGATGGGTCATGAGGACGGTGGCGGAGGCGAGGTCGGCGTCGATATCGTAGACTTCGGCGAGCGAGACTTGAAGCATGGCACAGGGTTGGAGCGCAATGACAGAGAGAATGCCCGCGACATCTTTAGGGAGCGGCAGCAGGAAGATGAAGAGCAGGCAGAGCGCCGGGGTGATGCCGAGCCGTAATATGCAAACCCCGAGAGTGAGTGGCGAGAATAAATGATGCACGCGGATTTCGGCAAGGCGTATGCCACACACGAGCGCAGCAATCGGGATGGTCGCGCGGCCGACGGCATATGCGGTATCGAGCAGTGTTGCGAGAATATGATGGATGGACGTTTCGGCCGCGGGCGTCCATACGCTGGCGATGCCCAAGAGCGAGATTGCAAACAGCAGCGCGAGGATCGGCATGGAGAGAACGTGGCGTATGAATGAGCGGTCGACTTTAGCACCGGTGACGGTTTTGATGCCGAGCGTCCAGATGGTGACTTCGGCGCCCAACGCCGCAAAGCTGATTTGCGCGATTGCTTTCTCACCCCAGAGTCCGGCGGCGATGAGGATGGGCAGGAAGGAATAGTTGTTCAGCAGGCAGGTGAGGTGGAAACAGCGACGCACGGGTTCGGGTTGGTTTTTGAGCAACGGCAGCACGAGGCGTCCGACGCACCAACCCAAGCACAAGATGCCCGCAGTGCCGGCCGGGAGCATCCAGTTGGCCAGCAGTGATTGGATGGTGAAGTTGCGCACGATCGCGCTAACGATCAAACAAGGATACACGAAGTTCACCAGCACGATGGAAAGCTCGCGGGCAAAGTGGTCGCTGAAGCGGAACCGCCGCATGAGCACCCAGCCGGCGAGTGCCATTAAGAAGATTTCGAGGATGCGCAGAAAGATGAAGAACATAGGAGTTAGTTATCCGCTTTGTAAAACCGAACCAGCTGCCGCAGCACTAGGACTCCCAACAGCGGGAAGACGATGAGGCATCGCCAGTTCAATGAGATTGCCGCTTGAATGTTGCCATGCAGCGTTTGGAAAAATGCCCGCGTCATGCCGCAGCCCCAGCACTCGTGTCCGATAAAACGTTTGATCAGGCAGATCGTCGGCTTTTGATCAATCCACTCAAGCGGGATACACCACAATGCGATCGCAAGCAAAGCGACAATTGCGACACGTCCCCAACGGATTGTAAACGGCGGCTTGTACATATTAACGGGTGAACGCTCCCACCGCCAAACTGCACATCGCAAAACCAAATGGCGCGGTGACTTGTACGAGCGAGCCTCGTTCGACATGTTTGCCCGGCGTCTCTTCGCTGTAGACGCATGTCACATCCGGCACCGCGCCGCTCTTCTTCAACTCCCGCCGCAACGCCTTTGCTAAACCGCAACGCTGTACTTTGGAAAGCGTGGCAATGCGGATTTGCGAGGGGTCAAACTTTAACGCCGCGCCCATTGATGCGAACATTTGAATGTCTGCGGCTTCAGCACTGCGGATGAGCAGGGCTTTCGACTCCACTGAGTCAATCGCATCCAGCACGCAATCGTATTCATTCAACTTGAAGGAGACTGCATTCTCAGCGTTGAAGAACTCGGTGCGGACTTCAATGACAGCATCAGGGGCAATCTCAAGAAGGCGCGCACGCAAAGCTTCGGTCTTGGGCTGTCCGAGTGTGGAGGGCAGAGCTTCGAGCTGGCGGTTGATATTGGAGGCGCAAACCACGTCGCCATCGACCAGCGTCAAGTGCCGCGCACCGGTGCGGATCAATCCTTCCGCGCACCAGCTTCCCACGCCACCCGCGCCAAAGAGGATGAAGCGCGTTTGCGCCAACCGCGCCAATCCTTTTGCGCCAAGCAACACCTCTGCCCGCTGTAACGCCTCAGTCATATTTCGGCGTACCTTTTGTTTGGAAAAGTTTCTCGTAGGCTTGCTTCAAGGCCGCGTTGGTGCCCGGGCTTTCGGGGCGTATGTTGCTCTTGAGCGAGACGCCTTCCAAATCACTGAACACCATCGGCTTTGGATCGTCCACCGTCACCGCGCCGCGGTTCGGATAACCTGCGGGCGCATACCATGAACTGTCAATCCCCCAGCCGGGGCCATCCCACCAGCCGAACGGTCCCCACGGATAACCCAGCCATGGCGAGCCCCATCCGGCATATGCCGTGGGCACCACCTCGACACTTGCCGCTGTTCCAACGGCCAACAGCATCGCACAACCCAGTAACACAATCCGCTTTACCATATTAAAGATCCAAGTCGAACGTCACGCGCCCTGTCGCCGCCTGTTTGCCTTTCGCGCGGAGCAACAATCTCTCAGCCGCGCGGGCGACCTCGGCCTTGCCTTCCAACACCAGCCAGAACTCCGGCACGCCCTCGGCGTTCAACACGACATCAAAAACAGCGCGCCCTGTGATGTTACTCGGCATTTCGGCAGGCGAGGGCAGGGCGATTTGAAAGCCGGCCTCTTTCAGACTTTGCGACGCACGATACCGTTGTTTTTGCGGCGATGACGGCGTACTGTTGATTTGGGCGGGTCCGTCTTCCGGTAGCGGCTGAATCAAACTCGGCAGAGGCAGCTGCGGCACATCGCTGCGCGTTAGCTTCAAATCCGGCGCAGGCAGCGGCGGCGCATACTCCGGTGCGATCTGCACCTTCGCCATGCTCGCCAAGTGTCCGGGTGTCATCGAGAGCAGATCAGAACGTTGACGCCCGAAGTTGACAAAGTCAGGGCGGGCTTGCAGCAGATATCCCACCTTCGGCGGCCAGTAGACAATCTGCGCGGAAAACTCAAGGTTGATTTTTTCGGCACGCGCCACCGTGCCGCCGCCGTAAACGACGATGAGCAGCAGAAAGCCCGCGCACGCAAACATCAGCAGCATCGCCAGCCAATACACGTGCCGCCCCTGCCGCCGTTTGCGCATCCGCCGTTTGCGGCGCAACACTGCCCGCCGTTTGCTGTCTGCAATCATGCCGGCTTCTCGACCACGTTAATCCGCTCAACCCCTGAGCTCCGCAGCAGGTTCAACAGCGCCATCACGTCGCCCTGTTGTACCCGGCGGTCCACCAGCACATTCAGCTCCCGCCGCGAGCCCGTCAAAGCCCGCACGCGCTCGCACAGTTTCAGCATCTGCTTCTCATCCGAAAAGTCGTAACGGTCATCATCAAAGAACAGCACGATCTGCGTCGGCACTCCGGCGCGCTCCACCGGCAGCACCAGCATGATCTGCCCCTGCAGCAGACCCTCGGTCGCTTCCCGCTGCGACAGCTCCACCAGCGTGCCCGGCGTGACAAGGATATGGTGGCTCACCATGCCCAGCAGCATCACGATCAACCCCGCATTCAACCACGGCACGATTCCCAGAACACCGAGCCGTGTGCTGCGCCGGGATTTCCGTTTGGATTGAAACGCAAACGGTTTCATTCCGCCTCGCTCCTCGTTTCATTCGCCGCAAAATACTTGAACGACTCGCTCGCCGCAAAGTTCAAATCCTGACGCAAGCGGTCCAGCAGCTCCGATAGAATCTGGTGCCCCACATAACACACCGCCGCCAACGCCAAGCCCGCCACCGTCACGCCGATCGCGCCGCTCACCATATCAAACAGCACATTCCCGCTCAACAGCGGTGCGCGGTCCGCCAGCACCTTCGCCGCTTGACGGATGCCCACCAGCGTGCCGATCAGCCCCAGCAGGGGGCCCAGCTGTGCGCCCAGCATCAGCCACTCAACCCGCTGCTCCAGGCGATTCAATTCCTCCTGCCCGACATGCTGGATTGCATCATACAAAAGCGCCGGCGGTTCCTTCCGATGCACAATCGCCTCATGCACCACCGCGGCAATCGGTCCCGGCGAATCATCGCAGATCGCCATCGCCTCCTCAATATTATCCCGGTCCAAGATATTGAACACGCTCTTTAAAAAGTCCGAGTAGTCGACCTTGATACGGCGGAACCGCAAGGCCCGATCCGTAAAGATCACAATCGCGGCAACCCCGAGGCCTGCCAACACCACATACATCACCTGATAAACCAGCCAACCCGTCTCCACGCTACACCTCCTTGCGATCTGCCTCAACCATCCGCCGCCGCAGCTGCCCGCAGGCCGCCGCACCCTCGCGTCCTCTCGAGCGGCGCAGCGTCGTATTCACGCCCGCCCCCAGCAACGCACTCTGAAACGCCCGGCACGCACCCTCATCCGGCGCCTTGCCGTCAAACTCCTTCACCGGACTCAGCGGAATCAAATTCACCCGCGCGCCCGTCCCCCGCAGCAACGCCGCCAACTGCTGCGCCTCGCGCGGACCATCATTCAAATCCCTCACCAACGTATACTCAAACGTCACGATCCGCCCCGTCCGCGCCATATACGCCTTACACGCCTCCATCAATTCCGCAATCGGCCAACGCTTATTCACCGGCATGATCCGGCTCCGCAGCTCATCCGTCGGCGCATGTAACGATACCGACAGTTCAAACTGCACGCCCTCCTCAGCCAGCCGCAAAATCCCCGGCACCACGCCGCACGTACTGATCGTCATATGCCGCGCACCGATATAAACCCCCTGCGGCGCATTCAAAATCCGCAACGCCTTCAACACCTCATCATAATTATCAAACGGCTCACCCATCCCCATCACGACGATATTATTCGGCCGCCACACCCCGCCCGCCGGCGGCTTCACGATACCCGCCGCACGCGCCTCATCCCGCAACAGCCTGCACGCCGTCAACACCTGCGCCACAATCTCCGCCGCCGACAAACTCCGCTTGCACCCCAACTGCCCGCTCGCGCAGAACACACACTTAAAATTACACCCCACCTGCGACGACACGCAAACCGTCACCCGCTCATTCTGCGGAATAATCACCGACTCCGTAATCTCGCCATCCAACGCCCGCAAAGCCAGCTTTCGCACATTCTCGCCCGCATCCTCAACCGCGGCCGTCTCCAGCACCCCTACGGGATACTCCGCCTCCAGCCGCGCCGTCAAATCCTTCGGCAACGTCGACGCCTCCGCCCACGCCCCAATCTGCGCCCGATACAACGCCTGTGCAATCTGCGCCCCCCGATACTTCGGAAAGCCCATCTCCACGCACACACCCGCCCATGCCTCGGGCAACACACCATACGCACCCACAACCATTCACATCTCTCCAAAAACTCCCAAAATCATAACATAAAACCGCCCCATCAGCAAGGCGCAAAACGCCCCACCTTTGGAGAGCTGGGTTAACCCCGACGAAATCGCGCAAGAGAATATGGAGGGCGACTTCGCCGACCCCCTGGGAGCGCCGCCGTCCCCGGCGGCATTTGTGTGCCTCAGCCCTGCACCAAAAAAGGTGGGGCAACTTTCGCGGAAACCGCCGCACCACGTTTAGCCCCATCCTCCTCTCCCCGCTATTTGTCCGCCCTCGTCGACTAACGGCCAAACAAACGAAGCAACCGGCGCAACAGCGACATTGACGGAGTATTAGTGGCAGGCGTGGCAAGAATACACGCATCCAGCATTCGCGCAAACTCGAGAACATTGCCATCGCCGTCGAATTTTCTCACGCGCACCGCCACGTTGTCACGGCAAAAGAAGACATCATCAAGTTCATTAAACTTCTCAAGAGTGAAATACGTATCCAGCAAGCAGATATTTCCTGGCCCGTCGCGATATTGCCAAAAGTATGGAGGCATACGATTGCAATAAAACTTTGTTAAATCCATCAGTCCGACTTGCCCGCCAATATTTACATCAGAGGAGGTTGTATACTCAAATGAAAAACGTATGGTTCCGTTTGAAGTCAAGTATTCGCCATACTGACATAATACTTCAGGAGTACGGTATTCTTCAGGAGGCGAGTAGTCACTAAGCGTATAACCTTTGGCTGTTAACGGCAGAAAAACATTGGTAGCGCACATCCCTCGCATTTGTCTGTTGGGCGTTGCAAGTGGCTCGACGCTACCTTTGACTACAATTGCACAAAAGCGATTCCATCTCTCCAGCTGATTCGTCAAGCTCTCGGCATAGAGGGATGTTCCGCTGATGAGCAGGATGCAGATTGTAATGAGTTGTGTTTTCATGAACGTATCCTTTTAATCAGTTGGATGACGGGGCATTGGCAGCTGGAGCGTTTTTTGGAGTAGGGATGGAAGTTAAACCACCACATCCGTGAAACGCATAAGAATCAATAGAGGTGACGCTGTCAGGAATTGTGATTGAAGTCAGGCCAGTGCAATGAGCAAACGATCTATGGCCAATAGAGGTGACACCGTTCCCGATGCTGAGCGAGGTGAGGCCAGAGCAACCAGAAAACGCTTGGGTTTCGATAGAGGTCACGCTGTCAGGAATGACGAGTGAAGTCAGACCAGTGCAATTCTCGAACGCTCTCGCCTCAATCGTGGTGACGCTGCTGGGAATGGTAATAGAGGTTAGCTCCTTGCAACCATTAAACGCTGAATGACCGATAGTGGCGACGTTGTCGGGAATCACATACCCTCCTCGAACTCCAGCGGGGTAAGCGAGTAAAGCAGACCCCGTTTTGTTGAACAGCACGCCTCCCTTAGATGAGTAATTAGGATTTTTGCTGTCTACGTGGAATGCCTGCAAGGCGGAACATCCCGCAAATGCGACCCCATCTATATTTATGGAGGTGACGCTGTTGGGAATGGTAATAGACGTCAGTCCGCTACAACTCTGAAATGTCGATGAGCTGATAGAGGCGACGTTGTTGCCAATGATGAGTGAGGTTAGACCATTGCACCAGCAAAATGCATATTCGTCAACAGTGATGACGCTGTCCGGAATTGTAATAACGGTCAAACCGCTGCAACCGCAAAATGCGCTATGCCCGATGGACGTGACACTGTTGGGGATGATGACCGAAGTCAATTTGCTGCAGCCATTGACCGCATCCTTGCCGATGGTGGTGACGGGATAACCGCCGAGGACGGAAGGAATTTTGAGTGCGCCGATTGTATTCGAGCTGATAGCGGGACGGGGAGGCTCGAATCTCATCATGGAAGAAAGGGGGCTAACAATCCGCCTAGGCTTCTCATTATCACTGTTATAAATGCTGGCTTTGCCATCAACGACGGTGTAAATATAAGTGACGCCATCGACCGTTTCGGTCGCCGCGAAAAGCGTCGAGATCATGCTGCAGAAAACCATCAGCAGAAGAATCCGCCACAGACCGAAAGTCTCAAAACAAACCCGCTTACTCTGCATCATTTGCGTTCCTCCTCTTCTCTCGGCTCACATCAGATTAAGATTGGCTTTGCGGTAATGATAACACAAATTCCACCCCCAAGCAAGAGCATACAGCCCGCACCGAATTTTCGTAACTTGCCGTTCCCCACCCTTTTCCCTTTGTTTTCGAGTTTCAGTTTACTTTTGCCACTTTCTCCCTTTTTCCCGCTTGACTTGTCTATGGCGCTTTGCTAAACTTCGCCCCCGTTGACCCCATTGAGTGCCCCGTCACTGATTCGGATTTTGTGGCTCGGAGTTCCAACGCGAACCTCCGCCCCCCGACATACGGGAGCTTAAGCTCCAAGGAGCCATCAACTATAACAGACTGCCTGTTTGGCCGGCGTGCAGTCCAGATGCCAGGGGGATATCCACCAATCGCACGAGTGTGCTGTTAGGTTTTGTTCGGAATCGCCGTGGTGTCGGGTTGACAGACGCCGCCGGCTGACAATATCATACATAGGCGGCAGAAAGAAAACGTATCATGAACGATACACAGCCACACAGTTCAGTCCAATACAAACTCACGCCGGCCGTTTCACGCGAACTTGCCGAGTTCAACCGCTACACGCCGGTGACCGTCTCGCGCGGCACGCTGTCGCTACGGCAGCTCGCCAAACGCATGTCCAGCGGCGGGGGCAACCTCAGCACCGCGCAATCTGCGGCGTTTCTGGAGCGCGCCTTCGAGACCATCCTCGAAGCTACGCAGGAAGGCCACCGCATCACGCTCGGCCGTTTGGGTTACCTCGGCCTGCGCGGCAGCGGCGTCTTCACGCAGGAAGGCACGCCCGTCGAAGGCAAGGAGCTCAGCTTCGCGCTGCGCTTCCAACCCGGCGCGGAGATGAAGGAAGAGATGAGCCGCATCACCGGTGAACTCCTCGAAACCTCCAAACGCGCTCCAACCCTGCGTGTCCTTGTCGACGCAACCAGCGGCACCACCAATGCCGCGGTCACCGTCGGTGGCATGGCCAAGCTCGACGGCCAGCACCTGCGCTTTAAGCCGCTCATGGGCGATGAAGGGCTCTTCTTCATCCCGCAGAACGGCAGCGCGGACAGCACTATCAAGGTCACCCGGTTCCTCGACAACCGCCATACGCGCCTCACC
>JAVBMC010000053.1:0-19400 GCA_031552845.1 Kiritimatiellia bacterium
TCGACGCAGCGGTTTGGCACCTCGATGTCGGCTCATCGCATCCTGGGGCTGGAGAAGGTCCCAAGGGTTTGGCTGTTCGCCAATTAAAGCGGTACGCGAGCTGGGTTCAGAACGTCGTGAGACAGTTCGGTCCATATCCTCTGCGGGCGCAGGAAATTTGATGGGAACATTCCCTAGTACGAGAGGACCGGGAATGACGCACCACTGGTGTTTCGGTTGTCGCGCCAGCGGCATGGCCGAGTAGCTATGTGCGGAACGGATAAGCGCTGAAAGCATCTAAGCGCCAAGCCTCCCCAAAGACAAGATTTCCCATTCGTAAGAATCTAAAGGCGGGTTGAAGACTACAACCTTGATAGGCCGGAGGTGTAAGCGCAGCAATGTGCTCAGCTGACCGGTACTAATACGCCGTGTGGCTTGACCGTTTTAACCGACGGTTCGGTTTTATGATAAGCGTCTGTGAATCAGGCCTACGCTATACTGTGCGGTTTCGTTTTTTCCGGTGACCCTAGAGGAGAGGTAACACCCGTTTCCATTCCGAACACGGAAGTGAAGGGCTCCATCGGCGAGGGTACTGCGGGGTTGGCCCGTGGGAGAGTAGCACGTTGCCGGAATTTCAAGGCGCAGTTGAGCAATCGACTGCGCCTTTCTTGTTTTTCAGGGGCAAAAAGACCCACGGAGGCAGATGCCAGAGCCCGTTTGATAAGTCAGATCTGACTGATCAGACCGTTCTGTCCGATATAACACTCCTGCCCGGCCCCGATTTCTGCGGCTTCGCTGGCCGTCACAATCTCGCCAATAATGCCCGTTTGGGCTTGTTTTTAAGCGTCTACTGGAGTATGGTACGCCCCTTCAACGGGACAACGTATCAATCAACCCTAACAACGAGGTGAATTATGAACGACTCAAACCCCGACTCGGACCTTCAACGCCGTGACTTTCTCAAAATGACCGCCGCATCGGCCGCAGCTGCGCCTTTTGTTGCTGGTAGCGCCTCGGCTGCACAGCCACAGGATCCGTTTAAACCGGTTCTGCCTTGGGCTGATGATGCGCTTGAGCCGGTCGTTTCGGCTAAGACGCTTTCATTCCATTACGGCAAGCATCACTTAGGGTATGTGACCAACCTCGAGAAGCTGATTGCGGGCACGCCTTATCAGGGCAAGTCCTTGGTAGATATCGTGCGCACCAGCTGGGCCGAGAAGGCAACGCCGATCTTCAACAACTCGGCGCAGATCTGGAACCACACCTTCTACTGGAACTCGCTGACCTCAGCCGCTCAGTTCAAGAAGCCTTCCGGCAAATTGGCTGAAGCGATCACCGCGTCATTCGGTTCGCAGGAAGCTTTGGAGAAGGCCTTGCAGGATGCCGCAGTCGGACAGTTCGGCAGCGGTTGGGCTTGGCTCGTGGCCAAAGGCTCGGCTCTGTCAGTTGTGAAGACTCCCAATGCGGAGACTCCGCTGACTGATCCCGCGCTCAAGCCGTTGTTGACGATTGACGTGTGGGAACACGCCTACTATCTGGACTACCAGAACCGCCGCGCCGATTACGTCAAGGCGCTCGTTGAGAAGAACCTCAACTGGGCATTCGCCGAGGCGAACTTCGCCGGCTAACGAGAGAATTTAAGAAACACGTAGCACTGGCGGCGCAGGGGCAACCCTGCGCCGTCTTTTTGTTTTGAAAGTTAACGAAGAGGCGTATTCGCTCGCACAAAAAGATATTTTGTGGTAAACTGACGCCAAGGCATATTGTTTTACTAGAGGGGAAGTTATGATGCGTCACTTGTTGGCCGTGTTGGTTGTAGCCGGAGCTTTGTGTTGTGCAGCGGCGGAGCGTCCGCCAAAGCTGTTTGCGGGCGATGAAGATTTCAAGGCTTTGCAAGAACGCGCCAAGCAAGATGAGCTTTGCCGCCTAGGCTGTGACCGGATTATCAAGAATGCCACTACGCTGTTGACGGTTGAGCCGGTAGAGCGCAAGTTGGAAGGTCGTCGCTTGTTGTATGTTTCGATGGAGGCCGTGCGGCGGATGGGATATTTGTCGTTGGCGTTTCGCTTGACCGATGAGCAAAAGTTCTTAGACCGCGCCGTTAAAGAAATGCGCGCCATTGCCGCGTTTAGCGATTGGCACCCCGAACACTTTCTCGACACTGCGGAGATGACGCTGGCATTAGCGATTGGCCATAACTGGCTGTATGATTCCTTATCTGCAGAAGATCGCGCGCTGATTGAAGAGGCGATCGTCCGAAAAGGACTGGAGGTATCCTTCCGCGAGAATTATTTCTGGATGCGCCACGATAACAACTGGACACAAGTCTGTCACGCCAGCTTGATTGCCGGCGCGATCACTGTCGGCCACCGCCCCGCGCATCAAGAGCTTTCGCAAAAGGTGATCAAACGCGGCGCGGAGAATATTCTCTACTCCATGAAGATGTACGCGCCCGATGGCGCCTATCCCGAAGGCCCCGGCTATTGGAACTACGGCACCTCATTCAATGTCCTTGCCATTGCCGCGCTGGAGGGCGCGTTCGGCAAAGACTATGGACTCCTCGAAAGTCCCGGCTTCACCGGCACGCTCGAATACATCAACTACGCAACCGGCCCTTCGGGGCAGCTCTTCAACTACTGCGACTGCTGCCGCACGCGTGGCAATGCGGTATCGGTGTGGTGGCTCGCCAACCGCCTCAAACGCCCGGAGCTCGCACAGCAAGAAGTGCCGTTCTTCAAACGCCTAGCCGAGGGCGACACCTCGCTCGACTCCGACACCCTCAACGTCACGCGCCTCTTCCCGCTGTCGGTGTTGTGGTACCGCCCCACGCCTCCTCAAGCAATCAACCTCCCGCTCTGCAAGCAGTTCAAAGGCCGCACGCCCATCGCTGTACAGCGCAACGGATGGGGCGCGCAAGACGCCTACTTCGCAATCAAAGGAGGCGATGTCTCCGTCGGCCACGGCCATATGGATATCGGCACCTTTGTGTATGAAGCACTTGGCGAACGCTGGGCCGTTGACCTCGGCCGCGTGTACTACACCACTGCAGAAGCGATGAAGATTGACGGCCGCACCGCTAACGTCTGGGGCATGGGGCCAGACTCAGACCGCTGGAAATTCTTCCGCATGGGCGAACACGGCCACAACGTACTGCGCATCGGCGGCATTCCGCAAGACGTTAAAGCCACCAGCAAAATCCTCTCCGCCGAAACAGCGGCTGACGGCAGCTCAACTGTCACAGTCGACCTCTCCAATATCTACACCGCGGCCGAGAAAGTCACGCGCACTTCCCGCCTCCAACCCTCCGGCGCAGTCACCATCACCGACACCATCACTGCCAAACCCGGCACCTCAGTCCGCTGGCAAATGCTCACCCGCGCCCAAGTTATCGAAAACAAAGACGGCACCCTCCGCCTCCGCCAAAACGGACGCGAACTCACCCTCACCTCCAAAGACGCCGCCTGGAAAGTCCTTGAAGAAAACCAACTCCACGCCGCGTGGGATCCCCCCGACGACGGTATCCGCCTGCTCTACTTTGATGTTACCATTCCTGATACGGGATTCACCATGTTGTCCGCTGAGCTTCATCCACAATAATAGCCTGTTGTAGTTGACGCGACAGAATATTAATTAAAAGAGTTGTAAATTGATCTTGTTCTTAATTGAAAAACTGTTACAATGACTGGCGTATAATTTGAAAAAGGAGCGTTGTATGATACTTATTGTTCTTGCTGGAATGAAAAATAAAGGTAAAACGACGATCTTGAATAAATTGATATATGAATTAGAAAGATCATCTTCTGCGCATGAAGTGAGATACATGCCTTCTTCTCGCCACAGAAAGTCGACAAGAATTGAAAATCTCCCGAATACTCATCCGCCTTTTAAAAGTAGCGGAAAGGCGTGTTTTGTAGATTCTCAGCTTATCATTGGTATTTGCCCAGATGGCGACAATATTAAGTTGTTAACAAAGAACGGGAAATACTTGGCGAAACATCGGTGTGATATTGCCTTTATCCCACTTCGTTTGAGACAGGAGCGTGTGTACCAGACCGATCCGCTTGCGGAGGCACTTAATCAAACCTTGTTAGAGAACAGTGGATTAGTTGCTTTGAAAATTGATAAAGAGGATGCTGGAAGAGACTCGATACGGCAAAATCACTTCCGTGATGAGTATGTGAATTTCTTGTTGCAATTATGGCGACGAATTAGAGCTGAGAAAGCTAACGGATTAACAGAGCTGCAAATAGCCACTGCTTTGAGGAGCGAGAGAATTTCTTGCGACCCTTTGATTTCTCTTGAAGCATGGTCAATGAATTTAACAGATCGGTAGGATTTTGTTATGAACTTTGGACTTTTAATTGCATTGGGTGGTTGGATTCTTGCGGTACTGCAATTCGTTTATTCTTTCTATAAGGATAAAAAAGAAAAGGAAAAAATAAGGCAGCTGGAGATTGAGGCGAAGAATGCGGGCGAACAGTTGGCATTGATTCGTTCAAGAGCAAAGGGACCTTATTGGATGCCATTGGAGGCATCATATGGAACCATTTATGTCACAAATAACGGCAGGCCGGGAATGTGTTCAGCCAGAGAAGGATCCTGTGTTCTGTCGGCAAGAAATCCAGACGTAGCTCATCTAGAAGCGGGCAGTGCTGTGTTGTTTTTGATAGATAACAATAAGGGAGCAGATGTGCGTGAGGTTGCATTTAAGTCTGATATCAAAGAATTGCATTTGGAAACTGAACCTCAGATAAACGGCGCACATGGGTGTGAGTTTTTAGTATTCGAGTATGAGCCTGAGAAGTATGGGAAGCGTGTGGAGTTTGATGTTTCTTTTGAGTCAAGTGATGGACATCAAGATACGCATACGTATGAGATGATTTACGGGCAGCATAAGTTACGGCGTTTGCGTCCAGCATCAGTCTCAGCGGGGTAATGTCGAGGTTATGTGGCGGTGCCTATGTGGGCGGTTACATCATAGCCAAAGAATTTGATATTAAGAGACGCGGAGAATGAGGTAGACGGACGGTGTTGTGCCGTCCGTCTGTTTTGTGTGAGTTAGCGAACAAGAAGATTGCCATCGGCATCTTTAAAGTTACCACAGAGAATCAGAATCAGATCTACCAGCCACCAAATAACACCAGCTCCAAAAAACCAAACCAAAGGGATTTGACAAATGCCACTTATAATGTGCCCAGTATAGAAACGGTGTGCGCCCAGCCATCCCAAGAAGATGCAGAGCAAGAGAGTGGTTAGCCATGGTTTGCCTTCTCCAGTGTTGCTCGTGCCACTAAATCCTTTTTTCTGTTGTCGAACACCACACTTGGGGCAGATCTCAGCTTCTCGCTTGATGATGTTGCCGCACGATGTACAAAAAACTTCATCGGTTGCTTTAGGTTTAATTTCTTCGCTCATGATTGTTCCTTCGTAGCCTGTTGATTTAATAAAACCATGCCCAGGCTTGCATAGTTTTGATTTGTGATTGAATTAACGGACAAGTGGCCGTCCCTCGGAGTCTGTGAAGTTACCACAGAGAATACGGATCAAGTCTATCAGAACACCTATCAGGCAGCCACCGCTGGTTAACAAGAAAAAGATACCGACCCCAATACGTCCTGTGTAGAAATGATGCACGCCAAGACTTCCAAGGAAGACGCAAAGGATGAGCGTGGTTGTCCATGATTTCCCCTCCTCTTCACCACCTGTATTACCGCCGCCCCCCTTCTTTTGCCTGACGCCGCATTTAGGACAAATTTCTGCTTCGCGTTTGATGATGTTGCCGCACGATGTACAAAAAACTTCGTCTTCTGCTTTAACTCTAATTTCTTCGTTCATGGTTCTTCTTTCGTGGTCTATTAATTTGATAAGAAAAGTGTTTGCCTAATACAATGAACTTATGTATTGCTCGGGGTACTTGTCCGTGCTTGCGCGCAGGCGGCTGCACCGGCAAGCCGATAACATGTAAAGGTGATTGCCGAAACAACGAGCAGACCCCAGACTTGGATAAAAGCACCGTCGCAAGTAGCCGTAAAAACGAAGTGTAAGTAAAGTACAGCAAATAAGACCTGTAAGCACGCTATAAAAATCAGCAACGATCCTGCAGGAGGCCTAAACAATTTGCCCAACAAACACAGGCTAATTACAAGGCCTGCAAAAAGGGATGCGATTTGGCATAATATTAAATGTATAAGCTTAGGGCCTCCATCATCCATCAAAACACCAGTAACAAGAATGAACGGAAGAGAGAGAATAAAACCGGCAGGAGCCAGTAGAACGCCCAAATGCTTTTTTTCTCGCTGTTGTTTTTTCCGTTGAACCCGCACGCCACACTTGGGGCAAATTTCTGCTTCGCGTTTGATGATGTTGCCGCAAGATGCACAGAATATTTCGTCTGCTGCTTTAGCTTTGACTTCTTCGCTCATAATTATCTCTTCACTTGCCTATGTTGTTGTGAAGAGAGAAAGCCTTCAGGCAATAAAAAAGGCACATCTCTCTTTGATGTACCCACCTGAAGGCTTAGCACGGCCCGCTTGAACTACATGTCGGAGAGACGTGCCCAAAGTGAAGTGAAGACTGCACACCACGGCACGCCCCGCCAACAATGTTTCAAGCGTCAAAGTGCTAATTTATCAGGTGAACACTGTTGTGCGAATTGCGAATTCGCGCCGGAACTCGCGTTCCGGCTATGTCGTCCCCCTCGCGGGGAACGCATCCATTATGCAACTTCCAAGGCGGTTTGTCAAGCATAAGAAAAGAGGGTATCTTGCTGTCATGGTTGGAAGGGAATAATGGAGGCGCAGGCGGCTGCAATTTTTAACGGGCGCGTACGGAAATTTATACGCCCGCGTACGGCATTTTATGCGTTCGCATGCGGGCTTGGTACGCGAGCGTGTACAGCTTTTGTACGCGCCCGTGTAATTTTCTGTACTCGGGCGTCTGCTTTTTCGTATGCGGGTGTACATTTTTGGGCAGGGGTAAAAAAGAACAGCGTCCTCCCGAGGGAGAACGCTGCCTTGGCCGTTTGCCTATCGCGGCTTGTCTCACGGGCGGTGGGTGCCCCACTGTGAGACAGGCTTTGACGGGCCCGTTGTGCTAAGCGGTTAGTTGCAGGTGAGGGGCGTTTGGTAATAACCAATCCTCAACGTTTTACAACCGTGGAAACGCTTCCTGACACTGAGGATGTACGTGGAACCACTTTTGAGTTCCGGCACACCACAGGTCAGGCGCGTTCCGCGGTTGTCGAGGAAGGCGGTTGCTCTAACAACTTGGCCGGTTCCTTCTTCAACGAAGAAAACTCCTTCATCGGATTGCAACAGGTTGAATTTGAGGTCTGATCCGGTGATTTTCATGCTAACGCCGGGCGTGATGCAACCTGTACGGGCGGCACCAGCGGCATCGTCGACATCATCAATGATCGGAACTCTCGTCGGGCGACGAATGATCGAAGCTTGAAGGTTCTTCAAGTACTTCTTCCATGTGGCGCAGGGCAAGAAGCTGAGTTTGAACGTCAGCTCTGAGCCCTCGACGGGTTGACCATCCTTGGCGAACTTCCCTTTGGCACGGAGCTTGAAAGTTCCGAGCTTCGGGATTTTCACTTGGTGACCAAGTCCGAGCATGTCCATCATAACCTCCGGCAAGCGGCGTAGACACGCAGCTGCTTGCGCAGCCGAGAGATCACCGCCTCCACCGGAGAGCATTTGGCTGAATTGTTCATCAGAGGGAGCATCTTTACACACCACCATTGGTGTGAGGATGTTCTGCTCTGCCAGTTCTGTGGCAACAGCGGAGGTCAGCCTGACCCAGATGCCGTTGCCGTTGTCTATGATATACGCCATAGATCTTTCTCCTACATATAGTTTAACACTTGGGGTCGCGCCTTTGCCACACTTATGGCGGGCTCTGCCCCGCTGTCCGGGTTGTCTGTCAAATCAACAGCACCCTCGCAGCTTTTACATTCCGCACCGGCTCCTACGCGTCCAAGCACCCTTGGCGCCATCGAGTCCGATGGCAACGTCTCGTCTACGTTGCGGGCGGAACTATAGTAAAAATCTGTATTCGAGTCAAGCACGTTAGTTCGAAAAATAAAAAATATTTTTTTCAAGCGTTGGATGGCTCGGTTTAGTCTCGATAATTGGCGGGGTTTGTGTATAATGCAGGTGGTTTGTTGAGAAGGATGTTTTGTTATGAGCCTGTATGAAATTTTGAAAGCGCGGCATTTTATTGATGATCACACGTGTTCGGCGGAGGTGATGGCGAAGTTGTTGGAGAAGCCGTTGACTGTGTATGCGGGGTTTGATCCGACGGCGGAGTGTCTGCAGGCGGGGAACTTTGTGACGATTATGGCACTGGCGCATTTTCAACGCGCCGGGCATAAGGTGATCGCTTTGGTGGGCGGTGCGACGGGGATGATTGGCGATCCGTCGGGGCGGTCGGTCGAGCGGAATATGTTGACCGAGGAGCAGGTCGCAAAGAATCTCGCGGGCATCAAGGAGAACTTGTCGCGTTTTCTGAACTTTGACGGCAGGGATAATCCGGCGATCTTGGTGAACAACTTTGATTGGTATAAGGACTATACACTCATTCCGTTCCTGCGCGAGGTGGGCGTGCTGTTCCGTATGAATCCGATGCTGAACAAGGAGAGCGTGCGCAAGCGTTTGAACGCCGAGACCGACAGCATGACGTTCACGGAGTTCTGCTATCAGATTCTGCAGGGGTATGATTTCTATCATTTGTATAGGGAGCATAACTGCACGTTGCAAATCGGCGGGTCGGATCAGTGGGGGAATATCACGGCGGGGACGGATTTGATCCGCCGGGCGATTGGGCCGGAGGTGCCGGCGAATGGTTTGACGTTCCCGCTGGTGTGCGATGCGCACGGACAGAAGTTTGGCAAGAGCGCGGGCAATGCGATTTTCTTGAACGCGGAGAAGACGAGCTATTACGACTTCTACCAATTCTTCCTGCGTACGCTCGATGCGGATGTGGTGCGGTATCTGAAGATCTTTACCTTCCTGTCGTTTGAGCGGATTGCCGAGCTGGAAGAACAAGTGCGCACAGCCCCTGAAAAGCGCGAAGCTCAACGCGTGTTGGCCGAAGAGCTGACCTTGCGCGTTCATGGCGAGAAGGGCTTGAAGGCCGCACAAGCGGCGAGTGCAGTATTCTTTGGCGGCAGTCTCGATGGCTTGAGCGCCGAAGAGCTGGAAGCAATCTTTAAAGAAGTACCCTCTGCAACTCTCGAAGCCTCTGTTGCGCTTGGCAATCCGGTGATTGATGCCGCGGCGGCGGGCGGACTGTTTGCCAGCAAAGGCGAAGTCCGTCGCCTAGCACAGCAAGGCGCGCTAAGTCTGAACAATACAAAGATTGATGCGGTGCGTGTGCTAGAAAAGTCCGACCTCATCGGCGGACGCATCGCCGTGCTCCGCTCCGGCAAGAAGAATTACTACCTGCTCAAAATCACCGGCGCTTAAGCCGGTGATCAGTTCAGCCCGTAGGCATTAAATATCATCTCCGCATTACTCGCGGAGAATTGCCGTTCGGCAAATGGGCGGCAATTGGCTTGGAGTTTGGCGTAGGTGTCAGGCTCGTCCAGCAACTTTTGCAGCGCGGCGGCGAAGCTGTCTACGGAGAGCTCGCAGAGAATGCCGACGGTGTTGTCCATCGCATCGGGGATTCCACCAATATTGGAGGCGAGCACGGGAGTGCCGCAAGCGAGAGCTTCACAAATGACGCGTCCAAAGCCTTCGGCGTATTGCGAGGGGACAATTTGGATATCTGCGGCGCGGTAGTATTCGGGCAGCTTGTCGTTGGGGATGAGGCCGAGGTAATCGAGGTTGGGGAGTTGCCGTGCGGCGTCAATCACGCGTTGCTGTTCGGGGCCACCCCCGGCGATTTTGAAGCGGGCTTTCGGGAAGCGTTTGGCAAGTTCGATAACGACATCTTCGCCTTTGATGCCAATGAGGCGCCCGGCGAAGAATGCGGTGAATTGCGGATTGACGGGGCGTTTGTCGGCAGAGAAATTGGTGAGGTCAATCCAGTAGCGGTAGACGGACATTTTTTCGCTCGGCACGCCGATGGCGGCGAGCTCATCGCGTGAAGCACGGCAGAGGGTGAGTATGGCATCCATGCGTTTGAGGATGGCGGCAGTAACACGGGCGAAGGCGCTTTGAGGGTGGAAGGAGTAGAGCGCGTGAGATTGGAAGACGATCCGCTTCCGGAAGATGGTGCCGAGGATGATACCGATGAGTGCGCAGTTGATGCCGTGAACGTGGATGACGTCGATGCGGCGGCAACGCGGGAGCATATAGACGAATGAGCGCAGCAGCAGGTAGGGGACGATGTAGAGCACCATCAGCGGCGGGTAGGGCTCGAGCTTGCGGAAGATGTTGCCGCCGAACCACCAGAAGCGGCGGATGGTGACGGGTCCGCGCTGCTCGCGGCGGCGGTAGCCCGTGACGTCGGTGACAATGGGTTTGTAGGAGAGTATCCAAACGCGCCAGCGGTCTTGGTTCTCAAGAGCGGCGGTCAGGTCGGACAGGTGGGTTTCTACGCCGCCGATGTCGGGCGGGTAGGTTTGCGAAAGGATGAGTATGCCATTTTTCGCTTTCACCTGCAACTACCTTGCTCAGACCGGTGCGCTGAGGATGAGCGTGCCTTCGTCCTTGGCGGACATGATGTTGAGGAGCACGTGTTTGGTGCGGCCTGCGGCGATGACGACGGGGCAGCCGGCTTTGACGGCGATCTGCGCTGCTTTGAGTTTGGAGTCCATGCCGCCTTTGGAGAGGGCGTTGGCGCCGGGGTTGACGAGTTTGAAGGCTTCTTTGTTGAGCTTCTCAATGCAGGCGATGCGTTTGACGCGCGCGGGGTCTTGCATGTTGAGCAGGCCGTTGACAGTGCTGAGGATAATGAAGAGGTCAGCGCGTACGATTTTGACGACGAGCGCACCGAGGTAGTCATTGTCGCCTAGGGAGAGGCCGGCTTTGAGTTCTTCGTCGGCAACGACGTCGTTCTCGTTGATGATGGGCACGACGCCGGCCGCGAGCAGGTGATCAAGCGTACGGCGGGCATTGGTGAGGCGGATGCGGTGCTGGAAGTCGGAGTGGGTCAGGAGGACTTGGCCGACTTTGAGTTTCTTGGCGAGGAAGAGGGCTTCGTATTTGGACATCAAGCGTGCCTGGCCGACGGCGGCGCACATTTGGAGGTCGGGGACTTGTTTGGGGCGTTCGCGGATGCCGAGGGCTTCCATGCCGGCGCCGACGGCTCCGGAGGAGACGAGGATGACTTCGTGTCCTTTGGCGCGCAGGGCGGCGACTTGGGCGACGAGTCCGGCGAGATATTTCATCTCGGGCTTGCCGGTTTTGTTGGCGATGACGCGCGTGCCGATTTTGATGACGATCCGACGGGCTTCCGTCAGGGTTTCGCGATACCGCTTTTCGTGTTTAGTCATGTGAACACCACCGCAAAAAAATCAAGCCTGCGGAGCCGTAACACTGTACCGCCGCAGGCTTCGTGATTGCATTAATAATGATATGGTGCTCGGGGGGGGACTCGAACCCCCACGCCTCTCGGCATATGCCCCTCAAACATACGTGTCTGCCATTCCACCACCCGAGCACAACGTGAAAAACGGGCATATAATAGCCTTTTCCGACGTTAAACGCAAGCACAAACCCCGCGGGGTATTTAAAATCACGCCGTCGGGGCGCGGTTAATCTTTCCAGCGGGCTGTGGCGATGCTCTTGGGGGGCAATGTGCAGGTGAAGGTGTTCTTGCCGTCGACCACGGTGAGCTCTTTGGGTTCATCGTTTTCGTTGGAGAAAACCGCACCGAAGGAGCCGTCCGGGTTGATGGCGACCGTGCCATACACGCCGGGGGTGACGGACTCAGGCGCGAAGACCCGCACGCTGCCTTGCTCCATGGCTTTGGAGAGGTGCGAGAGGATGTAGTAGTGGGATTCGTAGGTGTAGTCGGAATAGTTCGACGAATCGATCTGCACGACGCCGATTCCGGTGGAGCAGCCTTTCGGACGGAAGGGGCGGTGTTTTTCGTCGAGCACGTAATTCCAAACGATGACGTTCTTGCACCAGCGGTTGACGGTGCCGATGCCAAGCTCGCGGATCGACCACATCAAGTCCTTCGCAAAGGGATAGCTCCATTTGCCGCTGGAGTATTCGGTGAAGTAGATGCCTTTGTCGGGTGCGCCTTTTTGAATGCGGAAGAGTTCGTCCTTATTGCCCATGTAGGCGTGCCAAGCGGAGCCCTCGACATACTTGGCGGCGTCTTTGTCGGCATAGAGTTTGAGGACGTAATCCTGCTGGGCTTCAATCTTGTCGTAGTTATAGTTGTGATCGAAGACAAGGATTTTGGTTTTGATGTTGGCCTTCTTGAAGGCCGGCCCAAGAGCCTGCTTGATGAAGTCGCGCTGTTCGTCCCAGCCCATCACCAACGAGGCCGAGTTCAGATGATTGAGCGGTTCGTTCTGGATTGTGATGGTGTCGAGCGGAAAGCCCGCCTTTTCCATCGCTTGGACGTATTTAACAAAGTAGGTGGCGTAGTCCTGATAATACTTCGGGTTGAGGTGCCCGCCTGTCCACGAGTCAATCGGCTCGAGCGTTTTGAGGTCCTTGACCTTCATCCACTTCGGGCACGTCCACGGAGAGGCGAGGATTTTGACTTTGGGGTTGATGGCGAGAATCTCTCGCAGGATCGGGAAGAGTTCGTCGGTCTCGTATTTCGTCAGTGCGAAGTTCTCGATGCCCGGCTTGTCGCAATAGGTGTATTCGTCGAGGGAGAAGTCGGAGCAGCCAATGCTCACGCGGATATAACTCCACCCCATGCCGTCTTTGACGCTAAAACAATGCTTGAGCAGCTTGGCGCGCTCCTCCGGCTTCATCTTCAGCAGGTTGTAGCAGGATGAACCTGTGACTGCGGGGCCGAAGCCGTCGATGGTCTGAAACCTCCGCGCCGGATCGATCGGATAGACAATCGCGCCATCAGCAACCTGCTGCACCTTGCGGTCTTTCAACGGCAGGGCACTTGCTTCAAACAGCTTGGATTTGTCGGCTGCCGTCACAAAGAACTGCACGTCCGCCATGCTCCACAATGCCGCGCACGCGGCAATCCCCATCACGCTCCATGTTTTCATTTCCATCATCCTCCTTGAAGTGAAAAATCACTGCCACTGCCAAAGCTCCACCGCTTCGCCGGGAAGGCCATCCAATCTGCATCGCGCTCGTGTTCCCCTCAAGAACGCCGCCGTCGGACGGGCATGGACAAAGCCTTTTCTGCGGGCCTGATTGCGCCGCAGAAAAGGTTGTCCTCCCTGGTTGTTTTAATTCTTCATTTCGTGCGGGTTGCCGTTGTTCTTCTGCGGGCCATCCGTCGGCGACGCCAAGTCAGCACGCTGCCACACACGCACATAATCAATCACAAAGTCAACCGGCAGCTTGTCGGTCTCCAGCGGCACATTCGCCCAACCGCCCGAAACCATGTAGAGGATCAGGTAGGCCGGCGTGTCGGTGACGCGCTCATTCTTCCAGCTGCCGATCATCTCGCCATTGCCGTAGAACGCCGCATAGCCCGGTTCCCACAGGAAACCAATCGTAAAGAAGCCTTCCTTATCCGTCGGTACATACATGTTGCTTGTACCAACCGACTTGTGATCTTTGCCATAGCCGCCCCAGTGGAACGCCGAATTAAAGCGGTAGGGCCCCCATCCGGTCAGATGCTCCATGATGTCGAATTCCATGCCGCCGATCTGATCGTTGCCGATCTTGTTCGTGTCGGTACGCAGCCACCACTTTTCGCCGGTCGGGTCTTTGTCTTTGCCGCGGTCGGGCATCGTCCAGAATGCCGGCCACAGACCGCCGCAGCGCGGCATCTTCATGCGGGCCTCAAAGTATCCGTAACGCTGCGTCCACTTGCCCATTGTCGTCAAAATGCCGCAAGCATAATCGGTCTCGGCGACGTTCGAGGTGTTGCCCTCTTCATCGTTGTGCCAGCCGCGCTTCTTCTCGTAATGCAGAATCGCCTTGCCATCCTTGACAATCAAGTTGTCCTTGGAAAAGTGCGTGCGCTTATCCCAATAGTTCGGCGCATAGATGTTCCAGAGGTTCAGGTCGATCGGCTTGTCAAAGTTCTCATCCAGCGTCATCTTCCACTTGCCATCCACGGGCGGACGTTTGCCGACCCATGCGGGCAGTTGCACCGGCGTAGCATCGGCCAACACCTCGCGGATTTCCAAACCTTCAGCACCTGTGCCCGTCACAGCAACGGACGTAACCTTCACGTTGTCGAAGGTCGAACCAGTCCCCGGCTTGGCGCCGTTGTAAGTACCTGAAAGCTTCTCAACGCCTTCCCAATATGCTTTCGGCACGAAGGTAATCGAAACAGTCTGCTCAGCACCCGGCTTCAAGTCAGCCTTCACGGCGTCTGTCGAGCTGCCGCCGCTCTTCACCGCAAAAGTCGCAGGCACAGCGGTCTTGCCGGGGTTACGGATTTTCACCTTCACATTGTGTGCATCCATCAAGTTCCAGGACCCAACCTTCGGCTTGACGGCCAGCACGCCCGGCTTGCTTGCATCCACCACCACATCCGGACTCGGCTTCGCGGCGGAATACATCACGCCATTGACCGGCTTGATGCGCACGCTGTTCGGATCCACCGGCGGAGTTTCGCCCGCAGCACCCGCAGCCTGAATATCCTCAAGGCGGAAGCTCTGCTCGGCACCCGCCTTGTTGCTGAACAACAGCAAACGCTTCACGCGGTCTGACTTCAAGGCATAACCCTTGTTTCCATAGCTATAGCCAAAGATCACCTTTTGCACCTTCGACTTACCCGGATCCAGCCAGCACGGTTCCGCATTCCATGGATTCAGCTTCCAATCGCTGTCATCATCAATGCGCACATTAAATCCGGCCTTTGTTTTGCCGGTGTTCGTTATCTTGACTTCGACATGTCCCCATGGCGACAAATCCCACGTCTTACCCGTTGCCGGCGTCAGCTCGACACCCGGATAACCAGACTTGTTCGTCTCCTTGATGACGATGTCCAACGCGCCATTCTCGAGCTTGAACTCCACATCGCCGTTATCCACCTTCAGCTGCGACTCCTTCTCCAGCAGGAACTTCGGCGCAATAGCGCTCTGCTGTCCGAAAGCCGTCAACACCGTCACGCAACCCACCAACGCCGCTAGCGGCAAACACCTCTTCATCGTAAGCCTCCTCTTAATATTACAAACCATCCGCATTACAAACCATCCGCGCCGCTGCCCCAGTGGAATACTCCCGTAAACCAGACAACCCGCGCGTCTGCTTTAGCGGCAGTATAACACAACCCCGCCGCAAAAGCAATCCCCCGCCTAAACTTCGTAGGGAAAACCGGCAACGCTTCCAGTTCTTATTTAGGGCACATCACTTAGGATAGCGGTAATGCCCAATGATGGTGTAGCTGAACAGGCAGTCTGTGAGCATTTGTCCGCCGCCGATGTTGTGGACGATTTGGTGGCGTTTGCCGTCGGCGGTTTTGGGCTTGGCGACGATGCCGATGTGCGTGGCGCCGCTAAAGAGTTTCCAGCAGACGATGTCGCCGGGGATGTAGTTCTCAGCATTTTTTGTAATGGGTTTCTCAACGCCTTTTCGCTTGAAGAAGACCATCAGGTTGGGCACCCGTCGATGGTCGATATTGCTATCCGCCCGCTTCAGCCGCCACTTCTTGGAGTAGAGGGAAAAGTTGGCGAGCATGTCTTCGTGGACTTCTTTCTGCAGGTCAATGCCGAGCAGACGGTAAGCGCGCACGACCACATCGGTGCAGACTCCTGTGTCCGCCGGGACGTCGCCGTTAGGATAGGGGATCTTGACGTAGCCCGCCACATAACGGATGGTGTTATTGGTGATGCTCAGCGCGGCATCGGCCACATCCATCGCGTTCGTCTGCGCGTGGACGATTCCACAGACGCATAGGAAACAGTAGGCTAGGGCGTGTTTGATATTCATGGTTTGCTCCAAGAGTAGGGACGGTCTTCGACGGCAATGCCGCGCCGGGTGTTCGGTTTGTCGGACATGTCAAAGTCCAACACCGCGCCTGCCTTAAGCACGTCTTGGTCAAGGTAGTTGTGAGTGTAGTTCTTGCCGTTGAACCGCAGGGTGTTGACGTAGCGGTTGTCGGGCGAGTTGTCGGGCGCATTGATGATGATCTGCTTACCGTTCTCCAACGTCACAGTCGCCTTCTTGAACAACGGCGCCCCCAGCACATACTGCCCCGCACCTGGACAGACAGGGTAGAAGCCCAATGCCGACCACACATACCATGCCGAGGTCTGTCCGTTATCCTCATCGCCGCAGTAACCATCCGGCGTGGGCGTGTAGAGGCGGTTGAGCGCCTCGCGCACCCAATACTGCGTCTTCCACGGTTCATTGGCGTAGCTGTATAAATAGATCACATGCTGCGCCGGCTGGTTGCCGTGTGCATACTGCCCAAAGTTCACCACCTGCATCTCGCGCATCTCATGCACGACAAACGGATAGTGCCCCAATGCAAACACCGGCGGCATCGAGAAGATCGAATCCAACCTCTCCGCAAACTTCTCGCGCCCGCCCATCAGCTTGATCAACCCCTCGATGTCGTGAAACACCGACCACGTATAATGCAAGCTGTTTCCCTCGGTAAAATCAACGCCCCAGCGCACGGGATCAAACGTCGTATCAAACGCCCCATCCGCCTGCCGCCCGGACATCAAGCCCACTGCGGGATTGTACAGCTTCTGATAATTCATCGCACGCTCGGCAAAAACCTGCGTCTCTTCCTTCGGCTTGCCCAACGCCTCGCCCAGCTTCCAAATACACCAATCATTATAAGCGTACTCCAACGTCCGCGCCGCGCTCTCACGGATACCGATATCGCGCGGCACATAACCCAGCTTCACATACTCTGCCGTGCCCTTGCGGCCAATCGCGCTAATCGTCGGGTGTGCATTCGTCGCGCCATGTAATAGCGCTTGCCACAATGCATTGATGTCGTAACCCTCACGCACGCCGCTCAGCCACGCATCCGCCACCACCGATGCCGAATTGTTGCCGATCATACAATCGCGGAATCCCGGACTCGCCCACTCCGGCAGCCAGCCCGACTCCTTCGCACACGCCTCCAACCCCGCCGTCGCCCGCGCATTCACCGACGGATACACCAAATTCAGCAGCGGAAACAGCGCCCTAAACGTATCCCAGAAACCCGTGTCCGTATAATAATACCCCGCACACACCTCGCCCGTAATCGGCGAGCGATGATATGGTTTGCCCTCCCCATCCAACTCATAAAACTCACGCGGAAACAACACCGACCGATACAAGCATGTATAAAACACCCGCATCTGATCCACCGTGCCGCCCTCCACGGCGATCTTTCCCAACACCTCATTCCACGCCGCGCGTCCCTTCTCCCGCACCACGTCAAACGAATCATTCCCCAGCTCCTTCAAATTCCGCTCCGCCTGCTCAATGCTGATAAACGACGACGCCACCTTTATATGTACCTGCTCGCCCTTCGCCATCTTTGGAAACTCCACCCGCCCGCCCGTGTGCGCCGCCTGCAGCTCCTTCAGATCGCCCACAAGTTTCTCACCATCCCAAACCTGCGCTGCGCTAAACGCCCTGTCGAACTCCACCACAAAGTAACATTTAAAATTCTTCGGCACGCCCCCGCCATCATTCCGCGGCGAATGCTTCGAAGACCACCCCACAATCCGCTTTTTCTCCCCCTCCACCTTCACATACGACTGCTTATCAAACGCATCCAACACAACCGCCGCCGAATCCGTCATCGGCCAAGTCACCCGCAGCATCGCCGCGCGTGCCGTCGGCGACACCTCCACCGACGTATCATAATCCGCCAAGTACACGCTATAATAATACGGCTTCGCCACCTCCGCCTTATGCGAAAACCAGCTCTTCCGCTCATCCTCCTTAAACACCGCCTTACCCGTCGTCGGCAACACCGCAAACTGCCCATAATCCCCAATCCACGGCGACGGCTGATGCGTCTGCTTGATCCCCCGCAGCTGCTTATCCCGATACGAATAAATCCAACCATTCCCCATCGCTCCCGTCATCGGCGCCCAGGCATTCATTCCCCACGGCCGCGCGATGACCGGATACGTATTCCCGCACGAAAACTCCCCCGTGCTATCACACCCCATCAACGGCAACACATAATCCACCCAATCGCCGCCCCACACCCGCGCCGAACACCCCAAAGCCAACACCGCAAACAAAACCCTCATTCCAAATCCTCCTCCCATAGATTCCCGCCATTATACCCCCCTCCACCGCCCAAGACAAGGAATAAGTAAGAAATGATAGGTAATAAGTCGCCTCCTCTCCGCGACTTCGCGTCTCCACGTGAGTCCTTCCCCTCCTATCACCCCTATTTGTTTTTGCCTATCTTATTTCCTCCTGCTCAACAACTTATTACTTATCACTTATTACCTATTACTTCTTCTCTTGACTTATTCCTCCATTCTGCTAAACTGCATCCCCGTTGACCCCATTGAGTGACCCGTCACTGATTCGGATTTTGTGGCTCGGAGTTCCAACGCGAATTTCCGCCCCCCGACATACGGGAGCTTAAGCTCCAAGGAGCCATCAACATACAGACTGCCTGTTTGGCCGGCGTGCAGTCCAGATGCCAGGGGGATATCCACCAATAACGCGAGTGCGTTGTATGGTTTTGTTCGGAATCGCCGTGGTGTCGGGTTGACAGACGCCGCCGGCTGCCAGCATCAATTTCAGGCGGCAGAAAGAAAACGTATCATGAACGATACACAACCACACAGTTCAGTCCAATACAAACTCACGCCGGCCGTTTCACGCGAACTTGCCGAGCTCAACCGCTACACGCCGGTGACCGTCTCTCGCGGCACGCTGTCGGTGCGGCAGCTCGCCAAACGCATGTCCAGCGGCGGGGGCAACCTCAGCGCCGCGCAATCTGCGGCGTTCCTTGAGCGCGCCTTCGAGACCATCCTCGAAGCCACGCAGGAAGGCCACCGCATCACGCTCGGACGTTTGGGTTACCTCGGCCTGCGCGGCAGCGGCGTCTTCACGCAAGAAGGCACGCCCGTCGAAGGCAAGGAGCTCAGCTTCGCGCTGCGCTTCCAGCCCGGCGCGGAGATGAAGGAAGAGATGAGCCGCATCACCGGCGAACTCGTCGAAACCTCCAAACGCGCTCCGACCTTGCGAGTCCTCGTCGACGCAACCAGCGGCACCACCAATGCCACTGTCACCGTCGGCGGTATGGCCAAGCTCGACGGCCAGCACCTGCGCTTTAAGCCGCTCATGGGCGATGAAGGGCTCTTCTTCATCCCGCAGAACGGCAGCGCGGACAGCACTATCAAGGTCACCCGGTTCCTCGACAACCGCCATACGCGCCTCACC
>JAVBMC010000062.1:0-13223 GCA_031552845.1 Kiritimatiellia bacterium
CGCCGTCACACGCCCGGAGCCATGGTCTACTACGCCCACCCCTATAGCTCTTGGGAACGCGGTAGCAATGAAAACAATCACCGCCTCATCCGCCGCTTCGCCCCCAAAGGCAGCCGGTTAAGCCTCGTGCCCCACCGTGAACTCGCCGAAGGCGTTAGCTTCATCAACCAGTTCCCTCGCAAGCTCTTTAACGGGCAATCTGCTCTTGAACGATGGAACGCAGCTTTGAAAACAATCGCCTGAAAGTGAAATCATTTATTGCAATGAACCCCGCCGCATTGCGATTTACCCGTTGCACATAGTTGCCTCCAAGGACCCAATCAATTGGTGCGAGAGACCAGCCGCCGTTCCTGCTCGGGCGCAGAAACGGCCTAGACAAAGTAGTTGAATGTCAAAGAACGCTACACCCGTCCGGCAATAATTCACCTCAAACGGCTGCAATCATTAAAAGGCGAGTATATCGAATCAACTAGAAAACTCAAACCTATATTGTTCGAGGCCCGTCTTTTATTGCAGCCTGTAAGAGACAGAATACGCTTGGCCTGAAGAGAACCATGACGGTAGAACGGTGATGAGCGGTGGCTCAGGAGCGGGACTGACGTAGCGGTCAAGCGTGCTTCCGGGCGGTACGTCGATGGGTTGACCTAGCTCCCGGAATCTTGTAAATAAGACGTTTTGCCTTGTGTTGGCGGGGGAGTTTTGCTAAACTGTCCGGCTATGTCAGCCGGCGTCTCCGGGTGTGTGTCGGGTTCGATGCGCGTGGGAGGCAATGGGGTTTTTGTGTGTAGTAGTGGAGATTATCAAATGTCAGCAACGAAGTGTCCGACGACAAATCAGAAGGTGCTCGATTTCGTCACCGAGTGGAAGAAGCTTTGCGAGCCTAAGAATGTGGTGTTCTGCGATGGTACGCAGGAGGAGTATGATGGTTTGTGCGCAGCGATGGTGAAGGCGGGCGTGTTTACCCCGTTGAACCCGAAGAAGCGCCCGGGCTGTTTCTTGGCGCGTTCGGATGCGTCCGATGTCGCGCGTGTCGAAGGACGCACTTATATCTGCACCGAGAATAAGGAGGACGCTGGTCCGACGAACAATTGGAATGATCCGGCTGAGATGAAGAAGATCATGCGTAAGCTCTATAAGGGCTGCATGAAGGGCCGCACGATGTACGTCATCGCGTTCTCGATGGGTCCTCTGGGCTCGCCGGTCTCGAAGATCGGCATCGAGATCACCGACTCTCCCTACGTTGTGGTCAACATGCGCATCATGACGCGCATGGGCGCGGCTGTGTGGAAGAAGCTCGGCGATAAGGGCACTTTCGTTCCGTGCGTGCACTCCGTTGGTGCTCCGCTGAAGAAGGGTCAGAAGGATTCAACTTGGCCGTGCGCTCCGATGGAGAAGAAGTACATCTCGCACTTCCCGGAAACCGGCGAGATCTGGTCGTTCGGTTCGGGTTACGGCGGAAACGCGCTGCTGGGCAAGAAGTGCTTTGCGCTGCGTATCGCTTCGTCCCTCGCCCGCAAGGAAGGCTGGCTGGCTGAGCACATGCTCATCTTGAAGCTCACCTCGCCCAAGAACAAGTCCTACTACATCGCAGCGGCGTTCCCGAGCGCCTGCGGCAAGACCAACCTCGCGATGATGCAGCCGACGTTGAAGGGCTGGAAGCTCGAGACGGTCGGTGACGATATCGCTTGGATCCGCATCGGCGAAGATGGCCAGCTGTATGCCATCAATCCCGAAAACGGCTTCTTCGGCGTGGCTCCGGGCACCTCGATGGATTCCAACCCCAACGCACTGAAGTCCTGCAAGAAGAACACGATCTTCACGAACGTCGCTTTGACGGACGATGGCGATGTGTGGTGGGAAGACATGGGCGTCAAGGCTCCGGCACACGCGATCGACTGGCAGGGCAAGGATTGGACGCCTACCACGATGGATCCCGCAACGGGCAAGGTCAAGAAGGCCGCTCATGCGAACTCCCGCTTCACAGCGCCTGCTAAACAGTGCCCGGTGATTGCGAAGGAATGGCAGGATCCCGCAGGCGTGCCGATCTCGGCAATCCTCTTCGGCGGCCGCCGCCCCAGCACCATCCCGCTGGTCAACCAAGCTAAGGACTGGACGCATGGCGTGTTCATGGGTTCCGCAGCCGGTTCCGAAGTGACCGCCGCCATCATCTCCGATCAGATCGGCCAAGTCCGCCGCGACCCGATGGCGATGCTGCCCTTCTTCGGTTACAACGTGGGCGACTACCTGACCCATTGGCTCTCGATGGCCATCCGCACCAACCCGGACAAGCTGCCGAAGATTTTCTTCGTCAACTGGTTCCGCAAGGACAAGGACGGCAAGTTCATGTGGCCGGGCTACGGCGAAAACAGCCGTGTGCTCAAGTGGATCTGCGAGCGCATCGAAGGCACCGCCAAGGCGAAGGAAACTCCGATCGGTTTCATGCCGACGGACGACGCTCTCGACCTCGCGGGTTGCAACGTCAGCAAGGAGACCATGAAGGAGCTCCTCACTGTCGACAAGGTCGGCTGGAAGAAGGAACTCGACGGCGTCGAGGAATCTTGGAAGGCAATCGGCGGCAAGCTGCCCTACGCCCTGCGCGCTAAGCTTGAAGAGATCCGCAAGGCTCTCAACAAGTAATAGCCTGTAACAGGTTAGCGTTTCAAAAAGCCCTCTGCTCCGGCAGGGGGCTTTTTTTGTATCACCGCCGCAAAAAGATTTTTGTGAGTCGTTTAGCGGATTAGCCGGGTCCGCTTATTGGGTTGATGAGGAGGGTTTACTTCATTGAGTGCGTCCGAGTACTTCATTGTGTACGTTTGAACACTTCCCTGTGCGCGTCTGAGTACTTCATTGTATACGTTTGAGTACTTACCGATGAACAACCGCTTGCTTTGCTGTTCCTCCCGGTAAGCAGGCCGGCCATACCCTGAAGCGCTCCATCGGCGGAACATTGTTGCATGGGCAATGACGGGACTTGCCACTTGATTCATGCCCTCAAGGTCGTGCAAAAATTATGTCGAGGCCTATTTCTCTTGCGCCCCTTGACTCAAGCCTTTACGCTCGATTCTCTATTTGGCTTGTTTTTGTCGAGGGGATGATGTATGCTACGTACTGAGTTTAGGATTTGCAGAATGCGGGTGGTCTGAAATAACCGTCATTGAATTAAGGGAGTCAAATGCCTTCTATTTATACGCTGAAATCTCGTTTTCAAGATTTGCTGAGGCCGTCGGTCAAAGCTTTGTTTAAGATGGGTGTTACCGCTAATCAGGTTACAGTGGCGGCTTTTGTCCTGTCGGCATTAGTTGGAGCATGTCTCTATTTTGTTCCTTTCCGCCTCATACTGTTACTAGTCCCGGTCTTCCTTTTTGTCCGCATGGCTCTCAACGCCATTGACGGCATGCTGGCGCGGGAACATCAGCAGAAATCTGATTTGGGAGCGATCTTGAATGAAATGGGCGATGTGTTTGCCGATGCTGTAATTTACGTGCCGCTAATGCTGGTCACAGGGGTTGGGTTTTGGCTGTTGGTCCTGACGTTAGTGCTATCGATTGCCAGTGAGATGCTGGGCGTTGTCGGCGTCCAGATTGGTGCCTCACGGCGTTATGACGGCCCGATGGGAAAGAGTGATCGGGCATTTTTGTTCAGCGCATTAGCATTGGTCTTCATGTTCTACCCTGATGTACGGATCAGCATGCTGGTAATGGGGGGCATGGATTTATTGCTCGTGTTCACACTGTTGAACCGGGCAAAGGGCGCGTTGAAGGAGGCAGGCAACAAATGATGACGTTCACATCCTCACCTATTTTATTATGGGCTATCGGTGCAGTGTTTGCGCTGCTCATCACGGCAACTGTGATTGTACAAGCATTGATTTGGAGGCGGCCTGAGCGTGACTATACCGAACTCAGCCAGCGGGTGAACAGCTGGTGGCTGATGGTCAGCGTCTTTTCGATATCGATGTTGGTCAGCTCGAAGCTCTCAGTCATTTTTATGGCGTTTCTCAGTTTCATGGCGCTCAAGGAGTTCTTCACGATTATCCCAACCCGACGCACCGATCGGCGCGTTTTGTTTTGGGCTTACCTGACGATCCCGATGCAGTTCTACCTCATCTATATCGGGTGGTATACGCTGTTTATCATATTCATTCCCATCTACGCCTTCTTTTTCATCACCGTGCGCATGGTGTTGACTCAGCAGACAGAGGGTTTTCTGAGGTCGACGGCAACCATTCACTGGCTGTTGATGATTACGGTTTACTCTTTGGGACACGCGGCTTATCTCATGAAGCTGCCGCCATTGGAGAACTTTGCCGTGGGCGGCGCAGGCCTCATGTTCTACCTTGTGCTTATTGTTCAGCTGAATGATGTAGCCCAGTACGTCTGGGGTAAAAGCTTCGGCAAGCACAAGATCCTCCCCATCGTCAGCCCCAAAAAGACATGGGAAGGTTTCTTGGGAGGCGTCTTTACCTCCACCCTCGTCTCACTGTTGGTTGCACAATATCTGACACCGTTCACAGTGGGTGAATCCGCCATAGTTGGTGCAGGACTGGCTGTTCTGGGATTTCTGGGTGATGTTACCATCTCTGCTATCAAACGCGATTTGGGTGTTAAAGATACCGGGCGCCTTCTTCCCGGACATGGCGGCATAATGGATCGGATTGACAGTCTGACATTGACCGCGCCCCTTTTCTTTCACGTAGTCTGGTATTGGGCCTACTAAATGAGCCTTATCCTGCGCGCTTTCTTTTATTTAGTCATCGGGCGCCTCGTAACCGGCATCCTGCTGGGACTCAACATCATCAGCCGATCTAATCTCCCTCGAAAAGGTCCCGCGATTATTGCCTGCAACCATAACAGCCACTTGGATATTATGGTGATTATGAGCGCGCTCAATTGGCGGACTGCAATGAACACACATCCCGTCGCCGCGGCGGATTATTTCATGTGCAATCCTTTCATGCGCTGGTTCTCAACGCAGGTTGTCGGCATCATTCCGCTCAAACGCCATATCTCTGTCGGCGACCGCGATGTTTTCGCCGCCTGTCATGCGGCCCTGCAGCAAAACAAGCTTTTGATCATCTTTCCCGAAGGCAGCCGCGGCGAGCCTGAACACCTTTCTGAACTTAAAAGCGGTATCGCCCATCTCGTCCGGCAACACCCCCATACTCCAGTAATTCCAATGTTTATTCGAGGCCTTGGCAAAACCTTGCCGCGCGGTGAAGCGCTCTTTGTTCCCTTCTTTTGTGATGTAATAATTGACCGCCCCATCATCGGCATCACACAAAAAGAGGCTTTTATGACGGAGCTGAATGCACGCTTCCAACATCTCGCCAAACTTGCCGAAAAACAGGAAGACCCTCAACAAGCAACCGTTACGTCAGATTAATATTTCCAAAAAACCACGCGTCAACCGGCACTCATTTCCCGGCGTGCTCCATCGGCGGAACATTGTTGCATGGCGGCGGGGGTTGTGCTATACTGAGGAGATTAGGGAGAACTGTTGGGGATGAAGGTTTATATCGATTTTGATGACGTACTGTGCGAAACCGCACGGGCGTTAGCTGAGATGGCGGAGCGGTTTTTCGGTGCATGCGTGCCGTATGAGGCGATTGAAGCTTTTGATCTGCGCACCTCCTTTCAGCTCGATGAGGCCGCCTATCTGACGCTCATGCAGGCGGCGCATCATGACGATTTTCTGCTGAACCTCACCCCGGCGCCCGATGCCGTGCCGGCATTGAAGGCGCTGATTGCAGGGGGCGTGGAGCCGGTGATTGTGACGGGCCGTCCACCGGACACGCAGGCGGTTTCGCTCGCATGGCTTGCGTTGTATGACTTGCGGGATATTCCTATTGTCCACCTCGACAAATACGGCCGTTGGCCGAGCGGCGGCGCGGTCTCCCTTGCCGAATTCAACGCGATGCACTTCGATGCCGCCGTTGAAGACTCTCCCCAAGGCCTCGACCTGCTTTCCGTACGTACTAATTGTACAGTGATTGTATTTGACCGTCCGTGGAACCGCAATTACAGCGCGCCCGGATTGATACGCTGTCGGCATTGGCCGGCGATTGTGGAGTATTTGTTATGACGCTTAAAGACGCGACCGCTTACTTCGAGGCCCATCAAGAGCACCTGCTTACCGATTGGTTCGACTTCCTGCGTTTCCCCTCTATCGGCGCAGATCCAAAGCACCTCGGCGATTGCGCCCGCTGCGCGACGTGGCTGAAGCAGCAGTTCAAACTCCTCGGCTTCATGGTCGAACTCGTGCAGACCGAGGTCTCCAAGCCGCCGGTGCTCTTTGCCGAGTGTGCCGGCGAGGGTCACACCGTCCTTTTCTACGGACACTACGACGTGCAGCCCGTCGACCCGCTGGAGGGTTGGAACACGCCGCCCTTTGAACCCACTCTCGCCGATGGCCGCGTCTATGCACGCGGCGCCGAGGACAACAAGGGACAAGTCTTCGCATTCCTCGCCGCAGTCAAAGCGCTCCGCACCGCAGGCCTGCCTCTACCCAAGCTCAAGGTCATTATTGAAGGCCAAGAGGAAAGCGGCAGCGACGCCCTCTCCTCCCTCGTCACTGCGCGCCGTCAGCAGCTCGCTGCAGACGTCCTGCTGGTGAGCGACACCGGCATGCATGCATCCGGACGTCCCGCTATTGTCGCGGGACTGCGCGGTGTGTCGCACTTCACTGTCACCCTGCGCGGGGCGGAGTACGATTTACACTCCGGCCTGCACGGCGGCATTGCGCCGAACACCGCACAAAGCATGATCGCCCTGCTCCGTTCACTGCACGATGACAAGGGCCGCGTCGCAGTCGAAGGCTTTTATGACCACGTCAAGATGCCGACCGATGAAGAGCTGCGCCTCGCCGACGAAGTACCTTTTGATGCGGAAGCGTATGAGCAGGAAATCGGCACCGCCCCGCTCGGCGGCGAAGAGGGCCTCTCCCCTACCTTACGTGGATGCTTCCTCCCGACGGTCGAGGTCAACGGCGTTCACAGCGGCTACGGCGGCCCCGGTTCGAAGACGGTTATCCCCGCAATCGCCGTGGCCAAGCTAAGTTTGCGCCTTGTGCCCTGCCAGCCGCCGCAGGAAACGACCGAGCTCGTGGTGGAGCATCTCAAGAAACATTGCCCCCGCGGCTGCATCGTCGAGATTTCCGACGTGACCGGCTGCGAGCCGGGCTTCCGCCTGCCGCTGGATGTGCCTGCGGTACGCCTCGCGCAGGACGTCCTTCAACAGCTCGACCCGCGCGGTGCCGTCTTCAAATGGGAAGGTGCCTCCATTCCTATCGTTGCGCGGCTGCGCGATGTCAGCGGCGCGGCGCCTTTGCTTGTGGGCTTTGGCCGCCAGGAAGATCGCATCCATTCGCCAAATGAATCTTACGGACTCGACCAGCTCTTGCTGGGTCTGCAGTGGAACGCTTTAATGCTCAGTGAACTCTCACGCTAATAAACAAGGGAACGACATGACCAAACTCACACACATCCTCGCCGCGGGCCTGCTCAGTGCGGCCGCCGTGCAAGCAGCGCAGGTGCGCGTTAAACCCAGCGCCATCATGGAGCTGGATAAACCTGCCTGCGCATTCGCGCCGGAATGCTTCAACAAGAGCTGGGAGCACGTCGGCCCCGCAGGTTTCAAGACGCAGAACGATAAGGGCGAGTATCCCTTTAAGCTCAACGTTGACGGTGTAGCGATTAACGGCTATGGGAGTTTCAGTGAAGCCAACGGCATCATCAACGCGAAGTATGTCTTTGTTCCCGAGAAGGCTGTTGAAGTACAATGCCTCTTCGTTGGCGTACGCTTGCCGCTCGATGTCTTTGCAGATGGCACATGGCAAGGCGAAGGCAAGGACGTGAAGAAGTTCCCCGGGCTTGGCGAGAAAGCCAAAATGCTCGGCTACGGCTGGGGCAAGAGCCTCGTGCTCACCGGCAAGGATGGACAGGCCAAGCTTGAACTCGGCTCGGCTAACGGCATCTCCTACATGCTGCAGGACAATCGTACGTACAACGGGCAGGATTTCTCCGTGCGCCTCGGTCTGCTGAAGCAGACGAAGCTCGAAGCCAAGCAGGAGTATGCGGTTGAGTTCACACTTAAGCTCGCAGGCGCCCCGCTCAAACTGCTGTGCGATAAACCTGTCAAGATTACCGCAGGTGATACGTGGCTGCCGCTCAAGGCTGATCTCGACATCATTCCCGGCTCGGCACTGGACTTCTCCGGTTTTGCGTTCCAAGATGCCCCTGCAGGCAAGTACGGTTACACAGTCCCCAAGGGCGAGCACTTTGAGTTTGAGAAAAAGCCCGGCGTGGAACAGCGTTTCTATGGCGTGAACATCTGTTTCTCCGCCAACTATCTCGACGATGAGACGGCCGAGAAGACCGTCCGCCGCCTTGCAATGATTGGTTACAATTCCCTGCGCCTCCATCACCACGACGGCGGCCTTGTTGAAGGTTCCGCCGACGGCACCACCATCAATCCCGCCAAGCTTGCGATGATGGATAAGCTCGTAGCTGAGTGCATCAAGCGCGGCATCTACATCACGACCGACTTCTATGTCTCGCGCTCCGTGCCGTGGCGCAGCGTCGGCATTGAGAAGGACGGCCGCATTCCGATGGATATCTACAAGGTACTCGCCGTGGTGCATGAGGGCACGTTTGACAACCTCAAGACTTTCATCCGCCAATGGATGACGCACGTGAATCCTCACACCGGCCGTGCTTACGCGCAGGAACCGGCGATCTCGCTGATCTCCGCTATCAATGAAGGTAATCTTGGCAACCGTTGGAACAACGCCCGCGAGCTGCCGCAGCTGCAGGACGCGTGGAAGAAGTGGCTGAGCGAACAGAAGGCGAAGAACGCGGAGGCTTATAAAGACGTGCCCGAGACTCTGCCGCATAATCTCTGGGGACAGGACCGCCATACGCGGGCGTTCGTCCTCTTCCTGCGCGAGGCCGATGCGAAGTTCATGGTGCGCATGAAAGAGTTCGTCAGCAAAGAGCTCAAGTGCAAGGCCCTCCTGACGAACATGAACGGCTGGACGCACTTCTCTGCCGACCAAGTCACGCGCGAGGATGTGTATGATTATGTGGACGACCACTTCTACGTCGATCACCCCGAATTCCTTGACCATCAGTGGACGTTGCCCAGCAAGTGCGCCAACGTCAATCCCGTGCAGGGCCGTAACATGGGTGCCCAGCAGGTCGTCTTCCAACGGACGTTCAAGAACCCCTTCACCATCACCGAGTACAACTTCTCCGCACCCGGACAATTCCGCGGCGTGGGCGGCATCATCACCGGCGCGTTGGGCGCGTTGCAGGAGTGGGCAGGCATCTGGCGCTTTGCTTATAGCCACAACGACAAGACGCTCCAAGGCAATCAAGCCGTACAGATGCACTACTTCGATACCGCCGGCGACCCGCTCTCCATGGCCGCCGAGCGTGCGTCGCTCTGCCTCTTCATCCGCAAGGACCTCGCACCGCTCAAGCCCGTCATGGCCTTCAATCTGCCCAAGCGTGAAGTGCTCGACGTCACGTCTGACTACCCCCTGCGCTCACCGCCCGCCGCATGGCTCTCCTGGTATGCCAAGGTCGGCACTGCCACCGCCGACAAGCCCGACACCAAGGGCATCACTTGGTCGAAGACTTATAAGGAACTCCAACCCAACGTCTTCACGCAGGCCGATGTCGAAAAACTCCAACCCAAGCCGGTGCTCGGCGGCGGCGCGCTGTCAATGAATCAAGAGAGCGGCACCTTCATCATCAAGACCGCCCGCACGTGCGGCGGCTTCACGGAGAAAGGCGTCATCGCGGCAGAGGCTTTGACGTTTGACGCCGACTCCCCCGCGACCATTTGGGCAAGCTCTTTGAGCGCTGAGCCGATCGCCACGGCCAAACGTTTATTACTCACGCACCTGACTGACGTGCAGAACTCAAACATCGAGTATGCAGACGAGTCGCTCAAGGTGCTGCTCAAGTGGGGCGGGCTGCCGCACTTGATGCGCAAAGGCAAGGCGGACATCCGCCTCAAACTCAAGACCCCCGGCGCGTATAAAGTCTATGCGTTAGACTCCGTCGGCAAGCGGGTTCAACCGATTCAGGCAGCGGCGCGTAATGGCGAGCTGTGCTTCACCGCACGTGTGGATGCCGTTCCCGGCACCGCCACCATGCTCTACGAGATCATCAAAGAATAATAGAAGGAGTCCATATGAGAACCTTAACTTTTCTTTTGAGCGCCTGCCTGACGGCGACGCTGCTGACGGCGAGTGATTTTAACGCTTATCTCTCAGGAAAGGTTGAGGTTCCCGATGTGGGCTGCGTGATCCGTCCCATCTGCCTTACGCCGTGGTATTCACCCCACGGTGCGACATCCGATGGTGAGGCAACCGATCAATTTCCGTTCAAGATCACCTTTGCCGGCAATACCATTAAAGGCTCGGCTTCCTTCCGTCAAGATGGAAAAGGGGTTGAATCACGCTACACCTTCACGCCCTCCAAGGAAGTCAAACTCCAGCTCATGGGCGTGTATGCTGTGTTCAAGACGGAGGACTATGCCGGTGGTAAATGGGTCGTCGATGGCACATGGGGCAAAGACCTTCCCGACAAACAAGGCGACTCCTTTGTCTGCGCGCAAGGCTGCAAATCCTTCACGATGGTGTCAAAGGACGGCAAAGACAAAATCACCTTTACCTTCGCAGCTAAGACCTCTGTATTCGTACAAGACGAACGAGTGTTCGGCAAGCCCGAGTTCACCCTGCGCATCGGCCCCGGCGGTGGTAAGACATTCAAGGCAGGCGAGCAGGTTGAAATAGCCTACACGCTCAGTGCTGACAGAACTCCGCTGAAGCTCGCGCTCTTGAAGCCGCTGACATTAACAGCCAACCGCGATTGGATCGCCTTCACTGCACCGCTTGATGTGATCCCCGGCTCGGCGCTCGACTTTTCCAACATCGGCAACCGCACGGCTCCTGCCGGGAAGCATGGCAACGTCGTCATTCGTAATGGTCACTTTGAGTTTGAAAAGCTCCCGGGCGTGCCGCAGCGTTTCTACGGCGCCAACCTTTGCTACGGCGCGAACTTCACCGATGCCGAGACATCTAAGCGTACAGTTCAGCGCATGATGTCCCTCGGCTACAATGCCGTGCGCATTCACCATCACGACCAGCATGGCTGGGGCGGGTTCGGTCTTGTGAAAGGTTCCAAGGACGGCACCACGCTCAATCCAAGCGAGCTTGATAAACTTGATGCCCTCCTCGCCGCCTGTTCAACCAACGGTCTTTACATCACCACCGACCTCTTCGTCTCGCGCGAGACGGTTCCGTGGCGTGAAGTCGGCGTTGATAAAAACGGTACTATGGCGATGGATCAATACAAGATCTGGGCGCCGGTGCATGAAGGCGTCTTCAATAACTTCAAGAAGTTCATCCGCCAGTGGCTCACGCATGTGAATCCTTACACCGGATGCAGCCTCGCAGAGGAGCCCGCCCTCGCCTTCCTCTCCATCATCAATGAAGGCAACTACGCCAACTACGGCGGACACGTCCGCGAGTGTCCTGCTTGGCGCGAAGGCTGGAAGAAGTGGCTCGCCGAGAAGAAGCTTAAAGACTCCGCCTATGCCGCAGTCAAAGACGAAATACCCAACAGCCTCACTGGCAATGAGATTCAATCCGTCGCCTTCCGCATCTACATGAAGGAGGTCGAGACCGACTTCTTCAACCGCGTCCGCAGCTTCCTGCGTGACGAACTCAAGTGCAAGGCCACGCTGAGCAACAACAACGGCTGGTCGCGGAGTACGCCCGAGATGCAGCTCACCCGTGAAGAGACCTACGACTACGTGGACGATCACTTCTATATCGACCATCCCAGCAACATTCACGGCTTTCCCAGTAGCCTGCCTAACCTTAATCTCATGAAGAAGTCCGACTTCGGCAACCCGCCGCAGTTCTTCTCCCGCGTGCTCAACAAGCCCTATACCATCACGGAATTCAACTACACCACTCCCGGCATGTATCGTGCTGCGGGCGGACTGTTGATCGGCAGTATGAGCGCCTACCAAGATTGGGACGCCCTCTGGCGCTTCGCCTACTCCCACAGGAGGGATTATCTCGAAGCCGATGTCTCGCCGGGAATCTCCTATTTCGACATCAGCGTCGACCCCGTCAACTCACTCGCCGAACGCGCTGTCGCCAGCCTGTTCCTCCGCCGCGATCTGACCATTGCCGCCAAGACGTGTGATATCGTCGTTGCGCCCAAGACAATCAATACTCTCACGCCTCGTACAGCCAAAATGCCAGAATGGAGTGCGGCCTTCTGGAATGCCAAGATCGGCACAAGCGACAAACCTCTGCCCGGATCAACCTGGACGCTCCACTACCCTGCCGCTTACGAGCTGACAGAAGAAGAAGGCGTTAAACAATTCCAAGGCCAACCCGTTGCCGGTGGTGCCGCCGCGATTGATCCCATCAAAGGAACCTTCGCCGTCTCCACCGACCGCACCTGCGGCGGCTTTACCGAAGGCGGCACGCTCAGCCTCGGCGCCCTCTCAATCAGGACAGACGGCTGCGCGACCACATGGGTGACATCGCTCGACGGACGCCCCATCGCCGACTCCGCCCGCCTTGTGCTCTTCCATATTACGGACGTCCAAAACACCGGTGCCTGCTACGAAGATCCACTCACTCGCCGCACCCTCCTCGCAGGCGGCAAAGCGCCCCTCCTCGCCCGCCGTGGTAAAGCCGACGTCTCCCTCGCCGTCAAGAATCCGGCGAAGTACACCATCTACGCGCTCGACCTCACCGGCAAACGCCTCGGCAAAGTACCCACGCGCATCGCCCAAACCGGCGGCCTCATCTTCACCGCCGCCACCGACGGCATCCCCAACCAAGCCGTCATGGCCTACGAAATCACCCAATAATGTCACACGAAATAGAGTTTTACCCGCTCACAATATCCTGGAGGGGAAGGCTTCGGATATTGCAGATACACGATTCTTTGGTGTGAGGTGTTGTGTATTCCAATACAATCTCTACTTTATTTGACTTTCGTGGTTAGTCAAATAGAAAGGGGCTGTCCTAGATGTTTGGTCATTTGGGCCGGTTCATTGCAATAAATGATTTCACTTTCAGGCGACTTTTTGCAAAGCGGCGTGCCAGAGCTCAAGAGCGCTTTGCCCGTCAAAGATCTTGCGGGGAAGCCGGTTGATGAAGGCGACGCCTTCGGCGAGTTCGCGGTGAGG
>JAVBMC010000057.1:0-10547 GCA_031552845.1 Kiritimatiellia bacterium
CCTCACCGCGAACTCGCCGAAGGCGTCGCCTTCATCAACCGGCTTCCCCGCAAGATCTTTGACGGGCAAAGCGCTCTTGAGCTCTGGCACGCCGCTTTGCAAAAAGTCGCCTGAAAGTGAAATCATTTATTGCAATGAACCATTTCATTGAACCATTCTTGAGCTATAAAAAATATGTTCTAAATTTCAATATGAATGACTTAGTGAGGCGGATAGTGAAAACTGTTTGACATCTGCGCTCAATAGTCTATACTCACTCCTCTTACGATATTCTCGTTTGGCAGCCGTTTTTCCGGTGTCTCGGGTGAGGATCGGAGTGGCGCTGTCGGCAGATAGGCATGACACTGAAAGGATTTGTCCCATGAAGAAGCCGTCTCAACCGTCCCGTAAAGCAAAGGCTAAATGCATGCCTTGCGATTGCCAAGCGCCTAAAGTCCGCAAGGACAAGCTCACCACCAAAGCCGGCGCACCCGTCGTCGATAACAATAACGTCCGCACAGCCGGTCCTCGCGGTCCCGTGCTGTTGGAGGATGTGTGGTATCTCGAGAAGCTCGCCTCGTTCAATCGTGAACTAATCCCCGAGCGCCGCATGCACGCGAAGGGTTCCGGAGCTTTCGGCACCTTCACCGTCACGCACGACATTTCGCAATATACCAAAGCCTCCGTCTTCTCGAAGGTCGGCAAGAAGACCGAGCTCTTCGTACGTTTCTCCACTGTGGCGGGTGAACGCGGCGCGGCTGATGCCGAGCGCGATATCCGCGGCTTTGCGGTGAAGCTTTATACTGAAGAAGGCAACTGGGATCTCGTGGGCAACAACACCCCCGTGTTCTTCCTGCGCGACCCACTCAAGTTCCCCGACCTCAATCACGCCGTCAAACGTGACCCCCGCACCGGCATGCGCAGTGCCCGCAACAACTGGGACTTTTGGACGCTCCTGCCCGAGGCTCTCCACCAAGTGACGATTACGATGAGTGATGACGGCATCCCCGCCAGCTATCGCAACATGCACGGATTCGGCAGCCACACCTTCAGCCTCTACGACAAAAACAACAAGCGCACGTGGGTCAAGTTCCACTGGATTTGCCAGCAACCCATCAAACATCTCACCGATGCTGAGGCTGCTGCCATTGTCGCCCACGACCGCGAAAGCAACCAACGCGATCTCTACGAATCAATCGAGCGTAAGGATTACCCCCGCTGGCAACTTTGCATCCAACCCATGACCGAAGAGCAAGCCCGCCAGCTGCCCTTTAATCCGTTCGACCTGACCAAAGAGTGGGACACCGACAAGTATCCCCTCATCCCCGTCGGCATGATGGAACTCAACCGCAACCCCGAGAACTACTTTGCAGATGTCGAGCAGGCTGCTTTCAATCCCGCCAACATTGTGCCGGGCATTGGCTTCTCACCTGACAAGATGCTGCAAGGCCGTCTCTTCGGTTACGGCGATGCCCAGCGCTACCGCCTCGGCGTGAACCACGACCTTATTCCCGTCAACAAAGCCCGCTGCCCCGTCACCGGTTATTCGCGTGATGGACAAATGCGCGTGGACGGCAACTACGGCAGCAAACTCACCTACGAACCGAACAGCTACGGCGCCTGGCAGGAACAGCCTGCCTATCGCACACCTCAGACGCCTGTCGGGGGCGATGGCGACAACTGGAACTTCCGCGTGGATGACGACGATTACTTCACTCAGCCCGGCAACCGTTTCCGCAAGATGAGTGCTGACCAGAAGAAGCGCCTCTTTGGCAACACCGCCCGCGCGATGGGCGATGCGCCGGAGTTCATCAAACGCCGCCACGTCGAGAATTGCACAAAGGCCGACCCCGCCTATGGCGCCGGTGTCGCGAAAGCTCTCGGCCTCAAGTAAACCATCGATGGGGCAGGGAGCCTGCCCCGCAACTTTAATCCGGCAAACGCGCGTCGTCCTAAGGCGCGCGTTTGCTTTTAACGACGATACCATCATGCCTTGGATTCAACTCGCAATTGCCGGACTCTTCGAAATCGTCTGGGCGACCTTTCTCAAACTCTCTGACGGATTCACCAAACCCCTCTATTCCATCATCACTCTAATTGGAATGGTCATCAGCTTTTACTTCCTCGCGCAAGCGGCCAAAGTACTTCCGCTTGGCACCGCCTACGCCATCTGGACCGGCATCGGAGCCGCGGGCGCGGTCATCATCGGCATCTTCTTCTTCCGTGAGCCGGTAACGTGCCTGCGCATCCTCTTCTTTTGCCTATTACTCACCGGCATTGTCGGCCTCAAATATACCTCCGGCCATTGATTCCATTCAATCCGCCAGCAGACTGTACTCGGATGGGGGCTAGCCCCCACGCTCCGGTAGCGTAGCGCACCGGGGTACGGTAAGGTAGCGCACCGGGGTACGGTAGGCCAGCCCCCACGCGCCGGTAAGGTAGCGCACCGGGGTACGGTAGGCCAGCCCCCACGCGCCGGTAGGGTAGCGCACCGGGGGACGGTAGGCTAGCCCCCACGCTCTGGGAGGGGACGGGTTTATTCAAGATTAACCTTCCCGCAGCAAAAACAAACGCCGGAGTTCCAGCAGGAACCCCGGCGTCGTGTCAACCAAATGGCCTAGAGCAGGTTACTTCTTGTAGACCTTCTTCGGATCATACTTCGTGTGCAACAGGCTGTGCGCCTTCTTGCTGCCGGGCTCGCCAAGGTAATCCTTGTAGAGCTGCTGCACGTGCGCATTGTGGTGGGAACAGCGCTTGACGCTCTTCTCATCATCGGTGTAGATGCCGGCCGTGCGGAGCTTGCGGATTTCATCCGTAGCGCCCAGAGGTTGGCCGCCGCCGCCGATGCAACCGCCGCGGCATGCCATCACTTCGATGAACTGCCAACGCGGAGGTTTGCCGGCCGCGCGATCCTCGCGGATAGCATTCAGCACTTGTTCCACATTGCCCATCTGATGTGCAACCACGATGTTGACCTTGGTGCCCTTGATATCAATGACGGCTTCCTTGACGCCCTCCATACCGCGGACGGCCATGAAGTTCACGTCCTTCAGGTCTTCCTTGGTGATCAGGTAGTAAGCCGAACGCAGAGCCGCTTCCATCACGCCACCGGTTACGCCGAAGATCGTTCCTGCGCCGGTGTATTCACCCAACAGGTTGTCTGCTTCGGTTTCAGGCAGGCTTGCGAAGTCGATGCCCGCGATCTTGATCATCCGTACCAGCTCGCGTGTCGTTAGCACCACATCGGTGTCGCGCTGGCCGCTGGCGTGCATGTCGTTGTTGCGGGTGCTCTCGAACTTCTTCGCGGTGCACGGCATGACGGAAGTCACGTGGATCTTCGCGGCATCGAGCTTCTGCTGCTCAGGGAAGTAGGTCTTCGCCAAAGTGCTCAGCATCTGCTGGGGCGACTTGCAGGAGGAGAAGTTGTCAATGAAGTCCGTCGCATATTTCTCCATCCAGTCTGTCCAAGCCGGGCAACAGGAGGTGATCAGCGGCAGGGGCTTCGCGCCGTCAACCTTCGTGAAGCGGTGGACGAACTCCGTTCCTTCTTCCATGATGGTCACGTCGGCAGAGAAGTTGGTGTCGAACACCGTGTTAAAGCCGATGCGGCGCAGAGCCGTATAGAGCTGGCCGGTCGTCAACGCACCGGGCGGCAGGCCGAAGGCTTCGCCAATGGCGACGCGCACAGCGGGAGCGATCTGCACCACGCAATGCTTCTCCAGGTCCTGCAGGGCAGCCCAGACAGCTTCGGTCTCATCCTTCTCGTAAATCGCGCCGACAGGGCAGTGCGCCGTGCATTGGCCGCACTTGATGCAGGGCGAATCCGCCAAGCAGACATCCGCCGCCGGAGCCATGCGGGTGTTCTCTCCGCGGCCGATGAACTCGAGCGCCCAGACGTTCTGCATCTGTTGGCAAACCAGAGCGCAGCGTCCGCATTTGATACACTTGCGTTGATCCAGTACGATGGAGTTGGTCGAGTCGTCAACCGGAATATCCTTCACGTGCTTGTCGAACGGAATCTCGCGGATACCGAAATCGGCCGCGATGTTCTGCAATTCGCAGTTGCCGGAACGCGGGCAGCGCAGGCAGTCATTCGGGTGGGTGCTGAGCATCAGCTCAACCACCGTGCGGCGGACGCGGACGATTTCCGGGTCTGCAGTCACAATCTTCATGCCGGGAGCAACTTCCGTGCAACAGGCGCGCAGGAGCTTCGGTGAGCCGACCGCACGCACCACGCAGATGCCGCAGGCCGCCCAAGGCGAGAGATCCGGATGGTAGCATAAGGTCGGGATTTTAACCTGCACTGACTTGGCCGCATCAAGAATCGTAGATCCGGCCGGCACTTCAACCGAGATCCCGTTAATTTCAAGCTTAATCATATTGTCCATTTTAATTCTCCGGAGATTAGCCGCGTGACACCGCGTGGAACTTGCACACATTGAAACACTGTCCGCACTTGATGCACTTTTCGGTGTCAATCACATGAGGCTGTTTCTTCTCGCCGGCGATCGCGCTGACAGGGCAGACGCGGGCGCAAGCGGTACAACCGACACACTTGACCGGGTCAATCGTGTATTGCAGCAAATTCTTACACTTGCCGGCGGTACACTTTTTCTGCTTCACGTGATCCATCACTTCATCCGGGAAGTATTGCAGCATTGAGCGCACCGGGTTCGGCGTGGTTTGGCCCAAACCGCAGAGGGAAGCGCGGGACATGGCTTCGCAGACTTTCTCGATCTTCTCGATGTCGTCTTCGCTGGCCTTGCCTTCGGTAATCTTCTGCAACGTACCCAGCAGGACGCGCCCGCCGGTACGGCAGGGAGCGCACTTGCCGCAGGACTCATCGACGGAGAAGTCGAGGTAGAACCGCACGACGTCGACGATACAGTCGGTTTCGTCCATGACGATCAAGCCGCCGGAACCCATGATCGAGCCGATCTTGGCGAGCGTTTCGTAATCAATCGGGAGGTCGAGGAACTGTTCGGGAATCACACCGCCGGAGGGGCCGCCCGTCTGAGCTGCCTTGAACTTGCGTCCATCCTTGATGCCGCCGCCGATTTCGAAGATGATCTCGCGCAGGGTGGTGCCCATCGGCACTTCAATCAAGCCGGAGTTACGCACTTTGCCGGTCAACGCGAACACTTTGGTGCCCTTGGACGTGGCTGTGCCGATGTTGCTGAACCATTCGGCGCCCTTGAGCAGGATGACTGGAATGTTTGCCAGCGTTTCGACGTTGTTGATTACTGTCGGTTTGCCCCAGAGGCCCTTGACGGCCGGGAAGGGCGGACGGGGAGTCGGCATGCCGCGCTTGCCTTCAATGGAGGCGAGCAGAGCGGTTTCTTCACCGCAGACGAACGCACCGGCGCCGAAGCGCAGGTCGATGTCGAACGAGAAGCCCGAACCGAGAATGTCGTTGCCCAACAGCCCGTATTCACGAGCCTGTTGGATAGCATTCTGCAGGCGGCGGATGGCGAGCGGATACTCGGCACGGATATAGACGTAGCCTTGGCTGGCGCCCACTGCACGGCCGGCGATGGCCATAGCTTCCAAAATGGAGTGGGGGTCGCCCTCGAGCGTGGAGCGGTCCATGTAAGCGCCCGGGTCACCTTCGTCGGCGTTACAGACGATGTACTTCTGGTCGGCTTGGACGCCTGCGGAGAACTGCCACTTCTTGCCGGTGGGGAAGCCCGCACCGCCGCGGCCGCGGAGGCCGGAAGCGAGAATCTCGGTGATGATCATCTCGGGGGTCATCTCAAAGAGAGCCTTTTCAAGAGCGCGATAGCCTTCGCGGCCGATATAATCGTCAATCTTGTCCGGGTCAATCACGCCGCAGTTGCGCAGCACGATACGCACTTGCTTTTGGTAGAAGTCGATTTCGTTGACTTGCGCATTGGCCTTGGCCTGGCTCTTATCATACAGCAGGTGCTGGACAACGCGGCCCTTGACGATATGCTCTTTAATGATTGTTTCGGCGTCTTCGGGCTTCACTTCCACGTAGAAGGTATCTTCGGGGAGGATCTTGACGATCGGTCCCTTTTCGCAGAAGCCCAAGCAGCCTGTTCGCACGACTTGCACTTCGTTGGTCATGCCGGCGTTGTCAATCGCGGTTTTCAATGCGGCAAACAGCTCGATGCCCCGGTTGGACTCGCAAGCCGTGCCACCGCACACGAGAATGTATTGTTTATAACCCATGATGTCCTCTTACTTCGATAAAATGTCTGCGGCGGGGCGGTCGCAAATCTTGGCGTCAAGCAAGCGGCGGTTCACGATGTGCTCCTCCACGATCTTGCGTCCGGTTTCTGCGTCGACATGCCCGTAAATGATGATCGGCATACCCGGCACGACCACTTCAACCGTCGGTTCGGAGTGGCACAGGCCCATGCAACCGGTCTGGCGCACCAACACGTTGCCGATGCTCCGCTTGTCAAGCTCTTCGAGGATGGCGTTGAATGCGTCGCGCGCACCGGCGGCGATGCCGCACGTTCCCATGCCCACGATAACCTGAACATCCTTGCCGGACGGGTCGCGCTTATCCATGGCCTTTTGCTTCTCTTCGCGCATCTTGCGCAAATCTTCCAGTGTTAATTTACCCATGTTTTTATCCTCATTCTGCGCCCGTGAGGGCGGCTTCCTGTGACTCCAAAAACTCCTTCGCCAGCGCGAGGTTCGACACCCGCGCCAAATCACCCAACGCCTCCGCTAAATCGCTTCGGCTTACCTCATACTCCTGCCCGTCCGCCGTGCGGCTGACCTGCAGGTCAAAATCACCCGACAGCGTCATTAATCCGACGACGACAGCCGGAAAGCTCCCCAGCGGCGGCGCATCCACATGCTTTGCGCTGTAACGGAACACCACCTTCGTGCCCCGTCCCGGTTCGCTCGTCACCGTCAATGACCCACCCAGCGCATCCGCTGCCTGTTGCATCAACGGCAATCCCAATCCTACTTTGCGGTGGTCGTGTTTGCCGGCTTCTGAGAAGAAGGGATCCTGTGCCCGCCGGAGCGTTTCGGCATCCATCCCTTTCCCGTTGTCCTCGACGACGACCTCCACCCAATCGCTATCCGTGCGCAGGCTCAGCCGAACACAGGACGCGCCCGCTTCTACCGAGTTCTGCACGCAGTCCGCGATGTAATCGCACACTGTCGCATGCACGGCTTAAACGGAAGTCTTCTTGCCCTGGCCGCTGCGCACCGCATTGAGAATGCCGCGCAGGTCCTTCATTTCGACCTTGCCATACACTTCGCCGTCGATCACCATCACCGGCGCCAAACCGCAGCAGCCCAAGCAGCGCACGGCTTCGACCGAGAACTCGCCATCGGGCGTAATCGTATTCAAACCAACGCCGAGCAGCTCTTCCAATTCCTGAATCAAATCTTCGCCGCCCTTGAGGTAGCACGCCGTACCCATGCAGACTTGCACCAAGTGCTTGCCGGGCGCTTTCAGCTTGAAGAAGTTGTAGAACGTAATCACGCCGTAAATCTTTGCCAGCGGAACGCCCAACAGGTCAGCCACTTCGAATGCCAGATTACGCGGGATATACCCGAACGTCTGCTGCACGCGGTGAAGCACCATAATCAGATTGCCGGGCTTGCTCTTCCACTCTAAAACGAAAGCCTTCAGCTCAGGCGAAAGCGTCTTTTTTGCCTCATCGGCGACAGCCACATTTGCACAGCTCACTTATAACCCTCCAGGTCCACAGTTTTAAAGAAGCAATGATAACAAATCTAGGACATTCCTGCAAGCAAATAAAGCGGCGATTTGTGAATGTATTGAAGGGTGCTGAATGAAGCACCGGAAGAGCCCCTGCGTTGTGCAAATCCAGCAGAATAGGCCATTTTGTTAGTATAAGGTAACTTTTGTGCCCTGAGATGCGGGGGCCAAAAGGGCTACGGGAACAGGGAAAGTTTTTTATTTGAAGCGTGGTTATAGACGTATCCGTTTGGGGCGATTCTGAGATTTCGGACGGGAATCGCCTCACACGTAAAACCGCCGATGTTTAACCGTAAGCGCCGAACCCGAAGAACCAGTACTTCTTGGCAATCTTGTAGGCGAAGTACTTTTCGGGAATGGGCGGGCCTGCGTGGTTGTGGCAGGTCAGGCAGGGACGTCCGGCGCACTCTTGCTTGAAGGTGCCGCGCCCGGAGCTATCGTGGGCGGCGCAATCTTCGGCTAGGGCAAGCAGCTCTTTGGGGTGATCCATGAGCGGACACCCGTTCGTCCAGCGCGGCACCTCGGTTTGGAAACGGTTAAGCCACAAGCTGGCACCGCCGTAAAGTGAGTCAGACATTTGAACTGGCGGACAGGGCTCGACCTCGCCTTTGACGGTGATGTGTACGCTGATACCCACCGCGCCGGGGCAGAGGGGTTCACCTTTATGGTTCCAGTAAGCATCCAGCACGACGACGTCGTTGCGTTTGCGTTCGTCCACGATGAACTGCCGCACTTTGATCACGTCGGCATCATCCAGCGCGAGTTCGTAATGCGGGTCGGGGCCGCTGGGGCGGTAGATATAAGGCCAAACGTAATGCGCGCCCAAGGCGACTAGCCTATCGATAGTTTGGGATGAGGCGAGCTGGAGATTGCTCTTGTCAAACGCCCATGCCGCGCCTGTCACGAGTCCGGCATCACGGCAACGGGTAATGGCTTCTTCAGCGCCTGCGGCGGTGTTGATCAGCGGTGTGATGTTCCCGGCGCGTGAGAGACGTTCCGCCATTGCCGCATCAATCAAGGTGCCGTTGGTGAAGAGCAGGAAGTAGGAGTTCTTATGCGCCGCGAGGCGTTCGGGCAATCCGTCTGTCAAAAGCGGCTCGCCGCCCAAGATGCCGAAGAAGCGTACGCCTTTGGCTTCGGCCCGTGCGAGGATGGATTCGAGCAGGGCAGGGGACATATCCTCCGCCCCTTCAATCCCTGTTGCCCAACAACCGCGGCAGGTGAGGTTACACCGTTGCGTGACACTGATGAAGAGGAATGCGGGGTCGCACAATCCCTTCTTGCGTTGTTTCGCAAAGCGGGTGATGGCGCGCAGATTGCCGAGTCCTGCGACCCATACAAACCGTAACAGATTGCCGAAGCGAACCTCTCGGATCAGACGTAGGGGCAGGAGCATGGCGTGGCTTAGTGTTTGAAGCTGCGCTGGCCGGTGAAGACCATTGTGACGCCGGCTTCGTTGCAAAGGTCGATGATGTCCCAATCGCGCATTGCGCCGCCGGGTTGGACTATCGAGGTGATGCCTTCTCGGATGCCGACTTCAGCACCGTCGCGGAAGGGGAAGAATGCATCCGACACCATCGCGGCGCCGATGAGTCCGCCTTTTTGGGCGATTGACTCGTCCATGCACTCCTTCTGCTTGGCGGCGTCGTTGAGTTCGTTGTAGGGCGTGTGATACTTCTCCCAGGCAATCCAGTCGGCCAGTTTTTTGTAAGCCTTGTCGCGCGCGATTTCCGCCACGCCCACGCGGTCCTGCTCGCCGGTGCCGATGCCGACGGTGACGCCGTCCTTCACGTAGAGTACGGAGTTGGAGGTCACGCCCGCTTCGACCAGCCATCCGAAGAGGAGGTCTTCATATTCCTGCGGCGTGGGTAGACGCTTGATGGCGTGGGTCACGCCGTCCTTCTCCGTCACCTGCGCGGGGATCAGCTGTGCGGCAGTGCGGGCTTCGGGGACGAATGACCACTGGGCAATCAACCCGCCATCCATCATGCTCTTGAAATCCACAAAACGTTCAGCCGCAAAAGCGTGCAGCTTGTCAATCGCGCCGATCTTCATCACGCGCAGGTTCTTCTTCTTCTCAAACACCGCCATTGCATCGGCTGTGTAGTCGGGTGCAAGGACGACCTCAGCATAGTTCTCGGCAATCAGCTTGGCAGTCTCGGCATCGCACGCACGGTTCAGCGCGATACATCCGCCGAACGCGGCGAGACGGTCCGCCTTGTTCGCGCGGTAATACGCCTCGGCCAGCGTCTTACCCTTCGCCACGCCGCAGGGGTTGTTGTGCTTGACGATCACGCAGCAGGGCGTGTCGTGCAAATAGCGCAGGATGTTCAAAGAGTTGTCCGCGTCCGTCAGATTGATCTTGCCCGGGTGCTTGCCAAACTGCAATAGTTCGGGGTCCGATGCCAGCCAACGTCCCGGCTGAATGCTCGAGACTTCGCCCAGCGTGAGGTTGCCATTCACCAGCTTATACATCGCGGCTTCCTGACCCGGGTTCTCGCCATAACGCAGCCCCTTCTGCTCGCCGTCGATCACCCACGCCACCTTCTCATAAACCAGCGTCTGCCGTTTGGCACCATCCACAAACGAAATCTCCATTTGCGGGGTAAAGTGATCATCCATAATCGTCTTATAAGCGGCCTTCAAATTCGGTTGCGACATAACAGGATCCTTCAAACAAACAGCGTTCGACAGATTCTACACCAGAACCCCTCCAAAGTAAATCAAAAACCCCCGCGCCCCCCAACAACCCCGTCTGTCAAAGATGTGCCCCCAATGCGTCGCGTTATCCACAGCGCCGGATACCCATTTCCCAGGGTACGCCCATGACGATCGCGAGTTCGGAGCTCCGGCAGGA
>JAVBMC010000059.1:0-25817 GCA_031552845.1 Kiritimatiellia bacterium
CCTCACCGCGAACTCGCCGAAGGCGTCGCCTTCATCAACCGGCTCCCCCGCAAGATCTTTGACGGGCAAAGCGCCCTCGAACACTGGAATGCCGCCTTGAAAAAAGTTGCCTGAAAGTGAAATCATTTATTGCAATGAACCTCCGTTCACGCTATCTTATTAGGATCTCGGAGCTGCTTGAAAGTATCCGGCACGAACTCCGGGTGTTGGCGGTAGATGGGAAGCATGAATTCTTCAAATAGTGCCAGGGCAATCTCAGCCGCTACTCGGCAGAAGAGGTTGTGTTTGCGCTCGGATTGGAAGTGAATACGCGCGCAAAGGTCGAACAACTCGCGGCGTGTGGCATAGCAGGCCGTCAGCAACATCGCCGCCTCATGCGGATTTTTGATGCAGTAAGTGGGAATCGCCGACAAGGGGAACGCCTCTTGTCCCTCCTGTGCCACAATCGCATACTCCAGAGCGCTATCCACGCAATCGGGCGCACCCGGCTCTTGATATTCCTTCAACACTTGCGCATACGTCGCGGCATAATACCTCCGCCATACCGCCCGCGATAATCTCTTGGTGGGACGCTTAACCGGCAGATACGCCGCCTCAGCAGGCAGGGCAGAAGTTTCAGGCGTGAGAGGCGGCCATATCCACGGCCTAGAGTGTTTTAAATAGGCTAAGTTCTCAACTTCGCACGCCATGATGCAGAGTTGTTTGACCGTCTGTACCAAACGCCGCCGCGTAGCTTTTGGCGTGATATCCAAGTTCTGTACAATCACCAGCAGCTCGGCCCTCAAGCGATAGAGGCAGGACGCCATTTCATGCGCTTCGTTCTTAGTCCTCGTCATTTGAAAACCCTCCCCGTGCGCTGTGCATTTAAAGCCATCACCTGCTTAAAGGTCGCCGGCATTAACTCGGGATGCTGCCTGTAGATTGGAATGAACATCACTTCCGTTAACAGCGCCAGTGCTTCGCTGATGAATTCAACAAATCCAGCTCTGTACTTTTGATCGCCAAACCTGATGGCTTGAACCAGCCAGATCAGCTTTGCGCGGATTGCATAAAGCTCCACCAAGGTCTTCGTTGCATCCTGCTTGGACTCCGTACCCTCGCGGACATATTGCGGGAGATGCTCCTTGATGAGGTGCTTTTGGACAGCCTCATCAAACGCCAACGTCAGCAAGTCCGGACTCGAAGGCGGCGGTAAATCATCCAACAGAGCGACATGCTGCTTCGCGACCTCTCCTAACGTAGACAAGAACCCCCATGCTGCTTCGCCTTCTTCCTTCGTAATCTTGGCCTCACCCTTTCTGCGCCTATACCGTTTGGGGGGAGGGGAGTCCTCATCACTCGGCCACCAAATCTTTTCCAGCTCCGGATATTGACGGTAGACCCACATCTGGGGGTCATATCCAAAATTGCTCAGGATGAAGCCTGCCATAGGTGCTCTTATGCGCCGTACCCATAATGAGGGTCCCACGTGAATCAAGGATGCTATCTTACTTCCAATACATTTGTTGTGCTGTAAATACAACACTGCATCGTCCTTTGATTTGAAAATACCCATCATGCCCTCCGCTTGCTGTCCTTGGTCTATCACTTCCGCATTATACCCCTTCGGTTCAGATTAGACAAGGGCAAAGTTCCTGCTTTCCTCAAAGTGCGCCTTTTGCAGTGTTTAGGGCTAGGGCTGATTGGTGCTGCTACGGGGATTGGAGATAGGTGGTGGCGGTTTGTGGGCTTGCAAGCCCACAGTTGAAGGGTTGCAACCCCACAAATGAAGGCTTGCAAGCCCGCAGTTGAAGGCTTCGAACCCCACTGTTGTGGGCTTGCAAGCCCACAAAATGGAATCGCCTGCTGCCGGGGGCGTCGGCAGGGGGTTCCGGGGCGGGGGATTGGTGTCATCAGATCCGTTCCGGAGTGTAGTGCGAGAGCGGCGGGTTTTTGCGTCTTTCCTTATTATAAGGCGCTGTCGTGCGGGTTAGGTTTGTAGGTCTGAAGGTGTATTTTGTTTGACGTTTGGAGAGGAAGGGTGTAAAATATCGCCTTTATATGGTGGGTTTTCCACCGTGGAGGTTTTTGTGGTTGATTTGAATCGGATTCGTCATAGCGCCGCGCATTTGATGGCAGCGGCGGTGTGTAAGTTGTTTGATGATGTGAAGATGGATATCGGTCCGGCGACGGATGATGGTTTCTATTATGATTTTGACTTGCCGCATCGGCTGGCGCCTGAGGATTTTGCCGCGATTGAGGCGGAGATTGATCGGCTGATTGCGGCAAAGTTGCCGTTTGTGCGGCGTGAGGTGTCGCGGGCGGAGGCGGCGGAGATTTTTAAAGGCCAGCCGTATAAACTGGAGCGTTTGGCGGATGTGCCGGAGGGTGAGGCGATTTCGTTGTACACAGTGGCGGACTTTACGGATTTGTGCAGGGGGCCGCATGTGGAGGATTCGTCGCAGGTGGGGGCTGTGAAGCTGATGTCTGTGGCGGGGTCGTATTATCGGGGTAAGGAGACGAACCCGATGCTGCAACGACTGTATGGATTGGCGGATGTTTCGAAGGAGGCGATCGGGGCGGCTATTGCACGGATTGAGGAGGCGAAGAAGCGCGACCATCGGAAGTTGGGGCGCGAATTGGAGCTGTTCACAATCACGGAGGATGTAGGCGCGGGCCTGGTGCACTGGCTGCCGAAGGGGGCGCGGGTACGCGTGGCGATTGAGGATTATTGGCGGCGCGAGCATTTCCGCAACGGTTATGAAATGTTGTTTACGCCGCATGTGGGGCGGGCGCATTTGTGGGAAACGTCAGGGCATTTGGGCTTCTACCGCGAGGGGATGTATCCGCCCATGAACGTGCAGGAGGGCGATGGAGAGAAGGCTTACACTGAGCAGTATTATGTGAAGCCGATGAATTGTCCGTTCCATATTCAGGCGTATCAGGCGCGTAAGTTTTCGTATCGTGATTTGCCGCTGCGCTGGGCCGAGCTGGGCACGGTGTATCGTTATGAGAAGGATGGCGTGCGGCATGGGCTGTTCCGCGTGCGTGGGTTTACGCAGGATGATGCTCACATCTTCTGCGCGCCGAATAAGATTGAAGAGGAAGTCCGCTTTACGGTGAAGTTCTGCTTGAGCATCTTGGGGCGGTTTGGCTTTAAGGATGTGGAGGCTTACTTGTCGACGCGGCCTGAGAAGGCGGTGGGCGATCCCGCGAAGTGGGAGCAGGCGACGGCGTCGCTGCGGAATGCTTTGGAGGCCGAGGGGCTGAAGTATGAGGTGGACGAGGGCGGCGGTGCGTTCTATGGTCCGAAGATTGATATGAAGATCCGCGATGCACTGGGTCGTCAGTGGCAGCTGGGGACGGTGCAGTTTGACTTCAACCTGCCGGAGCGGTTTAACCTGACGTATACGGGCGAGGATGGCAAGGAGCATCAGCCGTATATGGTGCACCGCGCGCTGTTGGGGTCGCTGGAGCGGTTCTTCGGGATTTTGATTGAGCACTATGCGGGGGCGTTTCCGCTGTGGCTGGCGCCGGAGCAGGTGCGCGTGATGCCGATTACGGATAAGCAGCTGGAGTTTGCGCAGAAGGTTGTGGAGCAGTTGAAGGCGGCGGACTTCCGTGTGGGGCTTGATGCCGACAATGAGAAGGTCGGCGCAAAGATCCGCAAGGCGCAGTTAGAGAAGGTGCCGTATATGATTGTCGTCGGAGGGCGTGAGGCGGAAGCGGGCGTTGTGGCCGTGCGGAGCCGCGCCGAGGGCGACAAGGGCGTCATGCCCGTTGAGGCGTTGTTGGAATTGCTGCGCAAGGAAGCGCAAGCGTAGGGAAATAGATAGTTGGGTTCACGTTAAATCAGGAGGTGGCTTATCGCATCGTTCACTCGGACAAACTTTAAGATTAGGGCTCAGCAGGTGCGCGTTTTGGACGTGGCCGGGCAGATGTTGGGAGTCATGCAGACGCGCGACGCATTGCGTTTGGCGCAGGATAATGGGATGGATTTGGTGGAGATTTCGCCGAATGCCGAACCGCCGGTTTGCAAAATCATGGACTATGGCAAGTTCCGCTATGAAGAGAGCATTAAGCGGAAGGAGGCCCGCAAGAATCAATCACGCCAGCAGACGAAGGAAGTGAAGTTCCACGCCGGCACCGACGTGAATGACGTGAATGTGAAGGTCCGCAAGATCAAGGAGTTTATTGAGGACGGCGACAAGGTCAAGGTTTCGCTGATGTTCCGCGGACGCGAGAACGCGCACCGGGAGCTGGGTGCGGAGCAGATTGACCGCGTGATTGCGCTGTGCGAGGAATTCGCCATTGTCGAGCAGGCACCGAAACTGATCGGCCGCGTGATTGGCTGCCTGCTGGCGCCGAGACCTGTAAAGAGTAAGAAGCATTAATAACTGCGTGCCGAGAGAACCGGCATGTGTTGGGGGATTGTATGACATCGCTGGCAGTTGGACTGATGTTGGGTGCGTTTGTGTTGATGTTGGCCATGAATGTGCCGGTCGCGTTTGCAATTGGTTTGGCTACACTGGTGATGTTGGCGTCGGTCAGCGATATTTCGACTGACGTCTTAATCGCCCAACGCATGGCGTGCGGCACCGAGAGCTTTGCGCTGTTGGCGATTCCCTTCTTCGTGCTGGCGGGTATTCTAATGGGGCGCGGCGGTATTGCGCGGCGCTTGATTGACTTTGCCGGTACGCTCGTAGGGCGTTTCCCCGGCGGATTGGCGTATATGAATACGCTCACGTGCATGCTGTTCGGGGCGCTCTCGGGTTCGGCTGCTGCGGCGATTTCGTCCATCGGCGGTTTCATGATTCCTGAGATGAATCGCAAGGGTTACAACCGGGAGTTCAATGTCGCGGTGACGGCTTGCGCTGCAACGACGGGTTTGTTGATTCCGCCCAGCAACATTATGATCGTGTATGCGCTGTCGGCTGGTTCGGTGTCGATTGCGGCGATGTTTATGGCGGGCGTGCTGCCTGGTATTCTGATGGGGTTGGCGATTATGATTGCCGCCGGCATCATCAGCAAAATGCGCGGTTACGGCGCGGGCGAACGGACGACGTGGGGCGAGACGTTCCGCGCATTCTTCGGCGCGGTCCCGAGTCTGCTATTGATCTTCATTGTGCTGGGCGGTATCTTGGGCGGTGTATTTACTGCGACGGAAGCGGCCGCGATTGCGGTGGTGTATGCGTTTGTGCTGGCGGTGCCGGTTTATCGCGAAGTGAAGCTGAAAGACATGCCTGCGATTCTTTTGGAGACGGGCATTACGACCTCGGTGGTGATGCTGCTGATTGGCTGTTCATCGGCGATGTCGTGGGTGTTGACGCATCAAGGAATTCCGCAGATGGCGAGCAAGGCGCTGACGGAGCTGTCGGATAATTGGCTGGTGATTCTGTTGCTAATCAATGTAATGCTGTTAGTTGTCGGTACGTTTATGGATATGACGCCGGCTGTTTTGATTCTGACGCCGATTCTGTTGCCCGTGGTGATGAAGCTGGGGATTCATCCGGTCCACTTCGGCATCATCATGATTACGAACTTGTGTATCGGCTTGTGTACGCCACCGGTGGGAACGTGCCTGTTTCTCGGGTGCGGCATTGGCAAGACGACGATATCAAAGGCGCTGTATCCGATGCTGCCGTTCTTCTTGGCGATGTTTATCGCGCTGCTGGTGATTACCTATATTCCGTGGTTCTCGCTAGCGTTGCCGAAGCTCTGTGGCTTGGTCAAGTAACACACGCGGGGAGGGCGGTTGGTTCCCGCAACTGTATAAGGAAGTGCAATGCCCTCTCTCCTCAATAAAATATGGCAGGCGCCGGAGCGTTTAGATGCGGCTCCGCTTGAACATCTCTTGAAGCACCGTTTTGCAGGAGTGCCGGAAGAGGCATTCCTAGACCCGCGGTTGGGACGGCTGTCTGATCCTTTTGCAGTGCCGGACCTGGAGTCCGCCGCCGTGCGTTTGAATCAGGCCGTTGAGGCCAAGGAGGCGATCACGGTGTTTGGCGATTATGATGCTGATGGCGTGACTGCTGCGGCGGTGATGTTTCTGGCGCTGCGTGAAATTGATGCAAAGGTCGATGTGTTTTTGCCGAGCCGTTTTGAGACCGGGTATGGTTTGACGGGCGAAGGCGTGAAGCAGTGTTTGGAGCAGTTCCCGCAGACACAGCTGCTGCTCACAGTGGATTGCGGCGTGAAGGCGGTCAAGCAGGTGGCTGCATTACGTGAACACGGTATTGATGTAATCATTACAGATCACCATACGCCCGGCGAGACTTTGCCGGATACATGGGTGGTGGGTGCACATCGTATTGCCGATCCGTGTGTCGGGGCGTTGGCCGGTGTGGGGATGGCGTTTAAGGTGCTACATGGATTGTTGAAGCACCGCAAGCGTGAGGGTTTGTCGGAGTTTAACTTGAAGCCGCTGCTTGATCTGGTTGCGCTGGGAACTGTTGCGGATGTTGTGCCGCTGTTGGGTGAAAATCGGATTCTGGTGCGGAACGGATTGATGCAGATCAATAAGGGCGGCTCTAAGGTCGGCTTGCGGCGTTTGATTGAATCGCTGTGCGATGAAAAAGCGGTACTGACTTCCATAGACTTGGCGTTTCGTTTGGGGCCTTGTATCAATGCGGCAGGACGGATGGCTTCGCCGGAACATGCCTATCGGTTGTTGGTAACGGATAGCCCTGACGAAGCGCAGGCTTTGGCTATTCAGTTGGGGCAATATAATGCGGCGCGCAAGCAAGAAGAAGAACGTGCGTTTCACTTGGTGTTGAGGCTATTACGTGTGAAGCCCGAGCGGCCGTTCACAGGTGCCGCGGCGGTTGTCGCCTCTAAGAGTTTTTCGATTGGCACTGCAGGAATTATCGCGGCGCGTGCGGTGGAGTTGTTTGGGTGTCCGGTGGCGATTGGAGCGGAGCAGGATGATGGTTCCGTGCGCGGTTCGGTGCGTGCGCCGGAGGGATATCACGTGGCAGAGGCGTTGGAGGCTGCGGCATCAGCGTTGGAATCAGGCGGCGGGCATTCGGCTGCCGGCGGTTTTTCGGTGGCGCCCGGGCGGTTCGCGCAGTTCAAGAAGCTGTTTGTTAAAGCGTGCGCACAGCAGGCGAAAGAGGGCGGCGTGGGGAATTTGCTTGCGTTGGATGGTTGGCTTGAACATGATGAGGTTGGCTTGCCGCTGACCGATGCAATGGAGCGTATGGAGCCTTTTGGCGAGGGGAATCCGGTGCCGGTATGGGGCGTGCAAGGTGTGATTTTGCGACGGGCTGATTTGACACGGGATGGCAAGCATGTGCAGTTGGAATTTGCGATTGGGCGGCAGACTGTCCGTGGTATTTGGTTTCGTGCAGCGCAGCACGTTGAGGCGTTGCGTGAGCATGGCGCAAGGCCGTTCAATGTCGCTTTTCAGCTGGAAAAAGATTCTTTCTTCCAGACACCCCGTGTCAAGATGCTCGTACGGGATCTGCAATTTGCATAAAAGCCCCGTAAAATGGGCTGCGTACCGAAGTATGCGCTGTAAAAAAGCAATGATTCACGTGGAGAGTATTGTCAACCCCTTAAATTTGTGATATACTGCCTGTCCCGTTGCACAAGTCGCAACGGTTTTAGATTGTTACCAGGGAGTTGCAATTATGGCGAAGATTCGGTTTATGGGCGGGGAGTTCGATGGGCACGAAGTGCAGATCCCCGATGGCGGAATTACAATTGGCCGCAGCCCGAAATGTACCCTGCCGGTGCTTGATAATCGTATTTCAGGCGAGCACTTGGCGATCCGTATCGAGAACGACGCGTGGTGGGTGTATGACTTGAATAGCACCAACGGTTCCACTGTGAACGATAAGCCGATTCAAGCCGTTGAGCTGCAGGATGGCGATACCATCAGCGCCGGCGGCGTGATGTTCAAGTTCTTCAAGTCCGGTGAGGCCGTCGCTGCGAAGGGCCCGACCGTCAGCGGTGCGCATAAGAAAGTTGACCGCAGTCCGCATACTGTTTACGAGCCGGCTCCTACGCCTCAAGCGGCAGCGCAAGCGCCTGTGCCTGTTGAAGAAGCTCCTAAGCCTAAAAAGGCGCCAAAGGCTGAACCGCCGCCGTCTGACTTCGGTGTCAGCGAAGATGATGTAGCTTTGATTGCCGAACTGAATAAGGCGTTTAAAGAGATTAAAGAAGAGCTGTCGCAGGTGGTTATCGGACAGTCCGCAGTGGTCGAAGAGGTTTTGATTGCCATCTTTGCCCGCGGCCATGCGTTGCTCGTGGGCGTGCCGGGCTTGGCCAAGACGTTGTTGATCAGCACGCTTTCGCACGTGTTGGACTTGAGCTATAAGCGGATTCAGTTTACGCCGGACTTGATGCCTTCCGACATCACCGGTACCGACGTGTTGGAGGAAGACCGCGCCACCGGCAAGCGTGAATTCCGCTTCGTGCACGGGCCGATTTTCGCCAACATGGTGCTCGCTGACGAAATCAACCGTACGCCTCCGAAAACACAGGCGTCGTTGCTTGAAGCGATGCAGGAACATCGTGTAACAGTCGGCTCGAACTCGTTCCAGCTGCCCGCGCCGTTCTTTGTATTGGCCACGCAGAACCCGATTGAACAAGAAGGTACCTATCCGCTGCCGGAAGCTCAGCTCGACCGCTTTATGTTCAACATCGTGGTGAACTACCCGACGCATGAAGAAGAGATGCAAATCATCCGTGCCGTCACCAGCGCCACGAAGACTAACCTGCAGGTTGTATTGGATGCACAATCGATTCTGCGTTTGCAACAGGTCGTGCGCCGCGTGCCGGTGGCAGACCATGTGATTGAGTATGCTACAAAGCTGGCGCGTGCATCGCGTCCGAAACAGCCTGAAGCACCTGCCTTTGTTAAGGAAATGGTGGGTTGGGGCGCAGGTCCGCGTGCTGGTATCAACTTGATTACCGCCGCGAAGGCGCGTGCGATTCTGCATGGCCGTTTGCATACGACGACCGCCGACGTGACGGCGGTTGCGCTGCCGGTGCTGCGTCACCGTGTCATTACTACGTTTAATGCGGAAGCGGCCGGCGTCACCAGCGATGAAATCGTCAAGATGCTGATTAAGTCCTTCAAGCCTGCCGAAGACTTGGACATCTAAGTCTTGCATGGTCAGCTGAGTAACGATTTGGACTCCTCATGGCGTTAGACGATTTAAACTCACCGAGTTACATGCGCTGGCTCCCCAGCTCAACCACCGCGACAATTACGCGGTTGGATTTGATTGCGCGCGGGGTGGTCGAAGGATTTATTGCCGGTAAGCACCGAAGCCCCAAGAAGGGCTTCTCGGTGGAGTTTGCCGAGCATCGGCAGTATGTGCCGGGCGATGACTTGCGTAATCTCGACTGGCGTGTGGTAGGCCGTAAAGACCGTTACTACATCAAGCAGTATATTGAAGAAACGAATCTGCGCGCCACAATCCTTTTGGATGCTTCCGGTTCAATGGGCTATCGCGGTGACCGGGCGGCTGAATTGGATGGCAATAAGCTCTCGAAGTTTGAGTACGCCAAGTACATTGCGGCGGTGCTGTCTTACTTGTTAGTCGGCCAGCAGGATGCTGTGGGCATGGTGACGTTTGACACCAAAATTCGTGAGTATCTGCCTGCACGTTCACGTGCCAGTCAGGTGCGTTCGTTGCTGGAGATGATTGATCGCACAGAGCCGGGGGAGGACACCGACTTGTCCGGAATCTTCCACGACATTGCCGAACGTATTCCGCGCCGGGGCTTGGTTATCATTTTGAGTGATTTGTTTGATCACACTGAAGAGCTGATGAAGGCGTTGCATCACTTCCGTTACCGCCATCATGAAATCATTCTTTGCCATATCATGGCGGAGGAGGAGTTCAGCTTTCCGTTTGATGCGTTCACGCAGTTTAAGGATCTGGAAACAGAGGGTTCGATTCAGATTGACCCCAAGGCAATCCGTGCCAGCTACTTGGATCAGATTCGGACGTTTCTTAAGGATGTTTCGGCAGGATGCGGGCAGATGGGCGCCGATTATGTGCCGATGAACACGCAAAAGCCGTTTGATAAAGCGGTTTCGGATTATCTCTCGCGCCGTCACCGTGGCGTAGGTTAAGGCTATTTTGGGCTGCTGTTAAAGTATGGAATTTGTTAACCCATGGATGTTATTAGGGATCTCGGCGATTGCTGTGCCGATCCTGATCCATTTGCTGAATCGCAAATCCGCGCGTAAGGTTGAGTGGGGCGCTTATCGCTTTCTGTTGGATGCGATGACCAGCCGTAAATCACGCGTGCTGATTGAAGAAATCCTGTTGCTGGCAACGCGCTGTCTTCTGTTGGCGCTGTTGGCCTTGGCTGTTGCGCGGCCGTTTATTCAAGCCGGCTCCCGCGTGCCGTGGGTAATTGTACTGCCCATGCTGCTGATATCCGTGACGCTTTTTGGCGTGAGCTTTGCAGTTTGGCGTTATCCGGTGTGGCGTCGACGCTTGGTGGGTGGCGCTATTGTTTTGGCCGTCTTGGCGGGGGGAGCTGTATTGTTGGAGCGCCAGCTGAACCTCTCGCGTTTTGGCGGCGGTGCCGAACGTGACGTGGTGTTGATTCTGGACGGGTCGTCTTCAATGACGATGTTGCAGGGCGACAAAAGCAACTTTGAAGTGGCTGTTGCCGAGGCGGAAGATTATATCAAGAATGCCTCACGCGGCACCGCGTTTGGCGTGATTATCGGTGGCCCCGTCCCGCAGGTATTGACCCCAACACCGTTGACGGATCGTCGTGATTTATATGCCTTGTTGGACACCGCGAAGCCCTTGCAGGGGACAATGGAGATTACTCCCACGCTGACTGCCGCAGCCATCACGCTCGCATCCGGCGGTAACCCCGTCAAGCAAATCGTCATTATCGGCGATGGTCAGGCGCAGGGATGGCACGCGGAGAATTCGGAGTATTGGCGGGTTATTTCCAGCGTGCTGTCGCAGTTGAAGCCTAAGCCGCAGATCGTTTTCAGAACGTTGCCTCTGCCTGCTTCATTGCGGAACGTGGCGATTGAAAATGTGGCTCTTTCCCGTTCGGTTGTCGGTACGGATCGCGAGGTTGGCATCCGCGTAACGGTAGCCAACACAGGCACCGAAGCCGTGACGCCCGAAGAAGTACGCATTGTTGTGGAAGGTAAGACGCTTTCGAACCGCTCTATGGGACAGCTGGATGTTGGGGCAACGCATACGGTGACGTTCCTGCATAAATTCGACCAGCCTGGTGCGCAGCGCGTGCTGGCGCAAGTTGTTGCTGGTGACGATCTGCCTGCCGACGATCAAGCCACGCATATCGTCAAAGTGACCGATGCTTTGCGCGTGCTGATTGCCGAGGGAAATCCCTCAGCGCGCGGATTTGAACGCAGTTCAGCCTATTTGGAGCTGGCGTTGCGTCCGGAGGCCGTACAAAAGGCCGCGGCAGAGAAACAACCGGGCCGCAAGGCAGAGGAGCAGGAGAAATCGTTCTTAGTCGATCCCGAGATTATCGACGCATCTGCATTAGCCAGGCGGACCAGCTTTGTCGACTGCAGTGTTGTGGTATTGGCGGATGTGCCGTTCTTGCCGCCGGATACAGCCAAGCGTTTGGCGCAGTTTGTCGCTAATGGCGGTGGCTTGCTGGTTACGGCAGGTTTGCGTACGCAGATGGATTTCTTCAATACATGGACTTATCAGGGAGAACCCCTCCTGCCATTGCCGTTGATTGCGTTTGATGGTACCGTGCAAAGTTCAGGCAGTACGAACAAGCCGTCTGCATTACAGCTGGCGCCCGAAACCTTTTTGCATGATGCATTGAAAAATCTGCGTACGGGCAGCGACCTAGGGCAGGCTTCTGTATCCCGCCGCTGGCGTATGGATGAGGGCGCAGATGCAGGCCGTGTGGCAGGGCGTTTCAATGACGGCTCACCGTTCTTGGCGATGCGTCAACTAGGGCGGGGCATGGTGGCTGTTTTCGCAATGCCGTTTGATGCGACGCTTTCGACTATTGCTTCGCGCATGAGTTTCCTACCAATGGTGCATGATGTCACGTACTATCTCGCTTCTCCGGCTATCACAGAGTTAAATCTTGTGCCGCGTGAAGGGGTGTCTATCCTGCTGTCGCCAGCCGGTGTGACCGCGCAAAGTGAAAGCACCGCACAAGGGCTTCAAGGATTCTACTATACGCAGCCCAAGTTTAAAGGCCGCATGACGCCGATCTTGGATCCAACTGTGGATTTTCGCCTTCAGACGTTTCCCTATGAACGTATCGGGATGAAATGGGCAAAGACCAGCAAGCCTATCAATCGTTTCTGTATGCGATGGACGGGGGCGTTGCGTCCGCGCAAAAGCGGCAACTATGATATCTGGATGGATTCCGGCGCGAAGGCTCAGGTGTGGATCAATGGTCAAATCCGTCGTAATGTCTATTTGCGTGAGGGCGAGACGTATGATATCCGCGCCGAGTTTGAGAAAACAGAAGACCCCGAAACCCATGTGCGCCTGATGTGGCGTGCGCCGGACTCCGGTGAACAGGTGATTCCAAAGGAATTCCTGTTGCCCTACCGTGCGACGCAGTTGAAGGATTCGCCGTTGGGTGAGGAAACAGATATTCAAGCACCGGATGGTTCGGTTTTTCGCGGACACATTGCTCAAACACGTGATGGCATCACCTTACGCATTACCCGCAGTATGACACCGGGCGTTTATTCGGTGCGCGTGCCGGGATTCTTCTTAGATGCGTTGATGCCGGTGCTGGATGCCAACCAAGAGATTTCGCTCAGTGTTAAAGCAGGTATTACGGAGAGCGACATGGCGGTGCTTTCGCCCGATGCAATGGACTCCATCCGCAAATACGCCGATTTGTTGACTGCTACTAAAGCCGAGGAGGTTCAAAAGGCGATTGCCGGACAAAACTTCGGTAAGGAAATCTGGCGGACGTTGGCCGGGTTTGCATTGTTGCTGTTCATTTTGGAAATCGCCCTGACGCGTTGGATCGCCATTCAACGCCGCACCGGGGAGACCGAGCAAGTAGGATTTGATGACAAGAACGCCGCTGCTGCCGCTGCTTTTGATAAGCAGTTGGAAGCCATGCGCAGTTAGCCCGCTTTATGGACCAGAATATTGGAAGAACAGATTTGCTGCCGGATACGATTCCGGTATTGATCTTGCTGACCGCAGCCGTGGTTGCTTTGGCGGGGTGGTATGTTTTGCATGCCTACCTTGGTAAAAAGCTCAAACGTTCCATCCATGTGGAGGGTGGGGCAACTGCAGAAGACCCGAACGCTCCGCAGGCCAAGCTGCCGATGTCGCGTCAGCTGTTTGACCTTTCCTTGCGTTGGCTGCCTTGCGTCGTTGTTGGTACCGTAGCCGTCTGGGTCACGTTGCAAGTTGTTGCCCGCGGACTCTTCCTCTCCGGTGCGATGTCGTTGTGGGGCTTCTCACTGCTCACAGCCATGCTGATTGATGGCATTGCGCTGTTCTATGAACACGAGTGTGAAATCGTCCCCAAAAAGTTTGCCCGCTGGCTTGTCCTGATGCGCTTGCTGGCAGTTGGCTTGACGCTGTTCATTGTCTTGCAACCTGTATTTGTTACTGACCGCTCCCGTACTGTCCGCCGCCGCGTGGCGGTGTTGGCCGACGCCTCAGACTCCATGTACAAGCCCGACTTGCAATGGCGTTTGACGGAAATACTGGATACTGCACAAGGACTCGGTTGGCTGACGCCCAAGTTTGACGGTAAGTCCGTCTTTGCCGCAGTTGAAGGTGAGAAAGAAAAAGACAATCTGGATCTCCTGTTGCAGCGTCCCCTGCGGGATACCTTACGCAGTGCTGCCGAGGTCCAGAAGAGTTTGGCCGTTTGGCGCCAGCTCGGAACAGAAAGCCTGACCTCGACAAATCAGCCCGGAGGCTTTGCCGACGAACAGCGCGAAGCGTTGCTTGAGCAGCTTGCACGTGCGCGCACCTTCGGCACTACTTTGACCAATAACGTTGTTCCGCTGATTAAAGTAGCATTGACCGACAAACAGCGCCCGCACCGTGAATCTCTTGAGCGCGCACTGCAAAGCTTCCGCGATGAAGTTCTGCCTGCTATCGGTCGCATGGAAGCTGCTGTTAAAGACAAGAAGGATATCAAAGCAACCTTGGCTTCGACTGTTGATCTCCTCAACCGCCATGCTTCAGGCAACGAAAATGAAAGTCTTTTCGCTCGTGTTGCCATCGCCGGGGATACGTTGCTCTGGGATGCCTTGTCCGAAGACTTTCGCACCCATCTGCGCAAGCAAGTCGAAGTGCCACGCGACCGTTTGGTGCGTGAGGCGCTCTTTCCCACGGGCCGTACCGGCTTGTATGATGCGCTTCAGGCAAGTTATTATGTTGACCTCTTCCGCTTTGGACGCAGTGCGGATCGTGTAGACCCCGAACTCTTGGCCTCCGGCAAACTGGCGCCGCCTACTGAAGATGAAACTGCCGCAGGTAATGCTCTTCCGGAAACGCCCCAATCAACACAAGAGGCCGCCTTCCGTTCCGTTACGGACGTGACTCGCTCATTGGAAGATGTCCTTGCTGCAGTCCCCTCTGAAGAATTGGCAGGCGTTCTGTTGTTGACGGATGGCCGCCATACGGGCGAGGCCGGCACCGAAGCCGTCTCCCGCCGTTTGGGGCAAGCCCGAGTGCCCGTCTCGACGGTTGTTGTCGGCGGCACCCAGCCTCCATTTGACATTTCACTTGCCTTTGCCCGTGCGCCTGAATCCGTATTTTTGGGTGACAAAGTCCGCGTCACAGCGGCAGTCCTCGCAACTGGTGCTAAAGGACAGGAAACCAAGCTCCGCCTCTTCCGCGGTGAAAAACAAATTGCTGAGGAGATTGTCGAGATTGACTCCGACGACTTTGTCAAAGAGTTTCGTCTAACCGATTTGCCGGAAGAGCAGGGCGTGCACCACTACAAAGTCACCGCCGAGCCGTTGAAGGAGGAGAAGCTGACCGCCAACAACAGCTGGAGCTTAGATGTGTCTGTCTCGGATGACCGTACAAACGTGTTGTTAGTTGATAATCTGCCTCGCTGGGAATACCGTTATTTGCGCAACCTCTTCTATGGCCGCGATAAATCGGTTCACCTGCAATTCCTGTTGATGCGTCCGGATGAAATCGCCGGACGCCATAAGGAAGTTGTTGCGGCGGCCTCGGCTTCGCGGCCGTTTGGCGATGCCGAAGCCGGCGCCTTGCCCGTCACACGTGAAGAATGGCGTAAGTTCGACGTCATCATTATCGGCGATGTCGCTGAAGATGTCCTGACGCCCGCTGTGGTTGAGAATATCCGCTATTGCGTTGAAGATCGCGGTGCGTTGCTCGTGGTCATTGCAGGTCCTGATAACATGCCGTTTGCGATCCGCAATCAAAACTTCCGCAACCTGCTGCCGATTCTCTACGAACCCGGCGACCGCAATGCCCGTAAACCGCCGGAGGAGGCTTACCGCTTTAACATCACCGCTGCCGGCCGTTCGCACGATGTGTTGCGCATGTCCGCCAGCGTCTCGGAAAACGAGCAGATCTGGGCCGATATGCCCGACTTCCATTGGCGTATCCCTGTCACCGGCATTAAGCCCGGCGCGGAAGTCTTGGCATCCGCTGTGCCCGTCGGACGTAATGAAGCCGCCGCAAGCCGCGAAGCCGCCACTGCTTCACCGGATGAAGTCATCCAACGCCTTTCCGCTCTGCGCGAACAAGAAGCCCGTAACTCGTTGGTCGTAGGACAATCCCAAGGACGCGGCAAAGTGCTTATGCTCAACTTCGACCGTACATGGCGCTTCCGCTATCGTGCGGGCGACGTTTATCACCACCGCTTCTGGGGACAGGTCATGCGCTGGGGTATTGGCGAGAAACTCCGCTCCGGTAATACCTTCGTGCGTTTGGGCACTGACCAGCTTAGCTACACGCCTGTCGAACCCATCCGCGTGATTGCCCGCATGTGTGACCAATCATTTGCTCCCATCGCCGGCGCCAAGGCCGATGCAATGCTCATGAGCGCGAGCGGTCGGAATATCAAAAAGATTGCGCTGACCTATCGCGAAAACTCCAACGGTATTTATGAAGGCCTCCTCGATCCGCTCACGGAAGCCGGTACCTATACCCTCAAGCTCAACTGCCCGACTGCAGCACGTACGCTCGGCGCAGACTTTCCCAGCGGACTTGAGACTCAATTCATTGTATTGACTGCACGGCGTCCGGCAGAGTTCATCCACCTTACAGCCGATTGGCGCGTACCGCGCGTGACAGCAGAGCTCTCTGGCGGTAAGGCCGTTTCGCTGGCCGACTGGGAACTTCTGCGTGGTAGCTTCGGTGAGGGTAACCGTGTCTTGATAGAGCGCATCGAACGTAAACTCTGGGACCGCTGGTGGTACTTCGTAATCCTCGTCGGCTTCCTGACTGCAGAATGGCTGTTGCGCAAGAAATCAGGCTTAGCTTAAGCCATCGTCTCGATGAATGTTAGAGACCGATGCGCTTTGAGTGCAAGTTTGCAGTGCGGTGTTTTTACTGTGTCCGCAGACCTTCCAGCAAGCGTGCCGAAATACCCGAGTTGTTGAGCGTGTACAGGTGCACACCGGGGGCGCCATTTGCCAACAAGTCCTTGCATTGCTCCAACGCAAATACAAAGCCTGCTTCAGCCACATCCTCCTGCGCTGCGACTTTGCGCAACGATGCAGGAATCGAACAATCGGAGAGTGCTACAAAACGGTCAATCTGTTTCGCGGACGTCATCGGCATGATGCCGGGGATTAACGGAATAGTCACCCCTTGGACACGTGCCTGCTCGACAAAAGCATAATACGCTGCATTGTCAAAAAACAACTGTGTCATCGCATAATCCGCACCCGCATCCTGCTTACGCTTGAGGAAACCAATGTCCCTCTCCAGCGTTCGCGGTTCACCTGCCGTGAACGACTCCGGATGTCCCTCGGGATAGGCCGCGCAACCGATTTTAAACTGCGGCCAGCCCTGTCTGATAAATTCAATCAACTCATTCGCATGGGCAAACCCCTGCGGATGCGGCTCAAAGTGAGTTTCACCCTTCGGCGGGTCGCCCCGCAATGCCATAATCGCCGGGATACCTTTATCTGCCAACGCATTCAAAATCTTCGCCAGCTCATCGCGCGAGTGCCCAAGACACGTCAGGTGCGCCATTGCCGGCAGATTCAAATTATTCTGCAACGCCCCTGTCAGCTCCACCGTATTATCGCGCGTAGCACCTCCGGCACCATACGTCACCGAAACCAAATCCACCGACAACGCGGCTGTGCGGGCAATTGTCTCATACAGCTTCGCCCAACCCTCTGGCGACTTCGGCGGAAAAAACTCAAACGAAAACGTCTTCTCCCCCGCCGCCAGCTTATCGCAAAAAGTAAAACCCATAAGTCCTGTAATATAACACACCCCCCGCAACGAAGCAATCCAGAATAATTACACCGTCACAATTTCATCTGCTATCATTTCAAAACCAACGTCTCCATCGGAGTTTCCGTTGAAATATAAAAGTCAATGATGCCGAATGCTACCGCTTGATTTTCATTCTCAATGTGCTAAACTGCGCGTCGTTGACCCCGTTGGGTGACCGATCACTGAGGCGCATAGCGCATATCGGAGCCCAAGCTCGAAAGGAGCCATCAACATATAGACTGCCCGTCAGGCTTGCATTCACGGAAAGAACCTGCGTCTGCATTTGCTGGTGGGTGATGAGGGTGTTTGGTTCATCCCGCAAGGCAAGGGCGATATTGTGCGCGCCACAATCTTCCTCGATAACAAACCCTCCCGCCTGACGCTCGGCATCCCGGCTGAACTGCGGAAGGGAATGACCTATCGCGTGGAAGTGCGCAACCGCATCCACCGCAGTAAAAAGCTCGCTGTCGGCACGCTCACGGAATTACTGACTGTTGCGGAATAACTCTATATAAAATAAACGCTTAAACGGGCGGAGGTGTTGAACCTCCGCCTTTTTTGTTCCCAGTAGCGGAACGATACACGCCCGAGTACCGAAATGATGCACGTCCGAGTACCCCTGCGTGAGGCCTCCGAGCTATAGTCCCGTACAGCTCCGTGCAATGCACCGTTACTCGGAGCTGTATGGCACCACGACTCGGAGGCCTCGCAAACCCTGATTGATAGCGGTCACGTATCCGTGCTCATGGCTGTACCGGATATACCGTCAGATTGGATGGGTTTTAAACGAGTAATCTTTCGTTTAATCAAGCATGGCGGTCAGATTCAAGATGTAGAGAAAGGGAAGTTGTGTGGCCGTTGCTGCCATAAACATTTTGGAGGATACACAATTTAAGGTTTTGATTATAGGGAAGTTTGGTCTGTTTAAAGTTGACAATGTCTTCAGATAGGTTTATAGTTATAACAGGTCGGGAAATGTGCTGTGGATATCTTACAGATCAGGGCGCCCGTTCGGCCATTGAACTTAAAAGAGGAATCGCATGAAATCCTTTCTCAAACATATCCGATATATCGTAACAACGGGTCTGGTTTTATTCTGCACATTCGGAGTTTCTGCCGCCGAACTCTTTGTCAGCCCCAATGGCAATAACAGCGACGGCACATCATGGGCAAACGCCTTCACCAGCATTCAAGCCGCTGTTGATGTTTCAAGGCCCGGCGATACCGTCACTGTAACTAACGGTACGTATGGACCGATTACCAACAGCTACAACCGTGCCATCACCATCCAAAGCGTCAATGGCGCGGATGTTACTCTCATTGATGGCGCTGGTGATCGCCGTTGTGCCACGTTAGGTGATGGTCAGTATCAAATGGACACCATTCTGTGCGGGTTCACTTTGACTAATGGAGTTCCCTCTGGCCCTGACCTCAGGTATGATGGCGTGGTATTTGGCGGGGGAGTACAGGGTGGGACACTAAACGATTGTATCCTCGTCAACAATAAGGCAGCACTTGGTGGCGGTGCGTATGACTCCATACTGAACAACTGCGTTCTTGTGAGTAATTCAGCTGACGCCATTGATGATATCGTTAGCGGAGCCGGCGGCGCATTTTTTTGCACACTATACGACTGTATACTAACCAATAATTTTGCACGTACTGGTGGCGGCGGGGTGAGTTATTGCTTGTTGGATAATTGTATTCTCGTTGATAACTATACTGCAGGGGGATGTGGCGGTGGTGCCAGTTTTTCAACACTATACAACAGTTTCCTCATCGGTAATACGGGCCCTAGTTTTGGTGGAGGTGCGTATGCTGGTGCGCTATATAACTGTACGCTCGTCGCTAATTCAGCTGCTTACGGTGGCGGGGCTTGGGGGCAGTCGCCAAGTGCACGCTGTACGTTGAACAATTGTACTCTTGTTGGAAATTCGTCAACATATGACGGAGGGGGCACGTTTGATTGTACGTTGACCAACTGCATTGTTTGGAGAAATACCTCTGGGGGGAGCGGCGCGGACATTGCAAAGGGCAGCAGTTTTTATACTTGTTCCAGTAACAATGGTACGAGTAACGGATGTATTCAAGCTGATCCGAAGTTTGTTGATGAAGCCAACGGCGATTATCGTCTGCAGGCAAATTCTCCATGTGTCGGCATGGGTGATCCCGCTACTGTCGAGCCGATGCTGGATGTTGGCGGCAAATCGATCTACACCGGTGGTCGTGTTAACATAGGTGCTTATAGTACGATGGATGGAACGTTTTACGTCTCGCCAAACGGTGACGATGCCAACAATGGATCTTGTTGGAGATTTGCCAAAAAGACTATTCAAGCCGCTATTGATGCTGTGGCCGCGGGCAGTACCATCGTCGTGAGCAATGGCATCTATGCGCCGATTGCTACAGCGAATAAAGCCATCACCATTCAAAGCGCTAATGGCGCGCACGTCGCCATTATCAATGGCGGTGGCACTAACTGTTGCGCCACGCTCGGCGATGGCTTGCTGAACGAAACTTCTACTGTATTGTGCGGATTTACTCTTACGAATGGTTACGCCAGTAGTTTTTCTTCGGGAGGTGGTGCGTGTGGCGGTACATTGAATGATTGCATTCTCATTGGCAATAGCTCACTCAATGGCGGTGGTGGTGCGCACTTCAGCACGCTGAATAATTGTACTCTCTCCAACAATTCAGGGAGCTTTGGCGGAGGAGCATGGAGCTGTGGATTGAATGCCTGTGTGCTCACCGGTAACTCAGCCGGTAGTGGTGGTGGCGTCTATGGCGGTACCCTAAACAATTGTCTGCTTACCGGTAACTCAGCCATCAGCGGTGGCGGTGCATCTGGCGGATCCTTGACAAACTGTACTCTCGTTGGTAATACAGCTACTTTTGATGATGGTGCAGGTGTAATTCGTGCTTCGTTGTTTAATTGCATTGTTTGGGGTAACACGAAAGAGGGTGTCACCAACGACATCTACGACTGCGAGCTTGCCTATACCTGCTCAAGCGATGGTGGAACGGACAATGGATGCATTCAAGCCGATCCGAAGTTTGTCGATGCCGCCGATGGAGACTATCGCCTGTGTACTGATTCTCCATGTGCCGGCATAGGCGATCCGAGTTTTCGAGAGGTTGAGCGTCCAATGCTTGATGTTTATGGAAATTCAATTTATACCGACGGACGTATCAATATGGGCGCCTATGGCACAGCGAATATATTTTATGTCTCTCCCGATGGTAATGATGCCAATAATGGTGCCTGCTGGGCACTTGCAAAAAAGACTATTCAGGCCGCGATTGATGTCGCGGCACCGGATAGCACTATCATGGTGACAAATGGTATCTATGCATCCCTCATGACGGGCAGGAAAGTTCTCACTATTAAAAGCGTCAATGGAGCGAGCGTAACTTTTATCGACGGCGACGGTACTAACCGTTGCGCCACGTTAAGTAGCAGTGGTCTTCTCCGTTACGCTACGCTGTCAGGATTTACCATTACCAATGGCGTTGGCGGTGTATTTGGCGGTACGGTCAGCAACTGCGTGATTATCGGGAACTCGACAGATGGGTTTGGCGGAGGTGCACAGAACTGTGCGGTGTATAGTTGTGTTATCATTGCCAACTCGGCACGTTTTGGAGGGGCTGTTGCTCATTCTCAACTCTACAACTGTACTCTTGTCGGTAACTCAGCTGGCTGCGGTGGCGGTGCTGCATTGGCTGGTCTAAAAAATTGTATTGTTTGGGGCAATACCGCAACTATTGAAGGGAACGATGTTTATCAGGCAAGCATGACCTATACCTGCTCAAGTGATGGAGGGACAGACAATGGCTGTATTCAGACCGATCCATTGTTTCTAGATGCTGCTAATGGTAATTATAGACTCAAGTCCGATTCTCCCTGTGCCGGGACAGGTGATCCGACTTTTCTGGAAGGTGAACTGTCGTTACTGGATGTCCACGCCAAAACAATCTATACCGATGGACGCATTAATATGGGTTCATTCAGCTCTGTGGATAAACGCTATGTCAATGGGTTACAGACGGATGATTCCGGTGATGGCCTCACGTGGACTACGGCTAAGAAAAGCATTCAAGCTGCGATTGATGCCGCTGATGTCGGCGCCACGGTAATGGTAACCAATGGAACTTATACGTCGATTATCGCTATCAATAAAGAAATCAGTATTCGAAGCGTCAATGGCGCGGCTGTCACCATTATCGATGGAGGAGGAACCAACTGTTGTGCAACGCTCTATGAATTCTATTTATCTCACAGTTCCTGTATCCCCGTGCTTTGCGGTTTTACCCTTACCAATGGTGTGAATTATATAGGTGGTGGAGCGCATGGCGGCACGTTGAATGATTGTGTTCTAATTGGTAATGAAGCTCTTAGTTATGGTGGAGGTGCGGCCTATTGTACGTTGAATAATTGTATTCTTCTTAATAACCGAGTGTATAGTAAAAGCAGTGGTTACGGTGGTGGTGCGGATAGCTGTATATTGAACAACTGTGTTCTCTCCGGCAACTGGGCCTCTTATAATGGTGGTGGTGCGAGCGAGAGTATGTTGAATAATTGCCTCTTGGTAAACAATTCTGTAAATATGGGATCTGGTGGTGGAGCGTATAAGTGCATACTGGATAATAGTACTATCTTCGGAAATTCGGCCGCCACTGGTGGTGGTGTGTTTGAAAGCACGCTGAGTAATTGCATCGTGTGGGGAAATCAGGCGAGTAGGTCTAATGATATTTACAACTGTGCTTCTCTCGTCGCCACTTGCTCCAGTGATGGTGGTACGAATGACGGGTGCATTCAAGAAGACCCGCAGTTCTTGGATGCTGCGAATGGCGATTATCGTTTGCTGGCTGGATCGCCATGCTTGGGAACTGCTGCTGATGGCGGTGATATGGGGGCGTTCCCCGGTGGTTATAATGTGGTGGAGATTTCCGGTGAGAATATCACGCCAACAGGTGTTGTGCCGATAGGGGTGTCGACGTCGTTGGTATTTACTGCCAGCGAGACGAATAGTCAAGGACGAGCCTTCAGCCACTTTATGACGAACGGTGTGCTGGCAGATGCAACCATGAGTTTTGAATTTACGCCGGGAGGGGTGTCTAATACGCTGGAGGCGGTCTATTTGACGTATGCGTTCCTCGATGCTCAAGGCGGTATGGTTGAGACAAACCGTGTTGACGCTCCATATGGCGCACTTTATCCGGAGCTGCCGGAACCGGAGCTGACCGGATATACGTTTACGGGTTGGAACTTGGATGCGGCAGGTGAAGGCAGCATGGTGACGGGTGGGGTAACGTTGGTCACCAACCGTCTCGATCATACGCTTTATGCGCAGTGGTCAACAAATGCCTACGTTGTGACGCTTGAACCCATCGGCGGTACGTTGCCCGGCACTAATCAATTGAATGTGCTATTTGATTCGGTTTATCCGGAGTTACCTGAGCCTGTTCTCAATGGGTATTCGTTTGAAGGCTGGGCTTTTGATGTAGCCGGATTGGATGGTGTGGCCACCGGCGGCGTCGCGCTGGTGACGAATGCATGCAACCATACGCTCTATGCGCAGTGGTCAACCAATGTATATGTGCTGACGCTTGCGCCTGCAGGAGGGACGCTTGATGGCACGAATCAATTTAACGTATCATTTGATTCAGCCTATCCGGAATTTTCGAAGGTTAGCCGTGTTGGACATGCGTTTGATGGTTGGACTCTACCTTCAGGAGAAGTTGTGACGGGTGGTGTAACGGTGGTGTCGACTTCGGATGATCATACGTTGACGGCAACTTGGCATTCGCTGACTGCAGTGATGTTGGAACTGGATGGTGGCACTCACAAAGGTAGCGCGCAACAGTCTATGTATGAAGGTGACTTGGCGGAGATCATCGCAAACATTCCCAAGGTCGGCTACGGCTTTCAACGATGGATTGGTATGCCGGATGAAGAACTTGGCGATGCTTTCAATCCCTATGCAGCACGGACAACATTAAAGATGCCCGGCACAAATGTTTCACTAACGGCTGTATTCGTCAAGAACCCTGGGACTGTGGAGGTTACCTTTGATCCCGACCAAGTCGGAGCCGCTTCACTCGTCGGATTAGAATGGAGTGTAGATGGTAAAGTTTGGTTCCCGGCGGACATCGCCATCCGCGTACCCTCCGGCACACGTACCCTCTACGTGCGTTCAATTGATGGACGCTGGTTGGTGCCGAAAACCACACGTGTGAATATAGTTGCAAGTACCACGGATGAGCTCCCTCAAGGGTTCACTATGCCTGTCCAGTTTGCTCCGGCATTTGATGAAGAATCATTGGCCTACGCCACTGATCCGAACAGCGACCAAGGTCAATGGAGTAAGGAGAGCGGTCAGCTGGATTGGACGGGATTGCGTGTCGGTCTGCGCGCGAAGCTGGGGCTCTTGCCATTACAAGCGAACGCCACATTCGTCAAGCTGAAGAGCGGTAAGCTCCCTACAGGTCTCAAGCTGGTGACGATTGACGGACAGGTTTACTTGTCGGGTATTCCCACCAAGGCTGGAACCTATCCTGCCGTGTTGCAAGCGTTGGAGGGCAAAAAAGCTGGCGCATTGCTTCCTGTCGTCTGGACAGTTCAAGACCTGCCCACCGAATACATCGGCACCTTTAATGGCGTCTATACTGCCACAACGAACGGTATTACCCGCCACAGCGCTTTAAAGCTGACGGTGGGCAAGACCGGCAAGTTGACCGGCTCGGTGAGTTTAGGTGGTAAGAAATACTCACTCAAGGCCGATGCGTTTGATGCGATTGATTATGCCACAGAAGCCATGTCAGTCACCAATGCCGCATTTATCTGCACCAGCCCCAAACTGACCAATTCCGTCAGCTTGACGATCAGTCTCAGTGGGGCAGGTTTGGGTGTGTTTAATGTCACCAATCTGCCCTCCGTTATGGATGATTACACCGGACAAGCGGTTCGCAACGGTTGGAAGGATAAGACGTTTACGCCTCAACGGGAACTGCGCACCAACACTCTGACGTGGGCAAAGGGTTACTACACCCTGTCGCTCTATACGGAAGATAACGATCGCGACATCTATGGCGCAGGGTATATCACATTGACGGTCGATACCATGGGCGGAGTTAAAGCCGCAGGTAAACTCGCCGATGGCACAACCGTCTCCGGCAGCGGTGTGTTGCTGGTGACTGACACAGAGGTCTCTACTGTAATAGCACTTTCACCCAGTGCGTATAAAGGCGGAGAGTTCTACCTCAACGTCAAGTTCATCCAAGACGCCCAACCACGGATTGATGCTGCTGAACCCGTCAACTGGGTCAACACCGTTACAACCACCACCTCCAATGGTCCCTTTGAGCGTAAGCCGAGCGTCAAAGGCGGTTGGTATAGTCAACTCACCAGCCTCTACAGCGTCTACGACACCAGCTACGATCCCGAGAATCCGTATAAACTTGGATTGAACGCCGATGCGATTACCACCGCAGTCTCAATGCAGTTCAACGCCAAAGGAACCGGAGTCGACGCACTCGCCAAGACCAACAATCCCTACAACGTGAAGCTCACCCTGACATCCAAGACAGGGCTCTTCAGCGGCAGCTTCAATGAAACCGGAGTCAAAACCGCCTACAAACTCTACGGCATCTTAACGCCGTATCTCGTCAGCGATACCGACGATACCGCCGGCCTCGGCTTCTATAGCATCCCTGTAGCGGTGCCCAAGACACAACGCTCGGAGCTGTTCAGGTTGACGACCCAAGCGGTAGAGCCGTAAGAGAGAGAATGCCGGCGGGGACGTCGGCGCTCTCAGGGTAGAGGAACGAAGGGCACGGGTACTCCGCGCCCTTTCTTTTTTACAGTATTACTCCGTGGGGAGAAGTTGTGGGTGGGGTGGTTATCCTTGGCTTGCTTTTGTGTGGGGGTACAGGGTATAATGGGGTGACTGTTATGAAGGGGAATAAAAGAGAGTCTGTCGCGGGTGTTAACGGGGTGCCTGCGGGGGAATTGAGGCGGCGGTTGGCGCGGTTTCGGGAGGAATTGCGTAAAGCGGCGGTGGATGTGGCGTATTTGTCGTTGGAGCCGTCGGTGTTTTATTTGTCGGGGGTGCGGACTGACAATGGGGTGTTGGTTGTACCGCAGCGGGGGCGGGTGGTTTTGTTAACGGATTTTCGTTATGTGGCGGCGGCGGAGCGGGTGTTGCCGGCGTGGGTGGATTTGGAGTTGCTGGAGTTGTCGGCGGAGGGGCGTGGAGTGGCGGCGCGGCGTGTGCAGCGGGCGCGGTTGTTGGGGGTTCATTGCAATAAATGATTTCACTTTCTGGCGACTTTTTTCAAGGCGGCATTCCAGAGCTCAAGAGCGCTTTGCCCGTCAAAGATCTTGCGAGGGAGCCGGTTGATGAAGGCGACGCCTTCGGCCAGTTCGCGGTG
>JAVBMC010000080.1:0-14262 GCA_031552845.1 Kiritimatiellia bacterium
CCGACCTCATTCAAGCCACCCGCCACATCGCCGAAACCATGTACCCCACCCGCTCCACCGGCAAACTCCCGGCACCAAGCAACCCATAAGCAAAAAGACGAAAGAGTCCCAAGCGAATAAAAACGCCCTACCTTGCGTATATTGTTCGCAATGGTAGGGCGTAAGCGCCTGCGCTGGATTGGAACGGTCTAGTTGACGCGCAGGGCAATGAGTTGGTAGGGGCGCATGTCGAGCGTCAGGCTGCCGGTGTTGTCAATGCTCTGGTTGCTCGCAAGCCGTGTGACCTTGCTGCCTTTGGGGAGCTTGATCTTGACTTGTTTGGCGGGCGACCATGAGGTGTTGACGACCGCAAGGTAGGTGCCGAACTTTGTCGGGATGCTGCGCACAACCACTGCGGCATCGCTGGCAGCTTGCGGCACGACGGTGCTGGGCAAGGCCGGGAGCGCGAGGTAGTTGGCGTTGAAGTCACGCACGACTCCGGCATATCCGCGGTTGAAGCTGTTGCCCATGAGGTAACCGATGATGGTTGGATCGCCATTGGCCATCGCCACAGCCTCGGCCTGCATGCAGGCGTCACCGGCGCGTTCAAAGTCGCAGACAAAGTAACCGATTTTCGGTTTGTCGTTCTTGTCGTACATCATGTTTTCGTTGAGCGAGTAGTGGCGAACGATGGCGAGGTCCTGCTTGCCGCGGAAGGTGTCGAACGTCTTAGGCGACGACACGGTGTAGAGACGGTTGAAGGCATGGGTGAAGAAGATGCCGTCATCGTTCTTGTAGTGCTGCGGATCGTCCGCAGGACTGGCGTGCTGGAACTCCCAGCTGCCCCAAGTTTGTCCTGGCGAAAGCAGGCCTCTGAGATAGAGGTCTTTTTGGGCGACATCGGCGGGAGTGTAGAACTCGCGCTTTTCGTCCGACGGCAGGAGCTTCTTCCACTGATCAATGCAATCGGTGACGAAGTAGTTGCGCCAGTTGCCGAATCCGGGGCCGGGCTCAGCAGCACAGCCGGTGTACATGACCACGGCATCTTTGACGCCTTTCTCGCGCATGTAGTCACGCATGGCCATGAAGAACTCACGGCGCTTGGCTTCCCACCAGTCGAGGTAGCGTTTATAGAGGTCTTTGTCGTCGGCGATTTGCTTGCGCGTGACGGCGGTGCCTTTGTTGGCTTCCTTGACGAAGCGGGCGATGGTTTCATCGGCAAAGCTCACGGGCATTTGCATGCGGGGACGGATCCACGCGCCGAGGATATTGGCTTTGTCTTGGAATTTGATGACGGTGAGGTCGAGGATTTTTTTGAAGTCGGCATAGGCCTCGGGTGAGGTGATATCGACCAAGCCGGAGTCAATCCAACCGATGTGCGTGAATTTGCCATCATCGCGTTTGAGAGGCTTCGGCACGCGTTTGACGCCTAAGCCTTCAGGTCCGCGGCTGCCGCTGTATTCATAATAGGGGAAGACTTCAAAGCCGTACTTGCCGGCCATGGTGACGCATTCCTCCCACAGCTTGCGCATCTCAAAATTGTAATTCATCCACTTGCCGCCGTATTCGCTGGGGTCCCAGTGCTGGCAGTGGCCGAACTCGAAGAGATCCTTGGTGAAGGTGTTGATGCCGAGGAACTTCATCAGCTCCATTTTATACTTGTACCAATCCATCATGTTGTCGAGGCCGCGGATCTCTTTCTTGCCGCTGATGACGCCATCGGCCATCTCTTCGCGCCAGAAGATGTTACGGCGGGGCAGCTCTGCGGGCGGATAGTTAATCACGAGGGGGAGCTTGTCTTCGTCGATTACTTCATACAAACGGATAGCACTGACTGCAGCACCCTTGGAGCCGGGGATGTGTTTCTTGGCGAACTGCGAGATGATGACGTCGACGCCATTCTCAGCCGTGGCGGAGCGCACGCCGTCGTTACGTCCCATCATCTTGCGGGCAGGGTAGCGGTCGTGCAGCTGGAACATCTCGGTCCAGACTTCGCTCTTGCCGGAGAGTGGCATGTTGAGGGACTCGACATAGCCATCGACATACTTGGCCATGAAGGCATCGCCCAGCGCTTGGCCGGTGTGAATGCCGCGGATAGTTTCGCAGCCGAGATTGTGGATCGACATAGAGCGGGAATCGTCTTCCGGATACTCAACAGCCAGCACATACTTAGCGCCGGGACGGAGCAACGAGAGCTCTGCCAAGCAAGCGACGAAGTAAGCGCACTCACCCTCGGTCGGCTCAATGACCCAGGTATCCTTGCCGAGAATCTTCTTAACCGTCACAGCAGAGGCAGGGTCGCTGAAGAACTTATGACGCGCCTGCAGCTTGGCGGGCGTGATTTCATCCACCAGCGAGAGACGGCCAAAGGGTTCCATCGTAATGACGGGCCGCTTGAGAGCCTCTTCTTTCGCCTTGGCCAATGCGGCTTGGCGTTCGCGCTCTTTTTTTTCCGCCTCGGCTTTCTCCGTCAACACGGCCGTCCAGCCCTTTGGCGTGTAGGCATCCAGCACAACCTCCGTAAACATCGCGCCGGGAGATTGCACATCTAACATCAGATAACGGGTTGTGACATCCAGCGCGACTCTCCCCCAACTCATATAAGAAGGACATCCGTAACGCCCGACTTCTTTCCACGCGCCCGGCTTGCCGGCATTGATAATCACGTCGCCGGTGTTATTGATATCATAAAACCAGATTGTCGCCAGCGGCACCTCTGCGCCTAAATCAATGATCGCCTGCACAGGAAACGCCGTCCCCTGTTCAGCCTTCCACGCGGTCAACGGCTTGCCTGCAGGCGGATCGCCCACATCCAGCTGCTCGTCAACGATAAAACTAAAATTAACCTTCGGCGAGCTGCTCTTCACCTGCTCCGGCTTCAGGTTCAAACGATACTGCCCCACAGGCGCCGCCAAAGCAGCACCGGCAAGGCACAGCATCGCCACACACGCATATCCCCATCTCTTCATTTTATCTTCTCCCCTTTATTTGTTAAAACAGACGCATGATTGTAATACGCGGATCGTGACGGACAGTCAAGATTCCCGTCCCACTGAAATGCACATCGTCAACAAACTGCGCGCCGCTCTCGCTGGAACCATGCGTACCAAACGGCAACTTTCTTTTCTGGGCACCAGTGCCAATGAAAACCCTACTGCAGAGCTCTTCCACGCCATCGGACAACTCCATCTTGCCGGCAAAGCCGTTCGCATCTTCAAAAACGACCTCGGTGTCCAACGAAAACGTACCACTCTTCGTGATGCACACCTTTGAACCGCCACCGACAATCTGCAGTCCGCAATCAATCTTGGCTCCCACACTGTCGCCCGGATATCCCAAGAAGAGCGTGCCGTTGTTCACGTAGATCTTGCCCCGAATACCCGTTTGGTCATTCATCAACGACAACGCGCCGACATACCCGCAGACAAAACCGTTGGGCGCGCTTATCTTTGCTGCAATTTGATTGGGATTATTCTCCGCAGCCACAGCATGCACATACGCTGTGTTCGGAAAGACTAGATTGCCCGCCATCTCGGCTGGCAGATCATAACGACCGATGTTGCTCGAGCCATTGAGGAACAGCAAACCGCCGCTGGTAACCGTCAACGTACGATTGGTTCCTAAGCACTGTTCCTTAGCCATGGAGTTGTTCTTCTGACTGCTATTCAAGGCCAATGAATTAACAGTCACATCGTCCAACAACGTAATGCTCGTGCTATCAACCGTTGCATTCAAATGAGGATCAAAGGTGTCCGTCCGCAACGCGACCCGCCAAACACAACTGGTTCTGACCAAACCGGTTTCATCAATGGTCGAGAACAGCCAGCCGTCATTCTGTTCTCTCGTCGTAGAAACAATCCAAGGCACTATTGAATTGATGCCGCTATCATAAGCGCCACCGCCGCCAATCATATAGTCAGCGCAGTTTACAAAAGTTGTACGGGTGCGTTGTGTTTTACCCCAGATCGTAGAATCGCTCAAGAATAAGGTGGCATATCCCGGATGTTTCAATTCTTTAACTGTAAGCGTATTGAGAGGTTTAGTTGCGTCACCAATTCCTCTAACGGTCAAACGCGACAGTCCATTGGCAAGTGTTAGTGACCGTGTTGCATTGGGGATGATGAGATCCGTCCACCCGGTCTTATCTTCGCCGCGCACCTCAAGCATTGCGCTCTCTAACACAATTCCAGCAGCCGGCAACTGATTGCCCGGATTTTCAGAAGGAGAACTATAATTATGGTTGAGTCCAACTGCCGAATAACCGGCAGATTCTTGGACCTTCAACGACGGTGAAACAAAACCCTTAATCTCCAGCATCGCATTTGTGATAGTGCCCGTTTTGAACTGGAAGTTACCATTACGGTCGTAACTCTTGTGCCCATACCCCGTATCACGGAACAGTCCGGTAAAGCCGCTCCAATCACCGGAGATGTTCATTGTATAGGCGGAGTCATTCCATAAGGTGCCGCCTCCGCTGATTCGGAATGTTCCTTCAAACTGAAACCTCGAATTGTTGTTGTTGCCGTCATACGGCTGTCCTTCCACCGCTTTGAGCATCGTCCCTGCCGGCAAATCCATAGTGATGGCACGCCAGCCAAAACTCGTCTGCTGCCAGTTTGGACCTCTATCTTCGCCCAAGAATCCGCCGTTGACAATGAGTCCGTTCGGCAGACTCATCCCTAACTGATACAGATCCGAAGCGGAGCCGAAGTTTACCGTGGTAATGACATTGCTGCCGCCGCAAGTTGCCTGAACAAATGGCACTTCACCATCCAGACGCGCCATGGTGAAGGCACAATTGGCTTCCTTCAAGCTTTCAAGCTGAATCGACGCGATTACATTACCGAAATGCCCAACGTATAGTCCACCGAAAGTACTCTGTGTCGTATTAAATATAAATGTCACGGCAGTGCGGTTCGTAGTAAGAATCATCGCGATGTCATCCGCATTCTGCGGATATCCGGCATCTCCCAGGTGCGACAAACACTCCCAGTTGGCAACATCTTCCCACACCGGACTGCCGGATGATTTCTCGATATAGCGAAAAACTTTAGCATTGCCGATTGCTGGCGGCACAACAACCATGTCCGCCCGGGCAACCCTGTAGGCTCCCGTGAATGTGTTCTGCCATAATTCAATTCCCGTGCCGCCCGGCGCCAACGCGGTCACATGCAGTCCATCTGCCTGCAACTCTGCCACAGAGGGATTCATTACACGGTAAAAACGATCCGGCGCCATCGGCGGCGGCAACTGCCCGATATCCCCCACACGAAAATGGAAGTCAAACAAATCGCGCACGGCTCCGGCAGTGTAAGTATTCGATTCACCGGAAACAGTTTGTTGTAGGATTTCCTCCGGCAAATTGGCACTCTCGAAAGTGCCGTTAATCCGATACTTCACAGTATGCGTCCCGCTCAGCATTCCGAGGTTAAATGTCAGCTTTTGTGTCGAAGTCAAGGTTGGCCAAGTCTGCACCGGCACATCATCCAGTAACAGTTCAACGCTCAACTCCGCCCCGCTGTCAATGCGGACCAGCGAAAGAAAGACATCCATTCCGTTGGCACCATTTATCGCGCCAACGTTGGAGAACTCATACGGACTTGCAAATGTACTTACCGCAATAGGCTCGGTCCGCATATCCAGTTCCCAGAGGTTGCGAAAGCGTACACGCACAAAATACTGTGTACCTGCATGAAGATTCGGCAGCACAAAGCTGTTAATGATCGGGAACTCGCCTTTGATATCACTCGCCAACAAAGTTGACTGCATATCCGAAAAATCCTCCAACGTCGCAATCTCCGCCCAAACCTCCGTACATTCCTGTGCACCTAGGCCGTAGTCGGTAATTTGATAGTCAAACCCAAGACTGCGCAAACTGATGCTCCGCAGCATGCAATCGCCTGTAGGAGCCGAAGGCGTCAAGGTTGTAAAAGAAGTCACATCCGAAAACCCGACGGCGCTATTGTCACCCTCGCTACGCACACGGATGAAATAGGTTGTTGCAGGCTCAAGCTCGCCGAGGTTGAAACCCGATATCTCAGCAGGCGTTGCCGCAATACCTTCAGCAATCTGAACTGTCCGGAAAATGTCCGTCATACCAGCCGTCAAAGACAATTCCAAGAACACATCTGCCGTATTTGCCTCCAGTCCCAAATAATCCAGCCAAGCCGTTGCGATGACATTGGTATAGAAAATCTCATTGATGATAACAGGTCGAGCAGCAGGGTTTGCCCCACAAGGAAATGGCGTTGTCCATTCACGGAAGAAGTTCGCAGCATCAAGGCTCTCTAGACGGATTCCGCACCAAGGTGCCGCTGCCGTAAGCCCGGCTATCGGGAGATCAAAACTATAGGACTGGCTCCCCGCGACAATATCCAATGCCTGTGAATTACTGCCCCATGCTGCGGCATCTTCACCACCATTGACATCGCTCAACCAAATAGTTAAACGAGCTGCACAGGGCGATTCGGTGATGATGTTAACCGTGATGACACCATCTAATGACGTCACCTTTTCAACGCGGACAAAAATCTCATCCGTCGTCGTACGCAAAAAGGTCATGTTGCCATCATCAAGAATCGGACTCCAAGCAGTCTTGGGGGCGATAGTCTTCACCCCTGTCGTGTTGTAGGCCAAACCCAAATCATTTCCCCATGACGAGCCTGCAGGACCTTTACTGCCCGTGGCATCCCAAACGCAAATTTCGATGGGGACCCAACCAGTGGATGCAGCGACATAATCTGCCTGCACAAATACGTTATTGGTTCCGTGGGAGAAGATTTGCTCTCCTGCAATATGAATCGAGGCACCATCATCAAAATATTTACCAAAAGTATAGGTCGTGCCTTCGTTGACAAAGATTTGCCCGGCATAGCCAAACGTTGTATACTTCTGGTTCCAATTCCAAATCAAACCCGATAACACATTGGTGTAGCCTTGCGTGGAGTAATTATTCTCTGTCGCCTGAATATTCGCCATCACAGTACCGGGAACCACGTCGGCAGTCGAACTGGCCATGATTTCCGATGTCAATGTTCCGAACGGCACTGTATTCGTATTAAACTTTGCCTGAGTCAATCCCGGGCGATAAACAACAGCCTCTGCACAAACCGTCAGGAGCGTGAAACACGCTGCATATAGAAAATGCTTATTCATAACCGTTCCTCCTTTTTGATGTCCCGTTCATCGTGTGCGTTTGTATTGTAGCACTCTTCCTTCGTACAAATCAATTGTAGGTTTTGCAAAACAAATTGCTTTTTCTGCAACAACCGCGCCCTAACAGAGCACGCCTCAAAGACCAACCATTCCCACTGATACAATCCACTCAAGCGCATTTCCACCGCATCACACTTGAACCCGTTCTCTTTGTCTTTTCAAAATATGCGGAGGATCATTGGTTGGATAATCGTATCCCGGCGAACTGTCAGGATTCCCGTTCCACTGAAATGCGCGTCATCAATGAACTCCGCACCGCTGCCGCTGGCCCCGTAGGTCCCGCGCGGCAATGAGTTCTCGAGATCGCCGACAAAGAGCATTTTACAAAACTCATTCACACCGGCCGGCAAATCCAACTTACCGGCAAAACCGCTGGTATCCTCAAAGATGATGTTTCTGTTGGACGAAAGTGCCCCACCCTTAGTCACACAGACTGTCGAACCACCGCCGACAATCCGCAAATCGCAATCAATCTTAGTGCCAACACTACCATCAATATAACCCAAGAAGAGCGTACCGTTATTGATGTAGATTGACCCGCGGATACCTGTCTGGTCATTCATCAACGACACCATACCGGCATTACCGAATACCAAATCGTCAGCCGCCGTGATTTTTGCGGCAATCTGATTTGGGCTGCCCCCTGTCCCGGTGGCATGCACATAGGCCGTACGCGGAAACACAATATTCCCAGCTATTTCTGGCGGTAAGTCATAGCGGCCAAGGTGGGTGCCGTTGTTGGCAAAAATCAAGCCGCCGCTGCTGATAATCAATGTGCGGTTTGTGCCTAAACATTGCCCTTTGTTGCTGCCTTGATTGTATTGGCTATTCATCAGAACCAGCGAATTGACAGTCACGTCGTTTTTCAGGATGATGTCTCCCCCGCCATTATACACGTTGAGCAACGGTTCTGTCACATCCGCCAGCTTGAGCTTCGTTACCGCATTCGTACGAACCAGCCCGGTCTCATCGGCTGAGGTAAACGCATACGTCGAAGTCTTGGTTGGCGCCGGCCCGAACATCCATGGAATAATGGAGTTCACGCCACTATCAAAAGCTCCGCCGCCGCCAATAGCATGAGCGGCATAATTTGCAATTCGAGTGTACGAACGTTGATTGTCGTTTTCTGCGGTAGCCTCCTGCATCCGAATCGTTCCTCGTCCCGGATGAATCAACTCTCCAACGTAGAACGTGTTCGTCGGATGATCTGCCGCATTACGGGAAGCGACAATCAAACGATTCATACCACTGCCTACCGTCAGGCGGTCTGTACTGTTGGTAATTGCCGAAGACGCCCAAGCTTTGGCATCTTCAGACCGCAATTCCAATGTTCCGCCTTGCATCAGAATCTGACCAGGCAAGCGGTTGCCGGGATTACTGCTCGGCCCGCCATAATTGTGATTAATACCGGTGGCTACATAGCCGGCTGACTTGGGTATCTCAAGATCCGGTGAGACAAAGCCCAAAATCTCCAACACGCACCCGCCGAATGTGTTGGCGTAGAACTGGAAGTTCGCATTACGGTCGTAACCGCTATGCCCGTAACCGTGCTCACGCAAAAGCCCCGTAAAACCGCTCCAATCACCGCTGATATTGAGCGCGTATGCGCTGTCGTTCCAAATCGTTCCGCCGCCGGTCACAACAACTTCGATCGTAAAATAAAAACGTGAATTGAGCGTACGAGAGTCATAAGGCTGTCCGTTAACCACCCGGAACGTGATTCCCTCCGGAATGTCCAGCAGCAAACGGCGCCAGCCAAAATTCGCCATCTGCCAATAAGGGCCTCTGTCTTCACCGTTAAAGCCGCCGTCTACCGTTAAGTCGCTGCGTAAATTGATGCCCAAACAGGATTCAATATTCGCAGCCCCCATGTTCAGGAGGGTTGTGACATTTGTTCCGCCGCAGGTCGCCTTGATGAATGCAGGCTCGCCATCTGTGCGGCGGAATGTCAACGCGCCCCCGGCATCACGTACGCTTTCCAATTGTGTCGTACCATCTACATTTCCAAAATGCCCTACATACAAGCCACCAAGATTACAATCCTTAGCACCAATCATGAAAGTCACTGACTTGCGGTTGGTGGTCAACACCATAGCGATATCATCGGGACTCTGCGGAAAACCGGCGTAACCCGGGTGCGACAAACACTCCCAGTTCGCGTCGCTCTCCCACTGCGGGTTCCCTGATGGTTTTTCAAAATAACGGAATACTTTGCCATTACCAATTGCCGGCGGAACGACCGTCATGTTTGCCCGTGCGACCGCATAAGATCCGGTGAAAGTATTCTGCCACAACTCAATACCTGTACCGCCCGGTGAAAGCGCCCGTACAGAAACGCCGTCATCCTGCAGCTGCGCAACCGAGGCGTTGAGTACGCGGTAATAACTCCCGGGCATCAGCAGCGGCGGCAATGAACCTTGATCGTCCGTGTCAAATAGAAAGAGTCCAAAGTCTCCCGCTTGACCGGCCGTATAAATGTTTTGTCCGCCCGAAACAGCCTGCTGAAAGATTTCTGTTGTCAGAGCAGCGGCGCTCAAAGTACCTGTCACCACAAACTTTACAGTGTGTCCGCCGATAAGTGTCCCTAAGCTCCCCGTGAACTTCTGTGCCGATGTAACATTCGGCCAAGTTTGTACAGACACATCATCCAACAGCAATTCAACATTCAGCGACACTCCGCTTTCAATACTCATCAAGGACAGGAACACATCAGTTCCGTTGCTGGTGTTAAGTGCGCCAATACCTGAGAACACATAAGGCTGCGACGCGGTTTGCAATACCTGCGCATCCGTTACGAATTCAAATGACTCGCCCCAGACATTCTCTAACCGCAAGCGGACAAAATACTGCGTGCTTGGCGACAGACTCGTCACCGTAGTGCCCCCAACGACCGGCAGTCCGCCGGTCACATCGGTTCCGGCCAAGGTCTGCTGAACATCACTAAAGTCCGCCTGCGTGGCAACCTCGACCCAAACCTTTGTGCACTCTTGCGCACCGAGGCCATAATCTGTAATCTGATAATCAACCGCGAAACTATTGAAGCCGATATTCATCAACATGAAAGCACCACTTGGTGCCGACGGTGCCAGTGTTGTAAAAGTTGAGACTTCGGATACGCCCAAAATACTCGTATCCGTCACACCCTTCGCACGTACATAGTACGTAGTGGTATGATCCAGATCGCCGACTAAAATGTCAGCGAATACGCCGGGAATAGAGGCAACTGCAGTTGCCACAGGAACAGTCTTGAAAATCTGCGTCATCTCTGGATCTGTAGCGAACTCCAAAGAGGCATCCACATAACTGGCATCCAACCCCAATTGCTCGATGCCAACCGTCAGGACGAGATTCGTATATTCAACCGTATCAATCGACTGCCATAGTACAGGCTCAGTTGAACATTGAAATGGTGCCAGCCATTCATAAAACACACCATTAGCGTCCGTCCCCTCCAAATAAACCCCGCACCAAGGTTCTTCAGATGATAAATCCGCAATCGGTAACGTCAACGTATACGTCTGTTCGCCGGCCGCAATTTCCAGCGTCTGTGAAACTTCCCCCCAAGCATCCGGATCTTCGCCGCCGTTCACATCGCTCAGCCAAACTGTCAGACTAGCTGCAACAGGTGCGTGCGTCATCACGTCAACAGCGATTGCACCATCCAACGCCCTCAGCCCGCTCAACCTGACAAACGACTCCGATGTTGCTGTCCGCAAAAACGTCATGCTGCCATCATCAATAATCGGGCTCCATGATTCTTTGGGAGCCTGCTCGGTCCACCCGAGCGTGTTGTAGGCCAACCCTAAATCATTTCCCCACGTCCCACCGGTGGGTCCCTTGCCGCCCGTGCCATCCCAAATGCAAACTTCAATCGGCACCCACCCTGTGGCCGCCGCTGTAAAGTTCGTCGAAACAAACGCGGTGTGAGTCCCGTTAGAAATCCATTGCACTCCATCGATATGAATAGTTGCGCCATCGTCCAACTGTTTGCCGAAAGCATAGGTTGTCCCAGCCTCTAAGTAGATCTGGCCGGCATAACCAAAGGTAGTTCTTTGCTTGTTCCAGTTCCAAACCAGACCAGACCATTGATTGCTATAACTGTTGGCTGCGGCCGCATATCCGCTCTCATCTGTTTTGATGTTTGCCATGACAACTCCGGGAATCCGATCGGACGTACTGCTGGCAATAATCTCCGGCGTCAGCGTACCGAAGGGCTTTACATCCGTATCAAATTTAGCTTGGATCAACCCCGGGCGGTAAACGGTAGCCTCTGCACAAAACACGCTCAATACAAAAACGGCTATCCACGCGAAATGCTTTTTCATGGCCTTCCCCTTCTTGAACATTCGGAACCACTATTCACGTTAGCGATTATAGCATCAGTCCGCCGCAAAAAGCAATTGTGGTTCTTGCAAAACGGATTGTAATTTTAGCAATTGCTACCGGCGTCGGCCCGACGGTATCGGTCAGGTGATAATCCAAACGCCGCTCTAAAGGAGTTATTAAAGTATTGTGGAGAGGAAAAACCGCTGGCCTCTGATATCTTTTCGATGGAAAGCGAACTCGTCTTTAAAAGCCGAACCGCCTCTTCCAAACGCAAGCGGATGATCTCCTGCTTGACCGTTGTCCCCAGCGTTGTTCTGAAAACACTCTCCACCAACGTATGCGACAGCTTGAGGAAGTCGAACACCTCGTTAGCCGTAATACCCCGCGTATAATTGCGGTTGATAAACAGCAGCGCATCCGAAAGCCACCGCGGCTCCACAGGAAAAACCTCTGTCGACCGCCGTTCCGTCAATCCCCTTGGCGGCACCAGCACGTTCACCGCCTTCACGTCTGCGTCAGCCATCCGCGCCGCCAACAGCCGCACCGCCTGCCTTCCCACCTCAAACGCATTCGGATCAATGCTCGACAACGACGGCGATGTGAACCCGCAAAGCAGCGTGTCATTATCCACTCCCAACACCGCCACCTGCCCCGGCACAGCCAACTCAGCCGTCCGGCACAACACCGCCACCTGATACGCCCGGATATCATGACAGCAAAAGATCGCAACCGGCTTGGGCAAATCCTCAAGCCACCGCATCAACCGCCGGGCGTCTACTCCCAAATCCACCTGCTCATGATTGATGATGCGCGACAACAGCCGCGTGCTCGGCCTCTCCGATCCTGTGAACCGCTCACACGAAAACCCCTTCCCCGCCAGCTCCGCCTTAAACGCATCCCCCCGCGCATCCGAAAAACGCACCCCCTCATACCCGCAATATGCGAAGTGCCGGAACCGCCGCGCCAGAAAGTTCCGCGCCGCCAAACGCCCGACAGCCACATGATCGCTATCCGCCAACGGAATGCCCTCATACTGCTGCAGGCCAAATATATCAACAGCCGGCACGCCCTTCTGCCGCACCGCCTCTGCGGCGGCATCATCCAATATTCGCACGATCAAACCGTCAAACCCGCTCAGCCGCTCAATCTCCCTTGCGCCGTCCCCATCGATCAAACGCAATTCCCACCCCTCGCGTGCGGCAGCCTCCGCAGCAATGCCCTCACAAAGAGCCCGCCCATACGCCCGCGACTTCTCAACTAAAACAGCAACTCTCACAATTAACTCCCCCGCCTTCGCGCGGGATAATTTTAACAAAAAAGCCGAGATGCCCCAAATCAAGGCGCTTTGCCCCATTTCCAACCGCTTCCAAAACTCGTCGCACAAACAAAGCCGTAAACCTCCCTTAAATAAAACCCGTAAACTTGCCCAAAATACATTGCGTTTGGAAACCTCTTTTGCTATACTGCTGCCGGTAGATAACAATGATACTCTAGAAAGGAGTCAAAAAATGAAAGTTAAAAAGGCTACTGAACCCAAATCTGCCCCTGCTAAAAAGGTGGCAAAACCCGCAGCCCGCGCGAAAACAACCCGCGTCACCTTTGCCGTCCGCGCTGAAGTCGGCAGCACTGTTTACATTGCCGGATCCTTCAACGATTGGGACCCCGCCAGCAAGAAGCTCGTCGACAAAACCGGCGACGGCTACTACACCATTGCCATGACCCTCGCCCCCGGCGCCTACGAATACAAATTCGTCATCAACGGCACCTGGTGCGCCGATCCCGAATGCGCCGAGTGGGTCCAGAACGACATGGGCACGCTCAACAGCGTCAAGCGCATCCCCTAAACACGTTGCAAACAAAAGGGCGGATGCACACGTATCCGTTCCTTTTGCACCCCCAACACAGCCGCATGAAGACTAACCGTATCGGAATCATCGGGGCAGGACGCTTTGGCGAAGCACTCGTCCAAGGCTTCGCCGAAAAAGGCGTAGAAATCCTCCTCATCGACACCAACCGCGAAAAGATCCGCGAGCTCTCCGAATACGTCACCAAAGCCATCGAAGGCGACGCCACCAACGTGCGCACCCTCGAAGAAGCCGGCTTCCAAGAATGCGACACCGTTGTCGTCGCCATCGGCAGCAACCTCGAAGGCAGCATCATGGCCACCGCCAGCTGTAAAGAACTCGGCGTCCCCAACGTCGTCGCCAAAGCCGTCAGCGACATCCACGGCAAAGTCCTCAAACGCGTCGGGGCCGACATCGTCGTACACCCCAACCGCGACCGCGCCCAACGCCTCGCCCGCTCCCTCCTCAGCCGCAGCCCCGTCGACCTCTTCGAAATCTCCGACGGCTTCAGCATCGCCGAAGTCCTCGTCCCCGAGACCCTCATCGACAAAACCCTTGCCGAAGCCGCCGTCCGCCAAACCCACGGCATCACCATTCTCGCCATCCGCCGCATGGCTGAAGACCCCACCCTCCCCCGCGCCGTCATCATCGCCACTGCTGAAGAAAAACTCCTCGCAGACGACCGCCTCCTCATCTTCGGGCCCGACAAACGCATCGACGACTTCGCCGCCAGCGGTGAATAACTCCCGTCAGGACGACCAACCTATGTCCGGGCACCGACTCCTGCGCACTGCAGCCCTTCTCCTCCTCACCCTCCTCGGTGCCTGCCGCCAAGACCCGCCCCCCGCCCAAATCAATTGGTTCGTCATGGGCACCACCGCCAGCATCGCCGTCCCCG